>CAZETK010000030.1:0-38647 GCA_964515195.1 uncultured Pseudobdellovibrionaceae bacterium
CAACACGAATTACGGCCATAGAGCCGACGGCAATCAAACATACGAGGACCAAATACTCGACAAGACTCTGACCTTGACGGTTTTTTAAGCGCTTCATGGGAACTCCTTTTTGCAGAGAGCCCATTGCAAATCCTTAAAACAGAAAGACCCTGCATGGGCAGGGTCTTAGGGCTGGATTCGGATAAAGCGTCCGAGTTATTTTTTACGGGTGGCTTTTTTGCCGTTTTTTCCGTTAGCGGCCTTAACCTTAGCTTTTGGGGCTGTTTTCGCGACTTTTTTGGCAGGAGCTGCTGACTTTTTAACCGCAGGTTTGGACTTAGCTTTGGAAGCCGACTTAACTGCGACTTTAGCTGCCTTTTTAGCGGAAGCGGCCGCCTTGGCAGCGGCCTTTTCTTCAGCCTTGGCGGCTTTCAGCTTTTTAGCGCGCTCGGCAATTAATGCTCTTTCGAGGCGCGCTGCTTCTTTAGCCTCTTTTTTAGCCTGGGCCTTTTTAAGCTTTCGATCCTCTATGATTTTGTTAAGAATTTCATAAGCCTCTTTTTGCAGATCGTTTTCAAAGATAAAACGATAGAAACCTTCGATTTCGGGAGACTGGCGGAATTTTTTAAGGGATGTGGGCAAATTTTCGGACTGGACGAAGTCAATCGAGCTGCCGTCTTTAGAAAGTTTCACTTTATCGGACATGGCCGGCCTCCTGTAGATTGAAGGAACAATAGTCAAATGACTGGGGCATGGTCAACTCTCTTTTTAGGATTAGGGTTGAATTACAGGCTTACGGAACGCTATATGAAAGAAGGAGTTTACATGAATAAAGACTTCCAACTTCTTGATGGAAAAAAGGTCGCTGCTCATATCAAAAGTCAGCTTGCTGTTCAGGTAGCGGAATTTAAACAAAAATACAGTCGGACGCCCTCGTTGCATGTGATTCTTGTCGGATCTGATCCAGCCAGCCAAATCTATGTTGGCCACAAAGAGAAAACAGCCTTGGAGTTGGGCTTTATCTCGAAGGTTTGGCGATTAGAGGAAAAAACAACTCAAGTCGAGCTAGAAAATCTTCTTAAAAAACTAGTGGATGACAAAGACGTAGACGCCATATTGGTCCAAATGCCCCTTCCGCCGCATCTTTCTCAGGAGCGAGTCATTTCTTTGATTCCTTTTGAAAAGGATGTTGATGGTTTTACGATGGCCGCCTTGGGAGCTTTGACTCACGGTAGGCCACTGGCTGTTTCGTGCACCCCCGCTGGTGTCATGGAAATCTTAAACTATTACGATATAAAAGTGAAGGGTCTTAACTGTGTCGTTATAGGAAGAAGTTTGATTGTGGGTAAGCCGATGTCCATGTTGTTGCTGAATGCTGATGCTACCGTGACCACCTGTCATTCGAGGACTCGAGATCTCAGGGAGTTCACTCGCAAGGCGGATCTTGTGGTGGTGGCCGCCGGCCAACCACAGTTTTTGGGCGCTGAAGACTTCAAATCAGGTGCGGTTGTAATTGATGTGGGCATTCATCGCAATGCTCAAAACAAAGTATGTGGAGATGTGCGATTTGAAGGGCTTGACAAGGTTGTAAGGGCCGCAACTCCTGTACCCGGTGGCGTGGGTCCTATGACAATTGTAATGTTGATGCAAAACACATTGAAGCTCGCACAATCAAGAATGTTGAATTGAGGAAACAAGATCTCAGCTAAGGTGAGAAGGAAGGCCAAATGTTGCAGCTTATTTGTTGGTTTTTAATAGTCGCGCAAGCGCAAACCCTAGAATTGTTGAATCGACAAACATTAGATAGCGAAATGGAAATTAAAAAGGTTAAGGTGGGGGGGCTTTCTGGCCTGCACTATAAAAATGATTTTTTATGGGCGATTTCAGATGATCGGGGTTCTCGCGGACCTTACCGTATGTATAAGTTTGAATTGAAAAGCTCTAAAGATGAAAAAACTTGGAGTGTGAAGCCGATGGAGATGATTCCCCTTGGGGAATCATCTGGGTATCAAGTGTTAGATCCAGAAGCCCTTCATCTTTTCGACGATGGTCGCTTCCTGATCAGTTCGGAGGGAGATTTAAATAAAAAGCCTCGTGTGAGGCCGATGATCCGTTTTTGGTCATTTGCGAAGGGATGGGAGGATGAAGTACCTTTGCCCCGTGAAGTTCTACCTGAAGCCATCGGGATGCAAACACAAGGCATCCACAATAACTCGGGCTTTGAAGCCGTAGCCGTACATGAGGATGGAAAAAAGTTATGGATTATGCCCGAACTGCCTTTATTTCAACGCCGAGATAATAAAATTGATATTTACGAGTATGTTTTTGATAAAAAATGGAAAAAGATCAAAAGCTACAAGTACACACGGGACGAGCCGAAAAAAGGCGAGTCTGAAATTCTTCGTGGTATGAGTGAGGCTCTGTGGTGGAAAGAGAATCATCTTTTGGTGCTTGAGCGGTATCTTCAGTTGCAAGGTACTGACTTGAAAAAAGTGGGGGCTGAGCTATTTTCTGTTAAATTAACCAATGGAAAAGTTGAGAAGAAAAAGCTTTTAAGCCTCGATACCGATAAAGAGGCCAATTGGGAGGGCTTGAGCTGGGGCCCCGCGTTGGCTAACGGCAAGCGGCTTCTTATAATCGGTACCGACAACAATTTTAAAAAAAATGTGGATACAGTTTTCTCCTTTTATTCATTTGCTGAGTGATTCATGACAATTTGGACTTTAAAAAAAGAAGCGGCATATAGAACAAAACTCAGACATCCATGGGTTTACAAAGATGAACTTAAACGGGCTTCGCAGTTACCTCATAATGGGGCCCCCGTAGAGTTGCAGTCTGAAAACGGTGAGGTTTTAGCCCGCGGGTATGGCAACTTGGAATCGAAATTGGCTTTTCGAGCCTTAAGTTTTGGGGTCGAATCGGGAGATCCAGCTACGGGAAATTTTGTTCTCTATAAACTGCTTAAGGCATGGAAGCGAAAACAAAGTCTGGGCTTCCATCAGAGCTTCCGGCTATGCTTCGGAGAAGGGGATGGACTTCCTGGCCTGGTCATTGATTTTTATCGGTTACGGGACGATTTAAAAGCCCAAGCGCTGGCCATTCAAATACTGACGGCTGGAATGGATTCTATTATCCGAAAAAATCCCGATCTGTTTCAAAACCTCATTGAGCAGGCGAATGAAAAGGGATTGACCTCTGTGCCTTGGGATCGGACAGCCCTGATTTACCGTAATGATGTGCGAGTTCGCCAACATGAAGGATTGCGAGAGGAAGAGGCGCGATTTATGCAGACGGTGAAAGAGGTAGAATGGACTTATGCACCTGTGCAGGTCAACGCGTGGAACTGGCGGGACTGTATGACTTTGCACTGCGATCTTTATCAAGGACAGAAAACAGGTTTGTTTCTGGATCAGTCTTATAATATCCACTCTGTATTAAAATTTCTGACTGGATTCAATACTCACAAAAAGTTGAGAATATTGGACATTTGTTGTTATGTGGGGCATTGGTCGGCACAATTTGTCCACTGGGCCAAACTTCAAAATATCGAATTAGAGGTGGACCTTCTTGATATTTCAGAATCGGCATTGAAATTTGCCTCGGCCAATACTGGGTCTGATTTTAAGATCGCAACTTATAAGCTAGATGCCTTGAAAGATTGGCCTTTGCTTGAACAGGATTATGATGTTGTGATTTGTGATCCACCGGCTTTCGTGAAGGCGTCAAAAGATTTGGACAAGGGGATTTCAGCCTATGTGCGATTGAATACAGAGGCCGTCAAACGCGTGAAATCAGGTGGGCTATTTGTGAGTTGCTCTTGTTCTGGCTTGGTGCAAAGAGAGGCCTTTGATAGAGCTCTTCAAAAGGCGTTTCTGCGAAGCCAGCGCTTTGGTCAACTACTTCTCCGAGGAGGAAATGCCTGGGATCATACGGCTATTCCCCATTTCCCCGAAGGGCAGTACCTAAAAATGAATTCTTACCTTGTTGAATAATCAGGATTCTAGATCAGTTTGAAATCTTTTAAATAAAATTTCATTTTCGATGGCCACGTGAAGAAAGAACTCCGTTTTGATGGCTTTTAGAGATTCAAGCAGAAGTCGGTAACTGCTACAGGCCCCCTCGGGAGGATTAAAATCTTTCAGCAGCCTTTGAATGTCAGAAAAAATTTCCCGATCTTCCTCATGCTCGACCTCGAGGGCCATGATAGGGTGAGCTAATTGAACGTCAGGAAGTGAGGATTTATTGGAGGAGGCGCTCTTTTCTTGGGCCAGCAGGAGTGGGAAAAGAATTTGTTCTTCTTTAAGCAAATGAAGGGGTATTTTCTGGGAAAACTGCCGATATAACACGAGGGCATCGTGCAGCTCTGGGAATGTGGCACCATGGCGGCTCGCAACTTTTTCGAATAAGGCTAAGATTGGGGGCAGTTTTTCCCTTAAATTATTGTGAAATTGAGTTTGGATGCAGTCGATCAAGGATTCGGTAGTTTGAGACTGCCATTCAGACAAATCAAATCTTTCCATTTCGTCATTATGAGCTTAAGGCCGCCAAATTCTTATGATATAAATCATGTATTGGCCCGTTTTAAGGAAACCTCAATGGTAAAAAGAGATCATTTTCAAGATAACTTAAAGCCCGCTCTTGCAGAAGCTAAAAATTTTCCAGTGTTTTCAGGGCTTTCAAATGAAGACCTAGAAAAGCTGTGTGAAAAGGGACGGGTCTTGGTGAATTCTCATCGTGATGTTTTATACCAAGTGGGTGAATCAGCCCATAGCTTCGGTTTTGTTTTGAGTGGGGCTTATAAACTTTCTCGGCCAACTCCTCAGGGAGATGATGCAATCGTTCATTTTACCACACCTGGGGATTTTATTGGGGCTTTCATTATGGCTCATCCAGATCCCAAGTACCCTGTTACTTCAACAGCTATGGGGTCTTCCCGTTTCTTGCAGATTCCTCGGGAGACATTTTTAACTCACTGGAAGTCTTATCCAGAATTAATTTTGCGGGTGCAAGCCACATTGGCGAGTCGTATGGGCCAAATGCAGTATCGAATGGCTTTGCAAAAGGCTCCGCTGTCAGCAAAAGTCGCTTATCTGCTTATGCAGTTAGCGGATCGCCAGAAAGATCAACAGGAACTGGTATTGCCATTGCCTCTAACTCGACAAGAGATCGCAGACAGCCTAGGCGCTTCTGTAGAATCCGTAATACGTGTTATGAGTGAGTGGTCCAAGAGGGGCTTGATTAGTACGTCGGATCAACTTATCCATATTTTGAAACCAGATCTTATTATTTCCGAAATGGACTTTGATTAGGCCCTGAACGCGTTTTTGATAGAAATGGTCTAAGAGAAATAAACTTGTGTTGCTGATTCACTTCGATGAAAAGAGAACCCACCATGATGCCTGAAGCCATACGTAAGTCACCGCATGAGCCCTATCGATATCTCTTTCCCGCCGGCGTGTTGGCGTCCTTTGTCGGTGTGCTTCTTTGGTTGGCCTTTCAGTGGGGTTGGCTGGAATTTTATCCCCGGCAGGCTCATGCTAATTTGATGTTCTTTGGATTTATTTGGGCCTTTGTATCGGGGTTTTTAATGACGGCGGTTCCGAAGATGACAGGAGATCTTCCTGCCAATCAAATCGAAATTAATATCGCTCTTGGCTTGGTTGCGCTGCAAGTTATTCTCAATCTTTTAAATGAGTTTTCGATCTCATTTTTTCTTGTGGGTTTGCAGACGCTTTATATTCTTTATTTTGTGGGTAGAAGATTCATACAGGGGCGAAGAATTCCGTTTGAAGGTTTTATTTTTTTTCCTTTTGCAATTGTGCAAATATTTGTGGCCTTGTTTTTCTTTTGGTTTTCAAAATCTATGTCCACGGATCGATTTTATTTGCTAGCAGGTGAAGCATTTTTACTCAATCTTGTTTTAGGGATTGGAACGCGCCTAATACCGACAATATCAAGGGTCAAACAGGCCCTTTCTCCCCATGAGCAGGCTGACTTGTCTAAGTTCGGGAAGATGCTAGCGATGGCAATATTGCTCAACATGGGATTCTGGCTCCACTTTTTTGGTTTTGAAACTTTGGGTCTGGGCTTGCGGTTCATTACGGTGCTTTTTATCTCCGTTTTCTACCTTAAAGTTTTGGCTCCTATGATGATCACAAGTATTTTGGGCTGGGGGCTTCGGATTGGCGTTATGTTTATTCTTTTCTCTTATGGGATGTCTCTTGTTGATCCTAGAAATGCTATCGCCGTTCAACATTTTCTCTATATCGGTGGATTTGTATTGATCACCTTTATGGTAGGGACTCGAGTCATGCTGGCCCATGGCGGCCAGGATCTAACTTACGAGATAGGCTCAAAGAGAATTGGTTTCGTCATTTTGATGCTTGCCCTTGCTAGCTTAATTCGGTTCATAGCCGGTACGGAAATTATGGGACCATTGATGACAGTCAGCATTGTGTTTTTCCTGACGGCCGCTCTTGTTTGGATACATAAATTCGTCCGCATTCTGCTTAAGAGTTAAAACCAGCAAAATTTTTCGGCACGACTGCGACGCCTATTCTTGTCGGTCACAAATTCCGATTTGCTGATCGTTTCCAGCAATGTTGGCGATGCAAACGCCCTATACCATCCCCCCTCGACAAGCAGATTCATTCCTGCAAGGTCAGATTTCGCTGTCATAAAATTTGACAGCTTTGATCCCAAATTGTCCCTTCTACTAAACTGTTTGAAATTGAGACAATCCGAGTAGGTAAACGCAAGCCTATTCGAGCTGAGACGGCCTTTCTGGCATAGGCGGTGCAAAACCTCTAGTTGAGAGGTTGAAATGGATAGAAATGAGATGAAATGGATGACAGGTGCAGTGGTGATAGTGGCTGTTGCCTTGTTTTTCCTGATGTCGAACTCAATGCCGTCCAGCGGAGTCAGTAGATCTCTTGAAGAGATCCTGACCGTATCTATGCCTCGTCCCATTAAAGACATGATTCTTGGGTTTACTTTGGAAGGGCGAAATATCAAGAGAGAACTCATTGTCGAAGCTGAAAAGGCTGCTGCTGTCGCTCAAAACAAGTTACAAGATCCAGGCCCTTCCACACGTGGAACCGTTGATCGAGGTCGTCAGGCAGCCTCGCGACGTGCCGCCATGGAGAAAGCTCGTCAAGCCCAAGAAAAGGCCTTCAGGGCCCGAATTATCGAAGAATCCGAGCGCTATAAGCGACATTTGCAGATGCAAGAGCGTTTATATCAAGCCCAAAGAGATCTGGAACATGATCTTAGCAATGGAGCGCAGAGACCCGATCGTAAGTCTCAACAGAAGACGGCTGATAATACAAATCAACGGGATGATCAGGAGCCCAAGAAAAGGGATCCATCAGCATGGAAGAGTCTTGTTTTGGCCCAGCCTACGCCTACGAATGTGCAAGAGATGATTGAGGCCTATGTGGCCGGCGACCTCGATGCTCAGACTTACTATGAGATTGTTGAAAGCTTAATGACAGATAACTCGGAAGAAAAGCGCAAAATGGGAATGTGGGCTTTAACCTCTACCTATCATAGTAAGGCTTTCGTGTTAGCCTCTCATGCCATTCCCGAATCTGAGCCTGAAACGCAAAAACGATTAAATGATTATTTGCTGAGTTACAATCGCATGGCTAGTTTGGGTTACCTTGATGAAGTTTTAAAATCAAACGATTCCATCAGTGCTCTGGCCGCAGCCGATGTGATCACACAAGGCATTGAAAAAGTGAAATCTAACGAACCCGGCGCTGTCGCTCCCACTCAAAGAGGTTTTCGATCTCAGAACCCTGGCGATACATTATCGTTGAGCTCTTACAATCGTTTTATTCCCACTTTGCAAATGCTGGTCACTCGACCAGGAAGCACGCTTTCGCAGTGGGCCCAAAATCTTCTTTCACAGTTGCGAAAGAACAGCACTCCCGCCTAATATGGGAGCGTGAATCGTGTTGCCATCGTCTTTATATTGCTGACTGGATATCTGAGCTTCGCAGATTACACTCTTCCAACAGGCATGGAGCTAGGAGATGCCGCAAGGGTTGTAGACCGCTTTGGTCTAGGATTTATGGGTAAGTCACCCGCAGCCGTTGAAAAAGACCGCTTTCGTTCACAGCTCAATATCAGTTGGAATTGGATTGATACTAAAGAAGTATCCAAATTAGGCGTGGGGACAGAGGATGAAACTGTGCAGTATCAAGAGGTGCACTTTATTCAAGAACTTCCATTTCAAGTTGAGATCGGTTTGCGAGCTAGCTTGATGATGCTTGAAAAAAATATTTCAAGCTTTGGTGGATTTGCGCGTTGGGGTTTTTTTGATAGACCTTACGCTCGCCTATCCTTAGTCGCGCATGGATCCAGTGCTAACTTTCGGAGTCTTATGGGCGTCAATTTTTATGGAACGTTACTGGAAGCTGATATCTTCTTTCGTTCTTTTATTTTAACGGCGGGCTTGGGAAATTTGCGCTCGACCGCCAGCTTCAAAGCCCAGATTTTTAATCAGGGGGGTGTTCCTCTTACAGGTCAACAACCTGATGTTCGAGTGTCACGTAATTACTCTCATCAGATGTTCAGGCTGACATATATTACGGGTCGCTGGAGCTTAAGCGCCCAATCTGACTCTCTCAAAGAGATCTACAATTCATTTTTATTAGGCTATTTATTTTGACGAGCTTTCTGAATTAAGGTTGTTGTCGAGCGCCCCTGAATAAAGGGCAGGGATAAAACTTGCCCGCCGTAGGATTGTACGAAATCATGTCCCACGATTTGCTCGACTTTCCAATCTCCACCTTTAACTAGCACATCGGGTCGGAGGGCTTTTATGATTTTTTCAGGTGTATCTTCATCAAATAAGCACGTGTAATCGACACATTCCAAAGCGGCTAAGATTTCCGCTCGGTCATTTTCAAGTTGTACAGGCCGCTCTGGCCCTTTTAATCTCTTAACACTTGCGTCTGTGTTGAGGGCTACGACCAGGATATCGCCAAGACGTTTGGCCTCTTTAAGGTAACGAACATGACCGACGTGTAATAGATCAAAGCATCCGTTGGTGAACACCACTTTTTTTTGTTCACGTTCGGCCGTGAGCTTTTGAATCAAGTCATTTGGATTTAGAAATTGGCCCATTATCTTTTTCGATAAAGGCAAAGACCGGATACGCCCGCTAAATCCCGCCTTACGATCCAGCTAAGGATCGGCAGGACGATTATTCCAGTCGCCATAATAAGGGTTTGCCGCCAAAAAACTTTAAAGTAGTAGGAAGGGTTTTGCATCTCATCGGGAATGCCTAGCCGTTGTTCGTAGGCCCAATCCCCGATAGTAAATCCCAAGAAAATCCGCTGAACGGTGTAGTAAACGAACCCGACTCCTAAAAAAACAGCGCCGGTGGCAAACCAGATACTGGGACCACCATTGGTAAGAGTTTTTAAGAGGTCAATCTTGAGGGTAAAGATCAAAGACATCAAATAAATGAGTCCCAATGAAGCCACTAAAAGCAGATCCAAGAAGCTTGCACCCAGGCTGGGTGATACCTGCAAATAGGGAGAGACGGGTTTACCTTTGTCTGTAAAGTTGAGGTTCTTATTGTTTTCGTTAAGAGACTTCAGGATATTTTCGACAGCCTTACCCGAGTTGGATGGAGTTGGCGAGGTCGGAGTTGTGGGCCTCGGAAGAGGAGATTGAAGAAAAGCGCTCCGTAGACTGGCGGGATGGGATGATCCAGAAGTTTTCTTGGTAGAAGCCGCTGAAGCTTCAGTTCTGGAATTAAGGCTTAATGGTCCGGATGACATAGGCTTGGCCGCCGACTCGGTCCTGTTGAGGCTCAAATTCTTCTTTTTCGAAGAAGCGGACTCGGACTGACGTTCTACAGGGTGGAATCCCAGACCTTGGGTCAGGGGTTTAAATTCGAATTCTTCTTCGCCATCTGTATCAAATCTCATACATTGCCTCTCATCAGACCCAGCTCATACTTTAGGACGCTGGTCAGAGCGAGGCAAGCGGTTTCCACTCGGAGAATCTGTGAACCCAGTGTCACTGGATGGACCTCCGACATCTTGAGCTTTGCCACTTCTAGAGTGGAGAAGCCACCTTCCGCCCCGACTAAGATCCAGGCCTCCTCTAAAGCCTTGGATTTTTGCGTCCTAAAAAACTCCTGTATGGAGAGGGGGGTCTGTCCCTCATAACCAAATAGACACAAAGACGGTGATTTCTGGTTCAACTGATGAATAAAGTCATCAAGAGAGAGTGGCGGCAATAGACTCATCAGGTCTCCGCGACCGGACTGTTGAGTGGATGACTTGATAATTTTAAGCCATCGATCCCATTTGGCGGGAGAGATCTTTTCAGTCTTTTTGATGAAACTAAAATCAGATGTGATCAGTTGGACCCGGGAGATCCCCATTTCCACGGCCTTTTCTAAAATCGATTCTAAAACATTAAAGCGGGGAACGCTTATTGCTAAATTGATGTAGGGCTTTGGAAGTGGCGCAATTTGACGTCTTTCCAAAATCCGCGCAAGCGCACTTTTTTTACCTAAAGATTTGACCTCTACTAAGTAGGCTTCGCCCGTGACCAAGACTTCAAAGCGCGAGCCGACCCCCTGGCGACAAACGTCGAAGATATGATGAAATTGGTCGCCATCAAATCGAACATCAAGATCATGTTTTTGGGATGGTTCGATCCAATAACGGCGCAAAATCATTCTCCTCGTTCAAGCCAGAAGCCCACCCATTCATCTTTTTCCAGCCGACGGACAACCTTCAAATTTTGGGCTTCAATAAATTTTTCGAAAAACAGGGCTTCGCGTTCTAATAAAATACCTGACACAAATAACTGACCGCGGGGCTTCATCACGCGAACCAAGTCATTCTGCAGTTGGATCAGAACTCCGTCAATAATGTTGGCCATTACCACATCGAACTGCTCTTTGACTTCTTCGAGTAGTTCAGCCGTAATTTCAATCTTATCCAGGATGTTTAATGCGATATTATCTTGCGAAACTCGTTGGGCCTCGGGATCTATGTCGATTCCTTTAACCCTTTGGAATCCATAGAGACGGGCCAACATAGCGAGTATGGCCGTTCCAGTTCCGACGTCAAGAAGGCTCATATTTGAAACGCGATTCTTGTTCTTTTCCGCAAACTTCCCAATGAAGTGAGCCGCCATTTTCGTGGTTGCGTGTGTTCCTGTGCCGAACGCCATTCCCGGGTCTATTCGAATCTGTTGAGGCGCTTCGGCGGGTTTGTCCAGCCATGATGGGACAATCCAGACCTGGGAAGTTAAAGGAAAAGGAACAAACCCTTTTTTCCACTCTTCTAACCAATCGCGATGCTGTTCTTCGAAAATTTGCCAAGTGACGGAACTGTCAATTTTTTTAATCTCTTCAAAAAGCTCAGGTGGAGGTGTAGCCATGAAGTAAACGTCAATATCGTGGCAGCGACGCTTGGCAACTCGTGGTTCGTAAGTGAGATCGGGCTGCGTAAATTCCAAAACCTCGGACACTCCCGTTGCGCCATGTTCAATACTGTAGGTAGCGACGATTTCTTCATTGGCAGCGGATAAATTGGAAAAGCGAATTCGATAATAGAGATTCATAATGTTGGGAGTCTTTCAAAAAGCTATTTTTTAACATCAATCAGGTCGCCCGTCATGATAGCTTTTTGTTCCAACATAGGCAGATCTTTTCTGTCAAAGAGTTTCGATTCACGAGCAACTGTAACTTTTTCATAGACAGCAATCACAGTCAGTTCGCCAACTGGAACCGTCATTTCTCCGATGGTACTTGAACCTGCGGAGTCGCGCACATTGATCTTGCGGCTGGCCACAAGAGTTTGTCCCTTTTTGAACCCAGAGTTGGTGCCACCATTGATATAAAAATCTTTATATACAGGATCTGTATCCGACATCGTTATATTGCGCCGTACATTCACGACTTGAGTCGTATCAGCCCTTACATTGAGCCCCATTAATAGCACCGCGAAAACTAAGAACGTCTTCATATAGGCACTTATCGGATGAATTTAAGACCAAACTAAAGTGGTCGATAGTGAACTGGTCTAAGGGGAAGGCTAGGCTGACATTTATTTACCCCCACCCTATTCTGGTTATGAATGCGATCTTTTCTGGCTGTTTTCGTCTTAACGTTCATTCATACGATGGCTCTTGCACAGGACGAACGGCCTGTATTTTTAAAATTGGAAGATGGAGATCCTTATATTTCTGTTTTCAGAACACCCGGTCAAAACTGGAAGTACTGCGATCGAGACGAAGAGGGTAAATGCAAAGATGGGATTGGTTGGCTTGGTCGAGACGCTAAAGTTTGGGTTGTCGGCAATAAAGTCATGTCCATAGCGATTGATCCGCTGACCAACCAAGAAGTGGAAGAGGAGTATTATCCCGTTCAGTTCGAGTATACCCGCGAAGTAAATGGTAAAGTTTATGAGAAAAAAAAGGGGCCAGTTGGCTATATCGAAGCTGCATATGTGGAGTTTGAAAAGGTTAAGCCAATTTACTCCCAAGAAAAGGTGCCAACTGAAAAAAAACCTGATTGCGACCCCCAAAGCGAGCCTGGTCACAACCAGGTTAAGGACATCACAAAGGCCCTGGAGCTGAACAATCTGAACGAAGTCACAGCCCTAATCAAAGATCGAATTGGCTTTTGTTCGGATATCAAAAACGATAACGTTAAAAGCGGTAATCTTTATGATAGTGTTATCTTACCGAAAATGAGAAGCATGACTCCGCCCCGTATTATGGATGAAAACGGGCGCTACATTACAAATGACCAACTTATTGATATTGATTCTTTAGCTCGAACGCTTTACGGCGAGATGGCCTCTTGTTATAAGCACGGCCTTCAATACCCCTTAGCGGTCGCTCGGATCGCAGTCAATCGGTCAGAAAATAAAGCACGACATAAGGAATTCATTCGAGGTCGACATGTCGAAGCTAAACCCCAATTGGCGAGCGTTGTAACGTCTGCAAGTCAATTCAACGTTTGGCTGAGAAAGCTGGAGAGCTCAAAAAATCCCTCTACAAAGATGGCACTGTGCCCGCCTCGTGATCCCAATTCAAAAATGTGGACAGGCTCATTACCATCAAAACAGGAATTGGCGATCTGGAATCATACAGTGCGGATTGCAACAGAAGCGGTTTTGTTTCCCACAAGCTTTAAAAAAAGAACCGATAGATTAAAGTCACGCTACTTCTACACTTCGGGAATGGGAAAGTTTTTTAACATGCGATACGATGGCCATGCTCAAGTCGAGAATCGGAAAATTGACAATCGCAAATGCGTAGAGATCTGGCACGAAGCCCATGGGGGGCCGGGTGGTGCTTCCTAAAATCCAGACGAGGGTAGGACCCCGCATCTGCCGTTTTAGGGCAGCCCAACCAGCTCCCGCATGAAAGAAAGCAGGAGAGATTTTATCAAGCCCAGAAGGCTTTTGGTGCGGGAGTTTTTTTCTGAGATGCGCGTTTGGCTGAAACCTTCCGCTTGGGTTTTGATACGGCCTTTTTGGTTTTTGACTGGGTAGATGCAACAGCCGATTTCTTCTGGATTAATTCTTCCGGCAGATCCGGGATGAAGATCTTTTTGAGTTGAGAATCGGTGATCTCCGTCCATTCACCCTTCGGCAAGGAGCCCAGCTTAAGGCGCCCGATGGAGACCCGTTGAAGCTTCATTACATCAAACCCAATTTTTAAAAACATCTCACGGATTTGGCGGTTTTTCCCTTCGGAAATAACCACTTTATACCAGTCATACTGAGTGGATCCCTCAGGCCTTTTTAGTTTTTCGATATGACGAACCTTCGCTTTACCGCCGGGGATGGTAACACCTCTAAGAAGCTTATCAAGGTCGGATTTTTCGGGCTGACCGTTGATTTTAACGTGGTAGGTTTTTGTCACCTCACCTCGAGGGTGCATCACGCTATTTGCGAACTCACCATCATTGGTGAGCAACAAAAGCCCCTCAGAATCCCAATCCAATCGGCCGATGGGGAAAATTCTGATAGGATATTTATCAAAGTAGTCTTTAACTGTAGGGCGGCCCTCAGGATCACTGAGTGTGGTTAGAACACTGGTCGGTTTATTCAGCATAAGATAGACCTTTTTATGATAGAAGGTGACTGGATGACCTTCCACCACGATTTTGTCTTTTGCGGGATCTACCTTAATACCCAACTCATAAACTTTTTTGCCGTTGACTTGGACAAGGCCTTGTTCAATGAGGCGATCGGCTTTTCGGCGGGAGGCGATGCCTGCTTCTGCGAGCGCTTTATTAAGACGGACGAGTGACATGGAGAACTCCAAACTGATTGACTCAACAACTTGCGGTACGCGCAATCACTGCGTGGTCAGGTCTTTGCGATCAAGGACCTTTTGCAAGCGGATCAGAAACTGATCAGCTGATTCATACTCGTTTAAAGTCAATTCCTCAAGCCATTGCCCCTCTGAAGAGAGAAAGATGACCGTTGGCAATCCATGGATGGAAAATTTTTCCATCCACTTTTTGGTTTCTGGGGTTACTTTAGTGGCATCGTACTTAAAAACATGAAAGTTTTCGGTCAGTTTTTGCACCCGAGGATCCGTAAAAGTGAACTGCTCAAGCTCGTGGCAAGCTGCACACCAAAAAGCCCAGAAGTCGATCATAACAGGCTTGCCTCTGGCTTGCTCCAAGGCCTCTTCGGTGAGAGGTATCCACGGCAAGGCTTGTTCCGCTAGTGCGGATTCGCTGATTACGGGCTTATTTAGAATGTTAGCTTGATTCCAAATAAGCACCATATAATAACCGCTCACCGCGATCACGAAAATCCCCATGAGTCTCTTCACGCCCACCATCCACGGCCCTGACTTTGGCAAGGATTTAGAGAAGAGGCCCAGAAATAAGAATAGTATTCCAAGCCCGATGGCATAGGTGAATAGCAAGCCAAAACCGAGAAGTGCGTTTTGGGTGGAACTCACCCAGGCCAAAATGGCCACAAGCACAGGCCCTACGCAGGGGCTAGCAACAATGCCAAAAAAAAGTCCTGAAATATAGGCGCCCCGTTTACCCGAAACATAATGGGAAGTCGCAAAATTCATGAACTTCATCGGGAGTTGCATTTCAAAAACTCCCAACAAACTTAATCCCATGGCCAAGAGAATCAAAGAGATCAGAATCAAAATCCAAATTTGATTCAAGAGAGATCCAAAAAGGAAGCCAAATTGGGCTGCGGCGATACCCAGAAGTGAAAAGGTTGTGGCAATTCCCATCACGTAGATCAACGAAAAGGCGAATTGCTCTCGACGGCGGCGTTTCTCAGAGCCTCGGGCCAGGACCGCTAGTGTGATGGGAATCATAGGATACACACAAGGGGTGAGGCTTGTAAGAAGGCCTGCTACAAAGGCCAGCAAAAATGAGAAGGCGAGGCTTTCCTGAAGGCTGTTCTTGAAGAGCTGTTGCAAATCCCATCCCACTAAAGGAGCTGTCGATTCTAAAGAGAGAACGTCAAAATTGACTTTATGTATCTGTGTGGTGGGGAATAGACAGAAGGTGTCACCGCAAGCTTGATAATCGATTTCAAACTTTAAAGATTGCCCTTTAAAGTGGGCTGGGGCCAGAAGTTCGGCCGTGAGTTCCCCGCGCTCTTCTATACCCTCGCGTTCGCGGTTGGAAAATTTATCATGCCATTTTTTTAAAGGGCCAATGCTCCAGTCGCCTAACTCAAAACCGCCATTGGGATCCAGGCGAAGTGCAAATTGATCTGCATAAGCATAATAACCTTTAGGAAGAGTGAGGGTTAAATGCAACTTGATAGGTTGAAGAGGTTTGATTTTTTCTGGAATTAATTGAGACTGGACTACTAATGGGTCTGGTCCTTGAGCCAGACTTTCGAAAGGCGTTAAGAGGCTCAGAACCCCGAAGCCAGTGAGAAATAGAGAAAAAATCAAGGGGTTTAAACGCATGGCCTAATTTATACTGTCTTCTGAAAACCGACAACCTTTAACAGTTCTCGACTTCTAACTAGTTCTCAGGGCAGGGCCAGGCCCTGCCTCAAATTTTTACAAACTGGCGCCGATAACTAGTTTGAGGTAGAAATGGGATTTGTCGGAATTATAGTCGTATTCATTATGGTGTTCGGCGGATTTTTAATTGCCGGCGGGAATATGTCCATCATTATCAAAGCCGCTCCGCTAGAGATGATGATTATCGGTGGTGCCGCATTGGGAGCCTATATCATAGGGAACCCGATGAAAATTATTAAATTGGGCTTTAAGCTCGGCATTAAAGCCATGACAGCAAAGGGTCCTCAGAAGACGGACTATCTTGAGCTTCTGCAGCTGCTTTTTCAATTATTCCAGGTGTTCCGAAAAGAAGGGCCTCAGGGTTTGGAGAAGCACATTGAGAAGCCGGATCAGTCAGAAATTTTTAAAGCCTACCCTGGATTTATGAAGAATCACCATGCCGTGGATTTTCTATGTGACACCATGAAGATCACTCTGTCGGCAGAGCTAAGCCCTTATGATGTGGACGATCTATTAGCAGCTGATATTAAAGCGATTCATTCTGAAGAGCATGCAGCCCAGCACGCCGTGCAAACTGTAGCGGATGGATTTCCTGGATTAGGAATCGTGGCAGCCGTTTTGGGTATCGTGAAAACCATGGCCCACTTAACGGATGGTGTAGAAAAGATCGGAGCCTTGGTCGCCAGTGCGCTCGTGGGAACGATGTTAGGCGTGTTCGGAGCTTACGGTCTAATCGGTCCAACAGCTGCGAAAATGTCTATGGATATCGAAGCCGATGGACGCTACTTAGAGGCCATTCGGCAAGCATTGGTAGCATTACAGCGTGGCGCTCCTCCCTTGGTGTGTGTGGAGTATGCCCGAAGATCCATCATGCCAGAGGAAAGACCTTCGTTTGACGAGCTGGATCAGGCAACCAAAAACATTAAGAAAGCCGCCTAATCAAATGGCCTGAGAGCTGATGCAGAGGAAAACGTGGCAAAAGAAAAACCTGTAATCGTCATTAAAAAAATCACAGTCCAAGGAGGCGGCCATCATGGTGGTTCTTGGAAGGTGGCTCTTGCGGATTTTATGACGGCGATGATGGCATTCTTTCTTGTCATGTGGCTATTGGGCCAAAGTGAAGAAACTAAAAAAGCGATTTCAGATTATTTTTCTACGCCCTCTGTGATTGAATATAATTTTTCGAATTATGGCGTTGAACTGACTCTCGAAAAACTATTCTTAGACCTCCTGAACGAGCCGCTCAAAGCTTTTCAAAGTTTTTTAGAACCTGTCGATACGACTCCCAACTTATTGGATATGGGTTCAGCAAAGGTGATCGTGACCACAATTGCGGATCAATTGGGGGATTCAGCCAGGAATGTGCAAGTCAATCCCGATGGCTTTATGTTTGATATTCCTGATAATCTTTTGTTTCTGCGAGGTACAACAATTCCCGCGCCAGAATATTTGGACATCATGGATAAACTAAAAACGATCACGACTGGTCTTGAAGATGCCGAAATCTCCATTACCGTATCTTTGTTTAACCAAACAGTACCGACCCAGCGTGAGTCAGAAGCCCGTCAGATTGCCCAGCAGCGTCTGGATATGATGAAGAATAAAGTTCAGGCCAGCTTGGAACACACTTCTACGTTTGTGAGTGGAAGTATTAACGTGCGTGATAAGAAGGGTGAGATTGACCCGAATAAGTTAATTGGACTGGTTGAAATCAAAATCACACAAAAGCCTATCAGGTCAGATGGCTCCCAGGCGCGTAAGATAGATGATCTATTTGGCAAAGCCAGCGCGGATCGAGACATTTATGAAGACTATGTCCAAAAACTGACGAAAAAGAAAAAGCGGGAAATGAACGAATAAGACGAAGCCGCCAAAATTTGAAGCAAGCTTGGCAATGGCAGTTATTCGGCTACCTTGGTTTTCAGAAGGTTACTGCAGTTCGCAGTATAAAAGCCATTTCACCCCGATCCTTGAATTCGTCAGTCGCTGTCGAGTAACTGACACTTAAATCAAGAAAGATATCTTTAAGCTGGGTACCTAAACCAGTTCGAATATGAAAATAGCTATCCACATCGGCATCGGGCATTGTGTATCCGATTGTATTCATCCACAACCAACTGGAGAAAACGGAAAAATCTTTACCAAGTCCCGCATGCATAGCGGGTTTGTCGGTCCCTTCCCAGTTGCTGTCTTTTTCATAGCTGATCTTATATCCCCAAAAATCGAAATGGAGACCAATTGTATTTCCATTCCGGTTGTTAGCACGATAGTAAGAGTTTTCACTGTACTTAATGAACATTGCGGCTTCAGGACTAAAGTCGACCCGGATGTCCGCATTGGCCCGCAGCCAGAAATGCGTTGTCGCGGTATTTTCGTAATTGACGTTTGCGCCCCATACGCCTAACCGAAATTGTGGGCCAAAGTTAAACCAGAAATCTCCTTGAAGCCCAGGATCTGCATCTGTTTGTGTCAAACCTCTTTCGACGAAATTGGAGGCCAGGGTGGCGCTTCCACTGAGGCCGAAGGTGGGTGCGGCAGCAGGCTCTCGATTCTTCTGAGCCCAAGCTGTGGTGGTGATCAAAATAAGAATAACGATGAAATTACTCATACTCTATTTAATTTGACTTAAAGGTAAAAGAAAAACAATAAAGAGTGATGGATCGGACTCGACCTTGGACAGATTATCCTCTTGTGGCATTTGATACGGAAACGACTGGAGCTTATCCAGTAGGCTCGGAAATTGTCGAGTTTGGAGCCGTTAAATGGTATCGGGGCCAAGTTGTGGATCGCTTGCAAGTCCTGATTAAACCTCGAAGACCTATGGGTGATGAAGTCATCGCCATCCACGGAATTACAAATGAAATGGTAGCAGATGCGCCAGCGATGAAAGAAGTGATTCCAGCCATTTATGGGTTTATGGAAGGAAGTATTGCTATCGCCCATCATGCGCCTTTTGATCTAGGCTTTTTGTCTTATGATTTTGAACAGTACGGATTTCCATTGTTTTCGACTGCAGTTTTTTGCTCAAGCCTGCTTTCAAGAAAATTAATTCAGGGAACCGAAAACCACAAGTTGCAGACATTAGTTAAACATTTAGGTATTGATGGGGGAGCCGCTCACCGAGCCGCTGATGATGCTAACTCTTGTTTACAAGTTGGGCTTAAGTGCTTGTCGCTTTTAGGCGACAGTCTGCCGACTCAAAAAGTGTTAGAGACACAAGAGAAGAAATTAGAGTGGATTTACTATAGCCTTAAATTTCCACAAAACCTGGCCCATCAAACCTTGGTTCAAGGAATTGAGGCGGGGAAAAAAATGAACATTTTGTATGAAAAAGGATCCAAATCTAAACAGTTGCGGCCTATTCGAGCTCTTGGGATCGTACGCAATCCTGATGGAGATTATTTATCCGCTATTTGTCTATTGGATCATCAGAAGAAACGATTTTATCTTCAACATTTGAAAGAGGTTGAGATTGTGGATGGAGAGGAATGAATTTGGCCTTCACTTCTTCTGCCAAGTGTTCTAAGTTTTTAAACTCATCGCTTTGACGGACTCTGAAATGAGCCGGATTTCCCTTCATAATTTCGCGAATAAACCGTTCAAAAGCATAAATCGGACCGGCGATACGATGGGAAAAAATACTACCGACGATATAAATTAAAAAAGCGAATGCCACCCCCAGACCCGCAATCAGAAATACAAAGGGCTGGGCGAACTTCTCAACGATATGATGATTCATGGCCGTGAGCTCTTGCAAGGTGACACGAAGATAAGTGTAACTGAAGACTGCAAAAACCCCTGTAAGAATCAACGAAAGTGTTGCCAAAAATAAACTGAAGCGGCGCTGAAAGGGGGCATTGATCCAGAAGGATTTTCGATAATTTTCTTTTGGCCATAACAAATGGCCTTCGCGTATAAAGAAGTAAACAATTAATGCATATCCAATCCACTGAACGGCATCAGCTACGTTGAAAATGGGAGTGGTTATACCCCAAATTTGAAACTTGATGAAATCGACAATGGCTCCATATCGTATACGGTCCAGCACATTCCCTAATATTCCGCCAAGAAGAATGGAAAGACCTATTCGTAACTTCAGATGGCGTCCCGGGATCATATATTGAAATAGAAGATAAACTCCGACGATCAAAGCGCCCAATGTAGAAAGGGTTACAATTCGTAAAGTGGGGGGCAAATCCGAAAAAAGTCCAAGCATGGCACCATGATTGTAGATAAGATAGAAGACGCTGAATGGCCCTTCCTGCCCATGGCTATAACGTAGGGCTAGACTTTTTGTAAACCAATCTAACAAAATCATTAAAGGAATAGGAAGATATACAAGAGTCCACAAACGTCGGTTCATCATATGAAGTTAATGCTTTTTGGAAAGGAATGCTAGTGAGAGTCCTGCAAATAATTTTCGTCTGGGTAATTCTTTTTTTTAGTTTTTTATCACCATCACTTGCGCAGACATTAAATAGCTCGACTTTGAACTTGATAAAAAAGCATAAACTCGACCCTCAGCATTTTTCCTTCTATTGGGCGCAGACAAGTGGGCCTGTCTTAATCGACCACAATAGTCAGGTATTGCGAATCCCGGCTTCAATTACAAAAATTATCACAGCATCCGCAATTCTGAGCTATTTACCACCGGGCACGAAATTCAAAACATTTTTATCTTCGCGGGCAAAGATTGAAAATGGCATCTTGAAGGGAGATTTGTTTTTAGTGGGGGGCGGAGATCCCTCGTTTGTTTCTGAAAAAATGTGGTTTCTCGTGAATAATTTCGTCCGAACCGGAATTCGAGAAATTGAAGGAAATATTATCGTTGATGATTCCCTGTTTGATCGAGTTCGCTTTGATTCAACCCGCGAGAGTTCTCGTGTTGATCGCGCCTACGATGCACCCGTGGGGGCGATGTCCTTCAACTGGAACTCGATGAATGTTTTTATCCGTCCCGGCCAAAAAAATGGAGATCCCGCCTTGGTGTTTTTAGATCCAGAAAATGAATATTTGAAATTGAACAATAAGGTTAAGACAGTCTCAAAAGGTTCGGCCAAGATCGATGTGGATCGAAGCTGGAATAAGCAAACTAAATCCGAAATCGTAACTGTCAAAGGCACAATTGGAAAAAATCAGAAGGAGCATGTGGTATTCGCGAATGTCACGCAACCGGAGTTGTGGGCAGGGGCAAACTTGATATCCTTTCTGGCGCAACGGGGAATCAAAGTAAAAGGTGAAGTTGTATCTGGAAAAACTCCGGCCTCTGCTGAAATTCTAGCCGAAAGTGAAAGCAAACCTATTGAGATGATGTTGGCGGACATGAATAAGTTTTCCAACAACTTCGTGGCTGAAATGCTGACGAAAAATCTTTCGGTGGCCCCTGGGCACCCCGCCACCCTTGCCAAGGGCATATCCAAAATTCAGAACCATTTGAAGGAACTTGGCTTTACAGAAAAAGATTTCAAGGTGATTAACCCTTCCGGTCTGACCCGCGATAATAAATCCACCGCCTATGCAATGTGGAAATTGCTGACTATTCGAGAGAAGGACTTTTCTTCGATGCCTGAATTTTTGAACTCGCTCCCAATTTCGGGGGTGGACGGGACATTAAAAAATAGAATGAAGCAAGGAAAGTCTTATCGACAGATTCGCGCCAAGACTGGTTGGCTAAAAGGGGTTGTGTCCTTAGCGGGTTATGCTAGCGATCTTGAGGGCCATCCCACTTCATTTGCGTTCATATACAACGGGCCCGGAGATCAGCTCCGAGCCCGCGACGTTATGGATCAAATTTTTGAAAACTACTACTCGCAAAGGTAGCGTAAGAACATCCGTCTGATTTCATCGGTCAGTTTTTGATCTTCCAAAAAGTTGGGATTATCAAGAACCACTTGCTCCATTAACCCTAGGAAAGAATGAACGCTTAAGCGAGCCATGATCTTAGGATCTCGACCCTCTTTTGGTTGAATATAAGTCGCCAAAGTATCAGCGTAAAAATTAATCATTTTTTTGAACTCGTTTTGATCAACCAGATATTGGTAAATGCCCTGAATTTTTTGGCGAAGTTCTTTTTGGGTTGAGTAGATCTCTAAACCCAAGTTGATAAGAAATGGTACTCTTTCATTTGGCGGTACATTTTGGATCTGACCAAGTCTTTCTTGGAAGAGCTCGTTATCGCGACGGATCAGCTCGTGAATCAATGCGGATACAACTGATTCCTTATTGCCAAAAAATTGATAAAGAGAGCCTATGCTGACGCCGGCCTCCTTGGCAATTTTGTCAGTTGTCACGCCGTAAAAACCCTCACGAATCATAATTCGTTCACAGGCTTCTAAGATTGTAGCCACTGTCTGGCGTGATCTTTCCTGCGTAGGCGCTTTCATCTGCAACTTGGTTTTTGATTTCTTCTGTTTATTCGACTCTGTTACCATGTTCACACCCAACGAATTTGTGTTCATGTTCTCTCCTCTGTACCCTATTGGTACCTATCTTTGTTATTGTCTCATCCTTAAGTCAATCAGCATTAAAAAAGGAGCTTCCGCTGTATCGAGACATTCTTCAATATGCCCTTTTTTTATCACTCTGAGTAGTCAGTTCAACCAGGTTTAGAGGAAAACACGTTCTGATTTCTAAACTGGTTGTTGATAATCAATCCCTTTCAATCTTGTCCAATAAAATTGTTCTCTTAGAGCGGAAGCGGCGTAAATTTCTTGAGGCCATCAAGACGCATTGAGTCCCAATGCGATTCACTTCGCGATCTAAGCGTTCACCTACAAAGATGGGGTTGAGCCTTGGAAAGGCAAGGTGGAATGGCGTGACTTTGGTTATTTAATCCATGGCCGCGATTCAAAAACTAAATTCTAAGACCCAACTACATCCTCTTAAAGACTCTTCACGCTCTATGCCATCACGATTAGCTAAAATATCGACAAAAAACGTAAAATTCAGCCAATTAGCATGGTGAAGATTTAGACAGGTGACGAATCGCAGGGGCAAAATGGGAACTTTATTCGTGAGCCCCAATGCCGAAGCCAAGAGTGCGGTATGGATCGTCCGCATATTCGATCAAATATAGAAAAGGATTTTTGTTTTTTTCAACCACTTTTACAATGACCTCATCGCCAGGATAGAAACCTCCGTCCCACTGGTTGCTTGGATCCATCTCAAAGGTAAATGAAAACAATCCGAGATCTCCATAAGACCAATCCGTTGTGTCTCCACTCGCGATATAGAGCTCTGAGGATTGTTGAGGCGTGTAGCCGTTCCACTCCGCCATCGTATCCGCCATCTTGATATAAACCATTCGATCTCTATCACTTGGGACCTTTGAGTGAGTGTAACCCCAGGGGTAGAGAATTAGTTCCGAGAAGGTGTGGAAGGACAGTAGAATCTTCGCTTGGGTCAGGGATTTCACATAGTCGCGAATGGCCTGAGTCTCTGGCTCACTGAAAGGGGTGGGCCCACGATAAGTATCTGAACGAGGATTGGAGCTTGCGCCCCCAGTTCCCCATTGATAGCCGTAGTTTCGATTCAGGTCGACGCCATAGGTCCCATCATGGTTTAACTTTCGATTCTTTCTCCACATTCGATAATTTGAGCCTGCAATGTCATACTCCAGTCCATCAGGATTAACGGCAGGAATAACGTGAATTTCCCGTGTCCTGACAAAGTCCAGAGCTTGGGGCTGACCCTTCTCGTACTCTTGTAAGAACCATTCAACAAGCCTTAGAGGGACTTCAACGGATAAGTGTTCTCGTGCATGATGGCCACCCATAAAAATGACCTGGGGACGAGGGAGTTGTGAGGGGGAATTTTGACCAATAATAAAGGACCAAATATCTCTGCCTTCCACGCTTTTTCCGATGGAAACAAGCCGGGTCACATCGGGGAATTGGGAATTAAGGTTTTGAAGTTTTGCCGTCAGCTCGGAATAATCGTGGTAATCGGAGTCTTTAGGCGGAAAGCCACGCCTGTCGGGTGTGGGTAAAACCTCGATAAGAAGCCCCATGCGCTCTAATTGATTTTTTTCTTCGAGGTGGGCGGTGACCACCACATGGTCATCGCTAATGAACTCAATGGAGACTCCGGTGTTAGCAATTTGGCTTCGATCATGACTATTGAATGCCTGTATCTTTAAAATATAAAGTTGTGGGATTTCGGCAAATCCAACTGGTGAAGCCCCCATAAGGATAAAAACTGTTAAAAAAACCGTTAACAGGGCAGATTTCATAAGAAGCCTCCTTGCCATGTGAGTTTCCATCAAGTCATGAAGGCGAATAAAAGGCTTTCTCTAAATAATGGGAAGAAACTAGACTTAAGTCTAAAGAAAATGCTAACAGAACAAGAGTTACTTTATCACCATACGTGATAGCAAATCATCTTTCGACACAAACTGGGCGCCAAATCCCAATCCACGATTCCACACCACTTGAGCGTGTACGATATGGGATCTTTTAAGAGAGCCTAGGTGGACAGTCACGCAAAGCATATCTCCAATTTTGGGAAGGTATTCCGACTGAGAGAGTTCAAAGAAGGCTCCTGAGGCCGAGATGTTTCTTAACTTGGCCACCATTTTGCCGTGGTGTCTTCCATAAACTTCAATATGGGCGATTTCTTTTGTTTCGTATCGTTGGGCGTTCATAGGATTATTGTCGGCTACTTTTCTGAAAAAGAAAAACACCCGTCAACTTGCTAAACTTTTCGACAATAGTGATTGATTGAAAACTTCTCTGACGTCTCAAATTGATCGGATTTTACCAAGTCAAACAGGCTCCAATCCACTTCCGGATAAAAGCTATCGCCGTCGACATCCTTGTCAATTTTCGTTAAATATATGCGGTCTACAAGAGTCAGAGTCTGTTGAAATATCTCACCACCGCCCAAAATAAAGACCTCTTCGGGCCATGGCGGAATCATTTTTTGAGCCAGTTGAAAAGCCTCATCCAGAGATGAGACATACCGGACCTTTTCCTGGGCGGATTGGAGATTCTGGCGAGTCACAACAATATGGAAACGATTAGGAAGAGGTCGCCCAAGGGAATCAAAGGTTTTTCGGCCCATGATTAAAATCTTCCCCTGAGTGGTTTCTTTGAAAAATTTCAGATCCTCTGGCAAGTGCCAGGGCAGTTTATTGTCTTTACCGATGACGCCATTGTGGGCCGTGGCCACGATATGGCTTAAAATCATACGGCCACCTCAGCTTTAATGCCGGGGTGAGGTTCATATTCTAGGACCTCAATATCTTCGAACTTAAATTCAAAGAGATTCTTAATATCAGAATTCAATCGCAGCTTTGGAAGAGACTTAAAATTGCGGGTTAATTGCAGCTGAGCCTGCTCTAAATGATTGATATAGAGATGGGCATCGCCAAGGGTATGGATAAACTCACCGGGCTTTAAATTACAAACCTGGGCCACCATATGAGTCAAAAGAGCATAGCTTGCGATATTAAATGGGACTCCTAAAAACACATCGGCACTGCGCTGATAAAGCTGGCAAGATAGCTTACCATCGGCCACATAGAACTGAAAAAAAGCATGACAAGGGGGCAGGGCCATCTGATCCACCTCGCCGGGGTTATAAGCAACAACTAGAAGGCGGCGGGAGTCAGGGTTACTTTTAATTTGTTCAATCACATTCTGAATTTGATCAATGGTGCGCCCGTCTGGAGTTTGCCAAGAGCGCCACTGCTTACCGTAAACAGGTCCGAGGTCGCCCTTTTCATCCGCCCATTCATCCCAAATAGTAACATTATTGTCCCGTAAGTACTGGACATTTGTTTCGCCCTTCAGAAACCAGAGAAGCTCATGAAAGATCGAGCGCGTATGCAGTTTTTTAGTTGTGAGAAGTGGGAAACCCTGTTGTAAATCATAGCGGGATTGATATCCGAAAACGCTGATTGTTCCTGTACCGGTGCGGTCATTTTTTTTCGTGCCATTTTCGAGGATATGGCGAAGTAGATCGTGGTATTGCTTCATTTGACACTCCTTACTTTTCCAGAATCGCATATCTCATTGTGAGTTCAAGAAGAGATCGATTTAGACGAGTAGAGTAATCCTGACAACCCCAGCCAACGCTGTACATAATCAGTTGCTTTTTAGGGCGAAAGTTAAAAGCCTCGATTTGATGCTGACTGCATGAAATTATAGACCATGCCGATCCGCAAAGCAGATCATGTTAATCAAAAAACTATAATTTTTTTTAGATCGTTTTATGGACTATACTTTTTGATAATAGAAAAAGGTCATTCCGACAGGGTGCCGGGCAATGGTTCGCTATGTAGCACTTTAACAGAGTACTAGGAGGCCTTATGACGATGCTGCGAAAATCAAATGATCGCGGACATTTTAAGAATTCATGGTTGGATTCCTACCATACCTTCTCATTTGGCACCTATTATGATCCTGAATTTGTCCAGTTTGGGTCGCTACGAGTGATCAATCAGGATATCATTGCGGCCAATTCAGGATTTGATCTTCATAGCCATAAGGATATGGAAATCTTCACCTATGTTTTGGATGGGGCTTTGGAGCATCAAGACTCCACAGGGCACCGCAAGCAAATTAGGCGTGGTGATGTGCAGATCATGAGTGCCGGAAAAGGAATTATGCACAGTGAATACAACCCATCAGCCACGGAATCAGCAGAGATTTTGCAAATTTGGCTCCTGCCTGAAGTCTACGGGTTAGAGCCTCGTTACGATCAGAAGCATTTCTCTAGGGAACAAAAGAAAAATAAGTTTAAATTGATTATCTCTCCCCACGCTGAGGATGAAACTCTGATGATCTACCAAGAGGCTTGGGTCTGGGCTTCTGTGTTCGAGAAGGGTTTTAAAGACACTTTCTCATTGGATCAAGGCGTGCGAGCATGGCTTCATGTAGGTAACGGTGAAATTGAGGTGAACGAAAAATTTCTGCAAAAGGGGGACGGGATGTCTATCAGTCCCAAAGAGCAGATTCATATTAAAGGAATAGCGGATAGCTCTGAATTCCTGATTATTGAGTTAGGAGAGTAGTTTGAAACAACAGCCTGTTCTTTTTATCGGACATGGCAGTCCTATGAATGCATTGGCATTAAACGAGTGGACAGAAGCCATCAGAAACCTAGGAAAGACGTTGGTAAGGCCCGAGGCCATCGTCATGGTGTCAGCTCACTGGTTGACAAGAGGTACAAAAATTCATGCCTCGCCTCATCCTAAGACAATTCATGATTTTAGAGGTTTTCCGCCTGAACTTTATAAAGAGCAATACCCAGCTCCTGGAGACCTTGATTGGGCTCGGAAAATCCAATCCCTTCTGCCGGGAGCTGAAATCACAGAGGACTGGGGTTTTGATCACGGTAATTGGGGAGTTTTAAAATTTCTTCGACCCGAAGCAGATGTTCCGGTGATTCCAATCAGCCTGAGCGCCGATTTTAAATCCGTTGATTTTTACGAAATGGGGCAAAACCTTAGCTCATTGCGAAGCCAAAATGTCTTGATTGTGGCCAGTGGAAACCTCGTCCACAATCTTCATGAAATCAATTTTCGGGAAGAACGATTGGCGTTTGATTGGGCTCAGGATTTTGACCTCAAAATCGAGAACTACGTAGAAGCAAACCAAATTGATAACTTGCTGGGCTGGCCATTGGGAAACACGCAAGAATTTATGCGTGCCCATCCCACTTCTGAACATTGGGCTCCTTTTTTGGTTTGTTTGGGGGCCGCGGGTAAAATTTCAGACGTAAAGTGGATTTATAAAGAGATCCAAAATGGCAGTATCTCGATGCGAAGTGCGCAGTGGGGGTAATTCTGACCTGGAGACTCAGCGGGTGTTCTGATTCAACAGTAAATCTCGTAACGTAGCAGGGGAAATACCGTAGAGAGATTCAAATTGGGCTATGGATTCCGGAGTGAGGCTCGATAGTGTAGTCAGCATAATCAGCTGCTTTTTTTGACCTTCGTCTAGGCGGCCCAGCACAAATTTTCTAGCGGTAGGAGACTTGGCAATCCAGCGAACCATCTTTTTTATCGCCATTTGAGTGTAGGGGCGATCCTGAATGGAAGACTGCCAGTCCTGAAAACATTGGTCTGAGCAGAATCCAGCTTTATGACTGAGAACCTTACCAGTGGTCTCCACCAGCAGAAGAGTAACGGGCTCTTGTTTGTTATAATTATAAAAAACGTAGACCCCTGCTAGACCCGCAAGGGCGATCTGAATGTGGAGATAAATCTGTAGGGCCTTCTTAAAGGACTTCATCAAAAGATAATCTTTACTGGAAGTTTTGGACCTGGCCGATAAATGGAAGATTGCGGTAATAGCCCTCATAATCAAGGCCATATCCAACTACGAACTCATTGCTGATTTGAAAGCCCACATGGTCTAAAGGGCACGGAACTTTTAAGGCTTCGGGCTTTTCCAAAAGGGCTACCGTGGTCAAACTTTTCGGCATTCGAGTCAGGATCGCATTGCGGAGGTAATTCATCGTGATTCCAGTGTCCACAATGTCCTCCACCAGCAAAACGTGCTTTCCTTCAATGGGGTTGGCCAAGTCGAGTGTGACCTTCACCTCACCGGAAGATGAAGCTCCGCTGTAGCTGGAAACGCCGAAGAATTCGCATTGGACGTCCGTATCGATACTGCGAATAAGATCGCTGTAAAAAACAAAAGATCCTTTTAATACGCAAATGGCAACAACCTCTTTATCACGAAATTTTTCGGTGAGAGCTTTTCCAATTTCAGTCACTTTCTTTTTTATTTGCTCTTCAGTTAGGTAGGGTTGGATAGAAAGACTTTGCATTTTAGGCCTCTTGTTGTTTCTATTTTTCTAATTCAGTTTTATCTTCTGTCAATTACACGAATGAGTTGTTCATGATCTCGCCGAAACCACCGCCACCGGGTACGATGTACTGGTTTTCATTGAGACCCCTTTCCCGGTCCCAGTTCTTGCCAGGCTCTGAGTCTAAGACGTCAGCAGGTGAAAGTCCACGATCAACTCGTATCGCATAGATTTCAATATCAGAATGTTTTGTCAGGACATTTTTTAGATATTCAGGCGTGACAATAAGGTGCAACGCCAAATACTTTTTAGCCGGCCCTTGTACGTTTTTTTTGTAATGATTCAAGCAAGAAATGATCGTATTACCGGTGGCTCCCATAGGGTCGGGAAAGATAACATGAGCGCTTTCAATACCGCCGCCAATTTTGTAACCGCCCAAATCGGTTCCTGTCACTTGTTGGTCATGGTCAGTCAGCCGTGAGGCAAAAATATGATCTTGGCGAAGATGGGACTGAGGAAAGGCCTCATGCAGAAAATCATAACAAACGTGCGAGGGGTAGGTCCCGGCACGGGCCAGATTTACGCACACGGCCCTCTGCTGAGGAGTCGGCCTGCGGGTTTTCAGTAAGCACTGGGGGTGAACAGCTGTCATACGGGTAGGGGTCTCGATGACTTCATGATCAAACTCGTGATCAATCACTACGGATATTAAGTGAGTGTAAAGCAAATGAACCAGGCGGTTGATTTCAGGTTGATAGGTCTGTGGTGAGCAGAGCTTGGATAAGACCCCATTCATAAAAGGGCTATCAAGCAAATGGACTTGGTCACCATAGTGATGCTTTTGAAACATTCGAACTCCCGTTTGAGGCATGCTTCCCGTGACGTCGAACAGATTATTTACGCACCTGAAGAATCACGACAAGCTCTGTTTCCGGAGTTCTCTCAAAATTTTGGCTTTTTGAAAAGCCTGACATGAAAAAAGAGACATGAGGGGCCATTTCGAAATGGGCTGGAATAGAAGACTGGGGGCTTGTGCTTACTTCCATCTGGCCTACTATAGTGGCTTCTTTCTCATCATCAATCGTTGCATAAGTGTTGATAGTGGTACTTTCTGGTGCGTCTTGGGCTAAAAATCGGGCAGGAGTAGGGCCAGTCTCGAGTGGACGGCCCTCGAGCTGGGCTGAATGTAATTGGTTCAGGACATAAGGAAAGCTTGTTTCTTTGATGATGCGGATTTGACCCTGAGATTGCTGTAAAACTTTTTCAACCTGTGGGATATATGCGATGGTCACGCCTTCAAAGGTTTCAACGCGGGTAAGAATTCCTTCCTCTAGCCAGCGACTGAGCAGGACTGTTGGAATCTCTAAATAAGAAATTCTTGTTTCAGGCTTAGTTTTTGGGTCCTGTTGAGAAGACTTCGCAACGGGTCTTTCATCAGCTTGGAGAGCCCTAGAGTCAGTTGGAGCCATCTCATTGTTCTCAGCCTCATTAGAACTGCTCTCAGGTAAAAACTGATTTTGGTGGACCGAGCGACTCACCTGAGGACTTGATCCCCGCAGAAATTTCATGCGGCTGAAAATAGATTCTTTGTGATTGTGCATAATGAAAAAAATGACGCCACTCAAAATTAGAAAGATGACGGTCAATTGGATGGCCAAATTTTCTGAGGCCCGCTCCCACAAAGACTTTCGAGGCGGCTGGTAGGCTAGCATATCGATCCCACATCGGGCGCAATATTGATCTTTAGGCTGACTGAAGCCGCACTTAGGACAAGAGGTAAGCATCTCTTATAGGCTAACTGAATCTGCGTTGACGCTCAATGAAAATATCCTTATCTTGCCCATCACTCATGCTATCAGACGGTGAATCTTCAGATTTAAAGTTAACTCAACATATTCCTGTATTGTTGAACGAGGTGTTAGAGTCCTTTTCACCTCTCATACAAGAGGCGCAAACTTCTCGTGAGATCCGATATTTTGATGGGACATTCGGGCGAGGAGGCCATTATCGCGCTTTGAAGAAGCTCGCACCCAATCTGCAGGCTGTAGTCTTTGATCAAGACTTAGAGGCCATCGCTTTCGCACGAGAGAATTTTAAGACTGAGGTCGAGTCGGGCCAGCTTAAGGTCGAGCATGCAAATTTTTCACAGTTTTCCTCTGAAAAATTCAATCATTTTGATATGATATTGCTAGATTTGGGGGTCAGCTCGCCGCAATTGGATGAAGGTCATCGTGGCTTCAGCTTTTACCACGAAGGCCCTCTGGATATGCGGATGAATAGGGCCCACGGAGTAACAGCGGAGATGATCATCAACCAGTCAGATGAGCAAGAGTTGATTCGAATTTTCAAAGAGTATGGGGAAGTCCGCAGCCCTTTTCGGGTCGTTCGCGCGATCGTTCACGATCGGAAATCAAAACCTTTTACATCGACAAAGGAGCTGGCTGGCCTGATAGAGCGAGTGGAGGGCTGGCGTCGTAAGGGGTTTCACCCAGCGACTCTCTATTTTCAAGGGCTGCGATTGGCTGTCAACCAGGAGCTAGAAGTTATTCAGGAAAGCTTGCCCCGGCTTATGGAAGGTTTAAATCCTGGTGGTCGGCTAAGCGTGATAACATTTCACTCCCTGGAAGACAGAATCGTAAAAAATATTTTCAAAAATTCACAGGGACTCGGAATGCCCGTGAATAAGAAGGTTATCGTGGCGCAAAGGAGTGAGCAGGAATCCAATCCGCGATCAAGAAGCGCCAAGTTGCGAATTTTTGAACGATACCCCAGTGATGTGAGGACGTAAAATTTAGAAATAGAGGAGAGTTCAAGGATGAGCTCGGATGAAATCAAAAATATTAAACCCATTATCAGTGTGTCGATGATTATATTGACCCTGTTCGCAGTTGTCTTTCTACAAATGGAAGAGCGACGACTTGGCTATAGTCTTCTTAAGTTGAATCGTGAACATCGAAAAGTTTCAGAGATCAAAAAGTCGAAAGAAATCCAGCTGGCTAAACTCACCCGCCCTCAGTGGGTGGAAAAGATGGCATCTTCCAAGTTCACCCTTAAGCGTGCCGAACCTCACCAGATTATTCTTTTGCCCGGGATGCTAGCTAATCTTGATGAGATGGATCTGTTCGAATGAAATCAAGAATTCTTTTTCTTTTTTTTCTTATGATAACTTTAGGTTCGGCCATCTTGTTGCGGGCGGCATGGTTGCAGTTTTTGCCAAACGACAAGTTAAAATCTCTTCGAACCCGGCAGTTCCAAACTGTGGTGACTTTGCCCTCACGCCGTGGAGCAATTCTGGATCGCTCTGGCCGTGATCTGGCGATGAGTGCGGCTGCCTATTCGCTATATGCAGATCCCAAGATTATTAAAAACAAAAAAGCGGTAGCGCGAAAACTTGCGAAAATTTTGGGTGTTTCTTCACCCTACGTTTTCGGTAAAATAAAAGATTCAAAGCGTCGTTTTGTGTGGATCAGGAGGCGGGTGGATCGGAACACCATGGAAAAAATCCAAGAAATGGGAGTTCGCGGGTTATCCTTTGTCGAAGAGTGGAAGCGGGTTTACCCCAATGAAAATTTGATGGCCCAGACATTAGGCTTTCTGGGAAACGAAGGCCAAGGACTTGAAGGCTTGGAACTTCAGTTCGAAGAAAAGCTAAAGGGTAATCGAAAGAAAATCCTCGTGAAGCGGGACGCTCGAGGCCGCCCTTTGGTTTCGGAAGGCCTGTTGTTCATTGAAAATCCAGAAGGCCAAGAAGTTCAACTCACAGTAGACTTGGAATTACAGTATCACTTGGAAAACGAATTGAGACGCACTTTGCAGGAAACAGAGGCTAAGTCTGCAATGGGGATTATTTTAGATGCTCAAACTTCGGCGATTCGGGCAGTGGCAACAGTCCCTACTTTCGATTTGAATAAAATTTCTTCTACAACGGCTTCACTTCGCAGAAATAGGACGATCACTGATTTTTTTGAACCAGGCTCGGTCATTAAACCCTTCGTGGTCGCTAAAGGAATTAAAGACGACCTTATTCAGCCTAACTCTAAATACTATTGTGAAATGGGAAAGTGGAAAATAGGGAAGCGCACGATTCGCGAGTCTGATTCCTTTCATCAGTTTGGCAACATATCGGTTGCGGAAATTCTGGCTTTTTCATCTAATATCGGAACCGCAAAAATTGCCTTGGAAATGGGGCCTGAGAAAATTCGAGAAGGTCTGGTGGAATTTGGCTTTGGCCATCGAACCGGGGTTGAAATGCCGGGCGAGGTCAGAGGCTTGCTTCATCCACTCCCCTGGAACGATCATTTAACAGCCAATGTCTCGTTTGGGCAGGGAATGGCGGCCACTATGTTACAAGTTGCCAATGCCTATGCTGTTTTAGCCAACGGTGGACTTTTAAAAAAACCTTATATTGTCGATCGAATTCGAAGTGTGGAAACCGGTGAAGAAGAAGTTTTTAAGCCTCAAGTCGTTCGAAGAGTCCTAACCCCTCAACAGGCTGAAGCGATGAGGATGATGTTAACCTCGGTGACGCAAAAGCAAGCTACCGGCTTCCGGGCTCGAGTGTCTGGATTCCAAGTTGCAGGTAAAACGGGGACTGCTCAAAAGGCTAAGACCGACGGGCTTGGCTATGAACCGAAGGCTTACATCGCAAGTTTTGCTGGCATGATACCTGCCCATAAACCGGAATTTGTGATTTACGTGGCCGTGGATCATCCTCAAAAAAATTATTATGCAAGCCAATCAGCAGCCCCGTTGTTTGCCCAAGTGGCCAGCTATGCTGTTCGTAAGAAAGGCTTAGCTCCGTCCCTAATAGGATCTGAGGATCTTTTGCCCCAACGTAGCTTGGCCCAACTACAACAAGTTCCTGCTTCTGCCCCTGCCATGGACTCGACTGAGCTGATGGAAATGGAAGCCAAAGGTCGGCTAAACCAAGTGCCCGATTTGAAGAGCTTAAGTCTTCGTGAGGTGATGCGTAAGGTACAGGGCTATGAGGTAAAACTCAAAACTGTAGGCCATGGATCTGTTCAAAGCACATTTCCCAAAGAGGGGGAGCCACTTTTGGAAAATGAAACTTTGATTCTATTTATGGAATAATAATTCAAAATCCTTTGAGAGTGTGGTCAGGGTCTTTTTTTTACAGTCCATCGAGAAAAGCTCCCACCTGGTTCAGAACAGACAGGGGAATTTCATGCACACCATGAAACACATATCTTTGTCCTTTGCACCCCATCTCGGACAAAAATGAGTGCAGGCGGTCTGAGTATTTCAGTTTAAGCACCTGGTCCTGATCGCCATGACTCATATAATAAGGAATTGGCTTTTTGCTTTTTGAAAAGGACTTCCACTCCTCTTTATTGACCAAGGCCGTCGACATCAATACCATGGCTTTCGGGCTTTCCTTCAGAGTCAGATACTGATCGACAGCGACCATTCCGCCTTGGCTAAAGCCACCAATGATGATGTTTTCCATTGGAATCTTAAGATCTTGAATCATTTGGGTCACAAGTTTGCGGGTTTGATCAATTCCCTTTGGGCGATCTAAGGTTATGTCAAAATCTGTTTGAGGATTTTGTAAACGAGCCATGTCGATTTGGCACCAGGCGCGTCCTATCCAATGGGGGCCTAAGGGAACTTCAAGCGGTCCTTCAGGAAAAATGTAATTAAAAGTTTTTTTCGTAGGAATAGCATCAGCCAAGGGACGAAGATCGCTGGCGTCAGCACCATAGCCATGAAAAAAAATAACGTAGGGGGCTTGTGGGTCACGGATTTCACAAAGGGTGCGAATGTGTGTAGAGCTTTTCATTAGCCATCCTTGATTACTTGCTTGCTAAGAGATCTCAATCTAAAATCATTCCATGAATTTGCAACAGCTTTTTCGATTTTTCTCGATTCCCTCAGGAAATTTCGATCTTCAACAGGAAGTGACGGGACTTTACACCGATTCGCGGCAGGTGAGGGCTGGTTCTGTTTTTTTCGCCATTCGTGGAATTAAGCACGATGGCCATGAGAATATTCCACAAGCGGTACAGCGGGGTGCAATAGCCATTGTCTGTTCAGATATTCAAAAAATTCCGCACGAGTACTCAGGACTTGTTCTACAAGTGGGAGATGTTCGTTCCATCGTCTCAACTCTAGCGGCTCGTTATTTTCAGTTTCCCTCGCAAAATCTTTTCACCATCGGAGTAACGGGAACTAATGGAAAGACCTCAGTCACTTACCTGATAGAAGCTCTTTTGAATGGATGTCAGAAACCAACCGCCGTTATGGGGACAATTAATCATCACTTTCAAGATCGATTGTGGCCAACAGATTTAACGACGCCTGATCCCGTTGCTGTCCAGGATCGCCTGCTCAATTTTAAAATAGCCGGGGCGGATGCGGTGGTTATGGAGGTTTCTTCCCACGCATTAGATCAAAAACGTGTGGAAGGTGTCGACTTCGACGTGGCCGTTTTTACAAATCTTAGTCGCGATCATTTAGACTATCACTCAAGCATGGATGAATATCATCAAGCTAAACAGAGATTGTTTTCGGACTTAATGTGGAAGAGTGGCAAGCCCCATCCTGTTGCGGTGATCAATACAGATGATATTTGGGGGCGAAAGCTGCGAATTGCCGAAAGAGCCACTTTAATCAGTTACGGACAGACAGATGCGGACTTTCAATTCAAAGTTAAAAGAATGGATTGGACAGGGACTGTATTTCAGCTTTCTACCCTGATGGGTCAATACGAGATGCGGGTCCCCCTACTGGGCTTGCACAATGTCTACAACACAGTGGCTGCCATCGCAGCTGCCAGTCGTGTTTATCCCAATATTTACGATTTTCGTGATGCTCTTGATGGATTTAAGGGCATTCCAGGACGCCTTCAAAAAGTGCCAGGATCTAAATGCAATATTTTTGTTGATTATGCTCACACGCCGGATGCCCTTGAAAAAGTATTGCACATCCTCAGTCAGTTGCGCGACGAGATCACCCGTAACTCAAAAATTTGGTGCCTATTTGGATGTGGCGGTGACCGCGACAAAGGCAAACGTCCTACCATGGCCCAAGTGGCTGAACAGTGGGCGGATCACGTGATGATCACCTCTGATAATCCCCGCACAGAAGATCCAGAGCGAATTTTAAATGATATCGAAGCTGGTTTTAAGAATCGTCAAGCGATCTTGCGTGAAGTGGATCGCCGTCGCGCCATTCATCGGGTGAAGGAACTGGCGAGTCCGCAAGATGTCATTTTGATCGCTGGTAAAGGCCATGAGGATTATCAAATCATTGGAACTCAAAAATTCGAATTTGATGATTTCAAAGTGGCCCAGGAAGAGAGTGTTTTGTGAGAAATTATAAGCTCCAAGATATTTTGAATGTTACAGGTGGACAGCTCATTAATGTACAAGATGCGGGTCGAGTTTTTGAAACCATCGGAACTGACAGCCGACAAAACTTGAAGGGAAAACTGTTTATTGCCCTGAAAGGGGAAAGCTTTGATGCTCACGAGTTCCTTCTACAAGCTGTCGAACAGGGTGCCGCCGGTGTCTTAATTCACGAGCTACCTGAATCGCAAAAAATTATTCTGAATAAGACAACTATTATTAAAGTGGATGACACATTAAAGGCCCTGCAGGATATAGCCTCTTGGGTTCGCTATCAATACCAAGGAAAGGTACTGGCGCTGACCGGTTCTAATGGTAAGACTTCAACTAAGGAATTTGCCGCTCAGATTTTGTCAGACTATAAAAATGTTCATTGGAGCCGGGGGTCTTTTAACAACCATTGGGGAGTTCCTTTTTCTTTGCTGGATCTTGAAAATGAACATGATCTTGCCATCATCGAAGTTGGCATGAACCATGCGGGAGAAATCCGTAGATTGATGGAAATTGCCGACCCTGATGTTGTGGTTTGTACAATGGTAGGCCGCGCTCATATCGAGTTTTTCGGCAGCCAGGACAAAATCGCTGAAGCCAAGCAAGAGATTTACAAGTACTCAAGGCCAGAATCTGTAGCGATTTTTAATCTAGACAATAAATTTACAATAAGAATGTGGGAACAAGACAAGGCGGCTCACCCCAAGCGTCCGATTCTGACATTTTCACAAGACCGCAAAGCCGATGTGGAAATATGGGTTCAGGAAATTACCTTTGAGGGCCTTAAGTTGAAGGGTTTTATCAAAGGTATGCCAGGCGAAGTTTTTGTGCCAGTGTTTGGCAAACAAAATTTAACCAATCTTCAAGCTGCCGCCAGTCTTGCATTGGCTGCCGGTTTAGAGCCCGAACAAATTTGGGAAGGGTTTAAAAATTGTCGCAATCATTGGGGACGAAATCAGAAGGTGAAATTAGCCTCGGGAGCTATGGCTCTGTTCGACGCCTACAATGCCAACCAAGATAGTATGGAAGCTCTACTGGAAAATGTCAGGGCCATAGAGGCTCCTCGCAAAATTGGCGTCTTTGCGCAAATGCGAGAACTGGGAAATCTTTCAGCCCACTTTCATGAAATCCTGGGGCGGCAAGCGGGCCAAAGTGGATTTTCAAAAATCTTTTTCTACGGCGATGACTTTGAAGCCTTTCAGAAGGGACTAGCTGATTCTGGCTTCCAGGGAGCTATTTATGCTCAAAAAGATTTCAGCGATGAATTAGCCGCTAAGCTGTCTTTTGATTTGAAGGCTCAGGATTTTGTTGTTTTCAAGGCTTCGCGCGGACCAAGGCTGGAGCGGATGCTACTGAAATGTGATCCGGTGGATTTCAGTTTGGAAAAGGGATGAGGGCAGAAATCTTATCGAATAGACGATTCCGTTCGATTTGAAATAACCCTGATAAAAGGGCAATTAACCCTGGGTCAAAAGGCTTTGACCCCTCTGCCAAACTAAAGTTTGATCACGTATTTGCCGATAAGTATAAAAGTTATTTATGTCAATCGGCCAGTTTGCCCGGGGGCAGTTTTGTGTAATAAAATGCCACTTACAAACCACAGGATGCTTCCATCATGAAAATTAGATTGGCATCACGTGACGGCTTTTCTTTGATTGAAGCTCTAATTGCATTGGGCCTCGTGGGTGTTTTGGGCTTTGTAATTGCCGAAATGATGGCGAATTCAGCGGCCAGTGCAAGAAGTCTGTCAGATAAGTTGGAAATCCTTCAGCTTAAAGACTTAATGATACGCGTGATGGCAGATGGGGATGTTTGCACCAAGGTTTTGGGTGGATCCACGCCCAGAAAAAGTTTTGATCCTAACGACTCGGCGGCAGAGATCGTTCTGTCTTCCATTCCCATGTCATCCGCAGCAGGTGCCTCGGATTTAATCGCTATCGGTTCAAAAATTACAAATCATACGCAGGTTTCCAAAATCACTGTATCCAACTTTAGAAACACCGGGAATACGAACGAATATCTATCACAATACAATATTCACTTTACCACCACTGGATCTGGACTGCCCCCTAAACCATTAACCTACCAGGCCGTCCTTTACACGCAGGATGATATTCATGGTAACAAAGAGATACTGGCCTGTGCGAACACGCAACTTTCCTACATGGAGAGAGTTTATTTTTACTTTGGGACATCTGCCAGTACTGGTAATAAATATTATTGCAACCCCACCTGTAATTGGACTGTTCCGACAACGGCAAAAGGCCCTGCTTTTATCACCATTGCTGGAGGCGGGGCCTCTGCTGTAGGCCCATTGGTTTTAAATAAAGGCTCTGGCGGGCATAGCGGTGGCTATTTGATGAATGCTCCCACAACATTGACCCCTGGTTCAATGATAGCCATTACTGTGGGTTACGGTGGCGAAGTTTTTACTGCACCCTATGTGGCGGGAGTTCCTGGTGGCGAAAGCCGATTTGGAACTATCTATAGTTGTTCCGGTGGGGGGGCTCCGACAGAATGTGGTGTACTGCGATCGGGAACTG
>CAZETK010000031.1:0-38585 GCA_964515195.1 uncultured Pseudobdellovibrionaceae bacterium
TTCCAGGACCACTTCCGGCGGCGGAACATCAGGCTTGGAAACAGGACTTAGAAAGTAAAGCAGCAGGCCAATGGCCAACACTCCACTCATCAAGAGCAGAAAGTTTCGTTTCATCCCTAATGTTCTACTTGATAAGACCTATTTCTCGCAATCTTTGCATTAAAAATTCTCCCGCTGTGATGGGAGGGTATTTTTCCCCGTCTCCCCGACAGCTTGGCAGACAAGCCAATGAGACATCCGACTGAGGATGCATAAAGAACGGCATACTGAATCGAGAACTGGTTTTTCCCTCGGGAGTGTTGACAACCCGATGTGTGGTGGAAGGCAAAACATCATTTGTCAATCGTGCCAGCATATCGCCCACATCCACGATCAAACTTCCAGGCTCCCCTTCCACATCCAACCAGGATCCGTCGCGATCCTTAAGCTGAAGCCCGCTGGCCGTGGCGGCTGGAAGCAGCGTGATGAAATTGATATCTTCGTGAGCTGCGGCCCGAATACACCGGGGATCCACGCTTTCAGGAATGGGGGGATAATGAAGCAATCGAAGAATGGAATTTCCTTCGTTCACCCGCAAAGCAAAGTAGTCTTTCTCCAACTTCAAAGGGCCTGTCAAAGCCTCCAGCATGATCTTTCCGGCCTCTTCCAAAGCGGTGAACAATTCGCTGAACACAGTTTTAAATTCCGGAAACTCCTGCGGCCAAATATTGGGTGGATAGTGCTCGGCCATGGGATGGCCTGACTCCACTTCACGCCCCACATGCCAAAATTCTTTCAAGTCCATAACAGGAGAATCTTTCGCGTGCTCTTGACCAAAAGGTGTGTAACCACGCTGTCCGCCACCGGCCGGAGAGATGTATTTCAATTTTTGTTCCGTAGGTAGAGCGTAGAACCTCTGAAGTAAATCATAAGCCTTCATCTGAAGCTCTGCCGAAACACCATGGTCTTTTAAAATGACAAAGCCGTAATCCTTCAGACCAATCCACAAATTTTGAATAAAAGTTTCTCGAGTGGCCACTGGGCCCGTCATATAGTCAGCCAGACTTAAAGTCGGCACCTGACGAACCTGGGAGCAAGCCCCCTCATTTGATTTTGAATTTGAAGCCGTTGGTTGAACTTCCCCCAATTGACTTTCCATATCCCCTCCTCAAGTCAGTGATTCACTCTTATCGAGAGCCCTCAGCGGAGTCCACTGTTAATCCGGAAACTCCTCATTCGAGAAAAGAATATCAAACACCTGAATGGTCTCAGAGTCGATATACATGAAGTGAATATCCCCATCATAAAGACGCATTGCGTGCTCGGTGCGATAGGGAGACTGCTTGCCCTCGTAGCCTTTGTACACCGTGGGACGTGGATCCATCCTAAGAGTGTTAACGATGAGTTCTTCGATATCGGGCTGGCGAGCCTTCCATTTTTCCAGCTTGTGCTGACACAGGAACTCCACCTTCCAGGGCGTGGGAGGGGCTTCAGCGGCCCACCCACCCGTGGCCTCAGGCCGAGCTTCTACATAGCTTAAGTACGGCTTAATATCAAAAATCGGAGTGCCCTCAATCATATCCACACCGCTCACCCAAACTCCTGTGGGTTCTACTTTTTCAATTTTAACCAGTGAGAGTCCCAGGGGGTTGGCACGATGGGGGCTGCGACTGGCGAAGACGCCTACCTTTTCTCCGCTTAAGCGAGGTGGATGAACCTTGGCGTGAAAGCGTGAGTCTTCACTATTTTTATGAAAAGCGAAAATAACCCAAAGATGACTGAACTCTTCCAGGCCCTGAAGGGAGTCCTGCGGTTGATACTCTGGCAAAATTTTCAAGAAAGCCCGGGCCTGTGGAATTAAACCCGATTGTCGAGGGGTCCCGAATTTGTCGATATAACAAGATTCCACATATCCGATGACTTTAAGCTGCATGTGTGACAGTTACAATACCCGTTCGATCATCGCAATCTTCTTGAAGAAAAGTTATTGGGAGGAAGTATGAAGTTTATTTTATCCATCATCACTTTGGCTTTGACTCTGGCAACCGCCCAACAGGCAAGCGCATATTATCCGCCCTACCCTCATTATGGTCCGCGGCTCAGCCTTTATGAGCTGCACTTTTCTTTTACGGGTCCTGGATGTTTTTTAAGAGCCCCTCTCCATGTAATTCCACCCTATGCCCTTCATGCTTTGAGTGCGGGAGGAGTGGCTGTGCACACAACTCAGGGAGTTCGAGTTTTGACAGAGTTTGATCCTTTGATGTTAGCACCGCACTTGCGACGGGTGCAGAGAAACGACATGGTCACGGCCACCCCTTACGGCTTAGCCATCTTTCCACGCTATGGGCTTATCCCCAATGGCGCTGTTGAAATTTTCCAGCGGCCGCTTGAAGCCGGTCCTTGCTATTTCTAGCAATATTAAACCAGACAAATTTCCTTGAACTCTTGAAGCGCAGGTTAGCTCACCTCCAGAGATCAACACCACTGGAAATTTGTCTGGTCCATTGGGTAAAAACTTTAGAAGTTCCCCGATTTTTCCATCAAGGCCGGCTTATTCTTGATGATAATTTCTTTACCATTCAAGTCGATAAGACCTTCATTCTTAAACTCGGTCAGGTGTCGCGATAGAGATTCATTGATCGTACTTGCTAATTGCGCAAACTCATTACGCGTCAACTTCAAGTTCAATGAAACTCCGCTTTCGGATTCAATGCCGAACTTGTCTGCCATCAGCACCAACTGATAAGCAATGCGCTCTTGCACGCTGGCCAGATAATGAAGCTGGCTGGTATTTTCATAAGTTTCAATATCACTTACGGCCTGCTCCATAACCAAACGTATCAAGGGACTTGATTGCTTCAGGGCCACTTGAACAAGTTCACGAGGATACAACCACACTGTTGTGGACTTAATGGCTTTAGCCATGGCCGCACAGGGTCCACCCCTGACTAAAGCTTTGTATCCAAAGTACTCACTAGAACCCACTAGTTTAGTTACATATTCCGGAGAAGTCGTTCGCCCTCGAGATTGCTTCCGATTCATCACCATCTTCACACAACCACTTTGAAGATAATAAAGACCGCGTGGCTGCTCACCCTCCCTGAACAAAACATCTCCCTCGCGAAAGTGAATAATTTCATAAGGAAGTTCATTCTGCATTGTTGTTGCAGGTTGGGTGAAACCCATGTTACTCATTCCACCGTTTAAGATCGTTGTTTTTTCCATGTGAACCTTCTTTCTCAAACTTGTTGTCTGATGGGTTTTTTAAATTCAAAAAAATGTAAGCATAAAGAAAATTTGATTTCCATCATTTAGGGGGCCCTCTGTTGAAGCACCTTCACAAAAGTTAATATAACCGACTGAAATGATTGCACTTTTGATCTGTTTGGTGAAATCTCAATATAGACAGAGCGAATAATGGCTTGAAGTGATGATTGTCGCTTAATTTTGATTTAGGATGTATTTTATGAGGTTTTTTAAAACTATTTCGATAATGTCTTTAGTTCTTTTTTCAGCTTCATCGTGGGGATGGGGTGGCCGAGGACATGATTCTATTTGCGAAGTGGCGGTTCATCTTGTGAAAGATGCCAGCCTAAAAGATTTTTTGAAATCTCGTGGGTACATGATGGGTCATCTTTGCAATGTTCCCGATACTCAATGGCGCTCACTTGATAACAAACTGACCGCTGCTGGAAATCCCACTCACTACATTGATCCCGAAATTGTCGGAGCCATTCCCAAAACACTTTCGCTGGATTTAAAAAAATTAAAGAAAGAACATACGGGAAAAATAAATCAATTTGAGCCGCAGAAAAAAATCTTCAATGTTCCTCGAGAAATGGGAACCGCCTGGTGGCGAGTGGATCAATTCATGCGTGAAGTTGCGAAGCTAAAACCAAAGTTTGCAAAAGCCACTCCTCCACAGAACAAGGCCGAAGAGCAAAGTGAATCTCTACCCTACAACCAAGCCGTCTATGAATTTATGACTTTGATAGGAGTCATGGGTCACTATGTGGGAGACTTAGCGCAACCTCTTCACAATACCGCTGACTATGATGGCTGGGCCAAGGGGCATGGGGGTCTGCATGGGTTCTATGAAGAGGATGTTGTTAGCGAAATCTCGGCTGACATTCAAAGTTTGATACGGCAAGAGGCCCAAAAGATTAAAACAGCGGATTGGTTAAAGGGCAGCACCTTAGAAAAACTACGCGCATTTAGCCAAGTTTCTTTTGATGAGTACCCTGAAATTCTGAAGCTAAATCCAGTTACCAAAAAATCCGAAGTCAAAGTCGACAAGGGAATGTCGATTCGCACGTCCGCCGAGAGAAAAGCCGCCTCGACTGCCGCAAGCAAGCTTCAACCCATGATCATTGGACAAATGGCTCGCTCGGCAAAACTATTGGCCCATCTATGGGACGAAGCCTATCAAAGCGCCGGTAAACCGCCTTTGGTCCAGTACAAATCCCACCGCTATCCCACCCAGGTGGAGTTTTTGTTTCCTGACTACGAGTGATTTCGTTTTAGCCAGCTTTCAATGAAACTTATTTTACCCGCCTAAGGCTTTCATTTAATGCCAACTCAGCCTGTTCAATCGCGATGTTGACAGCTTGTCTCGTCAAAGGCTGCTTTTGGGCGTCCGGGTAACGATAAGCCACCGCGTAATCCGTCAGTTCGAGACATGGCCGCAGAAGGGTTGACAGCTCTTTATCCTTCAACTCAATCAAAGCGATCAAATCGCCGATATCGTGGGACTTCGGCACTCTGATGGATTGAAAAACTAAATATGCCTTAAGAGCTTTTTCCGCAGCCTGCTGAGCGTGAAATGCAGAGATCGCAAAAAACTTATCTCCCATTTCAAATAAGGCCTTCGCACCAATTAAGTCTGTATTAGCAAGACCGAGCCAGTCCCTCGCCACTTTTATATTAGCCAAGATTCAGCTCCCGGCCCATATTAAGCGCAGTCTCAGGCACAGAGCTTAATTCATCTTTATATTCATCAAACTCTTTTTGATCATACACAAAAACATCAGCAGACACGTCCGCGACTTCTCGTGCAATGGCCCGTGCTCGACGCATATTTTCAATACGCGTTTTGTCTGTTTTTTTGACTACCACGACAAAATCATAATCGCTGTCCGAATGTGGATTTCCCGTAGCTCGTGAGCCAAATAAAAAAATTCTTAAAGGACTAAACTCCTTTTTAAGGGCTTCCACAATAAGGTTTATTTTCTCATTCGCTTCCACAGTCCGACATTATTCACAGGGGTATTTGTTGTCAATCTCACCTTTGGTCCAGTACAAATCCCACCGCTATCCCACCCAAGTGGAGTTTTTGTTTCCTGACTACGAGTGATTTCGTTTTAGCTTGAAACACTCCTTAGGTTTTATACAGACCTGGACTTAACTCCTTAAAATCGAATGCCGACCTTTGGTGTGGAGGTTGGCCATGAAATCTATCTTACTTATCTTTCTTGCAACATTTGCTCTTACAGCCTGTAAGGAAAAATCTGAATCAGTCGTCGTCGCTGGTGACAGCTGGGCCTTTTTAGCCTGCACTCACAAAAGTCTGGATCGCGCTCTGGAAAAAGTCGGAATCAAAGACAAGGGCGTAAACTCGACATGCCAGGCAACTTCGCTTGTGGGGATGCGCGCATCAGGATGGAAATCTTCCATCATGCACAAAGCCACCATCGCGGCTTTGCTAAACCCCGAGGTGAAGGTGCTTTACCTGAGCTTGGGCGGTAACGATATTATGAACTCGTGGAATAAAAATATGACTCCCGATGAAGAGCTTGCGGCGTTAAACACTGTTCGCCAGCGGGTTGTAGATGTAATCCAGGAGTACCGAAAACTTCGTCCTGATATCAAAATTCTATTGGCGGGTTATGACTTTCCCCGCTTTATCAAGGATCACCCCATTCCCAACTACAAAGAGGGTTATGAGGATATGGGCGAGCCGACTCCGCAGGAAATGAACGAAGGCTTGATCCGATTCACAAAATTAATGGCCGAGTTGGCTGACAATCAGAATGTCTTCTTTATTCACTTTCTGGGACTTATGCACTACTACCACGGCAACAGCGACGTGGGTTTACCCCCCTATAGCACCTTGGCGCCAGAGTATATTTCTTCACCGACGCATCCTTTGGAATTCGGTGGCGATGTGCGCTTTCAATCTGACCGCAAAGCCATGGAACAGATTTTCGGAGGCAGCGCCGCGATCGTCGACGCCTTCCACCTGAATAAGGAGGGCTACAACAAGCTGGGAGAGCAGGTAGTTAATCACTATCTGAAAGACTGGCTGTCGAAGTAGGTTGAAAATTCAATCCAGGGCTTGCTTGTGCAAACAGTGCGGGCCCACCCTAATCTAATAATAGAAGTCCCTTTAAAGTATATGGGCCGCCCAAGTCATGAAGTTGATTGAGGCGGCAGTCACAACTTTATAGCTATATAAGAGAATGTTTCCAAAGACGGTCTAAGAATGTCTGAACTGGCATAAGCTGAATACCTCCGACAGATCGAGCCTCGGGGTCTCGGGACACTAAGATATGTCGCTTCACCACTTTTTCTTCTTGAAGCGCTTTCAATCCGGTCAGCATTCTATCTGTCACTCGATCCGCACCTTTGATTTCCACAGCGATTTCAGACCCGACAATACAATCCACTTCAAACTGACCACCAACAGTACGCCAGTAGGTCATGGCTTCACTTCTGTTGTTGTAGCGGGCCTGTGGAAGTTGATGGCGCACTAACCACGATTTTCCTGTAGCCCCCAAGCCAAACAGAAAGTGACTTTTCTGGGACAAGGCTTTTTTCAAGTCTAAGATTCGATCATACATGAGTGCACAATCGGCAACTTATTGCGGATTATCTAGAGTAATCGGCAACAAGTTGCCGAAGTATGCATATAATTGATTTTAATGGGTTTTTTGATGAGAGCTTTTTTGAAATTTACCAATAATGGCTCTTTAGGACCCTATTTTACTATCTTCAAAAACAAAAAACCCGGCGTAGGCCGGTTCCCTCACCGACTCACCCACTGGAATTTGGCGGCGACATGCGCTTCCCATCTGACCGCAAAGCCATGGAGCAGATCTTCGGTGGCAGCGCCGCGATCGTCGACGCCTTCCATTTGAATAAGGAGGGCTACAACAAGCTGGGAGAGCAGGTAGTTAATCACTATCTGAAAGACTGGCTGTCGAAGTAGGTTTGAAATCTAACTTTTTATAAATTCTTCTGATGAACACCTGCCACCTCAGTCAGTTTTGCGACTTGAGTGGCAGTTCTCACAACAATAACTTTATAGATTCTATCTGAATCTGAACCTTCTTTTAAAGTCCGAATCGCGTTACTACCGTTCTATTAATACTCTGATCGCTCAAATTAGAGCGAAGCCTATTTTTGCATCCTGCTCCAATTAAACATGGTGAAAGAACAAAAAGATAGCACTTGACTTTATGTGCTATTTTTAGCACAATGGAGTAAGGATGAAGCAAATCATCTGGGATAAGGTTGCTCGCGAGACCGTTAGAACTTTTTCCGTGGAGGTACGGCAAGAGATCGGCGCTCTGCTTATGCTACTTCAGCAGGGCCAGCAATTGGGAATGCCACAGTCGAGACCAATGAAGCCACTAGCACCATCGGCATTCGAGTTAAGGAGGCTTCTCAGTGAGAATAAATAAGCAAGCGAAAGAATTGGCAACTGATCTTAATTTAAATGATGCCGAAGCGATCGTGATGGCGCTTAAATCTCAACTCTACCAACAGGTCTCCAAAAGCATTTTGAAGTCTAAATTAACCCATGAGGAAATCGCAAAGAGAGTTGGAACATCAAGGGCTCGCATCACTCGTATTGCTAATTACGGCGAAAACAGTCTTTCGATCGAACTTCTCCTAAAGATCATCGTCACATTGGAGAATAAACTTCCGCTGAGAGTTGCCTAGGGTTTTACTTTGTCCTCCTAAAAAACAAGAAACCCGGCGTAGGCCGGGTTTCTTGCGTTTAAACTTTTAATCCTGAGATTAGAAGTTGTAAGTGAAAGCTGCGTTAGTAAAGGTTTCTCGACCAGCAGCTCCTCTGTCAAATCCGAAAGCACCTGAGTTTCCAGTTCCAAGAACGAAATCAACAGTGGCTTTGTTCCACTTGATACCAGCACCCAGAGTAGTAGTTGTTTGGTCAGCTACTGAAGAAGCGCTAGTTCCAGTTGTCTTAGTAGTGCTCAAGAAAGAAAGAGGTTGAGAAATAGCACCACGAAGAGTCAACCAAGTGTTCATCTCAGCTTCTACACCGGCAAGAATTGGCACAACAGTGGAGTTAGTTTTTGCAGAACCGACTTTTTGCTCAGTGATAACTGCAGAAGCACCGTAGAAGAAGTCAACGCCTTCGCTCTTCATTGAGTTGATAACGCCCAACTCAAGAACATTGTTAGACTTCAAATCAACGACTTTAGTTCCACCAGCTTTTACTTCACCAGAACCCATTGAGTAGGAACCGTAGTAGTACAAAGAGTCCATTCTGTAACCACCGCTAACCATGGCGCTAGAAGTAGAATTTATTTCGATCTCTGAGTTATCGAAAGGATCAAGCGCCGCACCAGTGTTATCGCCAGTTTGTACTTCAGTGCTACCTACTAAGCCGATACGAGCCTGTGCATCCCATACACCATTATTAGCACCAACCAGCAAACCACCGATATTTTGTTTAACACTACTTGCAGCGAGAATATTGCCCCCATTTGTAAAGTTCTGAGCATTCTTAAACTCACTAGCTGCGTAGAAAAGTCCCACACCCCATGCGATATCGCCAGCCTTAGTGGCATAAGTTAACTGCAAAGGGTTTGCCTGGGCTGCCGCTTGAGTGAAAGTTCCAGTAGCATCAACTCCTGTTACAAAATCAGCATAAGTCGTAGAAGAACGACCTAAATAAAGAGACCATGCGGAATCTCCCATTTTGCGGATAAATCCACCCTCTGCTTCTGGAGCAGCGGCAGCTCCACCAAACTCGATTGTCGCTGCTTCGTAATTAACAGCTTGATCGGGTTCTCGAGTGAAGACTTCTTGGATGTCGACAACGTGACGTGCGTTTTGAAGAGCGTCCAAGCGTGCCTTAGAAGCGTGTGCAGATACAGATGCAAGTGCTACAACTGTTACCAACATAAGCTTATTCATGTGTTGCGTCCTTTCGTAAAAGTTGACGTTATTTATGTTTCAAAACTTTAAGACTTCTAAGCCCAATGCCCAGTTCGTCATAAAATTATGTAATCTATTTCACAAATGATCGTAATAAGCGCTCTGAACGAGTTCAAGCCAAATCCATTGCAAGAGATCAGTCTCAAAATTTTTTGATCTAATTTTATGTTTCATTGATGGTCTTTAAAGGCCCTTGGTTGTCGCTTTTTTTGAAATCAACTGGGCTAAAATATTGACGGATAATTGAGCATAAATGGAGCTTTTGTCTCTGAAAAAAATAGACAAAAAAGTTTTTAGAACCCGCACCAGATAAGGCTTTCATCGTTTTTGCAATCAAGTGGGATTGCTATTCTTCTTCTCCCCACCGTGAACAGCGGAATCTATAATTTTGCAGGGCAAGATCTTGTTCCCATGGCTTGGATTTTGTGCGGTTTTTAACACAGGGTTTTAGTCCAGGAATTCGTGACGCACGCGCTATGTCGTTAGGTTATTTGGATTTGAAATCAAAAGTCTAGGCCATGGTCCAGTGCGTTCTTGTCTTTTGCCAACCTTGGAATCGCCAGACTTCTCCGCAGTCCCGTAAGGGATGACCTGTTTTTTACCAAAGCTAAGACTGTAAATACACTTTTATTTGCATATTTTAACGACAAAATCCGCTGTTCTTGTTGCCTTTGGGATTTCCAAGGGCACCTCTACTAAAATCGTGACAGTTCTGTACCGGCCTGAGCACAATCAAATGCATGAAGAAAAAAGCCTATTTGCAGGGAATCGTGAAGCGCCATCCAGACGGGTTTGGATTTCTGATTCCCGATAACCCCGAGCATCCTGACGTTTATATTCCCAAACATAGCATGAAAGGTGTGATGAGCCTGGACCGGGTTATGGCAGAAGTTGAGCCCGAGCGCGGAGCAGACCGCTTTCGGGGCGAGATTCTTCGGGTGACTTCGCACTCTACAAAACAAGTGATGGGTATTTACCACCACCATGATGACAAATATGGAATCGTACGAGATGAAGCCCATGCCTGGGGTGAGGATTTGAAAGTCAAAGTTTCGGATTCTATGGGGGCCGAGCCAGGGCAAATGGTCACTGTGGAAATTATCTCTTACCCCAGCGAACAGGATTTTCGAGGCCGTGTTGTTGAGGTTATTCAAAACCACTTGGACCCTATTAGTGATATCAAACGGGTGATCGTTACCCAACAACTGCCTCATGAGTGGCCTGAAAAAGTTAAACAAGAAGCCTCTCGATTCACAAAAGATTTAACGGATGAAGATTTAACTCAAGAGCTTTCCCGACGCCGTGATCTTCGCGATAAGAACCTCATCACCATCGACGGAAAAACCGCCAAGGATTTTGATGATGCCGTTCTGGTCGAAACCAATCAAACTGGTTTTAAGTGTTATGTGGCCATTGCCGATGTTTCTCACTACGTAAAAGTTGGCAGTGAGATCGACAGGGAAGCTTATATCCGGGGAACCTCGGCCTACTTTCCCAACTTTGTGATTCCGATGTTGCCTGAGGTTCTTTCAAATGGCCTGTGTTCGCTAAATCCCCATAAGCCGCGATTTTGCCTGGTGGCCGAGATCCAGTTCAGCTTTACGGGCGATAAACTTTCCCATCAGTTTTATGAAGCTATTATGGAATCCAAAGCGAGAGTCACTTACGGCGAGGCTCAAGATGTGATCGAGGGCGCTGACCTCCCTAGCTTGAAGCACGTGAAAGAAAATATTCTTCGCTGTGCGGATTTGGCAAAAATTCTTATGGGGAAACGGTTCCGCGAAGGCTCGTTGGACCTGGAGATTCCCGAAACAGAGTTGGAAATCGATTCAGCTGGTAACCCCGTGGACGTAGTTCGCAGCGAAAGATTATTCGCTCACCGTCTAATCGAAGAGCTGATGCTCGCGGCCAACGTCGCAGTAGCGGAATATTTAAGCTCACGGGACATTCCCGCATTGTACCGAATTCACGAACCGCCTTTTGAAGACGCATTAGAGATATTAGAGCGCTATATGCTGACCTTTGGAGCCCGTACTCGCTTGTCCGGGGGCCTGCTGCAAAAGAAACTCAGCCGGGCTCTTGAAGAGTTCCATGGAAAACCTCAGCAGCATTTAATGAATATTTTAACTTTAAGATCCATGAAGCAAGCCCAATATTCTCCGCACAATGTGGGTCACTTCGGCCTTGGGTTTGAAAACTACACTCATTTTACTTCGCCAATTCGCCGCTATCCTGACTTGATTGTTCATCGTTTGCTGAAAAATCAGATTTTAAAAAGTAGCTCGTATCGTCTTATGGGCTTGGATGATTTAGAAAGTGCCGGAACCATTCTGAGTGCCGCCGAGCAAAGGGCCGCCAAGGCCGAGCGTCAAATCAAGGCCATTAAGAAAGCACGATTTATGGAGCGCTTTATCGGCCAAGAGTTTGAAGGCATGATTTCAGGAGTCACCAAATTTGGCGTCTTCGTGCTTTTACGGCAATATGACATTGACGGTCTGATTCGCCTAGTGGACTTGGCCAAAGAGCCCTTGGAATATGATGAAGATAATCTACGTTTAGTGGCGAAGCGAAGCGGGTTGAGCTACACGATCGGCGATATGCTGCGCATCCGTGTGGTCGACGCTAACCCCGAGTTGGGCCAAGTGAATTTTGAGCTGGCCACCACTCCGCAGAAATTCCAATCTGAAAACTCGCAACAAGGCCCTTCAAAAGATAGAACCTCGGGACGCAAGAGCCAAGAACAGCATCGTCACGGAAAAACCGTTGACCTAGGCGGCGGATCACGCCAAGAACGATCTACGAGGGGAAGAAAGAAAAGCAGCAAAAAAACGCCCAAACAGCCGTTTCAGCGAAAAGGACCTAAAAAGTCCAAAGGTAAAGGATCCAATGGCCCTGGAGCTAAAAAGAACTCTGCAAAACGCCGCTAGGCTTCGAATCATCGTTGGCATTTTTGCCAAACATGGATTCCATAATATTGCAGAGCGAATCAAGCTGGGAAAATTTTTGCTTGAAAGGCTTTCAGGCCCCGAGGTGGATCGCTTCTCGGCCCCACAACGAATGCGAATAGCCTTTGAAGAGCTAGGCCCCACTTTTGTTAAACTAGGGCAGCTTTTAGCCACACGCCCAGACTTGGTCCCCGATGAATACACGGTGGAATTTGCGACTCTTCACGATCGAGTACAGCCGCTTCCGTTTTCTACCGTCCAAGAGATTTTAAAACAGGAATACGGCAACCGATTTGATCAGATTTTCGAGTCCGTCGATCCCGAGCCCCTAGGCTCTGCCAGTATTGCCCAAGTTCACAGAGCGCGCCTGCGAAGTGGCGAGGATGTGGTCGTGAAGATCCAACGCCCGGGCATTATCAAAACAATTGATGATGACTTAAGCGTGCTTTATTTTTTGGCGGAGCTTCTAGAAAAATACGTGCCTGAAACCCGTCCATTTTCACCGCGAGCCATTGTTGACGAATTTTTTAAAACTCTCGAGCTAGAAACCGATTTTATTGTGGAGGCCAATAACATCCGACGCTTCCAACAGAACTTCCGGAATGATGAGCAAATCGTGATTCCAAGAGTCTATTTGGATCTGACTACCGAGCGCGTCCTGGTGTTGGAAAAACTTAAAGGCGTCGCCTTAAGTCACGATCATTCTTTAAGTCAGGAGGGTGTGGATCGCCCTGTCTTGATTAAAAAGGCCCTTCAAATTTATCTGAAGATGGTTTTTATCGATGGCCTGTTCCATGGCGATCTTCATGCCGGAAACTTCTTTGTTTATCCCGATAATCGAATTGGGTTGATTGATTTTGGCGTGGTCGGGCGATTAAATCCCCGCACCCAGGCGGCGGTTGCCAGTATGTTGATGGCGCTCGCCAAAGAAGATTATGAAAAACTCGCCTATGAATATGTGGATCTTGCCCCCTTCACGGACAAAGTGAACGTAGATTTTTTCGCAAAGGAGTTGCGTGAGCTGATTGCTCCTTATTTTGGCTTGACCCTTAAAAACGTCAATATGGGCCGGCTTTTGATGAAGTCTTCGGCCCTGGCCGCCAAGCACGGCCTGATTGTTCCCACGGAACTGATGATGTTTTTTAAATCTTTAGTTTCCATCGAGGGTTTAGGTCGGCGAATTAGCCCCGAGTTTGACTTTCTGGCGACATCCATTGAATTCACCGGCGAATTGCTGAAAAAACAATTTGAACCCACTAAACTTTCTTATGAAGTCTCGCACGTGGCCAGAGAAAGTCGACAGCTTATCAATGCCCTTCCCCGCCAAATCTCGATGATGATCCGCAAGATCAATAGTCCTCAGTACGCTTTCAAATTCAACATTGAAAATATGGAGGACCTCAAAAGAACCCAGGAAAATTCGTTCAGCTTGTTGTCGTTGGCGATTATCACAAGTTCATTGATTATCAGCGCTTCCTTGATTGCCCAAAACTCGGCTCAAGATTCGATCAAGTCCGTGCCTATGTTAAGTATTATTCTCTATTCCGCAGCAGGGTTGTTGGGCTTGTTGGGCTTTTATCACTATATTCGTAAGCCCTGATACAAGTTGAGGTTAAAATGCATTCCATCCACTACGAGCTGAGTGTTCTTTCAAAAGCGATTCATCATAAAAATCTTTCAGCCGCAGCTTTGCACGTGGGCTTAAGCCAACCCCAACTTTCACGAATCATCGCTAAAATTGAAGATGAGCTTCAAGTGATTCTTTTAGATCGATCCGCCAAAAGAAAATCGGGATGGACTCCGCTGGCTTTGCAAATTTCAGAAATTTTTGAAAAATCCCAATCTCGTTTGCTGGCAGAGCTTAAAACCGTTTCCAATAACGAGATGGTCGCAGAGCTGCACGTCGGAGCCCTTGAGGGTTTAGCCCCCTTGGCCATGCGGGCAGCCTTGGCCTGTTTTGAAGAAGTCGAAGTGAAAAAGATCGTCCTGGATATTTACGACATTTCAGAACTAGAGTCCCATTTCTTGTCTGGCAATCTGGATATTATTTTTTCGTCCAAATCACCTGGGCGGCAAAAGTACAAGCATTTTATTGAAATCGGCCATCAAAGATTAAATAAAGTTGAAAGCCGAGATGATATCGGCGTCTTTAGCACCTTTGAGTTCAGTCGAACTTTGGAAAAGTCGCGGCGGTCCTTTAAACATGTTTTGGTTTCAAACTCGTTGTTGATTCGAAAAGACTGGCTTGAAAATATCGGCGGAACTGGCTATCTGCCATCGGAAGCCAAAAAGGGAAAAGCCCGTGACTTAGAACCCGTTTTTTTGATCGGAAGCGAACTTCTAAGCCCCAAACTATGGGACGCCATCAAGGCCTCTCTGGATCAGATTTAGTGACAATCGCCCAAGGCTCCGCGCCTTGGGCGATTCATTTATTAACCTAATAATTTTAAAGCTAACTGTGACTGTTGATTTGCTTGGCCTAGCACGGAGACTCCAGCTTGCATCAAGATATTATTTCGAATCATTTCGGATGTTTCAGTTGCCACATCGGTATCACGAATTCGTGAATTCGCGGCTGACATGTTCTCGTCATAGATCAACAAGTTGTTGCTGGTTGATTGCAGACGGTTTTGCATGGCTCCGAAGTTGGCACGAATAGAGTTCACACTCATCAGGGCATTGTCTAGTGATGATAATGAGGTTTGTGCGCCCTCTTTGGTTGCAACGGATTCAGAAATAATTCCCAAAGCTTCTAGCGTCGAGTTAGCGGCGCCCGCATTGAAGGAAATTCGATCTTTAAAGGGATCATTATTTGTTCCGACTTGGATGTCTAGGACTCCGCCAGTACCATTCAGAAGATCATACCCATTGTAATTGGTGGCTTCTGTCACACGCTGAATTTCAGATTTCAGCTGTTGATACTCCACATCCAGGAACTGTCGCTCTGTATCTCCGATCGTGTCGGATGCTGCTTGTACACCCAATTCACGTAAACGGATCAGCATATTGGACACTTCGTTTAAGCTACCCTCTGCGATTTGAACCAGTGAAATACCGTCGTTCGCATTTCGGTTAGCCTGTCGAAGTCCGCGAATCTGACCTTTTAAGTTTTCAGAAATCGCAAGACCGGCAGCATCGTCAGATGCTTGGTTGATTCTTTGCCCGGAAGCCAGTCGAGCCATGGACCTGTTCTGATGAATATTCGTCATGTACAGGTTTTTCTGCGCATTGAGCGCGGCGACGTTCGTGGTAATACGAAGTCCCATCTTATCCTCCTTGTTTCATCACGCATCCTCCATGATTTGTGGCCATCCCATTTGGCCTGCAGTTCCGATCCGTGGAACCGTGTTATTGAATTCACAAAAGTGTCTTCAAGTTTCAGATCGGAAAGTCTCAAATTGACTCGAGTCTAGTTTTTAAAAAAATGAAAATAAATTAGTCAGGACTGGATTAAGGACAGGGCTTGGCTCTTTTTAACATTTTTTGCCCCAGATCCCACTTCACTTCAATGGCAAAATCCAAAGGCGTTTGTTGATAGGAATCTCTGACATTGGGACAGGCTCCGCGATCAATGAGTAGCTTCAAAATGGAGGGCTCTTTTCTTCGAATAGCAAAGTAAAGTGGCGTCCAGCCGTCTTCAGCTGGGTAATTGATGGCTTCGCGATCTTGGGCTAACGCTCGAATCATTCGAAAAGATCCACTTTGAACCGCTATCATTAAAGGTGAGATCCGATCTTTTCTTTGTGGGACGACGTCAGCCCGATTGAGCATCAAGAATTGAACCATTTCATCTTGCCGGGCCACAACCGCATAATTCAAAGCTGTATCACCGTGAAAATCCGGCTGGTTCACTTCCATTCCGCCTTGAATCAGAATATCCACAATAGAGGCATATCCCTTGGCGGCGGCTAACATTAAAGGGGTTGTTCCATTAGAAGTTTTTGAATTGAGACAAACGGGAAGAACTCGCCGTAGGGCTTCTTCATCCTGCTGGATCACAGCCTTGAAGCAAGGTGTGTCAGGAGTGGCGTAAGTTTTTTTCTTCGCGGTGCTACAGCCCGCTACCGCAATAACAAAGATGAACCCTGCAAGAAGTCTATATAGTGTCATGGAAACTCAGATTAACATAAGGGCCTGAGTTCACTAAACCTCTTATCCTGTTCCCCCCACTTTCGTGGGGGAACAGATCGCAGGAAACTATTTTGGTCAGGGCGGCCATCTTACAAAGATGACCTCTTCAGCGGGAATTTTTGGTTCCCTTCGGCATGGACCCCTTTAGAGGATCCACCCGACTCTCGTTATATCGCTTCTACCGAACTCGGGGGGTGACAGAAATCTTAACCCGGAGTCATTCAGAAATTATCCCGTTGGGGATCAGCCGAATGACTTGTTCAAGAGTCCAAGAGCGACGTTAGCTTGTTGGTTCGCCTGTGCGAGGACAGAAGTACCAGCTTGCAATAAGATGTTATTTCTCATCATTTCGCTGGTTTCTTCAGCCACATCCACGTCACGAATTCGAGAGTTCGCTGCTGACATGTTTTCCATGCTTACAGATAAGTTCGAAATTGTAGACTGAAGGCGGTTCTGGATGGCACCAAAGTCGGCTCGCATCGCGGAAACAGAGACAATAGCCTGATCGATTGCTGATAATGAGTTTTGAGCTGAAGCTTTATCCGCCACCGTTGTGAGATTTACTCCCAAGGCCGCTGAGTTAGCATCCGCTTTTGAGGCATCAAAAGAGATCCTGTCAATTTCAGGGTTGTTTCGAGTTCCCACCTGGAAGTCCAAGATGGATCCGACACCGGCCAAAAGTTGAGTTCCGTTGAACTCTGTCCCTTCCGCCACCCGGTCTATCTCAGATACAAGCTGATCGTATTCCACGTTTAGAAATTGTCTTTCAACGGGACCGATCGTATCTGAAGCGGCTTGCACTGCTAACTCACGAAGACGAATCAGAATCGATGAAATTTCATTCATCGCGCCTTCAGCCACCTGGACCAAAGAAATACCGTCTTGTGCGTTTCGAGAAGCCTGCTTGAGACCTCGAATTTGGGCTTTTAGATTTTCCGAGATCGCCAAGCCCGCGGCGTCATCTCCCGCTCGATTGATACGGAAACCCGAAGCGAGTTTCTCCATACTTTTGTCGAGCCCGATCTTCGTTCCCCACAGAACTTTCTGTGCGTTCAACGAAGCCGTGTTCGTATTAATACGCAATCCCATTGTTTCCTCCTCCTTGAAGATCTCAGTCTCTTTCCTTGAGACTGGGGAACTCATCATGAGTTCCATTAATAGTGGGTTCTTGCCTTACACATCTCATCGGCTCAACCTGATACACCTTGAGACTCAAAATAAAAATCTAGTCTAAAGCCGGGATCACCTCCTGGATAAACCCATTTTGAAGACCCCACTAGGCATCCTGTGAAGGGAAAGCGTATTATTTAAATTATGGAACAACTTTCTAAAATACTGTCTGTCTTTATATTGATGATCTCTTTTCAAGCTGAAGCGGATCTTGGAAGTTTTATTTCTCAGGCCTACAACCGACTGACAAGTGCACAAGATGGCAAGGCCAGCGCACAGGCTCTTTGTAAAAAAATTCAGCTTTCTGAATCGAGTGCTTGTCATAAGACCCGCACCACATGCCTTGATTCCGTGAGTGACACGAAGGACAGTCCTCAATTTAATTCTAAAGTCTTAAATGTGTGTCATGCCCTGGCCGATCATCGACTGGCCAAAAATTGCGATGCCCTGAAGAGTTGTGTGCAAAGAAGTGTGGAGAACAGTCCGATTTCTTCACAGCATTCCGAGCTTTGCCAGCAAGTCGCAAAATCAAAAAATGGATCCAACACGATTCGGTGTCTTCAAGCCGAACTGTCGGATCATTTGATACCTCTATGTTTGGACGCAGCCAAATGGGGGCACTACTCTTATGCCAATGAGTGCATTGCGGCTATCGACGGAAAATCACAGGCTGACATCAGTTCCAGTGCCGTTGGAATTTGCCGGGTTCGAGCCGGGTCAAGTGCCGAAATACACATGCGGGGCATGATCACCTGTATCGAAAATGCCGAAGTCAAGACTCGGGGAGAATCAGACGTTCAACAGCGGGTGAACGAACACCGATCTTCCTCTGTTCAACAATAGGCCATGACACAATATCCCTTTTAACCGCCAAGTTGACTCGCCGTTGCGCAAAATGTACCAATCTCCTATGGAAATTCGGGATCCAGTTCATGGGTCGATTCAATATTCAAATGCGGAGGTGGCGGTATTAGATACGCCTGAATACCAACGCCTACGTTCAATTAAGCAGCTCGGCTTTTCCGAGTTCAGTTTTCCTGGAGCAACCCATAACCGCTATTTGCATTCCATCGGAGTCGGCCATTTGGCGGTCTTGGTTTTTGATTCAATCTTTCGCGCCTACCCGTTTACGAAGACAGCCGTAAAGCTTCGTTTACGACAGACATTTCGCTTAGCGGCCATTCTGCACGATGTGGGTCACGGTCCTCTAAGCCATACGACCGAAGAGGTCATGCCACCCTTGCATGAACTGCAAGTAAAGGCCTACGGTGCCGAACAAGAAAAGCGTCAGGCCGATCACGAGGATTACACCATCAAGTATGTAACCGAATCCTCTATCGGCCAAACTATTCGTGATCAATTTCCGGATATCGATCCTTATCATGTAGCCTGTCTGATTGATAAAAACCTTCCCGCCAAGGATGACTTTTTCTGTGATCAAGGTGTGGACTTCCGTCCTCTGCTTTCACAACTGGTCAGCTCTGAGCTAGATGTCGATCGTATGGACTATCTGGAAAGAGATTCTTATTTCTGCGGCACGAACTATGGTCGAATCGACTCGGAATGGCTTATTCAAAATATGACCCTTTATATTTCGAATGATAAGGCCTATTTAGCCTTGAACCGTCGGGCGCTTTACTCTTTCGACGATTTTTTGATTTCACGCCATCACATGCATTTGATGGTTTACTTCCACCATAAAAGCATTATCTACGAAGAAATGCTTCATCGCTATCTGACATCGGAGGATTGCACTTTCTTCTTACCGGCCGATATTAACGAGTACACCGCCTATAATGATTATAAACTTTATGAACACTTGGCCAGCGTTGACAATCCTTGGGCTAAACGGATCGCCTTTCGAAAGCCGCACAAGGTTTTGATTGAAATGCACAACACGACGGATCCAGCTCGCCCTCAACGGGTTAAAGAAGAAATGGAAAAGCGCGTCTTCGAAGTGATCTCGGCCAGCTCCCATATTCGTCTTTCAAAATATCATAGCACGGCCGAGCAGAATATTTTTCCCATCTACGTCGTTGATCAATATGATTCCTGGGCCAAGCCTACCGAAATTGAACGAACCACTCAGATCTTCCAGCAATACGAAGGCACGCGGGTGATCGACCGACTTTATGTCGCTCCCGAGCACTACACGAATGCCAAACGTGTTCTTGAAGAAATCCGGGGCTCCATACAATGAAAATACTCGTTATCGGCTCGGGTGGCCGCGAACACGCCTTGGTCAAAGCTTTTCGCCTTTCACCCCAGGTCACCGAGATCCATGTCATTCCTGGAAACGATGGCATGTCACGGGAGGCCCTTTGCCATCCGGATTTAGCCTGGAAGGATTTTGAAAGTGTCGTTCAGTTTTGCAATCGCACCGGAATCGATTTTGTCATAGTTGGACCTGAGGATCCTTTGGTCATGGGGCTTAGTGATTACTTACGACAACGGGGAATTCACACCGTGGGGCCAGACCAAGAGGCCGCGCAACTGGAAGGCTCTAAGATTTTCGCTAAGCAGTTCATGGCAGAAGCTGGCATTCCCACCGCCCCTTTCCAAATTGTGGAAAGTGTCGCGCAAACCGTTGAGGCCAGCTCGCTATTTGCTCCACCCTATGTCTTGAAGGCTGATGGCCTTTGCGCTGGTAAAGGTGTTTTTATTTGTAAAACTTTGGATGAATTGAAAGTTGCGGCAGAGCATTTGTTTGAATTGAAAATTTTTGGTTCGGCAGGCCAGCGCGCTGTTCTTGAGCAATTCATGCCCGGTTATGAAGTGAGCTATCTGATTCTTACCAACGGCCATGAGTATCGCTCTCTTCCATTGGCCCAAGACCATAAGCGCCTTAACGATCACGATGAAGGGCCCAATACCGGCGGAATGGGGACTGTAGCTCCCTTAAAGTTGGACGAATTTTTACATCAGCGTATTCTCAAAGAAATCGTCGGGCCGACGGTTCGACACTTAGATGAAAGACAATTCATCTACCGTGGCCTGGTTTTTATTGGTCTTATGATTACGGAAGCGGGACCGCAAGTTTTAGAGTACAATGTCCGGTTTGGCGATCCTGAAACTCAAGTGCTGTTGCCATTGTTAGATGTTGATGTGGCAGATCTGTTTTTCCGTTTGTCCAAAGGTGAGATGCTTTCTTTCACGACAAAAAAACTAGCGGCAGCTTGTGTAATTATGAGCGCCGATGGCTACCCAGAAGACCCCCGTAAGGGTGATAAAATCCAAGGCCCTCTTCTAGAAGATGATCCCAATCATTGGGTGATTCACGCTGGAACCAAAAAACGAGAAGAGGGATTCGTCACAAACGGAGGCCGGGTTCTCGGTTGCGTAGGTGTCGGACCTGATATTGAACACGCTCTTCAAGAGTCTTATTCGCTAGTCAGCAAAATCCACTGGGAAGGCGCCCACTACCGCAAAGACATCGGGTCAAAACTGAACAAGTAAACCCCTCTGTTTCTAAAGGGCCGGCATTTTTTGTCACCTGTAGAAATTTTTCAGGATCATCTCGTTTATAACCAAACTGAGCGGGCCAAAATTTTGATACTTCGAATGAAGGTATGCAGATCTCAATTCTTACCTTTTTGATTGTTTTTCTGTCGGGATTTTCTAATAAGGTTCACGCCTTTGAGTCAGTAAAACCCCTGGGTCAGAGAAAGCCCACCCGGCTCGAAGCGACGACCTTTCAATTTGATCGAGATGAGTTTCGTGACCTTCTTCAAGAAGGTGTTCCAGCCCCAGCCCTGGAAAGAGTTCTTCACTTTATTCACAAAGCAGAAGGACACACCATTATGGTTCAGGCGGATCGAAGGAAAGTTCCCAAACGCCTGGAAAATACAGATCAGGTGGTCATCATCGATTACTCACAACCTTCCGTGGAGAAACGGCTTTTCTTGATAGATTTGGAAAAAAGAACAGTCGAGAAGCATCTTGTTGCCCATGGCGTTGGCTCGGGAGGCTTAGAGGCCCAACGCTTTTCTAATAAAATGAACTCCAAGCAATCATCTTTAGGCTTTTATATGACAGGCCCTCGTTATATGGGAAAGTGGGGAGTCGCCCTAAAACTCTTCGGGTTAGAAAAATCCAACGACCAAGCCTACTCACGGTATGTCGTTATGCATGGAGCCCCTTACGTCAGTTCCGATTTTATAGAAGCCAGAGGATTCCTGGGGCGCTCCCATGGATGTCCAGCCTTAGAGCTTGATGTGGCCAAAGCCCTTATCCCTCAAATTGAAAATGGAACCTTGATTTACGCTTATCATAAAGACTTATCCTATGAGGCCTTCGCAAACCCTCAATTCCAAGAGTTGGATACAGCTCTTGAGCAGAACGCGGAAGAGACGGATGAAGAAAAACAACTCAATGAGCAGGGTGTGATTCCCCGAATCTAACCTGGCTGTTTTTTCTTTTCCGCTTAAACCAAAATAGCAGCACGATCCCTACGCTCATCATTAATGAGCCCACGTACTTCCAGGAGCGGCCTGGATCATGATTCACGGAAAGGATGGAGGCTCGAGCTGGGCCCGAATCCGCTTCTTCAAAACTTGCTTGATACAGATAGAACCCCTTATGTTTCAAGGGCTCGTTCATGGAAATCAAAGCCCTGTTGCCGCCGTCATAAATGACTTCACTTTGATAAAACATGGCCCGCGCACTTCCGGGATATTCTGTTTTTCTAAATTGCTTCAAAGAAATATCAAAACCCAAAGGGACTTTTTTATTTGTATACGCAATGAGGTATACCCACTGGTCTGTGAAAACCTTGATATAATCATTCAAAACTAAAAAGCTCTCAAGTCCATTGTAACGAACTCGAACCGATGGCCTCGTCAGCGGCGTTGGATGGGAAAGTCTTCGCACATCGCTTACTTGCTGAGCTCTGGGAAGATAACGAAGAGCGGTCAATTCCAACCCCATCCATCCAGTTTCAATTGATTCGCCCTCTCGGATTACCCCCATTTTAGAGGGCTTACTCTGCTCTTTATCGTAGAGGACGTAATTCAATTTTTTTTCCTGATCGTGAAAAAAGCGAATTTCATTGATCTCAAGGGTTCGTTTCCAAAGCCCTCCAAGAGTCATAAACACCGGGCCGATTTGTTTTTCCGCCCGCTCAAACAGATTACGCTGATAAAGCCAATCCACCTCTCGCACATTTTTGTTAGCCAACTGGAAACGTAGTCCTGAGCCACTTTGATCCGAGACAGACTCTTGAATATTAGGATTAACAACTCCAAAAGGAATAGACTCAAGCAATTCAAAGTGTAGCTGGCTGGCTTTGATAAGAACCGTGCGCCCAGGTCTGATCGGGTTCTTTAAGAAGTTCACCTCCTCTGAGTAAACTTTTTCATAACTATCCCCTGTGCGTGAACGAAAGACGGTGATTTGCGTATCCGGTAAGGTAATTTCGTGTACCGCCTCGCCACTGCTGGACAAGCGCAAGGTTCCATCGACTCCATAACGTAAAGTGATCATCGCGCCATAAAGAATAAATAAAATTCCGACGTGAGCTAAAATAAAAGGCAGATGACGGATTTTCCAAGGCCAACGATCCACCATGACTGCGATCAGACTGGTCGCCAAAAAAGTCATGATGACATACATCCACATCGTGTTATAGACCCAGTTTTTAGCAACCCAAGCATCGTACTGGGACTCGATTAAAGTTCCCACGGTTAAAAGTGCGGCGAAGGCCGCCATGATTAAAACGGCCAATTTCATCGAAGCTAAAAAATTAATAATCTTGCGAATCATGCGGGCTATTTTTCTATCTGATTTTTCTTCTTACGAATTTCCGACACGAGTTTTTGACCTTGCCGTACTTTTTCAATCGACAGTCCTAAGACCCGAGCTGATTCTTGAGGTGCATGAAATCCGGAAGAGTTTTCCGCTTCGACAAAATCGAAAAGAAATTGGGCTTCTTTTTGCAGGCCGCGGGCTTGAGCCAGTTGAGTATTAGCGGGGGCCTTGGCATCCATATCTTTAAATTCTTTCAGGTCGTTGATAAAATCCACTAAGGCATCAAAAGCCACGTCACGAAGTTCCATATGGCGGTCTTGAATCGTCTCCACTCGCGCCTTTAATTCTTTTTCAGGCACATTATGGCAAGTCTGGCAGGCCTTGTTGATATTCAAAACGGGACTCTGCACATGGTGATCTGTTGTTTTCATCGCACCCACTCGCTTGTAAGGCATGTGGCAGTCCACGCATGATACTCCAGCCCGCGCATGGGGCCCTTGATTGAACATTTCAAACTCAGGATGCTGAGCTTTTAAAACTTCGGCCCCGGTAAGGGCGTGAACCCAATCTTTGTGTGGATTTTCATTGTAATACTCCATGATTTCGTCAGCTTTTAAGCCCTTATCCCAGGGGTATGTTAATCTCTTTTCCGGACCTTTAAAGTAATACTCAACATGGCATTGGCCACAAACAAACGTCCTCATCTCTTGACGGGTGGCCATTTTATTCACGTCATATTCTTTGATGCCTTGCTTGGCCTTGGCGGCTTTAATCCCCTCTATAAAGGCAGGCCGAGTGACCCGCAAGGACATGGTTGAAGAGTCATGGCAATCCACGCACGAAACTGGATGAGTTACAGAGTGCACGATCTCTCTGTAGGGTATCTGATTCATCTTGTTGAAACCTTCCGTAATATCCCCATCACCCAGCTTTTTATAAAGATTGTAAACAGAGGCATGACAATTCAAACAGGCACCTGGCTGCTCCGCCACATTCTGTCTTTCCGTCAATTGTTGATCTAACAACATATACGCGTGCCCTCTCTCTTCACGAAAATCGGTGGAAAAAGCATACCCGGCCCACATCACTCTTAACCGCGGATCATCGTCCAATTTCTGAGTGGTCACCACTGTCCGCGGGTCTTTTTCGGTTGGCACGCGCGGAAAAGCCTCAGAACCACCATATTTGGTCCGAGTCATATCGGTTGTTTTAAGATAGGAATCATATTGATCAGGAAAGTTCTTTCCCCAAATCGCGGGATCATCAATTTCGTCACTGATTTCGACAACCCGGTAGAAAGGGTTTCGCTCTTCTGATTTTCTTTGAAAAATATTGACCAATAACATCGTGATCAAAATTGTAACGACGGCTGAACCGACGATTGTCAAAAATATCCACTTATTTCGAATCATGATAGACTCCTCTTACTTCGCGTGACCCGCACTACGATGACAATGCAAGCAGTTGGATTTTTCATTATGGTGAAAATCGGCACGATCCATCACTTGGATCATAGGCTGGTGGCAACTTAAACAGGAGTTTTTAACCACCCTGAGAGAGCGTTCCTTAATTAAAATTGGTTCATGGAAGTTCTGAAGCGTGAAAGCCGCTGCGTGAGCATAGCCGTTCAAAGCCTTTACAGCGTACTTGCCCACCAAGTTATGAGGCAAATGGCAGTCGTTGCACTTGGCAACGTGACGATGACCTGACTTCTGCCACGATCTATAATTGTCCTGCATGATGTGACAGTTGATGCAGGCCTTAGGGTCGTCCAATAGGTAAGAGTAGCCTTTTGCATAAATAAAAGAATAGCTTCCAACGCCAATCACGACACCAAAAAGAATTAAAACAACAATACCAGCTAAGTTCGATTTATTCACGTCGCCATTAAAATATCTTTCAAACCGTTAGTATAGCTTTTTGATTATTGGATTTTAGAAATGAGGTAACACAAATATGACAAAAATGGATGGGATTAGAATCCCCAGCGCATTCCGACCATGCTTGTAGTTTCATCTTTATCAGAACTGTGGTTAAGAAAAAGATCTTTGTTCTTAAAAATCTTCTCTCGGATCTCGACACCGGTTTTGCTGTCACGCATGTTATAGCTTAGAGTCATGTCAAAGAAGCCTTTGTAGTCGACTCTAGAAACTGACTGAATAGCCTGAACTTGGAAATTCAGCTTATGTTTTGTTTCACCGTCTTCACTATCGCCTAATTCCACTTCTGTTTTCAAAGCTTGCTCTACCTTCTGGGCCGTTTGAACCAAAGACAGATCCTTCATGGCGGAAGACTTCAACCAAGCCTGAACGGCCTTATCTCCCATTTGTTGTAAAACGGCAGAATCAGACTTTGATGTCACATCTGTGGGTACTATTTTGTTCAAATCCTCCCGGGTTAAAAAAGGAGGAATTTCATACTGGGGAATTTCAGTGACTTGGAATCCCTGAACCGCCAGATTACGGTGAAGATCTTTTTGCTTTTGAGTTTTAACATGAGCCGCGTGAGTCGAAGAGGCTTTCGTCCCCTGAGCCACATTCTGGGCTAGAGCAACGTGAGAAGCTCCGATCATTGAAAAGGTTAAGACCACTAAGTGGCAAAAGTTCACCAGCCTCATACCCATAGTCAGACTTCAATTCTTCTGCCAATAGCCCTGCCCTAGTCCTCATAAAATGGCTTTTAGAATCTATATATTGAAAGCATCCTTCAAAGTGACGAAACTTTGGGCAACACTCTGTCAGAGTTACACACTGTCTAAAAATGAGACGATTCGGCTTTGATTTTGCACAGATTTCAGTTGGAAAAAACCTATCCAGAATAGTTCATGTGAATTCAAACATTTACAATTCTCTCGAGGGGACGATTTTGTAAGGACTACAGATCACTTTCGTAAGAATCACATTTTGAGGGAATAAAGTATGTTAAAAGTCGTCTCTATTATTACAGCCCTTATCTTCAGTTTGAACTCCAGTTTTGGTTGGGCTCAGGGGCAACAAAATGACGACTTATTCCCCAATATCCGTGAAAACCCAACCGTCATCGTCGAAGACGAAGATCAAAGTCCAATCACAATCGATGAAAACCCAAATGATGAAGACACTCCCCTGTTTCCACCAACAGATCCTGGAACAGGAAGTGGCGGTGGATATGACAACGGTGGCTTTTTTCCTGTTGTACCTCCCGGCGGCGGTGGCCGATCTAATCGCAGACCCTACAATCCAGGCCAGGTTTCAAACCCTGTTGAAGGAAATCAAATTCGCATAGCTCAAGTGCCTGGCCAATACAGCTGTCCTTTATTCGAGAATAATACATATCAAGATCTGAATCTTGCGATCGCAAATCTGACGAATGCGATTCAAAACGTCTCGGATGAATGTCAAAGCTCCCAACCGCAAGTTGAAAATATCAAACGGACTAATGATGAAATCCGACAGTCCATTACCCAGCTTCAAGCACTCGTCGCCAACCCTAGCGACAGTTATGCTAACTCCAGCCAAGTTCAAACCAACATCACCACCCTGGTAACCGGTATCGACCGGTTAGCTGATGTTTTCAAGAACACGACGGCACTGTCCAGCTCTTGCGGACGCAAAACCATGTCCTGGGGACGAGTCGCACTTGAGCTGAATAACGTGGTGAATTCTGCATCGCCTTTTTTAATGTTGTTGATGGCCACGAATCCAGCTCTTTCTTTAACCGTAAAAACCACTATTATGGGTTCGGTGATCGCGAGTAATGTGATTTCAGCGATGTCTCAGGTGATCGCTAACAACACTGTGAATATGGAGATCGCTGAAAATCGAAATGCAGTTTTACAAAACACTTGTCAATACACCAAGGTTGCGCGAAAGATTCGCTATATTCAGTTGGCTCAAAGTGGACGGTTTGAACAATTAGAAAAAGAGCTGGACGACAATATCAGAACCTACTCCCTTCAAATGTTCGGAACCGCCAGCGCCGATTTCGGAGCTGCCATGAATCTTCGGTCGGGAGTGCGCAATAATGTCGGCGCTCTGCAGGCCAGCGTTCGCATCGATCGAGAAGCTTTGAACGAGTTAAGTCAACGAATCAAAGAAGCTCAAGGAAACGCCCTACTTGTCTGCTTAGAAGGTCAACAGTTAGCACTTACAGCCCAGGACGAGAGTTCGTTTCCCAATACAGTTACACAAACCATTTTGGATGCCTACGATCAACAGAAGTACCTCAAAAATATCGACCTAACCGAATACGAAATGACTTGGGGCAATCGTCGTAGCAGCCAGGACGAAAACGATATTCGCTTGAAAAAGAAAGTACAGTCGCTGATCACGACTTACCAAAAGTTGATGTTAAGCCTTTCAACTTTCGATTCTCCCCCTAAAACTGAAGATCTTTCGGCCTGTGCCACGGTGACCATGGCTATCACTCAACATATTGGCCGCATGATCACGGAAGCCTCTAAGATTATGGTTGATGACCTTGATAAATTTGAAGAGGAACTATCGCAGGATGAAGACTATCGTCGCTGGAAGGCTGAATTTGATAAGGTCTCGATTGAAAAAGAAAATACTAATCGTATGGCCAGGGTACTGAAGGAATTAACGAACGCGGGGGCTGCCGTTTATAACCGTTCAGAATTCAACGAAGCCGCCAATGCCCTTAAGCGAAGCCTCTTGGGAGCCCGCACCGGTTGGTTGTCAGGCCAATCTCCTGTGTATGCTTGGCTAGAATATAAAAACCGGCAGTTTTCCCGAGCCCTTGGAGCCTTTGAGGAATCTCTGCGCACGATTCAAAATAAAGCCTTTCGTCTAACAAAAAGTGGAAGAGGCTCGTACGAGTCCGGCCTAATTAATCAGAGTGAACAACTCTTGAAGGATTATTCTATGGTGGAAAACCTTCAAATTCTTTCTAAAGAAACTCTCCCCATTAATTCTCCGCAATGGGAATTCGCTTGTATTGACCTCGAAAAAGCCATCAAGGACTATTCAGAAGCTTTGGATCATCTGGGAACAACAAACTTTATGTGCGACTTGATTTGGGACCACCTTGATAACTCAGTTGATTTACGAATCACGAAGTACTGCCGCGGAGTCACCGACTACTCTGGCGTGCAAAATCCACGACAGCGGTCAGCACTTGATAAAGCTGTAGAGTCCTTACGAAAAAAGCCTGCGCCTAAAAGTTTGAGCTACCATGAGATGGCCAACATTATTGCGAACAAAATGACAGAAGTAGAGTGCCGACTTCCAAGGGCAGCCGAATCCAACTGATGAAGAGTCATTATAAATGATCCCTATTAGAAATAGGGCTTGTCCACCTTCGTGGCGTAAGCAGCGCCTTCGCGCCCTACGACAGATTTCTAGTCATCCAGAATAAAATTGAAAGGATCTACGGGGGTCCCATTGATCCTGACCTCGTAGTGCAAGTGAGGACCTGTCGAACGACCGGTGTTCCCCACCGATGAAATGACATCATACTTGGAAATCTTCTGCCCCACATGGACATAGATTTGCGAATTATGGGCAAAGCGGGTCGTTACACCATAACCGTGATCGATACTGACCAGCTTTCCATAGGTCTCATCATAAGAAGCGAAAATGATGACCCCATCAGCCGGGGCATAAACCGGAGATCCAGGAGCCGCCGCGATATCAAGGCCCGCATGGAGCTGCATACGGTTTGTAAAAGGATTTAGGCGGTATCCAAATTGCGATGTCATCCACCCACGAGCAGGCTTAATATTGGGGGTTGCATTCAACAATGACTGACGTTCACTTAAGCTTTCCCATAGCTCGATCACACTCTGTTCTTTAAGCTGGGTCTCCTTAACGGCCTTGTCGATGCGAATGACAAGAGTGGAGTAATCCTGCTCGGACGACTGACGTGAGATTTCACCATGGGCTTCATTGACAGCGGCAATTTTAGGGAAGTCTTGATCTTGCTGAGTGAGATCTTCCTGGCTCAGCCGCTGATCCATGGGCTCATACTCTTCAACAGCTTGGCCCGGAGCCGGCTTGACCCCCATTGTGAGCTTCGTAATACGATCTTCAGTGTCGATATTTGTTATCAGCTTCAATTTGTTCGTGAAAGTCTTAACTCGTTCCAACGAGTTTTCCAAGGCGCTGAGTTTACCCTCGACCATTTGAAATTGCTGGGTCAGTTGGACGTTTTCAGCCGCCAGCCTTTTATTCTCCAGAGCTTCCACCATAAGGCCGAAGTAATCGACAAGCCCGGCGACAAAGATCAGAATTGCCAAGCTGCTGGCGAAGAGGGTCACTTTTAAAGTCGTCATTGAGATAACGAATTTTTGTGAGGCTCCGGTTGTATGACTGACTACAAAAAGCGTTACATTCTTTTTTCCCATGATGTCCTAAGTATTAGCAAAATGTATCACGAGCACTGTCACATTATCATCGCCGCCATAATTCAACGCTAATTGAATAAGTGCCAAGGCCACTTCACTCAAGGGTTTTGTTGTGAAGGCTTCTAAAATTTTGGTGTCTGGCACAAGACTGGACAGTCCATCCGAACAGAGCAAGTACGTCTCGTTAGCTCTGATGTCACGGTCTATGACATCGGGCTGAACAAACCGCTCATATCCGACAGAGCGAGTGATGACATTCCGCCCAGTAAAGTTCGAGGCATTTTCAGGCTTTAACAATCCAGTCCGGATTTGTTCATTCAACAAGGAATGGTCTTCAGTCAGTTGCCACAAACTCGAATTCGCATAGAGATAACAACGAGAATCTCCAACATTTGAAATGTAAATGCGCCCCTGATCCAAGTAACAGCTGACCATTGTGGTCCCCATTCCCAACAACTCTGGGCTTTCATTGGCGGCTTTATCGAAAATACGAATTGAGGCTTGTTCATAGGCTTTATGGAGCTGCTCTCTTGTCGGTGTCGTGCTGCCTTTTAGACCTTTTAGTTCCGTCTCAAGAGTCTGCACCGCCATGCTGGAGGCGACCTCACCTCCGCTGTGGCCCCCCATTCCGTCTGCTACTACATAGAGACCAATTGACTCGTTCACCAGATAGGAATCTTGATTTGATTCACGCTTGTTGCCTTTATCTGAGACGGCCCAATGAAGAACTTTCATCCAAATATTGTCTCGAGACATGTGCCATTGGTCAAACAAGACCTTGGTTTAGAAGGAATTCCATAAATTTCCTGCCAACAAATCCCGATACAAAGATTATGTTAAAGAGTCGGCGCCTCACTTCCTATGTTGTCATCTCATTGTTGCTCCATGCTTCTTTTTCGGCGGTGACTTTTTTACTGCAATCAACTCCGAATTTTCCTAATGATTCGATCTCAATTGAAATTCTAAATCCCACCTCCGCTCAGGTTGCTCCGCCGCCGCAGGAGGTTGCAAAGACTCGGCAGAAGACCGAAAAACGCGAAAAGCAAATCGTGGAACAAGAAGAGGTCTCACGAAATGAAGAAACTCCTGATGACACCCGCTTCTTAAGTGCCAAGAACCAAAAGGTTGAAAAACAAACTGTCTCGAAGAATCGTGGTGAATTCAAAAATCTTAAAAAGGAAGCTCTGGAAAGGCGCATTGCCCCTCAAGAAGGAAAAAAAGTGAGCCTTGCTGAAATGACACCTAAGTTAGGAAAGTTCCGTGCCTACGATCCTTCCGCTGAAAAGCTGGATTCCGAAACTGGTTCTCAGTCCAATGAAAAATCCGGTAGCGAGCAGGCCAGCGCCACCTCCGATTACATCAAGGACGTGGACCAAGGTCTTGAAACATTATTAAACGCACGGGAGTTTAAATACTACACGTACTACAACCGTATCCGTCGGCAACTCAGTCAACACTGGGAGCCCAAGGTTCGCGGAAAACTTTCTCGCATGTTCAAACAAGGCCGACACTTGGCCTCCGATGTGGATCGAATTACAAAACTGATCGTGGTGTTGGACCGCCAAGGAAATCTTGTGAAAGTTCAGATGATAAAAGATTCCGGAGTGTCAGATCTTGATGATGCCGCCGTCGAAGCTTTTCAATCGGCGGCGCCCTTTCCGAATCCACCCCAAGGAATCGTTGAGGCTGACGGCACTGTCAAAATTCGCTGGGATTTTGTCCTTGAAACCTAGTTTGAGCCTTAGCATCTCTCAAGCCACTTAAAACCCTGTGGGCTTACATCTGAAGTCCTTCTAGAAAGGCCCCTCAATGGTTCTGGAGCTGCAGCTCGAGACGCGGCGCTTAAACGCTTTGATAACAGGAACTTAAGAACTAAACCGGAGCTTATGAAAAACTCAAAAAACACCTCTCAAAATGCGGCCCAAAACTTAAATCGCGAAACTTTGGAGTCTATCGCTCGTCGAGCACATTACTTAGCGACCCAGATGGTATTTCAAGCCAATCATCGCTCGGATAAAGAAAAGGGCGACCCAAAGGTAGGAGGTCACGTCTCGGCCTCCGCATCTTCTCTCCACATTGTGGGGGCTCTTCACTTGGTGGTTCGTACAGGGTTTGACCATGTGGCCAACAAACCCCATGCGTCCCCTTCAGATCATGCCTACAACTATTTGTTAGATCTATTTTTGAAATCAGATTTGTCTCGGCTGAGTCAAGAGGAGTGCGACACCGCGATGATGGGTCTTCGTAAGTTCTCTCATCACGGCGAGCCGGTTTTCCAAAGTTACCACTCGGCTTTTGATCCTGACCAACATAACTTCTTCCCTTCGGGTTCTGTGGGAATTCCCCCTGTACAAGCTGGCTATTTAGCACTGGCTTACCGTTATGCCCGGGAACATGGATATGAAGTTCCTGACGCCCACTTCTGGGCTGTTTGCGGTGATGCGGAATTCCGCGAAGGCAGCATGTTTGAAGCCACCCCCGATTTCGCCGAGCGCGAGTTGGGCAATCTGACTTGGATCCTGGATTACAACCGTCAATCTTTGGACGGGCACCGTATCGTCAATGAAAGTATTTTCGGTGGCTCTGACGCCGTTCGAATTGAAAACACCATGGCGGCGAATGGGTGGGAAGTGATTCAAGTCCGACATGGCTCCAAGCGAAAAGCCCTCTTCCAAAAACCTGGTGGCGACGTATTTCAAAACTTCTTGGAAAATGAACTTAAAGACTATGAACTCCAGGCCTTGCTCTTGGTCAAAGATGTTAAGCTTCTGAAAGAAGGCATAAAGAAAGAACACCCCAATATGAAGAGGTTCCTGGATCAAGTTTCCGATGAGGAACTCATGGAGGCCTTCCGCGATCTCGGTGGTCATGACATTATCAGCATGGTTGAAGCCATGGAAAAATCAAAGCAATCGACTCGCCGACCTACTATCATCATCGCCCATACCTTGAAAGGCTGGGGCCTGAAGATGGCCGCCGCTCCCGGCAACCACTCGGCCCTTCTGGGCGCCGAGGAACTCGAAGAGCTGCGTAAAAAGCAAAAAATCTCGGAAGGAAAATTATTTGAGCGGTTTGCACCCAACTCTGAAGAGGGTAAATTCTTAAAAGCTCGCGGCGAAAAGCTTTACGGCGATATTATCGCTCAGAATGATTTGAAGAAGAAAAACCAAGCGTTCTTCGCTAAGAAATTTTCTGAGTTCGGGGGCTTTCCTGCGTCATTGGATATTAATACCAAGATGACCAGCTATCCTCATACCCAATGGATGCTAGGTCAGTTGACCGCTAAACTGACCCGAATTGCCAATACGCCACTTGATGAAAACCAATTGCAGAAGGGACAAAAACCTTTGTCCGAAAATGAACTTCCTTGGAAAGTTCCAAGCGAGCTTTTTGTCACCATGGCGCCCGATGTGGGAACATCCACAAACTTGAATCCCGCGATGGATGGTAAAATCTTCGGCGCTCCTATTGTTCAGGACGTAGAAACAGAGCTCGGTGTTAAAGACTCTAAACTCCCCGACTTGGTTCCCAGTGAAGAGGTTTCCGATCGCTATCTACGATTTGAAATCACGGAATGTAACGTTATGAGCTGCGTAGGCTCCTTTGGACGTATCCGTGATACTCTGGGAATTCCCCTGATGCCTTTGATGACGATCTATGATTTTTTCATTAAGCGGGCACTGGATCAGTATTTCTACAACATGTATTGGAAGAGTTCTTTTATCTGCGTGGGTACGCCTTCGGGCGTAACCCTATCGCCAGAAGGAGCCCAGCACGGCTGGAAATCTGACATTCAAATTCCTAACCAGATCACATGGGAGCCGTTCTACTGCCAAGAGCTGGATTGGATTTTCTGTGACGCTCTAAAACGCCACTTCCTAAATGATAATGTAGGACGCAGTGGTGTCGTCATCCGGGGCGTAACCCGCGGGGCCGAGCAGAAGGACATGATGACTTACTTAAAGAAACAAGTCCGATTCAAAAATATGCAGGCGGGCACACCTCTTTGTCGCACGGGATTTGAGCTCGAAGGGGCTGTGAACGAAGAAACCGTTGAGGCCATTAGCGAAGATGAAATCTTGCGCACCATTCGTGAGGAAGTCTTGGCGGGTGCTTACTATCTGATCGACTACCGTGGTTACACGGGTTATGAGCCCGGCGAGAATGTTGTGCATATTTTCTCGATGGGATCCCCCACCACAGAAGCCATTAAGGCCTCCGAGGATCTTCTCACCCGGGGCATTTATGCAAACGTGATCGTCGTGACTTCTTCGGATCTTTTGTGTGGCATTCAGGGCTATGAAAACGATTATGCTCATATGAAGCATGGTCTGCAGATTGATTCTAAACTCTACATCCGCACGCCTGAGGAAATTTCACCTGAGGAGATGATCACGATTTCAGGAAAACGGATTCCTATCGTCAGCGTTCATGACGGAGAGGCCGGAATGTTGGACAATCTTGGATCTATCGCAGGCGTTAAGCAAGTTTCCTGCGCCGTTCGCAAACACTCCAAGGTGGGACGCCCTGCCGATGTCTATGCTTACCATGGAATCGATTGGAAAAGCCTCGTGGAAGCGGCTGGCAAAGCCCTTGCGGAAACAGCCATGGATCAAACTACTATTCCAGGCAACACCGCTCTGGAAGCCCGTCAGCTAAGCCCCCAGGTTCAGAACTGGACAGAGCTTTGGCCAACCAGTAGCACTACTAAGCATTAAAAACTTCCTCTTAATGGGCCTCAATATAACGATAATGAGGCCCATTAAGAATAGGAATATTTGATATTGGGGCTCTTATCTCATAATGGGAACTCAATATAATTTAGTGTACAAGAGATCACCTCTCTTTATAATTGTAATTATCGTCGTTATATAAACGGCAATAAGGGGGGTTTTACGGGCAGGTCTCATCCTATTTCGTATCTCCAGTCTCGGTCCGGTATGTCGTTAATCAGCGTGATGATAGCCATCGGCATTTCCGGTGTCTTGGTCATGGTTGTTACTCAGATCTATCAGCAGATGCAGAATGTGGCTTTTTATGCCACAGCTCAAAGTGACCTCCAGGACGGGATGGGAACATTTGCGTTGCATTTAGCCCAGGATTCGAACTGCAGCTGCAACTTCACGGGCCAAACGTTTAACTCCGCAGCTGCCACGCTTAGCAATCAAAGCCTTTCCGTGCCTTCGATACAGAAGTTTGACGGTAGCTGCGCAAGTCCTCAGCCACTGGTCGCAGTGGGAAGTGAGCTTGCCGGTGTTCGTCGCCTCAAAGTCTCCAGTCTTAAAATGGCCAACTTTCAACCTCTGGGATCGGCAGCCCCGCCAACGTCTTACACCAGCGAGCTACTGGTCAGCTTTGACAGTGGGTCAACCGCCTTGGGAATACCCATATTGACTCGCAAAGTTCCCATTCAAGTGAACGTATCTGACTCGGGGGGAACTGCCACTGTCCAATCCTGTACGGTCATTGGCAAAGGCGGCGGGTCGCTGATTTCGGCTGCCAATTTGACTGAATTCTTTGAAGCGATGGATGGCAAAAAAGCAGGGGTCGTAGTCTGCTATGTTGACTCGAATGAGCACAGATGCATGGACGACGCAGGCGCCGTTGGTCTTATTTTTGAGTACTACTCAGACGGATTGGTTGTGAAGTTCCAAAACATATCCTGTGACAACAATAGTTGCGATCCTCCAAGCGGCGTAACTTTTCCTAAAGTCACAGTGGCTGACTTTGAAAGTCAGACCTTCCCCACCGCAACCCGTGGCGGCCAAATAATTCGCCCCACGGATTTTTTCACTGTGATAATGGATCCTATTGGCGGGGGTGTCGCCATCAATGGCGCTTACAGACGCGCCGTTGAAATTGGCACTGGCGCTTGTCCTGACGCTGCCAACGCCCCTGGAAGCTCTTATATGGGGTGGTTGATGTCACCGGCTCGAAGCACATTAATACCGCCCGGCCCCCAAGCGACTGTTTCTGATTCAGAGCCTTCGATTAGGTCCCGTTACCCCGGAGTCGAGCTTTATGTGGCCACTGTTTATCAGACTGGTGTCAGTACAATGGCATGTCCACCCCTTGACGGTGGCGGTTGAAGCTGTTCGTAGATAGTATGCAGCCTTACCCATATTATAAAAAAAGTGATCCGAGGTTTTATCTTTCCCGGAATAAGATTCCACATTCGCCTTTGATTGTTTTTGTCCACTTTTACGGCGGTCATCAAAAGGCTTTGAAGCGCCATATCCATTTGGTCAATGAACTAGGCTATGACGCTTTTGCCTTTAATATGCCAGTGAAAGTTCCTTTTACAGTTCTTCCCCAAAAAAATTTTCGTTTTGGTCTGAAGCATGTTTATACGGACATGATTTTTTATTTTTTAAATCAAATCGAAAGGGACAAGATTGTTTTTTCGTTTTCGAACCCAAGTGCTGCTGCCATTGAAGCCCTGTCGGATCGATGGCCTCGCCAACAGGATGTTAAAGCACTGATATGCGACTCTGGTCCCAGCTTGGCTTTTATACGATCGGCTTGGAATCTTGCCATTCAGGTGCAAAAGAAACCTTTGCTGTTTTTAACATTCGCAGCACTTTGGTCAAACCGGCTTCACCGCGACCTCACTCCTCAGCTTCAATCATTTCCGAAGGGGTTTCCCATACTTTCTATTCGTGGTGAGAAGGATACGATCATCCCGCCTTGGCATATTGAAAAGGTTTTCAGTCCTCATAAACATTTGCAGGTGCAGGTGGCTTCTATTTCTGAAGCGGGTCACTTAGACGCTTTAAAACATTTTCGTGAGGTCTATAAGCTTCACCTCAGTTCTTTTCTTGAAAGCTTGAAATAGAATTTTAATCTTCTTTGGAAGAAAATATTTCTGATCCCTGTGAGTCGCCGTAAAATCGCCTCTACAGCCTGGCTAAAAACCTTACTCCTCCAGAAGGAAGGTGTACTGCAAACCAAGGTACTGAGCGCTTTGTTTCAAATCGGCGGCGCCGCCGTGGCCCCCTTCGGTGTTTTCATAATAAAGATAGGGAATCCCCATTTCATTGAGCTTGGCTGCGAACTTTCGAGCATGCCCCGGATGGACCCGATCATCCTTTGTCGAAGTCATAATAAAAACCTTAGGATAGGCTGTCCCAGGTTTTAAATTGTGGTACGGGGAGTACTTCCTTAGAATCTCACGCTCCTGCGCAATTTCAGGATCACCGTATTCTGCTATCCATGAATGACCCGCTAACATTTTGTGATAACGAAGCATATCCAGCAAAGGAACTTGAACGACAATCTTACCAAACAGATCAGGTCTTTGTGTAAAAGCCACCCCCGCCAATAAACCGCCGTTGCTTCCTCCTATGAAGGACTAAGGCCCTTTTTATAAAGATCTTCTGTAACGGCGTACAAATCATTGAAAGCATTTTGTCGCTTTTCTTTGAGGGCCGCTTCGTGCCAGGCAGGACCAAATTCTCCGCCGCCCCGAATATTGGCGATAACATATTGACCACCACGGCTCAGCCACACCTTTCCCAGAACGCTTTGATAAGTGGGATACAGCGACACTTGAAATCCACCGTAAGCTGTGACCAGTGTAGGGAAAGGGCCACGCGCATATTTCGACCGGATGATGAAATAAGGAACTTTTGTTCCGTCCGCGCTGACAGCTTCCAATTGTTCGACTTTCAAAGACTCACTATTAAACCGCGCAGGTAAGGATTTTATCGCTTTAGCTTTAGCATCCGCCCATTCATAGAGAGTGGGGGGATCGAGCGGACTCTGAAAATTAATAAGAGTCCGGCTGGAATACTTGTCGACAGCCGCTACATGAGTCTGCCCTAAAGATGGGGCCGGGAAGGGTTGACCATTTCGATAGACCTTCGGATTTACATTATCCAAAACAGTCAGATACATATCGGTTCTTGAAAAATCCACGTCTTCGAGAATACGCCGCTCGGTGGGAGTAAAGACTTCCGTAAGATTCTTCCATTGCCCCAACGGGGTCTTTAGCAACGATCCTTTTTTAAAAGTTTTTCCGTCAACAGTCAGATCTTTATGAAGGCTCAAGTAAAAATGACCTTTAAACAAACCCCTGTATTCGTAGACGGCTGGTAAATCCACCTTGACCCATTCTTTTTGATCCTTCCACCAATAGTATTCCGAATCGAAAATATTGAGATAATTGGCGATAAATGTTTCGCAATGATCAGGATTACATTCATTTAGGGGGGCCACCAACATGTCCTTCGGTTGCCCTCTATGGACGATGGGGGCTTCTGCTAAAGAGTTTCCCCGCTTCCAATGTTTTACGAACAAAGGATAGCCGGATGGGGACATGGATTCGGGCCCGAAATCAGCAGCGATAAGAACGGAATCTTCACCGGCCCAGGTCAGGCGAACTTTTCCCGCCGGCACAAAGAAACCTTCAGGAGCAGGAATAAATTTTTTATTTTGAAGATCGAACTCCCTGACCTCGACAGCGTCGGTGCCAGCGTTGCTAAGGAACAAAAGGCAGCTTTTAGAGTCAGGCTTGAAGTAGCGACAGCCACGAAAAACCCAACTTTTTCCCTCGGCGACATTCAGTTGATCCACATCCAAAATGATTTCCCAAGTTGGATTTCTCTTTTTGTAATCCTCATAAGTGGTGCGCCGGAACAAACCACGCGGATTTTTTTGGTCTGTCCAAAAGTTATAGACATAACGGCCCGCAAAATTCACATAGGGAATTCGGTTTTCATCGGATAGAATATCGAGGATTTCCTTCTCCACTTCGGCGTACAAAGGATTATTTTTTAATTGATCTGTTGTTCTTTTATTTTGGGCTTCGACCCAAGCTATGGACTTATCAGACTCAATTTCCTCTAACCATAGATAGGAATCCTTCGAACTGGAACCAAAACTCGCACATCCCATGATAATCGACATTATTCCAACTCCTGCTAAATAGAAACTTTTCTTCATTCTAACCCAATCTTCTGCGATCTTTTTTACTGACGCGCCACTGCCGACACTGTACGGGAATGGCCCAGATGATAGTCTTTTTTCATGATTAAAAAAGTCATTTTTTGCCTATTTTTATACACAGTCAGTCAGGCCACTAT
>CAZETK010000032.1:0-24005 GCA_964515195.1 uncultured Pseudobdellovibrionaceae bacterium
AGTTCAGTCTAATTTCCGTGGCTCTGTGGTGGAATTGGTAGACGCGCTGGACTCAGACCGCTGACCTCATAAAATAGTCAGCATAACTTGAGTGCCCTTGGGGAAACCCTCGGAGTAGAACCGCCCAAATTCGGTGAAGGCTTATCTGATATAAAAGTTAGATTGCTAATGCCGAGCCAAACCTTAGAGAGAAATCTCTTCGGAAGGTGTAGAGACTAGACGAGCGGGACCTAACAATCGCAAGATTCACGGTCAAGGCATAGTCCAGACCACAAACCCTTGATTTCAAGGGCTGGTGAAAACCAGAGTGGTAAGAAAATCCAGTGCCCGCAAGGGCGTGGGAGTTCGATTCTCCCCGGGGCCACCATTTAAAACTTCTAATCAGTTACTTTTTAAATCTTCGTATTCACCTACATTTTAATCTGAACGACAACGATAACGGCATCGCCTTTCGTCCATTCGTCTCGTTTAGAAACTTTAGGGAAATACCGAAAATGACAGAGATGACGAATGCCATTCAAAGAATCAATTTTACTATCAAATATCCTGACTTCAAAGGTCGCGGAACTTTCGCAATTTTGAAGGTCACTCATTACAAAGATGGTTCGCCTAAAAAAGCGGAAACCATCACCAATGACCGAATCAAAGCCATCAATCAAGAATGGGAAAATGCTAATCAGACTGAAACAAAACGTGATGAGCTTTTAAGACTGGTCAAAGAAATCCGTGCCGAGATTCACAAGAGCCAACTCATCAAAGACGGAAAAATTCGTCTTGTAAAACACACTGACAATCAAAAAATCATTTCTGATTTTGTTGCTGAAAGAATTGAAGGCCGAAAAATTGTAAATCCAAAAGGCCACGAACAAGATTTCACTCGTGCTATTCTTGTCATTGACCGAGCCAATCTTTCTCTTAAAACAGCTTCACGCAAAGACCTTCAGAAAGCTGTCGATAAAATCGACCGCAATAATATTCATCGCCGTGTTTGCTCACGCATCAACTCGTTGTTGAGTTTTATTGGTCGTCGTGAACGACTTGAGGCTGTTGAATATACTGAGACACCTACTATTTTTTCGGAAGATGAATTTTTAAATTTGGTCGCCAATTTAGAAATTCCCCCGGAGTTTAAAGAATACAAAACCGATATCGAAAACCTTTTCTTCACTTTATTCTACACAGGCATGCGACTCGGTGAAGCCTTCGCCCTATTCAGTAAACGAATGGCTGACCAAAAAACTGGAAGAAAACTCAATTTCCTCAACGAAAATCAAATCGCCCTTTATTCCCAAATGCTCAAGGGCTCCAAAAAATTTTCGTCCACGAAAACAGGCAAAGACCGTGTTGCCTATGTTGTTCAAAATCACTTTGGCAGAATCAAAGCCTGGGCCGACCTGGATAGGACTACAAAAGAAAAACTGAGAGACATTGAATACAGCCGAATCATCAAAAAGGCTGGCCGATTGACCTTTCCAAAAGATTCCGACAGACACAATTTAAAGACCCATGATTGTCGTCACAGTTATGCCGTTCATCTTTTGAATTCTGGAGTTTCAATTTCTTTGATTGCGAAGTCGCTCGGAAATAGCGTGCTTGTTTGCGAGAAATATTATCTCGGCTATGCCCTCCAAGAAGAAGGCATCCAAATGATTCATCAGTTAATGAGTCAGCCGAAACTTCGGAAGGTCTCATAAGAACTTGATGCTTCAGGTCCTAAGTAAGTCTTATGACTGCGATAAGTTTAAAAATGGCAGAGAAAGGTTGCCTCAAAAAACGACGGGTGTTAAATTATGGATGTGTTGAACTTAGCAAATTTCCCTTTTTTGAATAAACTCTCTCAAACATCACAAGTCGTCGTTGTCGTCGTCGGTATGTATCAACATAGGGGAATTCGCGTTTAGTCTTTAAAAAGAAAATTAAAACTGCGAAAGCCCCGGCGAACCCGGGGCTTTTTTTTTGCAAAAATTTGGAGAAGTTATGAGTGAATCAAAAAAATATAATGCTGAAGAGACCGAAACAAAATGGTCCTCATTGTGGGAAAGCCAAGGAACATACCGCTACAACCCCGATATTGACCGTTCAAAGACTTATACAATAGATACCCCTCCTCCCACGGTATCTGGCTCCCTGCATGTAGGTCATGTTTTTAGCTACACCCAGACGGATGTTATTGCTCGGTTTAAAAGAATGATGGGACTGAACATCTACTATCCAATGGGCTGGGACGACAACGGGCTACCGACAGAAAGAAGGATACAAAAGCTATTCAACATCATCTGCGACCCGACATTACCTTTTAAAGATGAACTTCCTGAAAAATCAGAAAAGAGAACCGCCGTTTCTCGGAAGAATTTTATTCAGCTCTGCGAGAAGCAGACTAAAATTGATGAACAAAAATACGAAGCTCTTTGGAGAAGGCTTGGGCTCTCAATTGATTGGTCACAACAATACGCGACCATTGATAAAAAATCTCAAAAAACCTCCCAGCTTTCTTTCTTGGATTTGTTGCGGAAGGGATACGCCTACAATAAATATGAACCGACATCTTGGGACACTGACTTTCAAACGGCCATTGCTCAAGCTGAAATGGAAGACCGGGAACGGGAAAGCTTTTTCTATCAAATAAAATTTCTTATCAAAGAAACCAGTGAGAGCTTTACTATCGCCACCACACGTCCAGAATTACTCCCCGCATGTATCGCTATTGTGGCAAATCCTGAAGACGACCGTTTTAAAAAATATTTTGGCCTTACTGCCATTTCACCACTGTTCTCCGCAGAAATTCCATTCTTACCATCCAGTCATGCCATTCCAGACAAAGGCACTGGATGCTTAATGGTTTGCACATTCGGCGACACTGACGATTTTCAGTTTTGGAAAAATTCAGAGTTAAAGCTACCGCTCAGACAAATTCTCAGCAAACAAGGAAAATTTCTTCATATTAAGTTCTATAAAGACACTGGAGATTTTCAAAGTGCTTGCCCAGAAATTGCGAACAAGAACTATTTAAAACTTCAGGGACTCAATGTTCAGAATGCCCGAAAAGAAATTTTATCTCTTCTTTCAGAAGAAGGTTCTCTAATTGGAGGGCCATTAAAAATAAATCAAACTGTTAAATATTACGAAAAAGGCGACAAGCCGATTGAGTTGATTCCTGTTAGACAGTGGTTCATCAAAGTTATGGACTACAAAAAACAATTCATTGAGCAGGGTCGTAAGATAAATTGGCATCCCGAATCAATGCGACTTCGGTATGAGCAATGGGTTGAGGCTTTAAATCAAGATTGGAGTATTAGTCGTCAGCGATATTTCGGAGTGCCATTTCCTGTTTGGTATAAACTCGATAGTTCAGGCAATCCCGACTATTCAAAACCAATCTTACCAAATGAAAATTTACTTCCTATTGACCCATTAGCTGATTGCCCTGAAGGCTTTAATGAGAGCCAAAGGAATCAGCCAAATGGCTTTATGGGCGACCCGGACGTAATGGACACTTGGGCTACTTCGTCAGTAAGTCCTTTCATTAACAGTGCATGGAAACAGGACGAGAAACGCCATCAACACCTTTTTCCTGCTGACCTTAGACCTCAGGCACATGAAATCATTCGCACTTGGGCGTTTTATACGATTGTAAAGTGCTGGATGCATGAAAAAGAAATCCCATGGCGAGAAATTGCCATCAGTGGATGGGTTGTTGACCCCAATAAAAATAAAATGAGCAAATCCAAAGGAAACATCGTAGAGCCTGAAAAAATAATTCAGTCTTACTCGGCGGATGCTGTTCGCTATTGGGCGGCGAAGGCACGGTTGGGCAATGATACGCTTTACGACGAAAATTTATTTAAAATCGGAAAGAAACTTGAAACAAAACTGTTCAATGCGGTTCGTTTCGTAAATAGCTTTTCACCAGAAATCAATTTTTCAAATTCACGACCGCCATCATCTTTAGACCCAATTGACAGTAGCTGGCTTTGTGCTCTTTGCGAAATGATTGCGGAGGCAACAACTCAACTTGAAAATCTAAACTATGCTTCCGCACTAGAAATAATTGAAAAGATGTTTTGGGATTTTTGCGACGATTTTATTGAAATCGTAAAAGCAAGAGCCTACCAAGAAACGAATCCAAATGCGATTTCAGCAAAATATGCTTTGAAAGTTTCAATGGGGCTCTTTTTAAGACTTCTTGCTCCTTATATGCCTTACATCACGGAAGAGCTTTGGTCTCAACAGAGTGTTTCAGGAAAATCCATCCATAATTCTGCTTGGCCGAAAAAAAATGAATTCCCCGAATTTAAGTCCGAGCAAAAGACATTTTGGCTTCTTTGTCAAAACATCGTTCGCGAAGTTCGCCAGCAAAAGGCCTCAAAGAATATGGGGGTTGGGTATGAAATCAAAAAATTGACCATAACATCCGACGCGAAAACGATTCTATTAATTGAGGCTTTTCAATCTGACTTAATCAATGTTAGCAGAGTTTCCCCCGACGGGCTTTCGTTGCGGGAAATTTCTAACGGAAATTCGGATTTCCCAAAGTTTTCATTAGAGATTGAAGGCTAAATCAAAAGAATACCAATTTCATCTTCCGGTAAGTGCGGTTAATAGCAAGACCGCACTTCTTTTTAATTTACAATTTCACATTTCAAAAATTTCATATCGCCCGCAATCGCCAGACCTATTGTCTGCTCGTTAAAGCACTAACCGTGTGCCAGCAAGCTTTCACAGGATTATGCCACTCACAGGTCTTCGGACTTTTTTTCTTCTGGCGATTGCTCCGCTAAGTTTTAGCCCCTCTGGGTGCCACGACCTTGCGAACACCCCAAGAGGGTTGAAACAAAACGAAAGGAAATTTTATGAAAAATAAAAAAGTTCAAAATCAGGAACAGGATATGCGACGAGGTTTAGCTTTCGTGCCTTTTCACAAGGTCAGAAAGACGAAAAATGGAACCAATATTTTGGTCTATCTAAATTCTGGTTCTGCGATTTCAGTATCCATTAAGTATCTTCTCAAAGTTCTTGAGAACAATGGCGAGGGTTAATCCCTCGCCTTTCTTTTTCCGAGAATGAAAAAATTCTTTTCGTGGCAAAAAATCATTCGTGCGAATGTCTCCAGCGAAATTTCAACTCCGTCAGCGAAGAGTTTTTGGTCTTGAATATGAATGACCACACAGTGAGAAACTTTATCCGCCCCTTTGTTGAACAAAACTGTGAATAAAACAAAACCCTGATGGAGAGAGCCCAGAATTTCGTAGAAACCCACGCCTTCAACAAGTCCACCCGCACAATCCAGCTTTTCAAAAATCGGATTTTTAAGAAAATCCCTGAGGCCATCGGGTGGCGTAATGAGGGTCGCATCATTTTCCCGCAATTCAGTCTTGAGCCACAATAAAAACTCAGAATTTAATCCCTCAATCAGCCCAAGAAGGCCAAAAAAATTAAGAAAACTTTTCGGACAGCAACCTGCTATCTCTTCAAGAGTGTGACTTTTCAGAATAAAGGTGACGGGAAATTTACTGACCGAATCAAGTTCGGTAATTTTAACGGCTTTCATTAAAAAGCCTCCCCAAGCCTTGAAAGGGCTAGCGATTGTTCGCTGAACACTTCCCGCAAAGACTCTTTAACATCTGATTTTTTTAAATCTTCTGCGACTTCTTTCGCACGATTGCTGTCGGGATACTCAGCCCGAAATTTTTTATCCCAATCAATTTTCCGAATATTCCCATTAATATATTCAACAGTGGACTCTGTTAGCTGTTGAAGACTCCTTAGCGTATTTTCATGTCCCATAAATTCCTCCTTCCTCTTAAATGGTTTTGTCCAAATCAAAAATTTTCGAAAAAAGAAGGCTTCGGACCTGGGCCCTCTTTTTCTGTTTAAATAATGCTGTGCCTTTGCCAAATTTTTTAAGCTCCACATTCGGAAGATTGAAAATCTCTGCGGTGGTGAGATTATTAAAGCCGATGCTACGGGAGCGAAAAAACCGAAGCTCCACCCGAAACAGCATGCGTTGCTTATCAGTTAAAATTTCTCGGTAGACTTCAGGGTAAAGGGCGAGTTTTTCAGGTGTCGCCTGTTCGGCGATTTCCAATTTCTTGTTGTAAATCGCAAGTTCAAACCCGCTATTCCCCAGCTTGATTTCTTTGATGTTATGAATTCGCTCGCCCTTGCTGATTCGTTTGTTTTCGTGAATAACGCGGTAGAAATAGTCTTTTTGAATCCCAGAGAAAAATCGGCGATGGCCGATTCCATCACTAAGGATTTTAAGAAGGTCAAAACTCGTTTCGTAATCAACGGCGAAATCCAGCCGTGATAGTTGATAAAAGATGGCTGGCCGTTCGGCCTTCTTCGCATCTTTTTTCCTATTTCTCTTTGGCTTAGGTCCCACACCATTTTTTGCCAAAAATTCAAATATCTCCTGAATCTTTGAAGACCCGTGCTTCATCAAATGGGCGGAACGGAGTTGAATTAAAATTTCTTTGTAATTGCTCTGAATGTAATCAGAACCGTTGTTCACGAACTTTTTTGTTCCGCCTTGAATCTCGTAGTTTTTACCTGCCAGAATATCCAAAACCCCATAAAACAATTTATCCGTTGGCTCCGCATTTTCCCCGAAGAACGCGATGATATTTCTTGGGCGAGTTATGGTGATGTGAATTGTGTCTAGCCGACACCCCAGATTATGAAGAACCATCTCCGCCCCCTTTAATCTCAATTGAAAGTGGAGCGATAAATCTTCTTATTCCTACTTCATCCCTGATGACGAACTTACCTCTGGTCAATGAATTGTCGTTCAACGAGGTATCGCCAATAAGTTGAATGGACTGCTGTTGGTTCGCTTGGCCCAAAACTAAAATCGGAAAATTGATAAAGTCAGGAAATTCGTAGTCGCTTTTGTTAGGGCTCTGGCTGGCACAAATCAGAATCATTCCCGTTGAACGGCACTGTTCGGCGAAAAAATTTGTTAAATGCCCCAACTCTTGAGTGAGGTCATACTTTTCCTTCCGCAAAATTTCATCTGGTGTCGGGTCCTTCGGAAGTTTTGGGGCTTGCTTTCCTGAACCGAAATAAGCCTTCATTTCATCAAAAACCAAAAATATTTTTGGTGGAACAGGGAAATCAATTTTTCCGCCACGAATTTCATCCCAATGCCGGGGGCTGATTTTGTTGGCTTTCAAATAAGCCAGGGTCGCTTCAATTTGTGTTTTATAATCACGAAGCCTTCCGACCAATTCTCGTAAGTCATCTATGTTAAATGGCTGGTAATAGGAGCCTTTGAATTTTTCTGAAACTTCAAGGAAATCGGTGCCCTTGTTGTCGCAAATGACGAGCTGATATTCTTCCGCTCTTTTTTTCTCCACCAAAGTTTCAAAAAACGATTTGATACAGCTAATCAGTAAAACTGATTTCCCAGAGCCTTTGGGAGCCAAGACAAGAAGCGTATTTTCAAAATGCTTGATGGCTTCAAGAACAACCAGTCTTTTTAGAGCATCCATCCCCAAAAACAGTTGCCCCACATTCAATTGTGGCCGTTCGCTCAAAAGATATTTTTCAGGAAAGGCCTCAGCGTGAAGGATTATTTTTGGTTGGGATGATAGCCACTGCTTTTCATGCGTTATCAGTTCTATTTTTTTATTAAAAAGAGTTTCAAGGTTTGGTTTTAGTCGCTGAAAATCCGCGATGCCGAAAGCACGATTATATTTTGAAAAAATCAACTTATTGGATTTCCAGTAGACTTTGATGGTGGAGCTTATTCTTCGTTCACGAAGTCCTGTCTTTTCGTTTCTGACATCTTTGACTTCATCACGGTAAAACCCAAGGGCCTTTAAATCCTTCAGATGATATTTGCGATGAATATAAATTTTGAATCCGAGATAGAGCAAAAAAAGGGAACCGACCGCCGAAGCGGTCAGGACCTCCCAATGCTTTGCGATTTGGTGGGCAAGCATTACTTCTTCCCTCCAAAATCAGCTTTGCGAAGAATGCGGTAATAGGTCTGAACTCTGGCTCCAGCCTGTCCCGCAATATTGAAAACTTCTACCTCAAGTAAATGTTCGCCAGCTTCTAACTTGAGAGCTGACTTAGCTTTGATGAAATCGGGAACAATGACATCCCCAATTCTCTTGGTAGCTTCAAGAACCACAAGATGGGTAAGACCCTTCTCTAAATCCTTGGGTTCGTTGTTCGATGAACAAGAATGAACCTTGGTTAAAATAAAATGTTTCATCTGAATTTCTCCTTTGCCCGAAGGCGGTTATTTGTGTGGCCTCTGCTCATCAGCGACCTACAAATTCATATATGGAGAAATTTTTTTGAATTTTCGGGGTTCAACAAAAAATTTTTTTGAATGGCGGAAATATTGAATGTATCGCGTATTTTTTTAATATTTAGGGCTAACTTTAATAAAGTCCCCCCTTATAGTAATACTGGGGGACCGAAGGCTTCGCCTTCGCTTCTGCGAGCTACGGCTTGCCCTCGGTCATACTTTCTTTTTCGTGCTGAGAAATCGCTTCTTTACTTGAGCAATCTCGTCGGTTTCTAAAATATTTTTTCTCAAAATGAGAAAAAATAAACTTCATCTCCAATTTAAATGCGCACGGATTTTTTTTGATAGATGATTCTATTTTTTGTTGCTTGAAGAGCAAAATTCCGTCCTGCTTTTTTTGCTTTTTTTCGAGAGATGAGGTATATTACTTTTATAGCGACCGTTCCCTGTGGGCGATTGCTTGACGGACAGCGGTGGAACCTTTCATAGGTTGGTCCACCAAAGGGTTCAAGTCCCTTCGTTGTCCCCATGGACCAGCGAAATCAAAATACATTTCAATTTTTCCGTGCCCTCGTCATTGAAAATGACAACGGTCAAACACGTTCAGCTTACCAAGGTCTTTTTCTTGATAAGCTGAATTACAAAATTCAATCCCGCCACAAACAATTCAGAAAAAGGCTTGAGCTTCCACCCGAAGTTCAAGCCTTTTTTTTATTCTCTATCTTACTTCACACCGGCTTTTCTTAGCCACGCCTAAATCCAATTCTCAGAGTCAAAATCATTTTTAACAATTTAACTTTAGGAAATACTATGAACTCAAATAATAATCGTCCCTCGAATCGCAAAGAACGTCGTGCTTTTGAACGCCTTTACAAAAAGAAAAAGTATCAGAACAAGGCTTTACTCTCTCCAATTTATCAACACAAAAAACGCCTCAATGATGAACGAATTGGAACTAATAATCTGACCTTGTTGGAAAACCTTGTATTGGCAGACCATCCAAATCCAGAGCCAATTCACATAACGGTTCAAGAGTATAACGCGAACGACCTCAATTTACTTGATACGCAAAAAGTTATGCCGACTTTATGTTTTGTTCAGGAAGCTGACGGGAGTTTTTCAACGGCTCTCGCCAACACAATGGACTGGAAAGAACACCTTGATAGGTTCAAAATCAGCTCTAGAAATGACCATTTTTGTATTCACGGCACAACCATCACCCAAGAGGTTTTAAATATTGAGGTTATCAAATGCCTCAATCACACCTACGAAAAGATGGCCACTGTGTTTAATAACCCTCGATTAAGAGATGTAAACGTCGTTGTCTTCTCAAAAAGAACGCCCGAGCAGATTCAATCAGAAATTAAAAATTGGATTGACCACTTTGCCACGGAATATCGTGGGGCAAGACACCTTTTGATTGAATTTTCAATGGCTCCAGGGGGTGTATCATGAAACCCGCCCCAAAAAAGACTCTCTCTCCGCTTGAAGAATTTGCTGACGAAATTATTGAAGTCCATCTTGGAACCCAGAAGCTTTCCGCAAAAGAGCGTGAGCATGTCAGAAATATAATTGCTGACTGCCTTTCCATGGACAGTGAGTCAGAGAGGTATGAACGCTTTTTTGCGTTCGCAATGAATGACCTGAAGAAAACCGTATGACGGCCAATATGAGAACTCTATCCGCGAAAGGAGGCATCGGCCCTAAAATCTAGTCCTATTGTAGGCATCGTGTGTAGGCACACGCCAACGAGGTTCAACTCCTCGTGATGCCATCATGGCAAGCCCGTTCCGAACACAAATCCTTCAAAGGTTCCAAAAATCCGTTAGGGCATCCCTAACCAATGGCTCCTTTTCATCTGCCGTTTCAGGCAATACGTCTTTAAAATATCCCAAAACCCATATCTTGACTTTTCCCAGTCATTTCAATACTTTTGTCCTTAACTGGTGGACACGCAAGACTCAAAATCCAGTGTCCGCAAGGACGTGGGAGTTCGATTCTCCCCGGAGCCACCAAGTTTTTCTGATTCTTCTGCCTTAAATAAACTATCACGCTTGGACTTATGGGGTTCTACGGTTCTACGGGTTCTCTGTTATCTGAGCTGAGCGCAGGCTTGATCGATCCGAAGAGCCGTCTTAAGCCAAAGTGGCTGTAAGATATTGGTGCCAGTAATTCTCAGCAGTTGCCATTGATCCTCACTGGACATTTCACAGAATCCTGTTTTGACATAACAAAACACATGGGAATCCACGGCAAAATCATTGAGGTTTTTACAGTTCACCAGGTCTTCGTGAAAATAAAGTGCTTCTTGTAAACAAAGCCGAATTTGAGGAAACCAAACTTGCAGTTCATAGGACAGGCCTGGTGCCGCTTTGATATACTTCTCACACATCGGGTAAGCCCATCTTTGCAAGTAGGCGTGATGACCGCAAGCGAGTTTCTGTTCAAGAAGGCCGTAATAGGCACAGTTCTCAGAAGAGGGCTCGTCGATGGCTTGAAAGCTCCAGACCTTCCATAGAGGCAGGCAAAAAACGGATAATAATAATAATATTTTTTTCAAACAACCCCTGCGTTGATTTTACCTTTTCAATCAGAAGAGCTTTTTCCACAAGATCGCCAAAAAAAGAAAGATCTTTTTCCCTTCGAAAGACCTAGCATGAATTAAATTCAGCCAGCACCCGACCTACAACTATACCCATTGAACTTGAACTGCGCTGCATCTGGAAACGCGGCCTGGCACCGCGATTTACGACTCAACAGCCTGCTTGAGGCGGCGAGATAAGGTGCGAATCAGGGCCTTTGCCCATAAAGGCTTCCGAAATAGAACGATATCCAAGCGACCAAAAGGGATTTCAATCAGCTCGCAATCTTCTATCGCTTCAACCGTGGCCACTCTGGGCTCAGAATTAATATGAGCCATTTCTCCGACGAACTCACCCGCCGTAATCGCCCCAATCACTTCATTGTTACGCCGGGCCGTCAGCTGACCGGACTTGACAATGAAGGCAGATTCTCCGACTTCACCTTCACGAAACAATACGTCTCCCCGACCCAAGAATCGAACTCGGTAGTCTGATCTGTTTAAGTTAGAGATAAAATTCAAAGCCTGTTTTAGACAATAAGAAATCTTGTCCTTGCTTTTCAAGTCCGTCAAAAACTGAACCTGTCCCGCCACAACAGCTTCGACAAGCCGATCATCGTCAGGCGGTTCCCCCAAAATGATTAATGCAATTTGCGGAATTTTGGTATTATTTATGACTTTTAATGCCAGCTCATAGCCTGTCAATTTAGGAAGATTAGACTCCACGACTATGATATGCGGGGGCACGTTACCCAGTTTAAAAAGCGCATCTTGTCCGTCATGGGCTGTAAAGACGACCGAAGATTTGATAAATTGATTTATTAATTCTTGAAAATATTTCTGAAGTTGTGCATTGGGTGTGGCTAGTAGAAACACCCGCTTCTCTTCTAATGGAGGACGATTGATCATTATAAAATTCTAAACATCTCATTATTGGATGTCTATCCTATCTGCCGAAGGTCCAACTCGGATGTTTTAAGATTGAATACTATTAGTTTTTCAAAAGACTTGCCCTTGGGCCTTATTGATCTTTATATGAATGCCATGTTGGTCCTGCTCCTTATTTTCAATATCTGGCTTCTCGCGGCTTGTGGGCCGCAACATCCAAACAACCTGCATCCTGACCAAGATAGGACTTATGCCGTTATCTACGGAGAAGACTCACGTCAGGACCTGCCAACGTCGTCTTTAACGGCTCAGGCTCGTGCAACGGCTGTTTTTATTTCTCAATTTGATCTTAAGCCCCTCGAATCAGGCGCATTTAATTTCCGAAAGATCAAACTTCGCGCTGGGTATCCTCTATGCGAAGATGAGCGTTTTCTAGACCAATATTTAGTGGGAAAGTGTACCGGTGTCTTAATTGGACCTCACCATGTACTAACGGCAGGACATTGCTTTTTAACGGACAAGGACTGTTCCGAGATCCAAATAACTTTTGGTTTTAATTTTGAAAAATCAAGACGTGGGTTTTTAAACAAAGAAGACCTTTACTCGTGCCGTCGAGTCCTGTTTCAATCTCCTTCGGGGTCAAGCTCTTACAGCGGCACAGCTCTAATTGAGCTTGACCGAAGGGTTACAGATGCCAACCCTGTCAAAATAGCCACAGCACCAACTTTGGCCGCAAACGAAATTGTCTATAATTATTCTTACCCTTTAGGGTTGCCCTTGAAGGGCGACATCGGCAAGATCGTTAAAAATGATCCTCGCCAGCCCTTCTTTGAAGTGGCCATTGACACTTTCAGTGGCAGTTCAGGCTCTGGCCTCTTCAATCAGAATGGTGAACTCATTGGTATTTTGGACAATGGGGCCGAAGACTTTCTAGAAGAAGATATTCGACGTGTTCAAACCTCTGGTGGCTGTCTTAATTTTCATCGTTGTCATCATAACTCCTGCACCACCCACGAACGATTTCTTAAAATTCAAAATCCTCAAACTCAGCCTTAAAGATCTTATGTTACAGTCTGGCCAAGTGTTTAAGAGTTCGCACCATATTTTGAAGCTCTTCAATTTTCTTTTCCATTTGGTCAACCTGGCCCATCGCCATTCGTTTGACTTCCGCACTGGCCCGGAATTTGTATTTCCGCAGACCGATTAACTTTTTAATCTCGGTCATAGAAAATCCCAAGCTTCGAGTTCTCTTCACAAAAGTCAATGTGTTGATATCCGCTTCAGAATAGGTTCTATAACCCGACTCTGTTCTCCGTGCTTTCGGAATTAAGCCGATGGATTCGTAATGCCGAATCAGCTTGGCATTGATCCCTGAAAACTTGGCTGCCTCACCGATATTCATAAAGCACTCCCCTGCGAGTTCTGTGATTTCCTTTGGCTTTCCGCCTTCCACCCTCGTAACAACAATGAGTTGGAAACAACGCTGACACTGCTAAAGGCCATCGCGCCGGCAGCCACCACTGGACTCAAAAACCCTAAAGCGGCTAATGGTATTCCAATAACATTATAAATAAAGGCCCAAAATAAATTCTGTTGAATTTTACGATAAGTCTTTCGTGAAACATCAATAGCATCTGCGATCAAGACAGGGTCTCCCCGCATTAAAGTTATTCCCGCCGTCTGCATGGCCACATCTGTCCCGGTCGACATGGCCACTCCCACATCGGCCAAAGCGAGCGCCGGAGCATCATTGACCCCGTCTCCGATCATAGCTACGACTTCGTTCCGAGATTGAAGTTCGGATATGACCTGTGATTTCTGCTCTGGTAGAATTTGGGCTCGCACTGAATCAATCCCAATCTCCTGGGCCACCTTGCGAGCACTGCCTTCATTGTCACCTGTTAGCATCAACGTCTTAACATTTAAGCGATGAAGTTTATCCACCGCCAATTTCGCTGTCGGCTTGGAATGATCTGAAAAACTCATAATTCCCAACAGTTTTTTGTCCTCAAGCCTTCCCAGATAGGAGATAGATTCTCCCATCTGATACCTGACTTCAGCTATCTTTTGTAAGGGTGAGGGGTCAATTCCCTGCTCTGAAAGATATCTTTCGTGACCGATCACATAAGTGCCCGTCTCAAGCTCTCCTTGGAGGCCACTTCCAGGTTTAACGGTGACATTTCGTGCAGGCACGGGGTTCAGCCCTTTTTCTAGAGCATACGCCAAGGCAGCCCGGCCCAAGGGGTGCTCGCTTCCCATCTGCAATCCGCTCCACCACTTCAGAACTGTTTGTGAATCCTCTTGATGGGCCACAAACTCAGCGACTTTTGGGCTGCCCTCTGTTAGCGTGCCTGTTTTGTCAAAAGCCACGGTGCTCACTCGATGGGCCAGCTCTAAAGCTTCAGCGTCTTTAATCAAGATACCAGATCGTGCCGCAACCCCCGTTCCCACCATTATAGCTGTCGGAGTCGCCAGCCCTAAAGCACAGGGGCAGGCAATTACTAAGACAGACACACCATTGACAATGGCGGACTCCCAGTTGCCTGTGCTAAACCCCCATACCAATAGAGTCACAAGTGCCACCAGTAAAACAACAGGTACAAAAATAGAACTCACTTTGTCGACTAATCGTTGAACTGGGGCTTTGCCGGTCTGCGCCTCCTCCACCATCCTTACGATTCGTGCTAACACAGTTTCACCACCTAATGCGGTCACCTGAACTTGAAGAAAACCATTGGAGTTAAGAGATCCTCCAATAACTTTATCACCCACCCTCTTCGAAACCGGCAAACTTTCCCCTGTGATCAAGGATTCGTCGACATGGCTGTAGCCTTCTATAACAATGCCATCCGTAGGTATTTTCTCACCAGCCCTTACTAATAAAACATTATTAAGTTTTAAATGTCTAAGGGGAATTTCCACTTCTTGTCCATTCTTTAAAATCCGGGCTCGTTCAGGTTTAAGAGCTTGCAAAGCCATAATGGCATTGGTGGTTTGCATTTTGGCCCGAGCTTCTAAATACTTTCCAAACAAAACCAAAGTGATGATGACAGCCGCACTTTCAAAATATAAATGAGAATGGTGATGTTCCGGACGCATCCACCAAAGATAGAGACTTAAACCAAAAGCGGCTGATGTCCCAAGCGCCACTAAGACATCCATATTGGCGGCTTTGTTTTTAATTGCACTCCAGGCATTTCGGTAAAAAACGGCACCAAAATAAAATTGCACAGGCAGGGCTAAAATAAACTGAACCCAAGCTGGAACGACAAAACCGATCCCGAAGGGCCCGATAATCATCGGAACAACCAGAGGAGCCGTTAAAATAGATGATGTCAGGACATCCATTTTTTGATGGCGAAGAGCTTGAATTTTTTTATTCTTCTGCCGATGGTATGTCTCATCGGAAGCCTCATCAGATTCCAATGCCTGGGCTTGGTAACCCGCCTCTACAATTGCTTCAATTAATCTATTGGCTTTAATGTTTGTTGATTTTATATGAACTCTTGCTTTTTCAGTGGCCAAGTTGACGACAGCATCCTCGACACCTTCTACAGATTTTAGAGCCTTTTCGACACGACCCGCACAGGATGAACAGGACATTCCTTGAATATCAAGATCAAGCTGGTGAGACATTTGTTCCGCGTGCGGGTGCAATTCCGCTTTGGGAGTCATATCTTTCATAGGAACCTCATTGCAAGGCCCACTATAAACCTTCCCATAATTGGAAGGTCAACCGTTAGAGACTAATTAACGCACCAATGAACCTTCTCGGGAATTCAAACCTCCTTGTAGAGCCAATTTGGCTTCCGCTGGCAGAAGAAGTCGAAATCCTTTTGGAACAGAATAATTTTTTGCGAAACTTCGATCGAGTTCAGGGTTATAAAGGAGCAGCTCTTCATGGCTTAAACCCGTTCTGGTGGTCAAGTCACGAGGCTTATAAGATTTTGTCAGCTTAAGTTCTTCAAAGGCGAGACTGGGTTCATAGATATGATCGGGCCACAAAATATCACGATACGCATGCGCATAGAGAGCCGCCAAAAAGCACGTGTAGAAATTGGCCGAGGCAAAATCAAAATTCTTCGAACGATAGGCTTTTACGATTTTAGCAATATCCTTCGAACCAACGGCCTTCATCGCGCGACGAACACCGCTAGGACCGTGGTTATAGGCTGTCAAAGCAAGTCCCCACTGCTTATGAAGGATGGTGTAGTTCTCTTTTAAAAGTTTAGCTGCGGCCTGCGTTGCCTTCCATGGGTTTCGACGTTCATCAATTCGATCATTGACCTGCATAAAAATACGGCCGGTATTGGGCATAAACTGCCAAATACCAGCTGCGCCCACTTTGCTGGTGGCGCCAATGACAAAGCTGGATTCTACAAAAGGGAGTCTGGTTAGCTCGATAGGAAGTCCTTTGTCGCGAAAAATTGACTCCATTCCGTCAAGGTAGCGACCACTCGTGCGCAGTCCATTTTCATAAAAATCTTTCTGGCCAGTTTGCACACGAAGACTTTTAGCTGCCGTTTGGATGATTTTGCGACGATTACCTTTAATACCATCTAATTGAGCCAGCCACTGCAATTCTTCGTCATCCATTTGCTTTGGATTTTTGCGAGCCATACGTTGCAGTTTCTTGCGAATCGCGGCCACTTGCTGGGAAACATACTTGTCGGCTTTCGCTACATTCAACCAGCGCGCCCGGGTCGGTTGGGCCAAGATATCACTTATATCGATCACATCGTAAATAATATGAGGGTGAAGAGAGTCGTGGATTCTGTATAGACACGAAACCAAAACTTAGTTTGATTGAAAATCAGCTCTGGAATTTCAAACTCACTGGAGATACGACCCTGAAAATCAGAAAGAACCAAGTCTGGCGTCGCCTCCGTGATATGAGGAGATTCTTCAGGGTCAATAAGCACGACTTCAAAAAAGCTAGACTCCAAGGACCCTTGTCCAAGTTGAGTGTGAGGCGCCTCCCAAAATGGCTTACTTTGATCGTCCGAGATGATGGGGTCCACTTCGGTCGAACTTTCGGCTGTTGTCCCCAGCATCGTTTCAACCTCATCAGCCGGAGTTTCACCCGTTTCCTCGCGGGCCTCTGAAAAGACCAGGATTTTAGAGATAAGGGCCAGAGGTTTGAGTGATGCCGATTGCGCTAAGCCAGCAGGGGGGTTTTGAATTATAAGTATCGTTACCGCACCAGCCGCAAAGCTAAATAGACATAGGAAAAATATCTGAAAACGCTTAAGAAGACTCTGTATTTTCCGCATTTGATCACTCTCCAACCTGAACCAATTGCCCTTCTAATAGGCAATTCCCTTACCGAGTCAGACTCGTCCAATAGGTTATTAAGTCAGAAGAGGTGTATAAGTTTCCAAAGGCTGTAACAAAATGCGGCTCCTAGGCGAAGGAGCCGCAAACTTTCAAAAAATGAACCATTTGATTCAAAATTACTTCATTTGATTTCGAAGCTTTAACAATTCAATTTTAATTTCAGCCAATCGCTTTGTCGCATTTTCGATTGTCAGAGAGTTCTCGCTACCCCTGGCTTCGTCTAAAACAAGAACAGCTTCGAACTCAAGCTGAGAGGCACTTGTCATAACAGCAGAGCCCTCACGTGAATACATCCCGATGCTTTCAACTATTTCTACAATTCGCTCGTACTCATGTTCTAAGTTCATAAGCTGGGCGGCTACAATTTTGCCCTCGGTGATTTCCATTGAAATAAAATCCATTTCTTCAGCGACTGCTGTGAAGGATCCAAAAGCGACTAAACAGGTTACCAACAGTTTCAACATTCTCATATCGTCTCTCCTTTAAGGTTTACCGATTTCAGAGAACTGCGATATCCATACCAGCATAGAAACAGCTTTAAAGGATGCGAAGTGTTTAACTTTGAGACAGCGGCCTACTTTTGAACGCCAGAAGCTTCGGGTTGTGACACCTCAGGGGCCTGATTTCCTTTGCGCAAAGTCTGCGGCAAAAACTTTTTTGCGACTAAATCATCGAAAACCCTAAACGCCACTTCGCACGTCTGTTCGATATCGGCCTTTGACTTGGGCTTCAGATCTCGTTTTCTCAGAGATTGAGAGTCACAAAGTTCTTCCAAGGACCCAATAAACTTCTCGTACATTTTTTGCCCGTCGGGTCCGTTCCAAACATCTTCCACATATCGAAGCGTGTGGCGCTCTAGAGCTTGGTTATAGCAATCCATAGTGGCCTTAACGGATCGAGGCGTACAAAGAGGTTTCTTCTTATAGCAGGGCGGCTTTTCACCCTCATCACAATCAGGGAGAAAACCAAACAGCAAGGGGTTGCAGAGGACGGGGGTAGCCTCTCCACAGTGAAAGTGATCTCGATCAAAAAAGCTTACACCGAATTCCTCAGGAAGTTGGCTGAAAGGCTGGCAACCTTTTTGTGCCGTTTGATCAATCACAAAGCCGCCATACAAACATTGGTTTGGTAAAATGGCGACTCCACCTGCCTGCGATCTTGTTGCAGCTGAGGAATCTACCAAAGAAGTCCGCTTAACAACATCCTGGGACGAGGCCCCAGTAGATTTCGGTGACGAAGTTTCGGCTCTCTTCGGGGAAGCCGCTCTTCCGGTCTTCGCAGAAGCGCCGGCTGTCACAATTCGAGATGAGGCTCTTTCCGAAGTGGGATGAGTCGTGGGCGCGACTCTGGAACGAGTTGCAACCGAGGGCTTGGCACCAAACTTAGCCCAAGCCCGGCGAAGCGCTGTATCCGCTTGGCGCATACTGGTCTCGTAGTTTCCACGCCCCCTAACCCCCACCCTTCGTAGTTCGGAAAGCACAGCTTCAAGGCCGCCACTTGCATCTTTTACCTTATAGGAATTCTGGTTTAGACGGCCATCGTCGCTACGCTGACTGTATTCTTGTGCTAACACCGCCACAGACTCTGGCACAACGGATACAAAGTATTGAGGTCCTCCATTAACACTGACCTCTCGGCAATTTTGCATAAGCAGCATCTTGGAGAGTAAGTCTTCTGTGCTGTAGTGCTTGGCCGATGTCACGCGGCAAGCTTCCCAATTTGAATCTTGCGCCCAGGCCCAAGGTAACGCTTGCCCCAGCCAGTCGATTCTTTGAAAAAGCCGAAGGTCAGATTCGATCCTTCCTGACAGATGAGGACTGCGGGCCAGAGTCAAAGTTAATTTTCGAACGGCCTCGATATAGCTTAATTGCTGCGGGTGATCCAATTTAGAAAACTGTTCATAGGAGAGAAAAGTCTGGGCATAGCCACTTTGCGGCATTCCCAAGACCACTGCTAATATCAAAAAAAGTAGGCCGTATTTCACAGTTCTCACCTGGAAAACATCGGCTATTTTTAACGAGTGCTATAATAATTAAACCGTAAAGTTGATAGAAGCTATTTGGCTTTTGACCATTTGCCAAATAGGTCCAAAGCCAAGTTCTGGACTAAGGTGTGTAAAGGAAAGTCAGACTTAGGGTGTGCGTGAAACCGAATTCCCATCCTGATGATATTACGCCCTAGATATCTTTCCACCCTTTTGTAGCAGACCTGCCCCATTTGCAAGAAGGATTTACCTTCGCCAACACTAATATCTAACATCAAAAATGCGCCAGTAGGAATTTCAAGACTTCGAAGGGTGGTGCGCAAACTGCAACCCCCTAAACTAAGATCAATCATCATGCTTTCTTCGTTCCAAACTTCTTTGTTCACACGCATGATAAAAACTTTGTTTTTGTACCGGAGAGGAAGCTGCAAACGTTGATACTGTCGTCTTTGTAGGCGGTACAGGGGTTCTGCAAAAATGAAATCCAAGTGCCCTTGCGATTGATCCAGATGAACTCGGGCAAAGTAACGCTCATCTCGATTATCAAACTGAATAATGAATTTCTGCGAAGCCGCCCATGAAGAGTCGCGACTTTTAATGCGCATTCTGAAGGGAGGTACCCATTCAGCAACCCCAACCTTGAGTTCCCGGCCTTCATCAGTTCGAACTTTTATGGGCGTGCCATCGTGATAGACATGGCTGAGTATGAGACTTTTATCCTCTAGATTGCTATGCTCTTGAAATAACTTTTTAGAAGACGTTAAGGCCATAATAAGAGTCAATGGACTCTTAGGCCACAAATCAAGTCCAATTTACCAATACCAGCCTTTGGTAAAACGAAACAGGGTCAGCCTTAGTGAGGGCCAACCCTGTTAATCGAAGATTCATTTGAAAATACTAGTGAAGCTCGGATGAGCGAATATTTTGAGGTCGTGTCTTAAGAGACATTTCAACCGCCTTAGCTGCATCTACCAAACCCGCACCCAACTGGTTTTTATCATTGGGCTGTAGGGGTAATGCAGTTTCTGCCAAGATCTGCTTAACCTGTACAGGTGTAAGTGATTTGTTAACCGACTTCATCAAAGCGACAACACCCGCTACGTGAGGAGTGGCCATAGACGTACCGTCAAAACTTGCATAATCAGTTTTGACAACAACAAGGCTTGCACGAACAGATTGACCACCAGCGATAGCCTTCACCATGGTCTCACCCACATGCTGCTCAACCATGAACACAGGAACGGCAAGAGTTGATCCATCCGCAGTGATAGAACCTCGGATCAAGCCTGGAGTATTATTATAAACAACAACTCCCTTTGCGCCAGCGCGAATAGCGTTTGTGGCTTTTTCCGCAAACATGATTTCACCACGTTGAACCAAGGCAAATTTTCCACGAACATCAATTTGCGAGAAATCTTCTGGCTTACCAAGCCCCGCAGGAACCAATTCGTTGACCACTGGAGTTGTGGGAGAAGCAGACCCTTGGAAAGTGCTAGACTTAACCAATGAGAAGTTTTGAGCACCAACGGCCACTCTTACCTCTGGGTCCATTCCAGTTCCACGGGGAACGCTAGAAACCACGTCCACTCCAGGAGCTACAATCGCCAACTCAGGTCCGTATTGAGAGAAGGATGCCTTTTGCTTATTGACGTCGATAGCACCTACGGCGATCACACCATTAAGTGCCGCTGGGTAGCTGACTTTATCGTACACAATATTACCTTCACGATCTTGAGTTCCATTTCCAGAAGCCGCTACCAATGTAACGCCGGAGCTGATGGCTGTTTGCACAGCCCGTCGCTCAGAAGGAGTTGCGGAAGGTCCGCCTAAGGACATACTGATCACATCAACTTTTTGGCTAACACCCCAGTCGATCCCTTGTGCTACTGCAATGTTGGAACAACCACTCTGACATTGACCCACGAAAGGATTAACGATCATACCGCAAACACGGCCCATAGAGATCTTGGCGTTTGGCGCCACTCCAACGAAACCGGCTTCGTCCATCGCTGCTGCAATTGTCCCAGCAACGTGAGTGCCGTGGCCTTCCTGATCAAAATAAGGATAGGGGGTGGGTTGTGTACAACGAGCTGCATCTTCCATAAAGTTTTGGCCCGCTTCGAAGTTGGCCGCTAATGATGGATGATCCCTATCGATGCCAGTGTCTAAGACTAACACACGAGCGCCCGCACCACCTGCTGACATTTTCCAAGCCTCAGGTGCTCGTACGGCGTGAATACCCCAGGGTGTCTTTTCTCCGACAACTTGGCTTCTAGCCGAAAAGTTTGGCATATGAACGCTACCTTTTACAGGACGTGGTGGGAAATAGAATACTTCCTTATCCACGAATTCCACGGCGGCATTCTTCTTAAGAGCTTCAACCGCGTCTTGGTTATCAACTTTAACAACCACAGCGTTCATGTTAGAGAGCTGTGATTCAAGTCGACCCGCGAAGGCAGCACTCTGCACATATTGAATGAGCTTTTGCTTCTCAGCCAAAATCTTGGCTTTCTGAGGAGCCATCATCCCGGAAGTGGGCTGTTTGAACCCAACCATATATCGACCAGTTTGAGCGGCTTGGGCCACGCTTAAAGAGGCCGCGGTCAAGACTAATCCTAAAAGACCAACTAATTTTTTCATAGTGAGTTCCCTCCAACTCTCCTTGGACAAATGTCCGCGAGGAGCAGTCTCATATTGGAATCACCTTCATTGCAAGACTAAATTTTCGAATTTCTTATTGAGTTTTCAATAGTTAAAAAAATGAAATCATCTGTCACGCCCCAGCAAGTTCCAATTTGGAACCTCTACTCGAATAAATTTACAAACCAGGAGTTGTTATTTAAATGATTTATGCTCACCCTTAATTTTACTTTGGTCTCTTGCTTAAAAAAAATACAGATTTTTTATCGCATCGCATATTGAAATCGCTGTTGCCGCGCAGCTGCGAGATGACAGGTTCGCCAAGAACTATTCTGTTAGCTTGCATCACCAAGATAGAAAAAGGGTGCCCTCAGCAAGGCCTGGATTATGACTCTCTGAGGACTAGTTAGAGAGGCGCCGATTATGGGCCCCTACTGTAAAGATTCTGGAAGGCCGCATTTCACTCAAAAGCTTCTGAAGTCCACCCAGTACCACTCTATAAGAGTCAGAAATTTGAATCGATCCGGCTGACGTTCGAATAACACTTTGTGAATAGCACTCTTCACCACTCAGGATAATCCTCTTGGAAAAGTCACTCACAAAACAACTGTCCTTGTCTCCATACCTATCAATTTCAACATTTCGAATACCCGGTATACCAAAAGTCCCATCGGGTTCCGCGGAACAAAGCAAAGAGCCTTTTAACCCTTGATGAATTCCCTTAAGAGAGTGGCCGGTTCCTACAGCCCCCATGACCAAATTTACAGTTTCTAAATCCTCAAGAAGTTGAATCCCCAATGCTATGTAGTGGCGACTCTTAGAGGGATCATAAAGTTGGTTAAAAGAGTGGGATTTTTCTGCCTTGCTAAATTCTGATTCCATGGCATATAGGGATTTTTTTTCACCTAAGTGCAATTCAGCGCCCAACTTTTTAAGCCGATTCTTGATTTCATCTCGGGTATCCTGAGGGATAAACAAATGACACTTTAATCGATTTAGTTGGCCGTAATAGGCTAACGACAAAGCCGTACTACCGGCACTGACTTCAGATACGACATCGCCAGGCTTTAAGACGCCGTTGTCCAGCAATTCCATAAGTTCCCCAAGCACCATATGATCTTTAATGGAGCCCCCTGGGTTTTCACCCTCAAGAGTGGTAAAAACCCTAACTCCAGTGCGAACAAGATCTGGTTCTGTGATTTCAACAATTAGCGACTGGATCATGCAGCCCTCGGTAGTCGTGGATAATGAAAGTGTCTTGCTGCGTAGTCGGCTTTGTAAATTTCAATTTCATGTGTGAAAGCATCTACAAAGATTCCGAGAGGGGCGTAGATACGATTTCCGAATCCTACGATATTTTTAGTAATTTCTGTAACGCAGAAGGCTGCCGCCATCTCTCCGCCTGGCACCACAAAAGGCAAGTGGGTTGAGCGATCTAACGACCTCATCAACTGATCCTGCATATAGCTGGGTATCTGTGGACAAATAAATTGTAAGAATTTTTCAAGATTAGTTATAAAATGGTCTTGCGGGTCCATTCCCGTGAGATCCGCGAAAGAGGGCGTGTCCTCGTTAAAAATCACGACTGTCCCAGTAAATCCAAGGGTCGCGCAGGAAGCCACGGGGATTTTTCGTTTTCGAGCTTCCGCGTGAAGCGCCAGCTTGTCAGGCATGGCAAAGACATCCACGACATCAACGACCCAATCCATACCACTTAAAAATGCGTCAGCATTGGTGGACTTAACGCCTTCGGGAAAGATTTTGATTTTGACATCGGGATTGATGGCCCGTGCCTCCTCTTCGACACATTCATCTTTACGGCGGCCTATGGTTGTCTCTTTGGCTAAACGTTGACGGTTAATGTTGGTCCTTTCAAAAGTGTCAGGGTCAGCGATATGAAAGTTTTCAAACCCCATTCGGACAAGATTCATAAAGATAGATCCGCCCAGTCCTAATCCCCCAATGGCGATCGAAGTATTTTTAATTTTACGCAGATCCTCTTCACAAATGATCCCCATACTTCTTAAATTACGTTCTTTATAGGTGAGCTTCATGAAACACTTCTTCCCGTAAAAAGTTTAAGTCCTACTACTTATCGACCGAATCAGTCGTTAGATTAACAAGATGCAGGAGTTTTTAGATGTCAGTATTGCCATTTATAACAAATTTTAAGATGGTTATATTGAAAAACCCTTCGAAAATTTGGTCTCAAACTGAAGACGCGGAATTTCGAAACCTCTTTTACAAAATTGCGCGCCTTAAACTGCGGGGGTATGAAGCCGAATATCCGCCTGGTGTGCTTCCGATTGATACAA
>CAZETK010000032.1:24015-37034 GCA_964515195.1 uncultured Pseudobdellovibrionaceae bacterium
AATTTGTGACATGAAACCCGAAGGCGCGTCTCCAATCACAGGCATTAAATCCACAACACTTTCACAAAGCCAAACTCACCGACTGAATTTTCCAGCATTGAGTCTTGTTCAGGCCGCAGAAGCGCAACCACATATTCAAGCGATGATACACCTTATTCAGCAGTGTCAAAAGTTGAATAAGGAATTGGCTTATACCGGAAGTTGGACCATTAATCCCGAAACCCGCAAAGATAGAGTCCTCACAAAAGAAGTGACGCGAATGTTTTATGCAGCCTATGTGCTTTACCACATGGAATATCAAATCAATGAGATTATCACAGGCGGAACCATGCGATTCAAAGCCGATCATTTTTTTCGTTCTATGGGACACGATATTTTCAGCTATAAAGGTCAACCTCTGCCGCCGATCTATGTAAAACATCTGTTTGGCGAACAGGTTCAACTCCTTCACCTTAAAGCCTTTACAGAAGAAGCTAAACGCTCAGCCGAAGAATTTCGTGAAATGTGGAGCAATCGTCTTGAAATTGATATTCAATCAATTATAAAGCGGCACACTTTTAAGAACATCGCGTAGCTGGACTTTAACTTGTCCATCCTTTGTCTCCAGCGGCTTGCAGTATTTGTAATCCAAAATATATTGGCAAGAACTGTCCCCCCGATGTTCACATTTAGGATGGCTTACCTTCGGAACATTGAGGCCAAAATAAAGAGCGGTACTTGCCCAAATCCCACCTTTAAACTGGCAAGTCAGGGGGCTTCCCACGAACTTCACTCTCAATGCCGAGGCCACATCGGAAATCGATCTGACCGTCACCAACCCCCGCCCATCAGGCAAAGCTTCATATTTGTAGTGGCAGTTGGCTTCGAACAAAGGCATCAGGTCCGTAAAGAGAGCCTCAATGGCATCCTTGAAACTATCAATTTCAGAGTAGATCTTGGATAAAATCGTGTCCTTGTTTCCATAATAGGAGTACACCCCCATGCGAAAAAAATCTTGGGATGTAAATTGACGTCGGTGCAGGTAGTCGCAGATTTCCGTAATCAGACGGATGCTGATGGGAGTGAAAGGATCCTGGAGTTGGCTCTCGCTCAAATTGAATTTGCTCAAAATATCCTGTCGCAGCCGCCATCCGTAAAGATCACCCAGACTATCAATGGCCGTGATGGTGCTTCGAAAGCGCCCCCTTGCGGCAACTAGATAACGCTCGGGAACTCCAGTGTCTTGCCGTGACATTTTTAAGGCTAACTCCCTAAACCCGACCCGGCCGGCTAAAAGATCAGAGAGCTCAATATTAAAGAAGGCCGAGAGTCTTTCCAGAGATTCCAGATTTAGATCTTTTCGTCCGGAACGGAAGGAGAAATACTCATTCCAAGATAATTGCAATAGATCAAACCATTGATCTTCTGACAGGCCCGAAATTGAGTGCAATCGTTCAATCATATCAATAGGGTCGCCAATCTTCCAAAAAGGAGACCGAGAACCTTTTAGATTTTCAATTGAATGGAATTCCATTTTACTTCACCTATACAGATCAGATGAAGGTGCCACATCTTCGAGACGATTTCAATCCACCCCCCCCCAATTAAAAAACATATATAACGCGCCTTAATGGGATTACAGGATAGCTTCAGTGAATTGTCTTTAAGGCTGTCGAGATCGGCAACTTCGTATTCAGCCGAGAATGAATTTCACTGTGGGATTTTTGTCTTTGAGATAGATCCTAGGCTCTTATATAAGGGAGGAAGTTAAGAAAGGGCCCTCTCTATGAAAGCTGCCATTATTTTACTAACTCTTTTAAATTCTCACTTCGTATTCGCTGATCATTACGATAACCGTGATGTTCTCATGTGTAAAGTTTCAAAGATGTTAGATTTCCGTTATTTTCAAGAGGCTCTGAGCGAGGATGAATATCCGCACGTCGATGTGGCAAAAAGCTTAAACGGTGAGTACACCGTAGGAATCGGCGGCAATTATCCCTATGAGAAATCCGCAGGAGATAGAGTTGAGTTTACGACAAGGCGAAGAGCGGCAACTCAAATTCTTCAGGTCAAGATTCGCACACAGTTTGGTGATCTTATCCTTTTGGACGTGATTTCTCCATCTACCGGAGGCCTGTTTAAAGGGCAGATCCGAGTTCAAGAAAAAGGCGAACTCAACATTAAACCCATTGCTAATATAACCTGCCAATACAAGCCATAAACGCTTCTCTAACTTAGGCTTACAGGTCCTTGCAATTTAAGACGTAACGGATACGAGCTCCCCCGGAATACATTCCGGTTTGCCCATCCCGAGACCCCATAGAATAAAAGCGATCTGCGGGGCTGTTATAGTAAATCACTTGGGCGAATGGCTCTACAAAAGTGCATTTCGAAACTCGAACAGAGCCCGCAATCTCGACCCCTACCTCTTGACGACTTCGATCAAACCTGTCGGACTCGCTGCTGACAGTACGGTTCAGGGTCTCAGCCCACGCCTTCATAGCCAAGACGGGATTATCTTGAGTGCGGCCCCATCGGTCTCCTGTTGAGATTTGCCCTTCTAACCGAGCCTTTACAACACCGCGGCCTTGGGAGTCTACACCGACTAAACCTGTTCCAATGGCCATACAATGAAAACCGGCCCAATTAGTTTCAACTTTTTTCTGTAACCCCGTCATCATAGTAAGAAGTGCTGACGCGGGTTTCCCGGGAGGATCGTGGTCTTGGTAGTCGTATTCTAACTCCCCTTCATGCACCAACTTATGCCAACCTTGCTGTACTTTTTGCGCCACCAGACCTTTTCCATTTCCGGTTCGACTCTCAATCTCGGCTTCAAAAATCCGTTTGGTGTGCTCATCTACCTTGATCCCCAGAGAGGTCTGCAATCGGGTCACATCATAGAACTGCAAATAATACTTTCCCTCTGGACTCATGGACTTGCCATTCACCCGAGTTCGTTTGCTAAATCCTTCGTACTTCATCGACATATCGACGGTGTATTTGGGCGAATCCACAGACACTTTGTCTTCAAGCCCCATGGTTCGTCCGACATCATCGCTTAGATCTCCTCTCAGCAGGTACATCGGAACATTGATATCATTCTCATGACGGATTTGATAAGTCACCGTACTGAGAGTTTTATCGCCTTGGGGAAGCTTATCATCCGGAATGGATTTGAATGTCTCTAATGCCTTTTGATACCACTCCAGATCTTTTTTCGAGGCAAAACAAATATGAGACTGGGTGACCGGGTCTTCTTTCAACTTTTCATCACTGCGCAAGCCCAGGGCCATCATGTTGTCGGGGCACTGAACAGGCGTAGGCATTCCCCCGGCTCTACGAACGGCTTGATTCCCCTTCTCAATAGCGTGATTGACGACGGCCATGATCTGCTCGTCACTCGGAGGCACAGGCTTTGACAAAGTTCCACCATCTGTTTTTTGTGAAGAGGATATCACGGTTGTAGGTTTTGATACTGAAATCGGAGCGGGCGTGGACCGGCTTTGGCTCTGCGATTGGAATTGTACAGGGGTTCCGTAGTTGGCTTCATCTATGATTTCCTGTCCATAAGCGAAGGTCGTGATCAAAATAGTGAGAAACACACCCACAAAAGTCGTCGGCTTTAGACCCAACCCTATTCCTAAAATCATGAATTTCATTAGAAGTTAATCGGAGTTTCCTTTTATATTTTAAACAATTTAAACTTGGATTTGGACTTTAGCCTTGGGGGTCTGGGAATAGATTGGAATTTGAATTTAGCTCTGTGTCGCGCGTAAAATGGAAATATGTCAAAGATTCCCAAATTGGGCTCGCTAGTGGCCGGCTTTGTCGCCATTTTCTTGTTTTCTCTGGTTTTAACAAGGCCTTTGCAAAAAGCCGAGCTGTCCTCTTCAACACCCAATCTTTCCGAATTCCAGAAAATTCCCTGCCCATCTGCCACAAGAGTTCAGGAGCTGTTCAAGACCTTCAATTTAGAGTTTTCATTAAAAGGATACAGTTGTGATGCACAAGACTCCCGTACCTATCTGTTAAAAACACTGGATTCCCTTAGCCGCATGAATTTTATTCCGCCCAAAGCCTGGGGAGACGAAGCCCACCACATCTTCACGAATATTTCAGGCTACTTGTCGAAGCATATCAACAAAATCACTCTCTCGACCGATCCCGAATCTTCCACTGTCGTGGGCACCAACCCAGCTGCGGGGCTTGTCGAGCTGACCCCTCGTATTCGTGAGCTTTCCCTGATTGAAGCCGTCAGCATGCTCGTTCATGAAACCCGTCATATTCAATTCCCCACTCTGGGCCATACCCGATGCTCCGCAGGCGATATGCCAGCTGTCGAGGCTGCCTGTGATGATTCTTTTACGGATGAGTACAGTCGCATGGCCTCATACAACTTCGAAGTGGCGTTTCTGGCGGGATTGTCCATGGGAGGAACTCAGCTTACGACGGCAGAACGGGCCTTTGCCGCCCAATATGCTCTTAATTTGATAGCCACACGCTTTAATAATTTCAGAAATAACAGCGCCTTTTTTCATGATGTCCTCGTTGTTTTAACTCACTCATCGAAGCTTCAGATCTGGCACCCCTATCTGGAAAAGTGGATCTCCCTGCCAATTAACTTAAAAGATGACAAAGTGATCAGAATTGAAGAAGCCGACGATGCCTTTAGTCTTTTTCTATTTACCGAGAAAGGAAAATTCTATTCCTGGAACCTATTTAAAGGCATGAAATCCATTTCACGTTTTTTTACCAAAAATGATTTTATCGGGGACGGCCGCAGAACAACGGTAGCCTCATTGAAAAATGATATCGTGACCACTTATATTTCGAATGGACAACTCAAGATCATCGCTTACGAACCTGATGAAACGGGTTCCCGGTCTCAATTGTATCCCTTTAATCATGCCCGGGATGCCCAGCTCTACAAATTTCAAAAGCTTTTCTTCGGCTTCTACAATGAGCTGTTCTTGCTGTCGGACTCTCAGCGGCTTCTTCGGGTGAACCGCCAATTAACAGGCCCAAATCTTATCGAAATTCCCGCTCTTAATTCTTTAGAACCATGGGTATACGGAACCGGTGGCATTCTGTTCGATAAAATGTATTTCGTAAACGAAGCGGGAAACCTGTATCGGCTCTGGATTCGCAACAAGCAAGATCTTCCCATGCTAACTGAAAATGAAAACGCTCCCGAAAGCTATGAGCTTCAACAGATTTCTATTCCTGTAACAAATGGCATTCGCAAATACAAACAAGGCTCATTTGGTGATTACTTTTTAGGGCGCGATGGATTGGTCACGTTTAAAAGTCTTCAAACTCCAACGCTTAAGACTCTTACCGATCAAGCAGTACTGGATTTCGCAGTTTTAAAAACCGTCGTGCCTGTCGGGGAATATAAAGCTCTGCTTAATCAGAATACCGCAGAGTTACAGGCCACCTGCAAGGTTTTGGAATCCCAGTGGGATCCGATTTTGTATCGAGGTATGGGAAAAACAGAAAATGGGGAACTTGTCTTTTCCGACTTCGAAGGGGTTTGTCATAAAACTGCCCTATCCACCCCTCTCCGGTGGTCAACAGTTGAATTTCAAAGTCACTCAAAATTTGATGAGCGCATATTAGAGGATTTTACCAACGACGGGGCCAATTACCGCAGCGTCCCCGTCATTCTATTTCTTGATAATCATCGACGTGAACTCGCAAGAAAAACCGTGGAGCTTTGAGATCCGACTACTCAAAAGTGGACGGCTCGCCCTGAAGGGAGTCTAGTACTTCCGTTAATTGTTCTGGATTGGTTACACCGATAAATTCAATTTCAGCTCGTCGATTTTCTTCACGACTCGAACTCACCGGCTTTAAATCTGAAAAGCCTCGAACAGTCAATGTGGCGGCATCCCCCATCTCGGACTCAAGAATATTTCCGACAGCCTTGGCTCGCTTTTCCGAAAGAGGGACATTAACGGCATCGTCTCCGACAGAATCTGTATGCCCTGTCACATGAACTTCTTGAACCAAGTTGGGATGATCCGCAAGCTCAGCACCCAGGCGTTTGAGATAATCCACTTGTTCAGGAGAAAGTTCTGCACTGTTAGTTTCAAAGTGCGTGACAATATCTACGGAACTTCCTTCAGCCGTCGAAATTCCCCGAGTGGGAAAGCTGGAAGCGCGGGCCGCATCTGATTTGATCGTAGCCTTGTTAAAGGAACCAGGATTCCAACCTAACTGAAAATCCAGCATCATCATGTTGACGGTTTCTCCATCCACATTCACATCTGTCATGACTCGGGCTCCAGCTCTGGCTAGATAGCCAATCCCGAAACTAAACTCTTTTAACACTTGAAGACCTACAAACTGGGCATCACCTTGATTGGCATCATAGTTCGGTCCAGCTCCGAAGAATTGATTGTAAACAATACCCCCTTGCCATTGTTCAGGAAACAAGTAGCGCGCGGCCACCTCTAAAGTCCCCGCGTTGTGTGATTCTTCCAATGCTCTTTCGCGGGAAAACTGTTGATTTTGAACTCCATATCCAAGATCAAAAACGGCTGTTTGCTTTTCCAGGTAATAAGATCCCAATAGTTTAATTGATGAAGGAAGTCCTTCGCTTTGCGAGCCTCGGGCTTGATCGGTATACCCAGCGTTGATTCCCAGATAAGGCGCAAAACCGACGACGGTGGTTTTAGTCATACCTTCAGAGGTCAGCTCACCACGTGTTGTTCCTTCTGTTTCTTGCGCTATTGCCAAATGCAAAATACTAAGCCATGCCCCTATAAACATAATTAACTTGTGCATACAATCACTCCTTTGAGCTTAAAGACAGACGCGTCCCTGCCTGATGATGTCTTGACCGTGGAATTTTATACAAGACAGGTCAAATTGAATTAGAATTTCTGCACTATCGCACTCACAGGGACGGCATGAGTCAAAAGCAAACCAAATAATATAGATACCGGGATCTCAGGGCTCTATTTAAAATTTGCTTAGAAAAATTTCCATTTTTCTAATTTTCTACTATAACAACGAAAAATATTTTATGACTTTCGACAATTAACCTTGAGGATTATGAACTGTCCATTTTGAGAACTCAGGGCCCACAATATGGAGAATCTGATGTTAAAATCAACTTGGAGTCGTCGAACTTTATTGAAAAGAAGTGGTCAAATTGCCGCCCTCGGCGCGCTGGCGCAGATACCCTATGCCAATAGAGCCCGGGCTCATACGCGAGTCAACCCTTTCAGTCATATTTGGAGTAACTGGTCAGGCAATGTGGAGATTCGACCTAAAGCCATTTATGAACCTCAAAATCTTGAACATGTCCGCGCGATCTTAGCCGCTGCCCCTAAAGTCAAAATTGTTGGTTCTGGCCATAGCTATAATGACATTGCCGCCGGAGAAGTTATCATTTCTACCCGTCATTTTAAAAAAATCGATGTCGACGCCTATCGGAAAGAAGTATGGGCCGAGGCAGGGGTCACCCTGGAAGCACTCAACCGCGAGTTGGATCGCCATGGGTTGGCATTGCCGACAACAGGAGAAATCGATGATCAGACAATTCCTGGCATGATAGCGACCGGTACTCGTGGTGCTGGAGTTCAGTTCGGCTCGTTTTCCGATGCTGATCTCCTAACGGGGATTGAGCTTATGACGGCCGATGGAAATCTGCATAAATATGATCTGGAAACTATGCCAGATCAAAACTTGGCGGCAGCGCTTAGACTTAACCTTGGAGCTCTCGGCTTTATTTACCGAGTCCGATTGAAAGTGCGAAACGCCTTCAACCTCAAAGACGAAACACGCATCGGCAATCTTGAAGATGCGCTCAACCCCCGTCACTATCTCGACAACTATCGGTACTTTTTTGCCTACTACCCTTATGCCGATACGACCGTTATGAGATTCCAGAATGAAACCCATGAAAGAGCGGAGTCGGCGGACGCTTACGCCGATAGAGTTCGCGCTAAACATAACAAAGAAAATATATTGGGTCATTATCTAATCAAGTTTTTATCTATAACCCGGGCCTGGATTCCTTTCTTTCAAAAACAATTTACCAAAACTTTCAAGCCAGAGTCTTTCGTTAACCGTTCAAACCTAGTCATGGTCATGGGTAAGCGCACAATGAAATATTACGAAATGTGCTTTTCGATACCTGTAGAAAGGGCGGATGAGCTGTTCACACGATTTAAATCCCTTACAGAGCGCTTAGCTGCTAACAATGAGTACTACTCCGCCATGCCACTTTTTGTGCGTTTTTCCCGGGGAGATAAAGGAACTTTGTTAAGCACGGCGCCAGATTCTTATCGCCTCTATATGCATGTGGATTTTCCAGTTCACACGTCTTTTCGTGACTACAAAAACTTCTACAAACAACTTGAGGCCGAAATGATCCAAATCACCGGCGCGAAACCCCACTGGGCCAAATTATTTCTAAGGAATCCTGCAAAGTCTTATCCTGAGATGAAGACATTCGTGGAAATTGCTCACCAAATGGATCCCACCGGGAAGTTCCGAAACAAGTACCTGGATCGACTTTTTTACAATTCATAAATAACAATTTATTAAACATGGTAGGATTAAAAAGACTTAAGAAGAATCACCGGGTAAAGATATGCTGCTTCAGAATCATTTAAAGTCCCATTTTTTCGGGGGGGTCGCCCTTTTGTTTTGGGCGCTCCCAGGGCTGTCTATGATGACAACATCAGCCCATTCACATCAAAGCCCTCTTATTATGTCGAGGCTTTCAAATGGAAATTTTATTCGTATCACTCCTCAGCCTGACCATATCGCTGAAGGACTCGAATTTTTTTCATCCTGGCAATCCTTCACGGAGCTGCTTCAAGATAGTGAACAAAATATTCAGGGTCCCGAGGCTCAAGCTCCCTTGAGCGAACTCTCCTTACCCTTTATGCATCTGCCGTTAAAAAGCTTCGGTCTTGGTTTGACCTATCCCGATCACCAGGATCAGGTTCAAATCCATGATATTGTTCTATTTGAAAAAAGGGCGGCACCTACCCGCCTGAATAACTTTATCCCCTTTCGCCCTTATCTGGATTATGAAGCCGAGATATCTCTTCTTTTGCATAGATATGAGCCCGAAATTTTTGGCTATCTGATTCATAATGATCTAACAGATCGGATGATTCAGGGCCTGGAATATCAAAAGAGCAATCCAGCTCCGTCTTTTTTGCAGGCAAAGTCTTTTCCCGGATCAAACGCCCATAGTCCCATCATGATAGTGGGAGGCGCAGAACTGTGGTCAAACCTCAATGTCAGTCTGAGCTGGAATCAGAATCATGTCCAATGGGTTGATCCAAAGCAAAACCTAATGACCCCTGAATCAATTCATAAACTGGTTTTTCAAGATCCGCGCACTCGCCATACTGACTGGGTCTTAATCGGCACAGGAACTCCCTACGGAACGATTTTCCGATCTCCTACACTGGCCGAAGTCAGCTGTTATTTTATCAAAGCCTTGTTTCGACCGCACAAGGCAAGAGCGTTGTGGGTCCAGTCCTTTGATTTCTTAAAAGAGGGCGATCAACTTGTTTTCGGATCCAATGCCTTTGGGACCTATGAGACTTTTATTGTTCCGTCAAAGTGAGATTGATCTTAATAAGTAAATTCGCCAATGGTGACGCTATTGGGACTGCTTCCGGCATCGAGTGTAATAGTATTGACCAGATTCAAGGTTGCAGCTGTGGAAGAAAAGTCGAAAACCTTGATCTCGCGCGCAGGTGTCGCTGTTGCCACTACATACTTATTCCCTGGCAAAATCGCAATTCCGGAGGCCTCATCCCCCATCGCAATTGTCGGGGCTGCCGCGGGCGCGATGGTTCCTGTATCTGTATCCAAGGTGATGATATTAAGACTATCAGACCAATTGGAAGCACCGATCACGATTTTTCCATCTGCAGAAATCGCCGACTGCAATAAGCCGTCTGCACCGGTGTTAATCGAATTGACGTGAGTGAGGGCGCCGCTCGATCCGATGGAAAAGCTGGACCAGCCCGATGCATATTCTCGATCCGCAGCCACCACATACTTTCCATCCGGTGAAACGACGACTGAGTATGCGCCTTGTGCTCCGGCATAGGGTGAGCCCGCCAGTTCTGTTAGAACTCCCGTTGTAGGGTCCACGGAGAATCCCGAAATCGTGTTTTTTCCTTGATTGGCTGTATACAGGTATTGGCCATCGTCAGTAAACGCCACGTGCATAGGCCACGTATCGGCTCCTACCGAAAAAGGATTTCCGGGGATAAAGGTCAGCTCACCTGTTGTCTCATCGATCCTAAGCCCTTCGATAACATTATAATCTTCCGCTACCTAGAGAAAGTTTCCTGAAGGATGGACGGCCAGTGATTCATGGTAGTTATTGACAGCCAAAGTGATCGGACTATTAGGAACAGGGGTTAGCGTGCAGTCTTCTGCAACGGAAAAGCCATAAACTAATTTATCATCCGCCAGAGCATAAACAAAAGGTTTTGATGGATGAGGAGCTGTGAAGTTTCCCAACATCGCAACAGGAGTGGCAGACTTGAGGGTCAGAGCTCCCGTCGCTGTACTGGCTTCATAGCAAAGTATTTCATTGACTGTCCCCTGGTTGGAAACAAAGACAAAGGTTTTCTCAATCAATGCTGGCGCAGGGTCATTTATGGCAGGAGCCGAAGACGACTTGTACTTAAAGCAAGAGGTCAAACCAAAAGCCACCAATAGGAAAAGAAAAGCTACGCTATTACGTTTCATATCCCATTTATCGGAACTAGGCATTAAAACTTAAAGGCCACAGGACCCCCATTTAGTCCGATTCGCCAAGTGAACAAGCCGCGTCGTCGTTGATAAATGGCTAGAAATACCTGCGGATCGGCGGAATAATGCCAGCCAACGTGGAGGCATCTATGATTAAGCTGGTTTCGTTTTTTGCTATGATTTCTGTGGCCTGGGCTCGGCCTGATTTTATTGAGGCGCAAATGACTGTTGATCAATCTCGCAGACCGGCTTGCACCTGGAATTCACAGAATAGCTTGTTCACTGTGGATATGGGTCTTAAGTGGATCAACTTTGATCCCGATCTGCATGGCGGTGGCTTTGATTTTAACGATATATTATTGTCATACATGATTTTTCCAGAGGTCGTTGAAGGCTGTAAGTACATTGGCGATTCAGGCTTTCTAGCAGAGCCAACCTCTACCGAAGCCAGCCACATCACTCTTCGATTCTCCGGAAAAACCTGCCTAGAAATGCAAAAACACTTAAGTGTAGGTTCGATGGCCATCAGTCACTACGAAGTCCCTGCCTATTCGAAGGAAAGGGAACGGGTCCCCGTGCTCAGACTGCAAATCTGGGATGCCATGATAGCCGAGCCCTGTACTTTACATTAAAGACTACGGGTTCTCTCGGTCCCCCCACCCCCACACAGTCTCCGAATTGTCCCTTCTTAAACGGCTCAGACAGTCCTCGCTCTTGGAAGTTTGGTGCAGGCTCCGCAGAAATATAATCTTTCGCTGTGGAACTCGCCTTTTAAGAAGGGACAATTCGGAGACTGTGGACTTTGGACATTTTTGAGATTTCACTTTTACAAGGGGCCACTCATCATCTTGATCTTGGTTGCCGTTAAGACCGGGATAGTACTTTTTTTGTTATACTCAAGTTTTTGTCCGTAATGGCCGAAAGTACGAGTATGGGTACGTTTGTTGAGATTCCTAAATTGATGAACTGTCTTATTCTGAGACTATTCCTTTCCTTTACTTTAGTTTTTCTAGGCGCCTGTAGCGGCTCTGATAGCACTTTTTTGCCGTCCAAGGTGGATCCGGTTCCACCAGATGATACCCCTCCTGCTTCTGGGTTGGTTGCGTTTGCAGATGAAATGGGTTCATGTATACTGACTGACGGCAGCTTGGTTTGTTGGGGCGAGAACGCGTACTATCAACAGCTAAACGGCACTACCGACAATGTCCTGTCTCCTGCGCCACTGTCGGGGTTTTCTACTAACGTCACATCATTTGATGCGGGCTTCAATTTTGCCTGCGCGGTGGTCGATGGAGGTGCAAAATGCTGGGGAGGCAACGATCTCGGCCAGCTCGGCGATGGAACAACAGTTGCCAAAGATACACCTGTCGATGTTATTGGTCTCACTTCAGGAGTCACTAAGGTTGTGGCAGGATGGAAACATGCATGTGCTCTTTTAACGGATGGCGGAGTTAAGTGCTGGGGTGATAACAGTCATGGCGAATTGGGCCGAGGCTTTTCGGATGGAGTCGGAGGTTACCGCCCAACAGCTGACTCCGTTGTAGGATTTGACTCATCGGTGGACGATGTAGCCACAGGATCCGCCAAATCTGAACATACCTGCGCAATTGTCGATGGTGCCGCCTTATGCTGGGGATACAACTCTTCGGGGGCATTAGGTGATGGCACCAAGGTATCGAAAAATCTCCCGACACCTGTCACAGGGCTTGGCACAGCCGGGTCTGGAGTTTTGAAGATTGCCCCAAGCCGTTACAGCACATGCGCTCTTCTAACTGGAAATATCGTTAAATGTTGGGGGGATAATGACTTTGGCCAACTCGGGATCGATTCGGCCCTACCCAGCAACAGCACAACTCCATTGCAGACCAGTCTTTCAGCCCTTGATGCGGATGAGTCAGTTGTAGAAATTGGGACCGGTGAAGACCATGCATGCCTAAGAACAGATAAAAGTAACGTCTACTGCTGGGGAAGAAACAGCTCTGGACAGCTAGGCTCTGGTATTCTTGGCGGCTCGAATGTGCAAAAACCACAATTAAGTCTGATAGTATTGGAGGCTCAACAACTTGCTGTTGGACGTTATCATAATTGTGTCATCACAACTGACGACCAAGTGAAATGCTGGGGAAGCAACAACTTTGGACAACTCGGCCAGGGAGTCACTGGGCATTCGGGAACTCCCCTCAATGTCACCCTTCCCTAATTATCTTTCCGCATCACAGTCTCCGAATTGTCCCTTCTTAAAAGGCTCAAACAGTCCTCGCTCTTGGAAGTTTGGTGCAGGCTCCGCAGAAATATAA
>CAZETK010000033.1:0-35850 GCA_964515195.1 uncultured Pseudobdellovibrionaceae bacterium
TGCTTATCCCATCTCGAGATGACGTAAGATAATTTCTAAAACCATAATGGCATCATCCACTACTATCCCGATCGCAAGACTCAGGCCCAGCAAAGTAAAAATGTTCAGCGTAAAGCCCGCGAAGTACAGAATGATGAAGCTTCCCAGGACAGAGGTGGGAATCGCTAGTAGAATATTAAAGGTGGACGACCATGATCCAATAAAAACCCAACAGACCAGTGAGGTTAGAATAGCCGCCAAAAGCAATGTTAAAAGCAGTTCGTCCACCGCCTCTTCCACAAACTTTGTCCCGTCATAGTTGACAACAATTTCATTTCCCTCGGGTAAGGTCTTTTGAATTTGCTCAACCTTAGCTTTGACAGATTGAGCGACGGATACGGCATTGGCTCCTCTCTGCTTCACCACACCAAGACCTACAGCTTGGGTGCCATTGGTCCGGGCAAACTGGAGGACGTCGACAGTGCCCTCTTCCACATTGGCGACATAGCTAAGGGGGATAGGACGATAGTTGGGACCGCCGCCACGAGAGTTGATCAGAATTTGTGAGAAGCTTTCAACATCCTTTTCTTCTCCTAAAGTTCGAAGGCTGTATTCTTTTGAATCAAATTCGGCTCGGCCCGATGGGGGTTCGCGGTGCTCATTTTGAATGGTAGCCACTATATCCGTAACGGTTAGAGCGTAGCGGGCGATTTTTTTGTCATCCACCCATACGCGTAAATTCGGTTCAAGGTAACCTGGCATCCAGATGTTACCCACGCCTGGTACCGTGGTGATCATGTCACGGATCTCGTTCTTCACATAGACCATAAGATCCGTATTTTTCATGGTCGAGCTTTTCACCGATATCCACATGATCGGAAACTCTTCCAAGGCGATCTTCATAACGGAGATGGGATCCATTTCTCTAGGAAGAAGGTTTTGCACCTGAGAGATCTTGGCCTGCACATCCTGGAAAGCAGCATCAATATCTCGATCCAAGTCGAACTCAACTGTGATTTCGGCTACCCCCACTCTAGATTTTGAAGTTATATTCTTAACACCCTGGATGCTGATCAAAACATCCTCAAGCGGGTCCACGACATCTGCCTCAATGACCTCAGGGGCAGCACCTTCGTAGTGAGCGGTAAGTGCAATTATAGGAAATTCCACATCTGGCAATTCGCTGATGCCCATGCGCGAGAAGCCAATAGCGCCAAAGACAATCAGTCCGAACATGAGCATCCAAGCGAACACGGGTCGACGAATGGATAATTCTGACAATGTCATTTTTAAAGTTCCTTTTTAAGCACGGGGGGAATTTGGGCCGTGGCCACTTGCAGGCGAATGCGGTCTAGGAGTCCGGCAAAGCGAGCTTGATCGTAACTTCGGCGTGCCACGCGGAACTCGGTCAAGGCCAACTGAACATCGACATTACGACTGAGGCCTCGACGGGACTCATTGAGCAAAATCTTATAATTCCGCTCTGAAAGCTGAGCTGACCTTTCTAAAGCTTTAATTTGGTCTGCTCGGTTTTTCAAAATTTCATAGAGCGAGCGAATGTCTGCTTCAGCCTGTCGGCGTAACTTTTTAAGTTCTAATTCTTGTGCGTACCGACGAGACAAGGCCTCGCGAGTCTGAGACTGAATGCGCCCCCCTTCGTACAGGGGCAAAGTCAATTGAAGCTGCACGTCCCACTTCAGGTCACTCAGGTAGCTCGCGGGGCGCTTAACATAGTAATTCCCCGTCAGGTCCAGGGTGGGCCAGTGCTCGCCGCGTACAACTTTAATTTCTTCTTGGGCGGCCTGGAGTTGCTCACGAGCTTGAGCCACATCAGGTCGGTTTTCAATTTCTTGAAGATACTCGGCTAAAGGGCGCAGCCGCGCGGCCTCTGTTTGAACTTGAAGGTTGGTGTCAGCTAGCACGCTGTCCCGTGGGAGGTCTGTGAGGAAGCTAAAATTCTCCCGAGCTGTAAGAAGATTGGATTCCACAATCCGGGTTTCTGCCTCCAGTGCAGCCAACGTCGACTCAGCTGTGAGTGACTCTGTGGATCTGGATTCTCCCCGACGGGAGCGTGCCTTGAGTTCATTGACACGATCACTGTAAATTTTCTTCTGCTCCTGAAGGTTTCGAATGTCTTGCTCAAGAGATAAAATATCGAGGTAGCGTACCGCCACATTCAGATAAAGATCCATTAGCTGGGAGATACGGTTTTGCCGAGTAGCGCTTAAATTACGTTCCCGTTGGCGGATGCCTGCAAATTCGCGGAATCCGCGAAATAGGGGTTGATTAAGGCTGAAGTTAGCCGTGGTCTGTTCTTCGGGGAAAAACTGGCGCGCAATGGGATCTTCGGGTTGAGGTTGTACGAAATGAGTGGCGTTAAAGGAAAGGCTGGGAAACACAGAACTCCTCGCCTGTTTGAATTGCTCCTCGGCTTGATTCACCTGTTCTCGGCTTTGGCTGACAGTTTCGTTCCTACTCAGGGCGGATTGGAGGGCTTGTTCCAATGTGAGAGCAGGAGTCGAGCCCAGGGCTTTAAGAGCGAGAAAATTCAGCGCCAATATGGATATCACTCTCATTGCAGCTTCCTCTGTATGAAAATTGTGAGAATTTATATCTCAAAACAAACCTAATTTCCAAGAGGAAAGCTCAAGACCCTCGGCTAATAACTCTCCTCGAAATAACCTCATCAATTTTTTAGGGTTTTGGCCTCTTCTAACAAGGACTTAATAAGATGTTCTAAAAGAAAATCGATTCCTTGTTGAATTTCCTTTTGCTTTTCACGTTCAAATAATATTTCGGAAATGAAGATCGTTGAAATACAGAGGAAAGTTACAAGGTGAAGTGGACGTTCGTCCAAAGCGGGAGGGATTCGTCCATTTGACCTTAGAATTTCCAGTCGCTCTTTTAGTTTGGGATCGCCCCCCAATGCCATCAACGCTAAAACTTGCTTTCGAAGTTTAGGGTCAACAGAGGCTCTCAAAAGCATAATACGAAAAATTGCATGGTGTTCAGAAAGTGTGCTGAAAGCTTGTTTTAAGTAATGCTTAATTTCCTTTTCCAAGGTCTCTTGAGGGGCATAGTTCAAGGGAGTCGCGTTCGCTGTTGCAAAAAAGCGACGGATAATCTCTAAAAGAAGCCCTTCCTTGCTGCCAAAATATCGCATTATCAGGGATTCGTTTACTTCAGCCGCCTTTGAAATCATTTTTGTTGTCGCGGCGTCATAACCCAACTGAGAAAAAACCTCGGTGGCGGCTTGTATAAGCCTCTCCTCCGTAGAATGCCGATCGCGTTTTCGGCGGGGCGCAGCTTTAAGCCGGGCTGACTTTGAAGAGGCCGATTTAAATGAGCCTCGAGAAGCTTTCATGCTCTTGTCTCCTCCTCTATCGACATGGACCTCTGTTGCGGGCCTGACCATGCTTTAGGTTTACGCGATTTGCAAGTAAATGGTCACTTGCAATTCTATTGGAAAGGGTTGATAATGCTGGATGTAAGCGTTCACTTACATAGGCAGATAAGGATGCTACGGGTTGACTGTCAACCCGTAAGAGGGGGCGCAGAAGACATTCTACTCGGCTGGTAAAAGGAAATAGAACTTACATATGGAAAATTGCAAATTTGTCTCTTGGCTGATCACACTGATAACTCTTCCTCTTGCTATGGCAGTGGTCTTGCCAACACTGGTATATGCGCAAAACACACCATCAAAAGGGGTAGCCCCATCTGTCGACACAGGGTCCCACCTACCGTTAGCAGAATATCTTAAGCAAGTGAAGAAAGGTAATCGCAGCCATGTCGGATCTGAGGCGCGAGTCGAAGGAGCGCGGCTCCGTGGAGGCGAGGCTAGTCTGCTGACAAAGCCCGCGTTAATAGGCTCAACAGAATACTTTGATGACCGAAGGGAAACGGGTTCTCCCTTGCAAGGGGATCGGCTGGAGATTTCCAGCACTATGCTGGGCGTACGACAACAAACAAGTTTCGGTTTAGAGGGTCGGGTTGTCTATAAAATCACTCAGACATCCTTACCTCATGCCAATCCCGCGTTCGTGCCTCTCTTAAAATATTACACGACGGGACCTGCCCTTGAATTAACACAATCGCTGGGTCGAAACTGGTTGGGTGCCGAAACAAAGGCTCAAAAAGACCTTGTTGACGCCGACATTAAATCAACCGAATTTAATGAAAAATTTAATCAACAACAAATTCTGGCTAATGCCGAGAGCGCCTACTGGCGCCTAGCCGTGGCTCGTGAGGCCGTACAGGCCACCCAGGAGACAGTGGACAGGGCTAAGCGTTTGAAAAAGTGGAGTTCAGATCGCACTCGGCTCAACCTGGCGGATCGATCTGATTATTTACAAACCGAATCGGCCTTTTTGGGTCGGAGCCTTGAGCTTCAGGCGGCTATTGATGCCGAAAAGGCAGCGGCACGGACTTTTAACACCCTTCGAGGTCTTAACTCGGATTTGGTCACCGAGGAGCTTTCCAGTTTAGATGATAGTGTTATGGAATCTCTCAAGCCTCCCGAGAAACTTATTTACCGCGATGATGTGAAAGCGGCAGAGCAATTGAAAAGGCTGGCTCAGGCTAGTGCCCAGCTTAATCGAGAGAAAAACAAACCGGATGTGAAACTGTATGGCTCCTATGGGCTTAATGGTCGTGACGTCTATCAAGAAGAGGCGATGAAGGAAGCCGGCACTGATAAGCAACCCTATTATACGATTGGCATTCGAGTTGATATCCCATTGGATATCGGCACTCAGAGCGATGTGCGAAAAGGATATCAAAAGAACGCGATGGCAGCGGATCTTCAGTACCAGCAGAAAGTTTTCGAGCAAGAGCGCCTGTGGCAGGATATTCGAAGTCGGTTTCAAGAGAGTCTGAATCATTATCGATTGGCTAAAAATATTGAAAAGGCCAATAGGGAAAAAATGGAATACGAGCGTAATCGTCATCGGCGTGGGTTAACCACAACATTTCAAGTTCTTCAGTTTGAACAGGATTTTAGTACCGCCCAGTTAACCCGATTGCAGATTCAGGGCGAAGTGTTGAATATTCACGCTCAGTTGAAGACTTTTGGAGGTAATCAGTGAGTTTGGCGGATCTTTCAATCAAACGCCCTGTTTTTGTCACGGCCCTTGTTACTGTATTAATGCTTGTTGGAGCCATTTGTTTCCGACTGATGCCAGTGGATCTATTTCCGGATATTACTTTGCCGATTGTGACTGTAACCACAATCTATCCCGGAGCCGGACCTGAAGAGGTCGAGACTCTTATCTCTAAAATTTATGAAGATGAGATGAGCACGCTGCCAGGAATAAAAACCTTGCGTTCAATCAACTCAGAAGGCGTGAGCCGTGTTATCGCAGAGTTTACTCTAGAAACCGATATTAAATACGCGGAACAGCAAGTGCGAGATAAAGTTTCATCGGCCAAGCGAAAACTTCCCAATGATATTGACGAGCCGATCATTCGAAGATTGGATCCTGCAGATCAGCCGATCTTGATCATTTCTCTTTCGGCTTCGCTATCTGAAGCCGATATTTTTGACTTAGCTGAAAACCAGGTGAAGCCTCGTCTAGAGCAAGTTAACCAAGTGGGGCTTGTAGAGATTATCGGCGGTCGCCAGAGAGAAATTCACGTCGAATTGGATCGAAATAAATTAAAACGTCACGAGCTTTCCGCTACTACTATCAGCAATCGAATCGCGGCGGCGGGACAGAATGTCCCTGCCGGAACTGTTGAGGATGAAAAAGCAGAAACTATCATTCGAACGCTGGGACAGTTTCAAAATATCCAAGATATCGAATCTGTAATTGTTAGCTTTCTTGGCAACGATGTTCCTGTCACGGTTAAGGATGTGGGGCGTGTGGTAGACACTGTTGAAGATGAAACCTCCCGTGGTTTTTTTAATGGCCAGCGGTCCTTATTTTTATTGGTTTATCGACAATCTGGCGCCAATACCATTGCCGTGGCTGACGCCGTTAAAAATAGTCTTACGCGTATCAATTCCATTATTAATGCCAACTCCAAGGAACCCATTAACTTGACTCTGGTTCGGGATGGCGCCAAACCCATTCGCGATAATGTGGCTGACGTTCAAGAAGCTATTTTGATTGGCATTCTTCTTACCATCATAGTCGTTTATTTCTTCCTTGGAAGTGGTCGTTCAACCTTTATTACAGGATTATCGCTTCCCACTTCTCTGATCGGAGCCTTTTTCTTGATGTATATGATGGGGTTCACCATCAATGTCATGACCTTGTTGGCCTTGAGCCTGGCCGTGGGTTTGTTAATTGATGATGCCATTGTCGTACGGGAAAACATCTTCCGTCATGCCGAGATGGGAAAGAATCCAATTCGAGCGGCATCTGACGGAACTAAGGAAGTGTTGATGGCAGTGATTGCGACCACGATGGCTGTTATTGCCGTCTTCGGGCCCATGGGGTTTTTGGCGGGTGTCGTGGGGCAGTTCTTTAAGGAGTTTGCGCTTACGGTCTGCTTTGCTATGGCGATCAGTCTATTTGATGCGGTTACAATGGCCCCTATGCTTTCAGCCTATTATGGCGGTGGCGCAGGTCACGGAAACATAGGAGATGGAAAAAGTTTTTGGGCTCGGACAATGGGACGTGCCCTGAAGGCTTTTGACCATTTTCAAACGTGGCTCGAAGATGTTTATGAAAAAGTACTGAAGTGGACTTTAAAGCGACCCATCGTTGTTATTGGGATTGCGGTAGGTATTTTTGTTTTCAGCCTTTGGACTGTTCAATATATTCCCAAAACCTTTTTACCAGCTCAAGATGCCGGTGAGTTTTCTGTAAGCATTGATATGCCTCCAGGAACCAGTATGGAAGCGATGTCGCAAACAGCCCTTAAGGTGGATGAGTCCATTCGTGCCAATAAAGAAGTTCTAACTTCCGTAATGTTTATTGGCGGAGGAGCCGGGCAGGCGAATAAGGCGTCGTTTTTTATTAATTTAGTCCCAAGCCGCCAACGTGACTTCAATACCACTCAAATGAAAGACCGTATTCGCGAACAGCTTAAAGCTTTTGATTACGCGCGCCCCATAGTGAAGGATATCGATATGGTCGGCGGCGGTTTGCGACCCTTTACCTTGAATATTATGGGAACAGACTTGAATGAGGTGGAAAGGATTTCAAACGAAGTTCTTGCCAAGCTTAAAAATCATCCGGCCTTGTTAGATGTGGATACGGGATATCGTCCTGGTAAACCAGAGTTTCAGGTGGTTCCCAACAAGTTTCAGGCCGAACGCTTGGGTGTGGCTACAACCACGATGGGCGCCGAATTGCGCACTTTGGTGGAAGGAAGCACTCCTGCGGTTTTTCGGGAGAGAGGTGAAGAGTACGATATACGGGTTCGTTTAAAACCGGATCAGAGAAACCTCCAAGCCAGCTTCAATCAGATTTACGTGCCCAACGTGAATCAAAGGTTAATTCGACTGCAAGATGTGGCTAAACCCGTGATTACGACAGGTCCCGCCGATATCAATCGTGAAGACCGGGCTCGTTATATTCAGATCAGTGCGGATATCAATCCGAAAGGGCCGGGGATGGCAGAGGCGATGAAATATGTTCGCGAACTTTTTGATAAAGAAATCAAGTTGCCACCAGATATGCGTTATCAATTTGTTGGGCAGGCTGAAAATTTCCAAGAATTGATTTTCAGTGTGCTGGTTGCGGCCGGGTTGGGAATTGTTTTGATCTATCTGGTATTGGCCAGTTTGTACGAATCCTTTATCACGCCAATTACAATTCTCTTGGTGCTACCATTGGCCGCCTGCGGAGCCTTTTTTGCGCTATTGATTATGGGTGAGTCTTTGAACATTTTTTCTATGATCGGATGTATCATGCTTTTAGGCGTGGCCACCAAGAACTCGATATTGCTAGTTGACTACACCAATCAGCAATTGGCGAAAGGACGTTCGATGATGGATTCGGTGATCAGTGCGGGCCGTGTACGCTTACGCCCAATTTTGATGACCACTTTGGCTTTGATCGCGGGCATGCTTCCCATCGCCATTGGATTAAACGAAGCTTCCAAGCAAAGAACAGGTATGGGGGTTGCCGTCGTGGGCGGATTGATTTCTTCCACCTTACTAACATTGGTCGTAGTGCCCGCTGCCTTCTCTTACTTTGAAAGATTCCGTCGTTGGAGTTTAAAGAAGGCACATAAGTTCGCTAGAATTGAAGGCTTGATGAATGAAGCCGAAGCTCTAGGGAAATCGGCCCCTGCTGTGTCAGAAGCGACGGCGCCTTCACCTGAACCACGGAATATTCTGAGTGACGGTCCGAAAAGTTTATAAAATGGTATAGGAATTTGGCCCTGAAGATTCATCAGTTGTTGATTCAGACAATTGCGGAGCTTTGCACTTAATCTCAGTTGGGCGAAAGCTGAATCACTTGCCAGAATTCGGGAAAGCTTTTGTTAACCACCTCGGGGTGTAGAATCGTAATTGGGTAGCCTTGAGATTTTACCAGTGCGGCTGCAAATGCCAGTCGGTGATCATGATCGGTATCGTATTGGAACTTGTGGTTTGAGGCCGAGCTTGTGGTGCGCGGATGAATGATCATGCCATCGGATTGGGTCTCATTCTTGACGCCGATTAGGTTTAAAAGTTCTGACGTTTTGGCGATACGATTGGATTCTTTATGAATCAATTGTGGAGCTCCATAAAGCCTAGACGGAGTCAGGGCGAATGAGCAAAGAACTGCCAGTACCGGAAAAAGATCAGGACAAGACTTTAAATTGGCTTCAACCCCCTGAAACCCGGCCGTGGATTTAATTTCTAAGGTATCGTGGTTCATGGTAGTGGGAATCCCCATTCGGCGAAAGAAATTTAAAAATTCTGAATCTGGCTGCAAGCTGGGTTCGGGAAAGTTTTCAAACTGCGCCTCGCCGTTGAGAACGGCAAAGGCCGCAACGGCGAATAATGAACTCAAATCGCTTTCAACTTGATAGTGGCCGGTTGCCACTTGGCTTTGTGCTTTGATTGTCAATTGATCCGTAGTTCTAGTGATTTTCATCCCCAGTTTCTCGACAACTTTTAAAGTCATGTCCAAATAGCCCTCACTCATGGGCTCACCGATCATCTGCAGGTTCAAATCCGTCGGCAAGTCCCAAGCGTTAAGAATCAGACCAGACGCGAATTGGCTAGAGACTTCTCTTTGTACTGTGATCGGTTCCTCTAAATTTTGCCAGCCATTAGAGTGAAGTGTCAGGTGCTCCGGGTCTGTTTCATATCGAACACCTAGCCTGTCAAAGAGCTGCAAAAGGTCTTGCTGAGGCCTTTGCATAAGACGTTCTGTCCCTTTTAGAACATGGACTCCTGGAATACGACTTAATCGTAAAGATAAAAACCGTAGGACTGTACCGGCGGCTCCACAGTCATAAACTGGGGCTCCGACTCTTGGAGCCTCAGAAGAAGAAAGGGATTGAGCGGGCTCTGTTGAGTGCCTCAATAATTCCAATTGTTCGACGGCCATCATCATTTTCTGAACGTCGTCACAGCTGGACTGACCCTTTAGCTTGAGCCCTTTCCCATAGGATGAGCAAATAAGGGCCCGGTTCATGATGGACTTCGACGCCGGAATCGTTCCTCGGTACAGAAATTTCATCGATTAGGCCGCCTTTTTAGATACAGCTGGAACTCCTTGCACTTGTCTTCCAACAACACCTGCCATCCCGTGGACTTTTTCCATTAGAACCTCGAAATCTGTGGGGAGAAGAGCTTGCGGCCCATCAGACAAAGCCTCATGGGGCTTGTCATGAACCTCAACAATTAATGAGTCCGCACCAGCTGCCATTCCCGCCAGGGACATGGGAGTCACCAAGTGACGATAGCCGGTTCCGTGACTGGGGTCGACGACAATGGGCAAATGGGTCAAGCTTTTTAGTATCGGAACTGCATTCAGATCCAAAGTGTTACGAGAATACTGATTGTCAAAGGTGCGAATGCCGCGCTCACAGAGCATCACTTTGCTGTTTCCGCCGGCGAGAATATATTCAGCACTCATCAGCCACTCTTCGATTGTGGCGGACATTCCTCGCTTGAGAAGAATAGGTTTATCAATTTTACCTAATTCTTTTAGAAGTGAGAAGTTTTGCATGTTACGAGCGCCAATCTGAATGATATCCACATAGTCCATCATCATCTTGAGGCCTTCATAATCCATCGCTTCTGATACGATAGGGAGGCCGGTTTCTTCAGAGGCTTTACGTAAAATTTTAAGGCCATCTAAACCCAACCCTTGAAAGGCGTAGGGTGAGCTTCTCGGCTTAAAGGCGCCACCACGTAGAAAGCTTGCGCCTCTCTCTTTCACGGCATGGGCGATGCGTAAGGTTTGTTCTTCACTTTCGACGGAGCACGGGCCCGCCATAACTGAAAAGTGATTTCGACCAATCAGAACGCCTTTGACGTCAAACTCAGATCCCAGGGGGTTGGCTGGCAGGGACGCCAATTTGAAAGGCTTCGATACCCGAATGACGTTTTCCACTTCAGGCCTGGTTTGCAAATCGGACAGGGATATTTTCTCTGTTTTGCCTAGTACACTCACGGTCATTTGGTCACGACCCTCTACAACGTGAGGTTTGCCGCCTAGATCTTGAATTCGATTGAGGACATCCTGAATATCTTTAACCATTAAACCACGTTTGATAATGACAATCATTTTTTCAACCCCTTATTAGCATAAATATTCTGATAGATTCTTTCTGTCTTTGATAATAATTTCCGTACTTCAGCTTGAAATGTATCTTTTTGATCCAGTTCGAACAGCGATTGTGTTTCAAGTAGATTTTTGATGAATTCTTTAAGGGCTTCTGAGATCGCAGGGCGATTATGGCGGTAAATAGGCTCCCACATTTGGGCATGGGCTCCGGTCAACCTTAGAAGTTCAGCGGCCGCGCCCGGGATCAGTGCAAGTTTTTCTTCAAAATCTTTTTGATCCAAGGTGATACCAAAAGCTGCCGCGATAAGGTGAAGCAGATGGCTTGTGTAAGCAAGACTCTCATTATGAATCTCAGTACGCAAACAGGTCGCCTCCGCCCCCAGGATATGGGCCAAGGCCTCTAGTTTTTTTTTCAGTGAAGACGGAAAGAGCTCGGGATGTGTGATAGCGATTACCTTCCCATGAAATAAATTTGCCTGGGAATTTTCAAAGCCGCCGACCTCTTTACCCGCCAACGGATGAAATCCGAATACATGTGGAAGTTCATGAATATAACTGCCAAGGTTGAGAATCAGGGAATTACATTCCTGTAAGCGAGGTGCCCACTTTTGATTGGCATCTAAAGGGGCGGCCAGAAATACAAAATCCAAATCTTTAAGCTGTTGTGAACTGACGATTTGAAAGTGGGACTGAGTATTGGATCGATTCCACTCTTCAAATGAATCGACTGATAAAAAAGGATCGTGAATATAAAAGCTCCATTGAGGGCAAGACTCATAAAGCGCTAAAGCGACAGAAGCTCCTATAAGTCCAAAGCCTAAAAATCCCACCTTCGCTTTTTGGGGAAGAACACCAGAGTCGAGAGCTGACTCCATCAAAGTTCTAGCTTTTTCCGTTGATCGATAAAAATCAATTGTTTTCATGAAGAGCGTCTGAATTTCGCTGCTTTTTAAGTGGGAGCGCGGTAGGGAGATTATCTTATTTAGAATCTGCTTTTCTCTTTTAGGATCATGAACAGCTACATGACTTTGTTTTTTCCAGCGGCCCACTTCAAAGACAATAGCAGCACGCTCGTCGAATAATCTCACGAGTTCTTGATCAATTTTGTCGATTTCCTCTCGGAACTTCTTGAGCGGCGCTAAGTCGACGTCCAAAGACTTTTCCGATAATTGTTTTTTGGGCTGAGCCATGGGTCTTAAACTCCTACCTGGACTTTTCGGCGGCTTGCTTGAATCTCTTAATTTCAATTTGTGGAAATTTTCAAAAATAAAATGGAAGAAAATCCCGCGTCTCAAATTGGAGCATCATATCCAGTTTTCTCGATTTTCAATTCATTCCGACACCTTATTTTGCCGATGGGAGGATAGGGGACCTATCATCATGATTACAGTTATCATTGGACACCGGGGTACTGGAAAAACAGAACTCATGAAGCGTCTGACTCTTTACTATCAGGGCCAACAGGTTTCTTTTATCGATCTAGATGCCGAAATTGAACGCCGTAGTGATCGAAAAATTCAAGAAATTTTCAACGAAAGTGGTGAAGCTCGCTTTCGTCAACTAGAAGCGCAATACTTTTCGGAATTGCTTAAGAAAATCTCAGGGAAAGCTTTTATTGTCGCCGGAGCTGGGTTTGACATCAGCCAAATACCTCCTAGTGTTCATGTTATTTGGGTGCGACGAAGAACGGACAGCGAGGGGCGCATTTTTTTGAATCGACCCCGGTTGAACCACGATATTTCACCACTGGAAGAATTTCTGCAGCGAGCTCAACGCCGAGAAAAACACTATTCAGAACGAGCCGACTTTGTTTACCTGATGCCAGAAGGTGAAGTGGAAGACCATCTTCAGGCTCAAGAACAAGAGCGGCGAATTCTGATGTCAGACCTCAAAGATGTAAAGGGTGTTCTGACTGTCAAAGCCTCAGTATTTAAGACCGAACCTCGGTGGCAACAATTCAAAAATCGCTACGGTAAAAAGGGGCTTGATTTCTTTGAACTTCGGGATGACCTGCTTTCCGCTGAACAGATTAAGCGCATTCTAAATGAGTTACCTGAGGATAAGTTTCTTTATTCCTTTCGAAATGCCTCAACTGCGGAAAGCACATTGGCGAATCCCGATCTGACGAGCCTTCTTTCAAAAGTGAGTTTTGTAGACTGGGCTTGGGAGTTGGGACCACCGACCACCATTTTGAACCGAGTACCGAAAGAAAAACTGATTCTTTCGCTTCATGAAGCTTCCCAATTTCAAGACTGGATCCACTATGAAAGTCGGGTGGCCCACATGAAGTACGCACCGGAAGTGGATCAATTTGATGATCTGGGGCGAGCCCATCAATGGCAGAAAGAAAAGAGTCAGACCCGTAGCTTCCTGCCAAGATCTTCCACGTCACGGTGGGACTGGTATCGTATCTCGAGAAGAGGCCATCAACTTTTAAATTTTTGGAAAGAAGATGAAGGTATGGCCGGGGACCAGCCTTCCTTGTGGCAATGGTTGATGGCGCCGCAATGTGTGAACGGCTTTGCGGCCGTTTTGGGGGACCCGGTTCATCATAGCTTTACGCCCCTGGAGCATTCGGATTTTTTTTACCAAAGGTCTTTGCCAGTATTGGCGGTTAATATTGGACGACAGGAGTGGGATAAAGCGATTCCCGTGCTGCGACAGATGGGATTGTGTTATGCGGCAGTCACTTCGCCTCATAAAGAAAATGCCGCTCGTCTGTGTCGTCATCCCAAGTTAAAGGCGGTCAATACACTCTATTGGTATCCTAGCCAAAAGCGATGGCTGGGAACCTCTACAGACGAGCAGGGATTTTTGGAATTGATTCAAAATTTACCCGCTGACCAGACGGCAACTGACAGGATTGTTGTTTGGGGAGGCGGAGGAACACTTGAAGGAATTCAAAAGACGCTGCCTGAGGTGCGATATTTTTCATCTCGAACGGGACAGCCACGTCAGAGTGATAAGGCTGCCGATGAGCCTTCGCCGACGTCTTTAATCTGGGCGGCACCGCGATTGCCGGATACATTGATGCCACCGAAGAAGTGGCGGCCGAAGTTTGTTTTTGATTTGAATTACAAAGAGGATTCCATGGGACGGGAGTATGCGCAACAATGTGGAGCGCAATATTATTCAGGTCTCGTGATGTTTAAGTCACAGGCTCGTGAGCAGAGGCTGTTTTGGCAAAAGTGCGAGGAGACGCCATGAGTGCAAGTCAGTTTGGTTCAAGATTTACTTTGATAAGCTTCGGTGAGAGTCACGGAACAGCTTTAGGTGTTGTGATTGATGGTTGTCCCGCTGGCCTTAAATTTGATGATCAGCTTCTGCGAAAAGAATTAGAAAGGCGGCGCCCAGGGTTTCACGGCTCAGGCCAAATTGTTTCGGGTCGTCACGAAACAGATCAGCCCGAAGTTCTAAGTGGTGTCTTTGAGGGCAAGACTTTAGGGACACCCATTGCCATTTTGGTACGAAATCAAGACGCCCGCTCGCAGGACTACTCTCAAATTAAAACCAGTCCTCGAGCCGGACATGCCGATGATATGTGGAAAGGTAAATTTGGCCACAGCGATCATCGAGGTGGTGGCCGCTCATCTGGTCGTGAAACCGTAGCCCGTGTCATGGCGGGCGCCGTGGCCCAGATGATGATGAAGCATACCCATTCTTCATGTCGTGTTATAGGCTATGCTTCGCAAATCGGTCCCTTTCAATTGACTGATACTGAACGAAAATCTGTGACTCAAAAAGATGTGGATGGTTTTCAAGCTCGTTTTCCGTCGGAACGCGATGGCGAAGTTGGTGAGCTTCTTAAGAAAGCCCAGCAAGATGGTGACAGCTACGGTGGAGTCGCTGAAATTCTGATCAAAAGTCCTCCGTCTTACTTGGGGCAACCTGTCTTTCATAAATTGAAAGCTGACTTGGCTCAGGCCTACCTCAGCGTCGGTGCGACCAGTGGATTGGAGTTAGGTTTAGGATTTGATGCAGCTGTTAGTAAAGGAGCTGAATTTCATCAGGGCTCTCAAGATGTTTATGGCGGAATCCGGGGGGGCATTGCCACCGGTGAAGACATCTTACTTCGAATTTCATTTAAACCCACAAGTTCAATTTTAGATGTAGCCAAAAAGGGACGCCATGATCCCTGTATTGTGACTCGGGCCATTCCCGTTCTTGAGGCTATGACTTGGATTGTTCTGGCTGATCATTATCTCTGGTCGCGGACGGATCGAATTTGATTAGGTATAAACAGGATGAAATTGAGAAGGCCTTCGGGTTGACTCCCTTCGAAGGCCTACCCCGAAAGCGACCAAATGAGCTCCAAAGAAAATAAGATCTATCCCCAATAAGGTTCCAAGAAGAAAAAGACTTACTTGCGGCAGATTCAGCACAATGTAAACCCCAAGTAAGATCGTTACAATCCCTCCGATCATGACCCAGCCCCATGAAGGATAACGAATGGAAATCGAGGTCAGGATTCGAAAAAGACCGCTTGTAACAAAAATAAAAGCTAAAAACAGAGTTAAGGTCGCGGCTCCCATCAAAGGATTCAAGATTAAAAAAAGTCCGGATATTCCGTAAAGAATAGCCAATAATAGATGCAGACCGAAACCAGACCATCGACCCGAGGTAATGGCAAAGGCAAACTGAAAGACTCCTGCCAGTAACAAGAGGCCTCCCAGAAACACGACGGAAACCAAAGTGGTGGCCATAGCGACCACAAAACTAAAGGCTCCCAAAATTATCATGGCGACTCCCATGGCCATTAACCACCGGCTGGGGCCTACCATAATATTTTCTGATTGAAAGGGGGGATTTGAAGAGCTGCCTTTTGAACGGAATGCCATTTGATCCTCCTAAGCGATCGACAATTCCTAGCATGCAAACGCGGCCTGGCTCTGTCATGTTCATTGAGTTAAATTGTTGAAGATCAGATTAAGATTCTATCTAAAATATTTTCGCCAAAAGGTTGCGGCCACAATCGATCAAAGTCACAATGAAAAATGAAAATAATTGAAACTTGTGAAAGGACAGCGGGATGAAATCCTTTTTTTCAACGGTTCTAGCCGTGATGTTTTTAACAGCCTGTGCAAGTAAAAAGCCACAAACCACACAAGAAAAACCTAAATCCAATGGTGCCTCTCGTTTCGACGCTGAATTGACTTCTTACCCTTACCCTTTCGAAGTCCGATATTTCCCTCTTAAAACTCAGCAGCAGGAATTAAAAATGGCTTATATGGACATTGCCGCCGGTAAACCTACCGGTAAAGTCATTGTGCTTTTTCACGGCAAAAATTTTTCAGGCGCTTATTTTGAAAGTCTGATTCTAGGTCTTAATCAATCCGGCTACCGTGTGATAATTCCCGACCAAATCGGTTTTGGAAAATCATCCAAACCAGCGTATTATCAATATAGTTTTCACACTTTGGCAGAAAATACTCGCCTCCTTTTGGACAGTTTAGGAGTTAACAAGTTTTACCTGTTAGGTCACTCTATGGGCGGGATGCTCGCCACTCGTTTTACTCTGATGTTTCCTGAAAAAGTGCAAAAACTTTTTCTGATCAATCCCATCGGTTTGGAGGATTGGAAAACTTTGATTTCTTATCGACCTGTAGAGGAAAACTTCAAATCTGAAATGGCTCAGACCCCCGAATCACTGAAAAAGTACCAATTAGAAAATTATTATGACGGACGGTGGAAGCCTGAATACGATCGCTGGCTTGAAATCCCCGTCGGCTGGCTGCACAGTGGTGATCGGGAATTGATTGCGTGGAATTCGGCCTTAACAGCCGACATGATTTTTACTCAGCCGGTTTACTATGAGTTTAAGTTTTTAAAAACGCCTACTGTTCTTCTCATTGGGGATCGAGATCGGACAGCCATTGGTAAAGCTTGGGCGGCCCCAAACGTAAAAAATCAATTGGGACAGTACCCAAAAATCAGCAAAGACGTCAGTCGTATGATACCCAAGTCAAAGCTGATCTTTTTAAAAGGTAAAGGACATATGCCTTTTATAGAAGACTTCGAATTATTCTGGCGGGTATTTGTGCGGGAAATTTAGACTTCTTACCTTTAAAGCCGCTGTTAAATCTTAGGTAGTGGGCGGAACAAGTCATGGAGTTCTGATTTTTGCAAGGGTTGGGACTCTAGGGCTGAGATCCAGGTTTCCGGAGTTTCCATGCACAAGAAAATCCGCCACTTGTCGCTGTGATTTTTAAAACGATTATAAACAAAGCGAAACATTTCATGGCGCAGGCTCGCATCATAACGAAGCTTCGCGCCCTCGGACGGGAACATCTCGGCTTGGGTTACCCAGGACTTCAGACCAAATCTTTGCTTCATCATATGCCGCTGCTCGGGTTGGAAGCGCAGAGTGCCCAATGAAATCACATTGATTTCTTCAGGTGTAAAGTCCGCCATCAGTTGATCGATGAGTTCTGAATAGTTCTTTTTCCAATCTGAATGCCAGATAAGGGGATCCAAATGAAAAGCAATCTGAAATCCAGCCTCTAGGCATCGACGAGCTGCCGCAAGGCGTTCGTGGAGGGGGGCTGTGCCATGTTCTTCCTTTTCAATCATCTCACGACAGTTGAGGGACCAGCTGACCACGGTATTTCGCGCTGGGCCCATATCTAAGAACTGATCAACACGGTCGGACTTGGTTTTAAACTCCAAGGTCCACTGGGGATAGCGCTTAAAAAAATCGATCAGTGGACGCGAGTAAAGAGTGAGTTCATCCAATGAGAGTGAATCAATAACTTCTCCTGTGCCTACTCGAAAAGGCTGATGGCCATGATCTCGCGCCATATGTTCTAGTTCTTGCAAGGCCTGATCCAAGTTCGAATAGACCTTCATGATTGGTGTGTTCAAGTAGCTTTGCAGATAGCAATAGCTGCAATTCATATTACACTGAGATCCCAAATTTAAGACATGATAATTGCAACAGTTCAGGACCTTCTTCTGCGTCGAACCGGGACATCTTTTAAAAAACTGTCCTCCAAAGGGTGTGATAAATATATTACGCTTGGAGCGTTCAAATTCTTCAGCGGTGAGACTTCGACTGATAGTTGACCAGGGTTGCTCATCGACAATTTCAATTTTTTCAGCCGGGAAAAGCTTCTGAAACCGCGAAGCCACCGTGGAACCCACAGCTCTTGAGTCAATATAGATCCTTTCAAAGGAATCTAGGAGTTCTTTTCGAGGTTGGTATTCCATTCCTCTGCCACCTTAATTAAGGTTTGTGCGGTCTTCATCAGTTCTACCGGCGTTCCCGCAAAAAAATGAATATCAAACCCACCTTTATCGCCTCGGCGTGCAAATTGACCGCGAACGGTCTTAGGCCAAGCTAAATTCAATTGTGAAACCCTTTGATCGCGTTCAAAGGTTTGAGGGTAGCGCCGTCTCTTAAGTTCTAGTAGGGACACTTGAGTCAGTTCTGACGGTGATATTTCCATCAAAATCAGATCAGACAGTAATTCGAGGCGTACCATAGCTTCCGACTTGCTGTCATTTGCCGCTAAAATTTCTTCTGCGACAAAAATCCGCTGGGTGGAATTTAGATTTAAGAGTGGTGCTAGCTCTTGGGCCCCCACCTTTTTCTGCGACAACCAGCTTTGAAACTTAAAGGGAAGTTGAGTCACAATTTTGAAGATCTGCCGAAGGTCAGGGGTCGGGTGAAACCCAAAGGCCTTTAGCAAGTCCGATTCTGACAAAACTTGGTGGAAATTCGGAGCCGATAATAAACGGGCCACTTCCGGCATAGACAGTGAGCCATAAATTTCTACGAAAATGTCTGTATTGGCATTTGTGTCATGTAAGGGGTGAATATGAACAGGGCCGTCATCGTCCCCTTCAAATCCCGCAATTAAGTAGGGGCCAATCGCCACGGCCGGTAATGACAAAGGCCATGAGCTTTGGGGGTGAAAGTGGAGTGACAAATCAAATTCTGATTTCTTTTGCATACAGACAGTTGACCCTCTTAGGTGCAAGAGGGGTATCATAGGTTATGAGTCAATGGCAACACTGGCGAAATCGCGCCGAAATAAACGGAGATGTGGTCTTTTTTTCCTACGCAAAGCGAAGTCTGGAAAAGGAAGCTCAGCAGGTTTTCGTATGGGATTTGGATAAAACTTATCTGGATACGTCCATGGACAGTTTGAGTGGGCTTTTGCAAACCATTCTTGAAAAAGCCATGAGTAAGAAAAATGTGCCGGGCACCGATACTTTGCTGAACTGTCTGTCTCGTCGTTTTCAAGTGCAGAGTCAGGAAAGTAAAAGCTTTCCCATCTATTTTATCACAGCGTCGCCTCCTCAGATGGAAGAGAGGATCATTGAAAAAATGGCGCTGGATGAAATTCGGCCACTGGGGTGCTTTTTCAAAGATAACTTAAAAAACCTTCGTCCCAGTCGCTGGTGGCGACTCACGAAGCAGGTTGGATTCAAGCTTCAAGCCTTGTTACAGTTAAGAATCCGACTGCGTGAAGACGTGCGCCAAATTTGCTGGGGAGACGATTCTGAATCAGATGCGATTATTTACAATCTTTACTCCGATATTTGCGCCCGTCGTCTCTCGACCACCGAAATACGATTCGTACTGGAAAGTCTGAGCTGCACATCCGATCAGATCAATCAGATTCTACTTTTACAGTCCCAGGTTCCTAATCGTGATCCCGTCGAGAAAATATATATCAATTTGGCTAAAGATACGGATCCTGATTACTATCTGAAGTTTGGCCGTCGAACGATGCCGACGATGAATACCTTTCAAGTGGCTGTGGATCTTTATCAGTTCGGTTTTCTAGAGCTCAACGACATCTATGAAGTGGTGGATAATATGACCACTGAATATGATTATACTCCCGAAGAGCTGATGGCCTCGTTTCAGGAGTTGATTCGCCGAGGAGTCATCCAAGAAAAATCCTACGCCAACCTTAAGCCCTTTTTTGTAGAAAAAGAGCTTTTGCATGGTTCATTTGCGCCCAGCACGCCCTTGATCAAAGAGGACACCGTTATTCATGACCCTTGGGTGCCCGATCGAGTGGATTATCTTAACGATTACCGCTGACGGTGGAAATCCGGATGGGAATACTGAAAGAGATCTCGTCTCCGTCGAAAGCCGGAAATTTTAAGCGCATCGAAATATCTCGCAGACATTTTTCGGTCTCAGCATCAAACATAGCTTTATTGAGAAGTTCAAAATTCTGCACTCGTCCTTTATTGTTGACGGTTAAGTAGAGTTGCCATACCTGCTGATCCTGGGATAAACTTCCTTGAAGCCAGCAGCGCTGAAAGAAGCGTCGCTGTTGAATTAGGCTATTCCGTAACAGCTTAGTAATATCCTGACGATTGGCATCGGTACTTTTTTGGGGCTGAGAATCATGGCGAAGTTGATATAGCAAGGCCACCAGTAAAAAAAGAACTCCAATGGCCACTACTAATAGTTTTTTTGCGAGCTGGGCGCTCATGCTCACTACTGGTTAGGAGAAGGAGCGCTAGGTGTCTCTGATGGCTGAGTTTCAGCAGGGGCGCTTTCAACGGGAACGGCGGGACTTGTGGCCGCTGGTACGCTCAAAGTTCCAGCCTCATCGACGACAGAGCGAGTTTTCTGAGCTGTCATATAGGAAAGAAAAATTGATGTCAGAGCAAAAAACACGGCGACCCAACGAGTGGCCTTGGCTGCCAAAGTCTGGGCTCCACCAGCGCCGAGAACAGAGCTGGAACCGCCACCGCCGATTCCCAATGCTCCACCCTTTGAGTCTTGGATGAGAACCAAGCCGATCAAAATCAGAGCCATTACGATATGAATGACAGTAACGAATGTTTCCATGAATCAATCCTCGCCTTCCGATAAACTGTGGCAATGTAGCGCCATCGATTTCATATGACACTTATTAATGCTTTGCGCAACTGCTGGATGAATAACTGACAAAAAGCTCACCCTGTGGGAGGCCTAGAACTCATGTATTTCCTGGCATTTGAAGGTTTAGACGGGTCTGGTAAAAGTTCCCTCATGAAGCAACTCCAGCAGGAGCTTTCACGGCACAATCTGCCGTTTATTGAAACTCGTGAGCCAGGGGGCACGCCTCTGGGAGAAAAGCTCAGACAATTAATTCTAGAAAAGTCCGAGTCCCCGCCGGTTCCTCGAGCAGAGCTATTGATGTACGAAGCCTCACGGGCCCAACACGTAGAGGCTTTGATCAAGCCCAGCTTGCTGGCTGAGAAGTGGGTCTTAAGTGATCGCTTCTCGGCCTCAAGCTTGGCTTTTCAAGGGGGAGCTCGTGGGATCAGTTGGGAAATAGTGGAAGAGCTGAACCGCTTTGCCACGGATCAATTAGAGCCAGATCTCAATGTCCTTTTGGATCTAACCGTTGACGAGTCCGAGCGGCGCCGTCAGGAACGAGAAAAAATTTCGGGTGTGGCCGCTGATCGTATCGAATCAGAGGATCAAAATTTTCATCAACGGGTGCGTGAGGGGTTTCTTAAAGCGGCTCGCCAAGATCCCTCTAGGTGGTTAATCTTGGACGCGTCTCAAAGCCCTGAGTCACTTTTCGATGTGTTATTAAAAGAATTGCGAAAGAGAAAATGGCTTCCTTGAAGTCAAAAGTTTTAGGCCATGATCGGCTTTTTCAACAATGGACGACTTTGCTGCGTGAAGGGCGGCTTACAGGAAGTTTTTTATTCGTCGGAGCTTCCGGAGTCGGCAAAATTAAAGCGGCCTGGGCGTTTGCTCAAGAGGCTCTTTGTGAAAAACCGGCGCTGGCCCCGTGCGGAGAGTGCGGATCCTGTCGGCGGGTGGAAGCTCATCAACATGAAAGTGTTTTGTTGGTACGGCCCGACGGAGCTCAGATCAAATCAGAACAGGCTCAAACTGTTTTAGAGTTTCTGCAGCTTCAGTCGCTTCGCTCGCACCGATTTATTTTGATTGAAGAAGCCCATAAAATGAATCCGACGGCAGCAAACAGTCTGCTCAAGACATTGGAAGAGCCGCCCGAAGGAACGACCTTCCTCTTGACGGCTCCGTCCGTCAGTGCGGTTCTCCCCACCATTCGATCTCGGTGCCGGGTTTTCCACTTTCACCCTATCCGGCCTGAATTGATGATAGAAAACAAAGTTGGATCTGAATGGGCTATCTGGGCATCTCAGGGGCGCTTTGATCGATTGTTGGCTTTGAGCGATGCGGAAATAAAAGAATTTCGCCATCGTTGGGCTGCCTTTTTCCTGCAGGTTCTGCTGTCAGAAGACACCTTGGCTGACAACGACTGGCGCGAACGATTGAAAAACCGAGAAGAAGTCCGTCAAGCTACAGATTTATGGTTAACTCTTGTTCGAGATGCCCTATTTCTTCAGCAGGGGGAAAAAAGGGCTTTGTTGAATTTAGACATCAAAGAGTACCTGACAAAACTTTCCCAGCTTCCCTCTGAAAGATTGATAGCCATTGGAGAAGAGCTCGGGCAATTCCAAAGAGATTTGCAATTCAATAAAGATGCTGTCTTATCACTCGAGGCCTTGTATATTCATTTTCAAAGGGAAATGGAACCATGAGTTTAGACTTTATCGATATGCACGCCCATTTGGACCGCTTGGAGCATTCACCTGAGGAGGCTTTGCGACTGGCGGAGGCCGAAAATATTCATCGCATTATCACAATAGGGACTGAGCCCCAGGATTTAAGTGTAGTTCTATCATTAGCCGAAAAGTTTTATCCTAAGGTTTTTTGCACTTTGGGCGTCCATCCGCATGAAGGCACTTTATTTACCGATGAGGCTGAGGCTTTTATCCGGGAAAATGCTTCACGAAAAGAAGTCGTCGCTCTTGGCGAGATGGGACTTGATTATTATTACGAGCATTCACCACGGGGGCCTCAGAAAGAAGCGTTCCGAAGGCAGTTGCAGTTAGCTGCTGATTTGAAGCTGCCCGTAGAAATTCACACAAGGGATGCCGAGCAAGATACCATTGAAATTCTAAACGAGTTTCGGGGTCGGGTTACTGGCTTACTCCACTGCTTTACGGGGACTCAATGGCTGGCAGATAAGGCCTTAGATCTGGGGTTTAATATCTCAATCAGCGGAGTGGTGACTTTTAAAAATGCGGACGAATTGCGCCGTATTGTGGCCACAATTCCTTTAGATCGTCTTCATGTAGAGACGGATGCCCCCTTCTTAGCACCGATACCATTGCGTGGAAAAAAAAATACTCCGGCCTACATGGTTCATACAGCTCAGATGGTGGCCTCTCTGAAGCAGATTTCTCTTGAGAAATTGGCGGAAGTCACGACCGCCAATGCCTTTCAACTGATGCCGAAACTCTTATGAAAGTGCGGGATGGCGCGTCGCCTTTTTTGATCTTCGACTGACTCCTGCGGACAGGGTTGCCAGCCACAAGCGTTCATGCGAAAAGATTCTAATCAAAAAGGAGTCTTTTCATGTCCAAAGTTCGTGTTGGAATCAATGGTTTTGGTCGCATTGGTCGTGTGCTTTTTCGAGCTGGGTACAAAGATATTGAGGTTGTTGGAGTTAACAATCTGAGTTCGCTAGAGGGCGCGGCCCATCTTCTTAAGTATGACAGCTCACACGGAATTTTAAACGCAGATATTTCTCACAATGAAAAAGATCTGATCGTTGACGGCAAAGCGATTAAATATTGTTCCAACCGAAACCCAGAAGAAATTCCGTGGGGAGACTGGGGCGTGGATGTGGTTTTGGAATGCACCGGCGCTTTAAAGAACCGGGAGGACTATCAAAAACATATTAAGGCTGGGGCTAAAAAAGTTTTTATTTCCGCACCGGCCAATGGCGTGGATATGACCGTTGTCTACGGAATCAACCATAAGGCTTACGATCCTAGCCAACACCAATTCATTTCCAACGCGTCCTGCACAACCAACTGTTTAACTCCTCTTGCAAAAGTTCTAAACGAATCTTTTGGTATAGAATACGGAATGATGACAACAATTCACTCTTATACCAATGATCAAAGAATTTTGGATGCTTCTCACAAAGATTTGCGTCGCGCCCGCTCGGCTGGAATGTCCATGATTCCGACCACCACAGGTGCCGCGAAAGCTGTGGCCTTGGTGATGCCAGAACTCAAGGGCAAAATTGATGGAACTTCCATTCGTGTTCCAACGCCTAATGTTTCTTTGGTCGATTTTACCTTCCGTCCAGAACGTGAAGTCTCAATTGATTCTATCAATGACGCTTTCACCAAGGCCGCCCGGGGAGAGCTAAAAGGCATTCTTGACGTAGAAACCAAACCTCTCGTCTCTGTCGACTTCAATGGCAATACCTACAGCGCTATTATCGATAGCGCTTGCACCATGGTTATCAATCCAAAGATGGCAAAAGTTTTTGCTTGGTACGATAACGAAACTGGCTTCAGTCACCGGATGGTCGACTTTGTGAAGTACATGGGAGAGAAAGGAATTTAGGACCAATGCCAGGTTTGAAAAACATTAAAATGCTGAAGGATTTTGAGTTTCAGGATAAAGTTGTTTTCTTGAGTCTTGATCGCAATGTTCCCATGGACGGCACTCGCATTACCGATGAAACTCGGATTCGCGCGGCCTTGCCGACAATTCAATATCTTCGTGAGCAGGGTGCCAAAATCATTATGGCATCTCACTTGGGCCGTCCCAAGTCCGCGGAAGATAAGAAATATTCATTAGAGCCTGTGGCAAGCCGTCTTTCTGAACTCCTCAATGCGGATGTTTTGCTTTTGGATAAAACAGAAAGTGATGCCATCAAACACTTGGTTCAGGGTATGAAAAAAACCCAACTTTTGCTGCTCGAGAATGTACGCTTTGAACCAGGGGAAACCAAAGACTCAGAAGAATTGGCTCAGCGCTTGGCCTCTGTAAGCGATATTTATATCAACGACGCTTTTGGGGCTTCTCACAGGGCCCATGCGACTATTCATGCCCTACCTAAATTGATGAAGGATCGGGGAATCGGCTTTCTTATTGAAAAAGAGATCAAGTATCTGGATATGCTACTGACAAATCCCGAGCGACCTTATTGGGCCATATTGGGCGGCGCTAAAGTTTCCGACAAAATTAACGTAATCGAAAAGCTTTTAGACTTGGTAGATGGTTTTGTTATCGGGGGCGCCATGGCCTACACTTTTCTGAAGGCCATAAATCACTCTGTCGGAAAGTCTTTAGTCGAGCAGGATAAAGTTCGCTATGCTGCGGAGATGATGGAAAGGATCAAGGCTCGTGGAAAATCGTTGCTATTGCCAGTGGATCACTTGGTAACGACGGGAATCACGGATGTGGCGGCCTTAACAACCACTACGGACGCTAATATTCCCGAGGGTTATCTGGGGGTGGATATTGGCCCTCGAACTGTTTCGCAATTTCAGGCGGCCCTTCGCAATGCCAAGACTGTTTTTTGGAACGGACCCATGGGAGTTTTCGAAACCCCTGAAATGGCTAAGGGAACTTTTGCGATTGCTAAGATTCTGGCTGAAATTGATGCCGTCAAGATAGTGGGTGGTGGTGATAGCGCAGCGGCTGCGGAGACTTCGGGTTACGCTGACAAAATGACCCATATTTCAACGGGCGGGGGCGCCAGTCTTGAGTATCTTCAAGGCGATCCCCTGCCAGGACTCGAAGCTCTTCGTTATAAACATGGACGATAATTATGAATGCTAAAATTTTTGCTGCGAATTGGAAGATGTATAAGACTCCTGACGAAAGCCGGGAGTTTTTTGAAAAGTTTCAGAATGTTCAAACCAAAGGCGAAATCGTTATTTTTCCGCCGTCATTGTGTGTAGAAGCGGCAGTAGAGGCCTCTTTGGGTTCCCCCGTGAAAATTGGAATCCAAAACTGCTATCCTAAAGCCGAAGGTGCTTTCACTGGGGAAATTAGTGCGACCGTGGCTGAAAAAATCGGATGTCGATATGTATTACTGGGGCACTCAGAACGCCGAACTTATTTTCATGAATCCGATGAGTTTATTGCGGACAAGGTGCAATTCGTACAGAGCCTGGGTCTTAAGGTGATGCTATGTATTGGTGAGACCCTGGATCAGCGAAATCAAAATCAGACCGAAGCCATTCTTAAACAACAACTAGTTCAAGGTCTTTCGAAGGCGGGCGCCAAGGGTTTAGTCCTAGCCTACGAACCTGTATGGGCTATTGGCACCGGGGTCAACGCCAAGCCGGAGCAAGCGGAACAAAGCCATCGGTTTATTGCGGGATGGCTTAAAGAAAAAGGCTGGGGTTCAGTCCCCATTCTTTACGGCGGCAGTGTTAAACCTGAAAATGCCGAAGCCCTGATAGCTCAAGAGCATATTGATGGATTCCTCGTCGGCGGCGCTTCTCTAGATCCGGAATCTTTCAAAAAAATCTGTGCCGTATAAACTAAAAATTATTGCTGGGCTCCTGATTTCTGTGAGTCCGTAGCATCATGAGTCTCACCTGATGAAGGCGTCTGTTGGGATGGCAAGCCTGCGGTCATCGCATTGAGCTTTTCAATTTGTTCAGCGGCCCATTGGCAAGTCATTTGAACATCCCTTCGGGCCAAGCGGCTGCTTTCCGCTGATCTCCGCTTTCCATTTTTGAAATCAAGAAAGGGATTTGTTTTAATCTGCTCATCATCACAAAGATCCTTAAATCTGGATTGGTAACGCTGGTAAAGTTGAGGATTAGTGGCCCTGTTGAGCTCAGCCGCTATGCGAGTGCCTTTGTCATCGTCTTTAGCGGCTTCTAAAGAGCATTTGAGTGTGGCATCGGTGCCGCGAGAAATGCAAATGGGCTTAGCCTTATCTGAGCAGTCGGAAAACTTCTGACAATTTTTAGGCAGACGTAATCCGAAGATCACAGGATTGCAGGCGGCCATTCCCTTCAAGCAGGATTTGTTTTTATCTGACATTCCATTATAACTCATCCAATCGGGAAGGCGCTGAGGTGGCGAGCAAGGGTCTTTTTCTACAACCCAGCCAGCATACATGCAGCGAAAGTGGGCGCGTTTCGGATTTCCATCACGACTGTCATTTTTGTCCGAAGCTTTTACCGCGATTTCTGGTGGTGGGGACGGAGTCGATTTCACGTTAGACTTTTCCGAATCCCTATAGGCTCCAAAGCTGTCAGCCCCCTGGGTAGCTAAAGGAGCGGAAACCGTAGTTTTGCTAATTGCGTTCCCACTCGCAGGTTTCGGAGTGACGGTGGAGGGTGGGGATGTCGTAGAAGAAGTTGTAGCTGTGGCAGGATTACCTTTTGGTTTAACAGGTTCAACGCGGACAGAAGGCTGAGGGGCCTTTGAAGAGCTATTTTCTGACGGTGAGTTGGCGTTAATTTCTTCTAAAACAAGATACTGTGTATAATTGTGTTGATCGGCGGTCGATGGAGGCGCACTTGCTGGCATTCGGCTTGAATTGATCTTTTCTTCCGCCAAATAAGGGGATTTTTCTGACATTCGAAGCAAGATCCTCTGAAGCCCCTTGAGGTAGGAAAGCTGATCCTCTTGAGAAAGCTTTTGGAACTGCTTTTGAGAAAGGATTTGCACCGAAATGGCGGAACTAAAACTGCCACTCACCAGAATAAAAAGTACGGATAGATATTTCATTTATTGATGAATCCCTTCCTGACAGGCTTTTAAAAGTTTTTGATTGGGCACGGGCTTGCCGTTCACCACATTGTTTTTTGGAAAACAAATATGCAGATGATCATTGTGATCTTGGCGGTAAGCGCAAGAGCGGAACTGTTCAGCAATTTTAGAGTCAGCCACAAAGCAGCTATCAGCTCCGATTTGATCAAATAGGCGCATCAGCTTTTCAAAATCTGCACGATTAAACTGTCGACCGAAGTTTCGACCAGAGCTGGGGCCCGTAGCATTCTTTTTGAAAGGACGAATATCGATGCATTCTCCTGTGTCATGTCCCCGATGCTCCCAGGCTTGAGTGTTAACTCCGGCGGTGTAGTAGGCATGGCTGGCATTTCCAAACTCAATACGGCAGTCGTGCTTTCCTGTAGGGCAGTGCCTTTCATTCCAGTGTTTTAAAACTTGAATAAATCCACAAGCGGATTCCGGCTTGAGATATAGATCGGCGTTTCCAGATTCTTTCTGGTAATGATAGGACCAGAAAGGACCACGTTGCCCGTCATCGTTATTCTCAATGTCGGCTACCGGTATTTGCACTAGTCCCCGCGTATCAATAAAATTCAGTTGTTCTATTTTCGCAAGCGAAGTAAGGGCTGATTCATCTTGCTGTTGTAGTCCTCTTAGCAAATCCTCAAGAGGCTTAAGAAAGTCCCGGCTCATGGGGACAAGGCTCTCCAAAATGCAATTTTCACAGGGCGAGGCAAAAGTAATTTCATTGTCATTGCTGTTTCGTGCGCCGATCACTTTGAAGACAGCAAAATCGCGGCAGACTTTTTCAACATTGCTCACCTCTTGCTCAAAGGGCTTATTACAGCAACGATTAACTTGAAATTGGTCTTTGACTTTGAATAACTCAAGAGCAAAAGGCTCTGTGGTGGCACTCATAGGGTTGCGAGGGTCAACTAAAGCCGTCAGCAAGGGCGAATCCTTTTTGACGATAAAGACAAAGTCACCTTGTTTCTCGGTTGGCTCTAAATCTCGAAGCCTCATTCGACCAACCAAGGGTGTTTTTAAGATGGTGTTGCTGACTTTGGCGTCCTCGGGGAAACCAGCTGATTTTTTTTGTCGGTCTTGGGAGACTTTTGAAATCGTCACCGATTTCGCCTGAGCTAATTTTTCGTTGATGGGGGGGGTGGAGAGAACTTTTACCGGAACCCAAAGGTCGGCATTTTCGCGCAGATTACGATTCCTTCTTAGCATATCTCGGATCTGTTGATTTTCCGTGGGAATTTGAACGACAGATCGTCGTGGGATCATGATATGGTTTTGGGGAATGTTGGGTCCCGAGACGCCGACAAGTCCTTGGGTGTAGGTTTTGTTCGCGAACTGAGATGAGTTGGTTTTCTTCGGTGAGTCCGAATCCGCATCATAGCCGGGATCAGTGACCCATAAGGGAGGGTGGTCGCGAAGCTCTCTGCGGCAATAAGGCAAATCTGTCACGCTCAAGTTGCCTCCTTCTGCAGAAGCCGCCATACTCGCCTCGCTAAGGGCGGGCTGAACAGCGAAAACAAGAGTCGCAAGCCACAATATGAGATAGGATCTTATAGGTCGCTTCACCACCCTTTTTCATCGGCGTAAGCACTTGAAATCTGAACATAAAGCTGCCAGCAAAAATTGATAACGCGAAAAGTCATTAGGCACTGGGATTGAGCCAAGTCGAGATCAGTTGGCCCTGCTTTTTGCAATGTAGTTTTTCAATGATAAACTAGACCCAAGTCTTGGAGAGGGCTACCAGATTTTTCGGTACGTGTGTGTGGGGAGATTTCCCAGTCTCCTAAAAGCTTGGGTGAGAGGAAGGTTCAAATGACGAATCCTCGTCTCCATCTGAGACGTTGCCATCATTGCAACCATGTGAATGAAGTGCATGGTACATTGGTGAAACATTGCGAAGGTTGTGGCCAAGAGCTGCCATCGTTCTACTACTTTGATGAGTTAAAAGCAGTGGGATTGAAGACTGAAGTTGAAGCCGCCCTAGAATATCGAAGTTCGGCTTTGCCCTGGAAGGAATATCCGCCTATTTTAGGGTTAACCGCCTACTGGGAGTCTTAACGCCGTGAAAGTTACCTTAGAAGATATTCAGAAAGCCCGACAGTTACTTTCTTCCATCATCCAAACGACAGGCGTGGATCTCAGCATCAGTGCCAGTAAAATGATCGGGCGGGATATTTACTTCAAATTTGAAAACACCCAGAAAACGGGAAGTTTTAAGATCCGGGGAGCCTATAACAAAATTTTCCACCTCACGGAAGCCGAGAAAAAACGCGGCGTGGTGGCAAGCTCTGCGGGAAATCACGCTCAAGGTGTCGCCTTGTCGGCGCAGTTAGCTAATGTGAAGTCGACAATCGTGATGCCTCAAACGGCTCCATTGGCGAAGGTGACGGCGACTCGGAATTACGGGGCCGAGGTTATTCTTTATGGTGAAATCTATGATGAGGCCTTCGAAAAAGCCAAGGCCCTTGCAAAAGAAAAAGAATATGTTTTTGTTCCTCCCTATGAGGATCGAGATGTTATCGCGGGACAAGGAACCATTGGCCTTGAGCTAATCGAACAAATTCAGGGCCTAGACACAGTCGTGGTTCCCATCGGAGGAGGCGGACTTATAAGTGGTGTCTCTGTAGCTTTGAAAAGCCTCAATCCTCAAATCAGGATTATTGGTGTGCAAAGTGATCAAGCTCCTGGGATGTATGAACTCTTTCATAAACTTAAGTCGCATAACGGGACCCGACGTCTCTCCACCATTGCCGATGGGATTGCGATTAAGAAACCTTCTCAGGTGATTTACGACAGCTTTATTTCTCAATACGTCGATGAGGTCGTGCAGGTCAGTGATGATGAAATCGCTGAAGCCATTGTTTTTCTACTCGAGCGGGCAAAGACGGTGACTGAAGGTTCCGGCGCGGCGGCTTGGGCGGCCGTAATGAACAGAGATTTGGATTTAGGAAAAAAGGTTTGTGTGATTCTCAGTGGTGGCAATATTGATCTCAATATCATTTCGAAAGTTATTGAAAAGGGGCAAATCAAACGAGGCCGTCTGGCCCAACTTTCCGTCATTGTCGAAGATGTTCCTGGCCGCCTGAATCTGTTGACTCGGGTGCTTGCCGATCAGAAGGCTAACATTCTACAAGTTCATCATGACCGGGTTTCAGAAGGCCTTTACCTGCGAGAAACAAAAATTGATTTTGAGCTTGAAACCACCAGCCACGAGCAGGTGGAAGCCATTAAAGAGGCAATCCGAAAAACTGGCGCACGGCTCGCGGGCGAGTGAGCCCTAAATTATCTGAATTTCCAATTGGGCGCCTTTTTGCAATGAAAGAGCTTCGATTTGCCCACTTTCAATTCTCAATAGTTCTGCGGAGGTCAGAAGCTCGTACTGGAGTGCTGAATCACCAGCGCCAATGGTTTTTAAAAATGAAACACCTACGCCCCAATTCTCACGTAATTGGTCTGTGTTCACTGTTTCTCCGCTATCGGAGACTAACTGCATCCATCCCTCTAGCGAGCATTTCCAGTCGTCCATTTTAAACTTCATTTTACTTAACATCTGCTTCAAATAAGTTTCCAGGAATGGAATAGCTAAGAAACGAACTCGGGCCGGATATTTAGGATTTCGAATGTTTAACCAGCTTTGCTTAGGTTTGATAATTTGCAAATAGGACTCAGTCCCATGATTGAATATATCGTATGTTTGTAAAGCTTGGGCAAGAGCATAGGTGACGATGGATTCCGTGAGTCGCTCGTCCAACTCAAGGTGGGTCAGAAGATTTGTCCCTGCAAAGTCCACCAGGACCCAATTCTCAGTAATGCTGATTTTTGTTCGAAGGATTTCGCCGCTTTGGGCCCGTGCCTTATGCTGATATTCGGTCCAGGGGGTTTCTTTTAATTTTTCCCGCATCACGCTTTCGCAATTTTTAAAATAGGCATTAAAAGCAGTAGGCGTAAGTTGACTCTTTTTCCATGCAACAAAGGTTTTTAGCTTTTCATACTGAGGCCTAATGCGATCTTCAAAAGGGCGAACTTTATCAAGAAAGACACCTGGAATCTGTTCATTTGTTTTCCCTCCTAAATGAAGCGGAAGAGGAGGGAGCTTAAATCCCATTGGTTCCCACTTTTCATCAAGGCTCCACTTTGCTTCACCCTCTAGCCGGACAGACCAGATCAAATTCCCCAAGCGCCCAACAATGTTGACACCAAAGGGAGTAATGCCGCCACTTTGAGGATCATTCAGAACAAACCAGTCTTGGTCTTGTAAGGGAAAGTATTGAAGCACGAACCGGGCGGCATGGACCGCAGATAGAAATGAGTAGCCTGAGCGAGATTGCGTGCAGATTAATTTTCCGTCATCTGTTAAAAATGCGGAAGCCTCTGTGGAGTCACTAAACACAGTTCGCAAGAAACCCAATTCAGTCATAACTTAAGACTTTCCCAAGGATAAAGCTCACCAAGGCTCGGGAGCCGTTGAGAACATTGAATCTTATAATTTTGCAAGGTTTTAAACTCTGTCTGCACGGCTTCCGCCAATGGGCCCAGCAGAAGCCAACAATTCGATTCTGCCAATTGAAGAATTTCAAGAGCCCACTGTTGAATGGCCGATCGCTTCAATTTCGCCTTTTCTCTTTCGATTTCCTCGGTGTGCTTGAGGCCCATCAAAGCTGAAATCTGCCGGTTCAGTTTTTCAGAGAAGTCAGTCTTTGTTTCAAACTGTGTGCTAATCAGATCAGGAGGAAGAATGATATCAAGGACGGTAGGTTTCAAACCACGCCCAAGAAAGATGGGGCCAGGTTCAAAATTATCGGCGCGACCTCGCCAATCCCAATTCCCAAAAAGATTTTTCTCTAATGTTTGAGTCGGTTGTATGGACAACAACTGAACAGAAGGCAGAGATGCCAAAGAACTGACCGGCCCCCAAGGTGTCCAACGTAGCGAAGTGGGCTGTCCAATGTGAAAACAACCATCCCAGTCCAAAACAAACACATCAGTTTTTTGGCCCATCTTTTTTTGGGCCCACTTGCCAACTAAGTGGGTCCAAACTGAAGTCAACCCATAACGATTGGCCACTTGGATTTTGGCTTGAAGATCTTCGTCCATCCAGTAAATCGGGACCTCAACTTCTAAATTTTTAAGAGTGCTTTGCAACTCCTCGGTTATTTCCAGAATTGGGCCCGAACAAGAGGCGTTTAATAGATTGCGCCGCCAGTTTAAAAGCGGATGGGGATGCAGGGGCTCGGTAATAAAGTTCTCAAACCCTTGGGCTTGGAAGAATTCGACCACCTCGCCAGGGGCTTCTACCTGCCATGCAATTCTTTTAATGGAGTGTTGTTTAAGGGATTGAAGGGCTTCATCCATCCACTCCTGTCCCCACGAGTCGGGCGCTACTAAGATCACGCTTTCGGAATGAATGGGTGATGTTTGCAATTGGGCCGTGAGCTTTTCCAATCCTTTTGGAAAGACGGCGGCAACGGATCCCCCTAAGCGCAGTCCTGAAAGACGGTCGGCAAACTCGTCTAATAAAACGACAGCCTTTAGCGAAGTCGAGTAGGACGAGAGAAAGGATTCAATTTGAGAACGAAAGCGATGTTTAGAGTAAATCCAGCGACTTTCATAGAGTGTTTCACCCTGTGGGTTGATGAGACAAACATCATAAAAAGAAACGCCACGATGTAGAACAAGTAGGTTGTTTTTTTCCATTAAACTCGATGTCTTCAACTTGAACCTGCAGGGGGTCCATGCTAATTCCCAATGTTTGAGCCGCTGTGCATGAACCAGTATCCCTGAAGTTGGGTCTCATGTTAACTTCAAAGATGATCTTCATATAGCGAAATGGCCTAAATGAAAAGAAAGGAAAAGGGACATGAGAATTTCTCCGGAACTTCAGAAGCTAGTGCCTTACAAGCCGGGAAAGCCCATCTCTGAAACTCAAAGAGAATATGGATTGAGCCAAATCTACAAACTTGCGAGTAATGAAAATCCCTTAGGCCCCAGCCCTAAGGCGATTGAGGCTGTCCAGAAGGCTGTTTCTTTTCAGCATCTTTACCCGGATCCTGGCCACTACAGCATGGTACAGGCGGTTTCCAAAAAGTGGTCCATTCCACAACGGAATTTAGCGTTTGGTAATGGGTCAGATGAAATAATAGATCTTCTTTGTCGCATTTATTGTGAACCAGGACAAGCGATTCTTACTATTCCCCATGCCTTTGCTGCCTATGAAATAAGCGCACAGTCCAACCGTGCCCAAACTTACGTAGCTGAGGCCAGTCGTTTGGTGGAGCAATATCAAAAGCACAAATCACAGATTCGCCTGATTTTCATTCCCAATCCCAACAATCCAACAGGTGAATATTTGAATGGGGATTTTGTTCGACAACTACTTGAAGCCTTCAAGAATGAAGAGGTGCTTGTCGTCTTCGACGAGGCTTATAACGAATTTGTTCGGGCGCAAGATTATATTTCAGCCCAAGCTTTAATCAATCAGTACTCCAATCTGGTAGTTCTGCGAACCTTTTCGAAGGCCTACGGACTGGCGGGATTTCGAGTGGGAGTTTTAATTGCCCCTCAGGAGACGGTGGAAATTTTTAATCGTATTCGCAAGCCCTTCAACGTGAACGAGTTGGCCCAAGTGGCCTTGGTTGCCGCCCTGCAAGACGAAGCCTTTATAAAAAAGACGCAAGAAATCACGTGGAAAGGACTTGATTACTTCTACGAGAAACTCCAAGAATTAGGGCTGCCGTTCTTTAAGTCGGAAGGAAACTTCATTCTCTTTGATACCAAAAGACAGGGCTTGCAGGTATTTGAAGCTCTTCTAAAGAAAGGGATCATACTGAGGCCTGTTCTCAACTATGGATTTCCCCGGCACTTGCGAATGAGCGTGGGATTGCCCCACGAAAATGAAGCGGCCATATTAGCCTTGCAAGAAGTGCTAAAGAGCATTCCTGAAGTTGAGGGGTAAGGATGACCTTATGGGTTGGGTGATTACAATTGATGGGCCGGCAGCCTCTGGAAAATCCACAGTCAGCCGTGAGCTAGCCAAGCACTTAGGATGGAAATGGGTTTCAACGGGAGCTTTTTATAGAGGTCTCGCCTATGTGGCTTTGCAAAAAAAAGTGGATATTGAAGATGTTCCACGCTTGGTCGAAATTGTTCAATCCCAGGAATGGTCTGTGCAGATGACGGAAGCTAAGACCCGTGTAATTTACTTGGGACAAGACGTAACAGATTCCACGGCTCGCGAAGACGTGGGAAGCTTTGCCTCTAAGATTTCCCACCACTCGGAAGTTCGAAAATCTCTTCTGGATCATCAGCGCGCTTGCTCTATGGGGCAGCCAGGATTGGTGGCGGAAGGGCGCGACTGTGGCACAGTGGTCTTCCCCCAGGCGCAGGCTAAAATCTATCTAACGGCGGATCAGTCCCATAGGGCCGCTCGCAGGGCCGCGGAAGAGGGGCAAGCCGCAGAGATGATAATGGTCGCCCAGCAAAAGCGCGATAAACAGGATTCGACTCGAGCGGTGGCGCCGTTACAGGTTCCTGAAAACGCTTTTGTTTTAGATACGACTTATCTAAGCTTGGATGATGTCGTTTCCAAGGTGGAGACATTTGTTAAGACCAAAATCCCCCTATAATTAAAAATTATATTTACTTAAATTGACTGTTAACAACGCAGCTGAAAACCTTATCCAGGTTTTGCCCAGTTGAATTTTGCAAAGGCCCGAAGTGATTATAAGACCTTCCCGCTGCAAAGTGCAGAGAAACGCATCGATCCTGAGGCTCTTTCATCGCTCCACTGCTTCGAATATTGTTGGGGTGGGTACTACGGTCTTTATTCGTATTTACTTGGACTGAAAACATTCCTGTGATTTTTGAAATACCACAGAAGGCGTTGAAGGTTTGCTGGCTGGAGCCAAGCACTTTGACCATCGCTCCTTGCGAGGAAGACGTTGATTGAACGCAGTGAGGAAGGTTCTCATTCCATTCCCGTAAACAGGCCTGCACATTTCCACCGGCAGTGGGTGTAAATTGAAAGAGTCCAATATTGTAGCGACTGGCCTGTGTCTGCCAGGGATCATCATAAAACTTCACACCCGCGGGTTTGCGGTAACCGGAAGGGGCTAACTTTTGGGCCACGTTTTTCGAAGAGCTGGTGTCAGCGGTGGTAAGGGATTCCGTATAGGCCAAGCACATAAAAAATCGTGTCCACATCATCTCTATTTTTTCGCCAGCAGTTTCATCACCGGCTAAAGCGTCTTCCCGCCATTCATTCATCCGCTGCACAAACGAATTCAATTTGGCGATGACAGCTGCCGACGGCACTTTACTGGAACTTCCCAATGTAGTTCCAAGCGAAGTTACAGTCACGGGGCAAAGGGGATGTGACATCAGGCTGACTTCCGCAAAGTCAGAGACGCGCGAGGGGAGACCGTAAGCGGAAGCCACATAACCCAACTGGGACCGATGGGGCTGCATGCGTTGTTCAACAGCCCAATGAATACTTTCAGCAAACGTACGCGGTGGATGCACCAAGCACTGATCCACCTCTTGGCTGTTGACGGTTTCGCGCCGCTTCGCCAATTCCGTAGAAGAGTTTTGTTTGTCCACCTGATCTGTCAC
>CAZETK010000034.1:0-13745 GCA_964515195.1 uncultured Pseudobdellovibrionaceae bacterium
ACAATATATTGTTCACATAAACATGATTTAAATTCTAAACATAAGGAAATTTTCCGAAAGGGCGTCAAAAAAGTGGCGCCCTTGGTCTGTAATGCGCACATTTTGCTTGGTGACACCCTTTTAAAGACGTTAGCGTTTTTAAAAGGGGGCGTATGGACTTATCTAGAAGATTTCTTAACAACAGCGGTGTTTCTCAACATATACGGACTCTGACTTTTACAATGCTCATATTTACTATGGCTTGTGCACCCTCCGGTGGCGGTAGTGGTGGAGGACAAACTCACGATAGTCCTCTTAGCGGCAGTCCGATCGTCTGCGGGCTGGAGGCTTCTTCTACATCGGAAGAAAGTGTCGCATCAGGGCCTTATATTCATATAAGCGAAAATTTCGATTCCTACATTGTTGAATTTGAGGATGATTCACGTGGAATTCCCCCCAGCGGAAACCCTCTCTATGAGTACGTCGTGGCCGGAGTCACTTTAAAGCCGCTCAGCCACACGACCTACACATTTGAGATGTCGGGTTCAAAACGAGACAAGGAAGAAACCATTGAACGACTGGCTCAGAACCGTACCATCAAGGTGGTAGAGCCGGACTACCCCGTCCATTCTATTCATCAAGAAGAAATTATAGAAGCACAAGACACTAAAAATATGGATGACATGGATTTGATCGATCAAGATGCCGTATCACAATGGGCCCACACTAACACAAAAATTCCTGCTGCATGGACTACTACAAAGGGATCCCGTGACATTGTCGTCGCCGTGGTGGATTCCGGAATTGATTATGGTCACACCGACCTAAAAGACAATGCATGGATCAATCCTGGCGAAATTCTGAATGGTAAAGACGATGATGGGAACGGCTATATTGACGATATCTATGGATGGAATTTTGTTTCTAATAACAACAATCCCAAGACGACGTCCTCATCAAACCATGGATCTCATGTTGCCGGCATCATTGGAGCAACGGGACGAAATAAAAGTGGCGTATTCGGAGCCGCTCAAAATGTTCGCTTGATGGCTTTACGCTTTATCGGCAACTCTGGAAGTGGAAACACATCAAACGCGATCAAAGCCATTGATTATGCCGTCAAGAAAAAGGTCTTCGCCATTAATAACAGCTGGGGATCTCCTTATAAGTCCCAGGCCCTTCAAAACGCCATCACTCGAGCCGAAAAGGCCGGAGTTCTGTTTGTGGTCGCTGCTGGAAATGGCTCTGGCGGAAAGGGTTATAATATCTCTACGACTCCTTATTATCCCGCAGCCTATACTCATTCTAATATCCTGCGAGTGGCGGCTTCTAAAACTGACAATAATCTGACGGCATTTTCAAACTATAGCAAATCGCTCGTAGACGTTGCGGCCCCAGGGCAAAATATAATTTCGACTGTAACAGGGAATAAATATACACGGATGAGTGGCACCTCCATGGCGACCCCTCTGGTTACTGGAATTGCCGTTTTGGTGAAAGCGGCAAATCGTGCTCTGAACTATTCTCAAATCAAAGCCATAATTTCCGCCTCGGTCGACAAAACTTCGGTTTTGAATTCCAAAATCAAATCAGGAGGCCGCGTGAATGCTAAAAAAGCAGTTGAAATGGCCGCGCAAATGAGCAGTCGAAACGCCTGTCCCTGAGTTCAATGTGACGGTTGGTGGGGCGTTTCAGGCAGATTAGCATCGTAACCTGATGGCGGCGGCGTCTCGGGAGGATCATTAGAAGGCTCAGAGCCTGGCTGTTCCTCCACGATTGTTTCAGAACCCGACTCGGGGTCAGGTTCTGAGACACTTCCATTTTGGGAAGAATCAGGAAAACGAGGTGGGTTAGATCGATCATGGGCTTCTGAAGTTCCGCCTTGAGAAGCGCCCCTGCTACTGGCACTGTCCCCGTTTGATGAGTTCTCGGGAGGGATAACATTAGGGCCTTCTATGCGACTATCTGAATCTGATCTTCCTTGGCCTCCAGGTTCTAGGATCGGCTGAGGAAGTGGTTCAACTGGTGAAGTTACGGCGTTATCGTGTGGCTCTTCATAATTTCGCCCACGATCAGGGTCATAAGTAGGTGGGCTAGAGGGTAAAGGAGGAAGCGCATCTTTGAGCGAGATGAAATTTCTTCCTTCAATCCGCTTAGCACCGCGAATCATCCGGGAAATTATTTTTTGTGCACTATCTTCAGGGTAAGCGCTCCAGACTACGGCCGCCGCACCTGAAATAATGGCCGCCGACACGCTGGTTCCTGATGCTTCAGTCATTGTACTCCAACTGTCAGAGCTGGTCACAACGGGGATTTGCTCGCCTGGTGCCCAGATGTTGATACTGGGGCCATAACCACTAAAGGTCGATAAGTGTCCTAGAATATTGGTCGAGCCCACATTGAGAAAATTCGAAAATGACAAAGAAGCCAGCATTAATTGGCTTACCACTACATTTTGATGAACATTTCCCGCTGAATTGACGAATATGACATTGGATTTCTGATATTCGGCAAAGGCGGTCGCAAGATACTCAGAACAAGAGATAGACCAACTATTGTTTATAATTCTCGCATTCATTCCAAGAGCATAGTCAACAGCCCGTTTGGCATCGAACTCTGTACCCGTAGCTCCCGACATAATGTCCAAGGGTAAAATTTTTGCCCGAGGTGCGATCGCTAATGAATCGTCAGAACCACGAGAACCTGTGATTATTCCAGCAATGGAGGTTCCGTGACCGATTTCATCAACGACGTAAGGATCATCTTTGGTGAAGTTCCACCCGTAAACATCATCCACATACCCATTTTCATCATCATCAATACCATTCCCCACGACTTCATTCGGATTCTTAAAGATATTCTGGGCCAAATGTCGATTGTATATATCGACTCCAGAGTCGATAACAGCTACAATCGTATTCTGGCCACGATAACCTTGATTCCAGGCATTGAGAGCACCGATTCGTTCAAGTATGATCTTGGAGGAATGAACATTATTAGGATTGATACGGTTTACATTTTCGGGAATCCGAATCATATAATTAGGCTCTACAAAACGTAACTCGTTGTAATTTTCTCTAATAAATAGATCGACATTATCTAGTGTCTCCAGGCTGGGTTGCCGATTATACCAATGAGCAATGTATTGGTTTTTCATCTGCTGCTCTTGACAATGAAACTCAGGAGAAACTTTCTGTTTACTTGAATTTTCGGCACAGGCTCCTAGCAGAAAAAGCAGCAGGAGCCAGACAATATTCTTGATGTATATTACTTTTTGCATCGTCTCAACTCGTCACGCACATGTCGTTTTGAAAAACTTCGCAATTCGTCTAAGGTCACAGGGATATACTCCCCTTCGCTCGTGGCTTCAAGATCAGCCAAGGTTACGAATTGAGGCGTAACGGGTTGAGGAAATTCACCTGAAGACCCGACGAGTGGAGGGGACGTCGGGTCTTCAGGCAGCGTTGGATGTGTAGTTGCGATATCGGTTCCCAGCGCCGGAACTCCTGTCGGATCGGAAGTGTGAGGGATTTCCGAAGGCGGGACTTCCGGCGCTGAACCCATATCGTCTGTACTTCTTAAATAAGTTTTCAAAAATGCCACTGAAATCGGCACAGTGGTCGGTAACAACGACGCCCTACCGGCCCACATATAATCCGTTTGCAAAGTCGAGGTCGCAAGATAGGTACCACGACAGTGGGGATCAAAAGATTTATATTTCGTAATAACTCTTAGGTGATGAGAACCTAAGACTTGAAGTTCATATTCAAATGGATGGAGCTTTTGATTAAGAGCTTCTTGTCGATAACTCGGCAGCTCCGAATTTGTATTGCGCACCAATTCAAGCTTGATAGAGTTTGGCATAATACGCGTAATATTGAAGTTTAACTCCTCACCTGACGAAGTGCGCGCGGTAAGTGTCGAGCAATCATTTTGTACGGGTTGGTTAAAAATACCAATGTCAGAAGTTGTGATGTCCTTCAGGTCGAAGGCTGAGAATGTGTGATACTGTGCTTTAGTAGTTGATAATACGTTATCTGCAATGAAATTTGTAGTGATCTGATAACCGGGTGAATTTGCGGCTTCACCTTGAAACTGATTATGAAGCTGTTCGACGTTAAGACACCCGTCTTTTTCCAGTTGTTTTAAGTCTATGACTGGAAGCAAAGGTCCCATTGATTCTGCTTTACCGGAAGTCCTGTTACATCCTGCTAAGTACGCTGTTATTAAACTAGCTGCCAAAAAAGATGCGATTTTAAAAAGATTCATAACATTCCCCATCCAAATTACTTGTGTTGATAGTAAACGGGCGACCCAGAGAGGGCCGCCCGTCGTTTCAGAGTTAACAGTTGGCTACTTAGAATTTCATTTAAGGCCGGGTCGGTTCAGATACTAACCGTTTTGTCCATTTTGGCCGTTTTGGCCATCTTGTCCAGGCTGTTTAACTTGCTTCTGCTCTTGTTGCTGAGGCTTTTCTTGTTTCTGCTCTTGTTGCTGAGGCTTTTCTTGCTCTTGCTCTTGTTTTACAACTTCGCGCTCAAGAACCATGGTAACTTCAATACTAGCACACATTTCAACTTCTTCAGGCTTCTGTGGCTTCTCTTGTTTTTGATCTTGGTCTTGATCTTGTTCAGGTTCTTGACCGACGAGTTCAGTACGGCAAGCCGAAGTGATGAATTCAAGGCTTTCTAACACGCCTTTTTGTTGCAAATCTTGATCTTGAGAGACCGTTCTAGTAATAGAATCCGCCTCGAAATCAATTGTGCTGCTTCTAACCGTGTACATATTAGTAGAGCTGTTCCAAGCCAGCACCATAACTAAGCTGTCACCAGCATATAGATCAAGCGTATCAGAGTCTGTTTCAACTACACGTGTAATAGACTCCAAAAAGTTAGCACGAGTTTGCAGGACAGGGTAAGCGGCGAAAATTTCTTCTAAAGTATCAGCTGGTTCATTGGCAGATGTCTCACCGGCTCGAGTATCGACGCTCACCACATTCGCTTGGCCAATAGAGTCACCGGACTCTTGCAAGCCGTCATCAGCAGAGTCAGAGGCTTGAGAAGACCCAACGTCTGTTTCTGATGGCTGTACAGTAGAGCCTGGCCCTGATCCATTACTACTCCCGCTCTTTCCGCAGGCAGTGATGAATGCGCATGCCATAGCTGCAATTAAAAGTTTTCCGAATATGTTTGTAATGTTCATATACCTTACCCTCCCACGGGATGAAAATGTTTGTGACCAGCCTCAAAAGCAACTTGAATGCCAAGGCCTCAGGTTTTTCAAAACACATTACTAAGGAATTGATGCGAGATATTCGTACCAGAATTCCCGGGATGAGCTGAGCGCCCGGGACAAAAAGCCGCAGTTAGACTGAATTAAAAAGCCACTTGCAGCCTATGATGATTTAGTAAGCAAAAATCGTGGCAACATTTAAGAAACATGGCAGGACATACCACAAACGCACCAATGCATGTCTATAGACAAAGAGTATCCGCTATGTATTTTACGTTTGTTCTAAAGGTTTATAAAAAAATGAAATTTTAAATTTTAAAACCGTTGTTGTACATTTTAGAAGATATTTATATTCCACACTGCAGTTTACTAACCCTTCTAACTCGGATGGCTTAACTATCAATTCACAGCTCTGAATTTATGGCCTCTGTTTATCAAGTGGGGAAATAGGGGGCGGTTTATGTTTCAAGTCAAAATCCAAAGCAAGGTATTAGTTTTGCAATTAACCGCCCATAGAAGTTCGATTTTTCACTTACTTCTGTCAACCAACCTTATTAAGCAACAAAAGGAGTTTAAAATGAAACGAAGTTTATCACGATCAGAATCCAATCGTGCCGAGCGTATGCCATCCAGTCGCCTTTACAATTCTCTTTCTCCCTGGACGGATGAGTTTTGGGAACCCACTCGCTGGTTTGATGAGTTCTTCAATCGCAATTTACCATCGCTTTCTTACGATATGGAATCATTGCCTCCAGCAATTGATATCGACGAAACGGAAAATTCCTATGTCGTGAATGCAGACTTGCCTGGTGTTAGACGCGAAGACATTTCTATTGAGTGTCACAATAACCAGCTCAGCATTTCAGCTGAACGAAAATACGAGTCAGGACAGGAAGAACGCAAGCAAGGTCGACGAGAAAGATTCCAAGGCAAGTATTTCCGAAGTTTCACTTTACCCACTGGCGTAAACGCAGATGAGATTCATGCCTCCTATGAGGATGGAGTTTTAACGGTGGAAATTCCAAAAGGAGAGGAATCAAAAGCCAAAAGAATCGAGATCGGAGAAGGACGGCTGGCATCTTCAAAGGAAGGTGAGCCAGGACGTGGTCGCAAATCCAATCAAGAAGAGCGGTCTCCCCGACACTAAGGGCTCTACCGAGCCCAACGCCTTTGGACTTGAATTCCATAGGTCTGACTTAAAGCCGCATTAACAGGATTACCCAGTAAGGTTTGGTCAGCATAACTGAATGTGGCTGACCAAACTGAACTGGGCAAATAACTGACTGAAATCAATCCTGTGGTAATCCGCTGCGGAGCCCCCGAGCTGTTCAAGAATGAGCTCTTCACGTCTATTGGATCTTCATAAGACCACGTAACCCCAGCACCTAATCGTAGTTTTTGGGTGTTGTAGCCAGCCCCTAAGGACAAGCTTCCTCCATAACCAGGGAATAGATCGATTTTACCTGTCTGATTTTTCATCGCCCTTTCAAAAAATCTATGAACTTCAAAGTTCAAATATCCATCCCAGCGGCTCACGGTCTTTGACAGCAATGTCCCAAGCCCCAAGCCCCAGAAACCACGGCTGTGGCCATCGATGCCGAGGCGGTGATCCGCCTCGTAGGTAGACTCTCCCGCTGGAACGATAAGTTGAAAATAGCCAATACCTTTTGGTCTCCATGGGTTATAGTCCCAATCAGGAAGAAATTCATATCCAAGATGCAATGTCGCATCCACCAGATCTGTCGAGTCTTCTCCCTGCTGAGACTGGCGAGTCATCGGAAGCGAGAACCCTGCCTGCCAACGATCGGCGATAAGATGCGAGCCCTCAATTCTGAAAGTTTCAGTTGTGTAATCTTCTGATCGCTTTTTCCACAAACCTGATGAATTCACATCAACTTGTCTTGTCCCATAAGAAAACGATGTATTAAAGACGGCTTTTTCGTCTCCCACGATCATCGCCGGAACAGCTACCACACTTCCACAGCAGGCAGAAGACCAGGCCATGTTCGGAAGCAAAAGCGAACTAGTAATTAAGAGATACAACAGCCTCATCTATGACCTTCGTCCCTTCACGTATTTGAAAGCGAATTTCCCAATCTCCTGGCATAACAAAAAAAATGTTGGACGCCTGATAAACCCCTTCACGCACTTCCGTGACAGTCACAGGAGATGATCCATGTCCCATGCTGGGCATCCAAAGAAGCACATACGGAGTCGTATCTGGTCGTTTGGTAATTGGAAATCCATCGTCGGGATCTAAATCGAAAAGACGAAAACTTAAAGTGCCAGGCTTATCGCTTGTTGGAAAGCTTTCCCAGCGCCAGTAGAGGCAGGTGGCAGAGGGTTTAAATTTTGCATTGCAATCTAAAACCTGCACTTTGGACTGCAACTCTCCCCCATTATGGGAAGCCTGAATATACTGGGGATCAGCGCAGGCCGAAAGTAAAAATCCAATGACAAATAAATTCAATTTACCAAACATGTTTATCTCCTCGCTTAATGACACAACCTAATGTCCGACCGTAAGGAACTTTAATGGCCTTTCCCTGTGAATGATCCAGCAAAGCGTCCCTCAAATAAAAAATCCTAGCTCTTCCCATTTCTTCACTATTACTAATGCCACCCTGATAAAGAACTTTTCCGGTAGAGTCTACTAAAAAGGCATGAGGTGTTTTCAAAGCTTTAAACTCGTCAGCAGCTTGCTGATCCTTATCTCTTATAAGCGTAATGGCCAAAGATGCTTTTTTAAAGTAATCTCGAACCTCTTCGACGGACTCATCAGTATTTGAGTGAAGGCCAATAAATCTATATTGAGAAAACTCTTCGGTCAGCCTTTTGATCTCGGCAAGGTGGCTCTCCGTGACGGGACAAGTGGCTGATAAAAATACAATGACCGTCCCTTTTAAAGTTGAGCTGCTAAGTTCAACATGTACCGTATGGTTTGTCATAATGTCTTGACCATGGATGGCAGAAGGCGCCTGGATATGAGCCTGGGCTGAAAGCGCACCTACGACAAGAAACCAATAGCACTTTGCAAGGAATGTCATCAGCTGCTTTTACCAGTTTTCCTGATAATTTCAATGAATATGGTTTGGAGCTATGGGCTCATCGAGCAGTTTTTTACAGTTATTTCAATCCTTATTCGATCTACGCCGCTTGATACTTTGATACTCATTAAATTGCCAGGGCCGGAAAGAGACTAAAAGCCCAATATTATGACCTTCATCATAAAGTGGCATCGTATCGCTATCGTCCAAAACATCCCGTACAAGTTTTTCAACCTTAATTTTCAATTTTTCCAACTGAAAAGGATTGGCCCTAAAAATCGCAAGTCTGATAAAAGAATTCTCATCATGAAAAGAGTGATTCAAAAAGTCTTGACGGCTGACCTCTAACATTCGCTTTCCGATAGGACCGTCCTTATGAAAACGGGCATTTTTATCCATTAAAAATCTAAAACGTCTGTTGGCATGAAGCTCAAGTATATCGACTTTGTCCAGCTCGAGTAAAAAGTGATCCACTTCCGACCACGTAATCACATAATCCCGGATTATGCGGTTCAAGGAAACTGATTCGAAAATTAAAAGAAAAAAGTGCAAAAGCCTAGAATCACGGGCTAGGGCCGCTTCTTGTTTGGGTGTAAAGGAGGTTCTTAAAGTGGGCCCGATGTTCTCGGCGATTTTAAAAACCTCCGCAAAGCTAACTTCTGCAATTTCGCAAAAGGACTCCAGTCGCATTAAATCAATTGTGCTACTCGAAAGAATCCGCTTTATGCTGGATTCGCTTAGGTCAGCCTTTTTCGACAAATCCTTATATGTCAGGCCTTTTGATTTAAGAATTTTTTTGAATCCTGCCAGGATTTGCTCAGATTGAGTCATTACGAATCTCTCCCGTATCGGATAATAAACCTCAAAGTACTATATTATAATACTTTATAAGTCGGTATTGTGATCTGTCAAAAGCAATCCGATAATGGACAAAGGAGGGGATCCATGAAAGACCTTTACCAGAAAATCATGTCTCTATTTAACCGACTGAACTTGCAACCTGAGTTTTATTATCGTGAGGAACGAATCCAATATAGAATGCAAAAGGAGCAGCTTCTTCAGGATTACTACCGACGGCACCGTTAATATGATGCCGCTCGGTGAAAACCGGAGTTACCACCTCAGATAGCCTGCGGCCGCACCGATCGATCTAAAAAGACTCTTTTCTCAACTCCGATGTTTTCTAAAAATTTCTCATCATGAGAAACCACAAGAAGTGCCCCTTGGAAAGATCGCAGAGCAGATTCCAAAAACTGAAGGCTGTCCAAGTCTAAATTGTTGGTCGGTTCATCCAGAATTAAAAATTCTGGCTCGGGATCAGCCATTAAAATTTTCGCCAATGCCGCCTTTAACTTTTCGCCCCCACTGATCTTGGAAACCGGCAAATGAACTTGGTCTTTAAAGAACTGAAATCGTGCCAAATGATTTCGGGTTAATGCCAAGTTAAAGCGGGACGCCTCATAAACGTTGTCCAAAACACTTTTTTTCGGATCTAATATTGAATACTGTTGATCCAAATATTGAACAGCTACGTGCCCAAAGTAAAGAGAGCCTACGCTGTACGCACTTGATTTTCCCAACAAGGCCTGGATCAAACTGGTTTTACCGCTGCCATTAGTTCCGCAAAGAGCCCACTTGCAAGCCCCCCGCATAGACAATGTCAAGGGATGTGCCCATAGGAGCGGCGATGATAAGTGTTCCTTTTGTGATATCTGGCTCCCATAGGAAAGATTAAAATTCTCAACTTCCCATATTATCTTTCCCGCATGCACTTCCGCACCTCGAAAAGGGAAATTGAGATAGGTATCCAACTTCTGAGATACGATAAGATCTAGAAGGTGGTCAGCAGCCCTCTCAACTCTTTTTTCATGCTCGGTGCTAAGGCGACCACGGGTTTCTTCCGCTTGCCGCTTCCGTGCACCCGCTAGGATTTTGGGAATTCCCCTTTTTTGTGCATTATTTTTCCCAGCTTGCATGCGCTTTTCCTGTTTGCGGATTTGTTCATGGCGGAATCGTTCTAGCTTCATTTTCTCCCGTCTTAGGTTTGTGATTTTGGCTTCGATCAGTTTCCTCTCATGCTTTTTTTGCTCCTCATAGAACTTAAAATTTCCGCCATAGACATTGAGCCCTTGGCATGAAAGCTCCCAGATGCCATCCACATTCTGCAGAAGATCCCGATCATGGCTGATGATAAGGACACGCCCCTGATAAAGCTGCAGAAAGTTCAGAACCATTTTCCGAGCGAACTGATCCAAATTATTAGTGGGCTCATCTAGGATGATAAGATCACCCGGACTTCCAAGAGCCTGTGCGAGTCTGAGTCGCATCCACTCTCCCCCACTTAAGTTTTGCAGATTTTGATCCATCGGAATCTTATCCAGCAGATTCATAATAAAATCTGTGTAGCCGGAAAGATAAGCCCAAGATGAATCCAGATATTCGGCAACAGTCGTTGTCGGAGGCAATTGATGCTGGGGCAAATAAATAGCCTTGTGACAGTTCCTCAATTCTCCTGAGCTGGCTGAGAGTTCGCCGGCGATGATTTTGGCCAATGTACTTTTACCAATTCCGTTGGGTCCTACCAGTGCACAACGACGGTAACTCCAAGAGAAATTAATGTTCGAAAGCAGGCTTTGGCCGTTAGGAAGATCATAACCCAATGACGTAGCCGTCAATTGAAATAAGAAATCTGATTTAGACATTTAATAAATCCGTTAGTTTGCAATTACCTTGCGAATTAAGAATGGACGTAGATTAGGGATATTAACGGATTTAATTTCTCATAGTCGTCGGGTTCTGCACTCGACGATTATGAAGATAACATAGCAACCTAATGGAATCAATTTAAACTGCAGCTGATCTCAATTTAATAAGGTCGAGTTTTTTCATATTCAACATGGCCCTGATCACGCTTTTAGCCCGAGGTGATTCATGGTCTTCGATCAGATCAAACAATTCGCGGGGAACGACCTGCCAGGAGATACCAAACTTGTCCTTCAGCCATCCGCATTGCTGGGCTTTCGAGTCTCCGCCAGTGGTAAGTCGATTCCAGTGGCGATCGATTTGTTCTTGAGTGTCACATTCGATGACGAAAGATATCCCTTCGGAGAACCGGTACCCATGATCAACGGTTCCATCCATGACAATAATGGGATAATTCAAGATTTCAAAGAGGCCGAATTTTGTCGAGCCAGGCGTTCCATTTTCACCAGCTTTATAAAGAACATTAGCCATAATTCGAAAGCCTTCAAATTGTGAAGTATAGAATTTCATGGCTTCGTCGGCACCTCCTTGTTGCGACCCTAAAAATAATAGACAAGGTGTGATTCTAGGAAGCTTGACATCCCTTTCATGCACAGCAATTTGCCACGACACGCCAAATTTATCTTGGATCCATCCATACAGTCCGCTCCACGGGTATTTTTTTAACTCCATAAGTGTATGTCCGCCGGATGATAATCGACTCCAAATCTGTTCAACTTCATCTTTCGTTTCACATCGAATAAAAAATGAAATAGAGGGGTTGGGTTTAAATTCTGGCCCCCCGTTTAAGGCTGCGAACTTGATACCTTCTAGCTCATATTCCAGGTACATCAGCTCACCAGCCCGCTTGCCAGTGATATCAGTTCCAACATCCGTATAGCGAAGAGCACGGCTTACCGTAGAAGGTCTAAAGAGTGTAGTATAGAATTCAACGGCTTGCTCTGCCTGGTTATCAAACCAAATACAAGGGGTAATAGTTTCCACGGGCACCTCTCAATTTTGCTTCTATTTCGTTGGACCCCTAAACTAATGTCAATTCAAATCTGCAATTTGAAGTCTACTTAACCTATACAACTTTGCTATTTGTTTAATGTGCTGATTTATCCTACGGCCTGAGCGACTTACCAAATTCCCGCCCTATGGCAATTCACAATAAATCCCATTGTTATACCAAAGTCTGCTGACTAAACTCGGTAACTTAAAACATTATGGTCCCTTAAAATGAAGATCATCGAAATTAAGAACAACTTTGTACCTAAATTGCTGAATGTCTCGGCCATCACACTTTGGCCTTTTATTTTTTACGCTGATTCAGAACCCTCAGACGAAATCATATTTCACGAGTGGGTTCATGTTCTACAAATTGGTTATCATGGGGTAGTAAAATTTTACGCCCTCTACGTCGGTTATTATTTCAAGTTGAGATTTAAAGGTTTGAAACACTTGAAAGCTTATTATGAAATTCCATTTGAAAAAGAGGCTTATGATCTACAGTCCTATTTCAGTGGCCACAACTACGAAGATCACATTACTATATTGGAAAATATTAAAAAGGCTTATTATTCCGACTCATAAATGAATACTGAAAAAGTATTCTCCAATTTGGACTTATAAAATACATCCATTGAGCCATAGACTCCGCATGAAGTCTGGATCATGCTTCAATTAACCGCGGTTAACAATTGATTCGTAATGCATAACCATTTCAAAAAGGAGCTTTTATGGCGAATAATGAAAGAAGGAGTTTTAGTCCAAGGGATGAGCGTGAGCAGAGAGAGCAATCTCAAAAAAGTCGAGAAGCCTCTCATAGCGAAAAGCGAAATCCTCAACAAAAACAAGACAAGTCTGAATCTGGTCGCAAAGAAGGTGAGCATCCGCACAGCGGTAATCGAAAGTAAACTTATCGACCCACTTTAGTCGTCGTACTAAACAGTAACTCATAGCTACTCCATCATAAGCATGTGGCCGTTTCAACGATGAGCTACCTGCTCTCATGATGATCGCTACCTTCCACAAGGACATAAGCAAATCGATATTGCCTATATCCTTGCCATTGCGTCTGGATCATCAGCCAATGAATCCTTTAGAAAAAGCCAGTTCATAGTCGACAGAAGTATAAACTTAAAGCTAGGATTGCCTTAGTTCCGGAGGAAAATAGTTGGAGAAGAAAAACCTTTTATCAGAAATTGAAGGCGCACGAATAGTGCTCAAGAAGCATCAGGAAAGTCTTGCTGCCACGATGTTCTCGTATGTAGAAAAAGACAGAAGTCGGCTTGAGCGGTTTCTACCTTGGGTTTCTGCCACCAAGACTGTTGAAGATGAGATCCGGTACATTCAGCGCACCCATATAGCTTGGGACAGCAAGATTCTCTTTGATTACGGACTTTTTCGAAAGAATGATGGTCTGTACCTGGGCAATATTGGCCTTCATTCCATTCATTGGGAGTCCAATCGCTGTGAGGTAGGCTACTGGATTCTAGGTAAGTTTGAAGGACAAGGCTATATGAGCGAGGCCTTGCGAATCTTAGAGGCCCATGCATTCGATATTGGTTTTCACAGAATTGAGATTAGATGCTCATCCCACAATCAAAGATCGGCAAATGTTCCCCTGGCCTGCGGATATATTTTTGACGGCGTTTTGAAAGAGAACTCCTTTGAGCAAGGACAGTATCAAGATATCTTTGTTTTCTCAAAGCTATCCCATCAATATCGGATAAGTCATAT
>CAZETK010000034.1:13755-35839 GCA_964515195.1 uncultured Pseudobdellovibrionaceae bacterium
CATATCGACCCTATGACGGAAATGGATAAACCGCTTGTTTTGGATATTGCCAAAAGTCTTCCACAGTTTTTCACTCCAAAGGGGTTAGAACTTATCAGTCATGATTTGTGCTCACAGAAGGGTTTTATCCTGCGCACTGATGACAAAGCTGTTGGGTTTATCATGTACTTTGCCAATCAAGGTATAGCTGAGATTGGGTGGATGGCAGTTCGACCCGAGTTCCAAAACAAGGGAATAGGGAGAGAATTATTAAACCATCTTAAAGATGAATTGATCAAATGCCATAGTTCTGCTCTCTTTGTAAAAACTCTCGATGATAGCGTAGACTATAAGCCTTATGATCAGACACGTGCATTCTATCTCAAGAATGGCTTCAAAAAAGTACAAGTGCTTCAGCATCCAGAGAACCCGGAATGTGAAGCCGAGCTCGTGCTAAAAATGGATCTGAAATTTTAGAAGGTTCCCCTCACTCCCAAGAGTACCGTTCTTTGTAGGCCTGGGAAAATACCTTGAGGCGCCCTTGAAGCGATGTATTTTTCATCGGCCACATTTTTGATGGACCCAAACAGCTCGTAATCCTTGGACAAACGATACTGTCCCGCTAAGTTGATCACTGTTCTTTCCGAAATAGCGCCTCTTCTTCCGTCTGGCGTTGGTGTGTTGGTATTTTCAAAGTCTGTGTATTGCTTTGAGGTATGGTGAGCCTGAATTTCCCCTGACCAATCCAAAGTTCTCACCCCTAACGAGATAAGACCTATATTTTCAGGAGCATAAGGCAACCTGTTTCCATTTCGATCCTCACCGTTAATAATACGTCGACTATTCAGCTTCGCGGTCGGAATGTAGGTCCAGGTGACACCAAGATAAAGTGGCCCAGTAAGGGCCACCTCTGCCGCGGCTTCAGCGCCCTGATGAAGAGATTTCCCGGCATTGGTGAGCTGTGAGGTTGCACCTCCGGCTTGGCTTGCCTGGATTAACTGGTTGCCAAAGTCCAGCTGAAATAGCGTGAGCTCGTAGGAAAATTCTTGTGATTTTCTACGGATCCCAAGCTCCGTGTTCACCGAACGTTCCGCATCCAAATCAACCGACGCCCCGGTACCATCAATGGCGTCCTCAACTCTTGGAGGTGAAAACCCTTTATGGATTCCGAAAAAGGCGCTTGTATCAACCGCCATATGATAAACCATGCCTAGCCCTGGCATGACTTCTGTATTCGTTGTCGAGTTGCTTTGATTGACGTCCGCATTGCCAAGGCGGCGGATGTCACGTCCTAGCTTATAAGATTCAAGGCGAACTCCGGGAACTAGCTCTAGATTTCCAATCTTTGTTGTGTTTATAAGGTAAACAGCCTGGGCGGAAGCCGAGCGAAGGTCATCGTCTCGAATCGTTCCTGATCGAGAAGTAGCTGTAGCGCCATCCACACGCTGATTCGTCATTTTTTCCGCGTGAAGGCGCACTCCAATTTCTGTCTTGTTTTCACGTTCCCATAAGTTGTTCTTCCAAGTAAGCCTGGAATCAATTCCCACATTCTGAAAGGTTCGTAGTCGCCCTGAGGTCGTCCCGCTCATCTGAATGGATGTATCCCCATTGATCAAAGTAAAATTCTCGCGCCACCAATCCCGTGTTGTCGTATTACCGTAAACTAATGTTTGAAGCTCGACCTTGTCTGAAAGGCTCCAAGAATGATTAACATCAAATCCAATGCGTTGAATATTCAGCTGGTCGTTTTCAGCTGGGTTTTGATAGGCATCATCTTTGTACATAGCCTCTGTAAGACCCAGGTAGGTTGCTCCTAAATCATTCTGAAAATATGAAAACTTAGTGCCAATATAATGAGAGTCGCTCAGGGCCATTCCGTGTTTAACAACCACGTCTGTAATATCGAAGTTATTGTTTTTTCGATTTCCCTCACCGGCTTTCCTCCCGACCGTAATACTGGTCGCGGAACTTTCAAGAGCCTTTGCTCCTTCAAACAAAACTCCCACTTGATCACGGCTACCGCCGTAAAGGGTGTAACTGTTCTGCATATTTCGCGGCTCTTTGGTGATAAAATTAATGGTTCCCCCAATGGTGGATGGACCATATCGAAGAGAGCTGCTTCCCTTTAAAATTTCCACTCTTTGCATACGATCAAGAGTGGGGGTGTAATAAGTGGCAGGGTCCACAAAGGGTCCTAAGTTTACAGGTACACCGTCTTCAAGGATCAACACTTTTTTACTCATGTCAGGGTTAAGGCCACGCATACTGATTCTAGGAAGCGCCCCTTGCCCATCCGTATCAACTATATGAACTCCAGGTGTTGCACTGACGGTCTCTAGCAAACTTTGCGGTTGCTTCCGTTTAATTTCATCTTGCTCGACATAATGGGCTGAACCCGGCGACGAAAGAATTTCTCCACTGGAATTACCGATAACAGTAAGCCTTGGAAGTTCATAAATTTGCGCATTAGCGGCTGAATTAACTAAAAAAAATAACGCGGTAAGTGGGAACACCATCTTCATTCTACAACTCCATAAAGTATATAATCGCTACAGGCTGACGTTATGGAGTCATAATAAAACGAGGTCAATATTCAGAAAAAAAAGTTTTTTAAGTGAAAACCAACTGGTTATTTCCTTCTGGCAACGATGCCAACCGCCAGCAATACAGAAGCGTGCTTTGTAAATTGCCGACGCATCTGAATCACCCGCGCTAAGGCTGTGGGATGAGTCAGAAGATTGAACAGCAGCCGTACAACACCACCCGCGCCTTCGTCTTTTAGCAATCGGCGTGGTTGCAAGAGAGCCATAGGTCTAGTGTTGACTTGGATGACTTCAAATCCAGAATTTTCAAGAAGCTTTTTCCATTCGTTGATGCTGAGTGGTTTTGCATTCACACGTATACTTTCCGAAAGATCATGGTGGACCTGCGAGATGACTTCAGCATCCTCACTGATCAGACTTAGCTCATGCATTCCGTACATTCCACCCGGTTTCAAAATACGCGCAATTTCACGAAGAATCTTGGCCTTCACCTGTGGGGACTGCATTGTTAAGAAGGCTTCACCATAAGCCACAGTAGCGCAAGCATCTGAAAGACCCGTCGCCTCGGCGTCTCCGATTTGAATTGAACGATTGGGCCCATTAACCACTTTCCGAGCCTGACTTGCAGCTTGCTGGCTTTTCTCAACCCCTGTGTACGAATGCGGCTTCCGCTCAAGAGTCAATTGCGCCGTCCGACCTAGTCCTGGTGCTAGCTCCACCACGTCGTCATCGGTTCCGATATTAAGTTGGTCGATCATCCAATGGGAAAGCTCCAGCCCACCGGGGCGCAGAACTCGTTTTCCCATGGAGGCTAAAAGCCAATGTCCTGGCATTTTCGTATAAGAACTCTCCCATAAATTTTTAAAGGCTGTAACAGCCATAACTCACCTTCTTTTTCTAAAGTCGTTTAATTTCAATTTGCACATCATTTTCTTCACTCTTTAGAATTTCAGCTCCCATTCCCCGTGGCGGCAGCATTGGAAATAAAAACTGGGGCACACGCTGATTGATCTGCAATAAGCGCACACCGATTGGAAGCTGATCTAATACCGCTAAAGTAATTTCCATTGGATCTGGAGGCGGAAGATCACGCACATCCAATGTCCAAAGTCCTTCCGTCATTTTTATACGCTTAGGTAACTCTGGATACTGAGCGACGACAGAGGCAAGAGTAGATGGCAAGGTCGTAGAGACTTGAGAAGAGTTGGCAGACCTAGATGTCGTCTCTTCAGTTTCCTGATAGAACCAGATCACCCAATCATCACCAGAACCATATTCCACCCAATACTTCCAGCCTTGTGAGCCCAGAACTTTGAACAAGGGTTTGGGCTCGAAGGTCGCCCTCAAACGGAAGGCCCCATTGGCAGGCGTTTCATCGACAGCGGCCATGATCTCGCTGAACGGCTCGCCACCTGACTGCAAGATCGGCCTCACATCTAAGTCATTGATGTGTTCGGGCCGGATATTTTTTATAGCCTCGGGAGCTTTACTTAAATCGGCACTCATAATGATATCTCCTTATCTGTTTAACTGATCCAGGGCTTCAGGATTGATTTTGTCCGGGGTCCATGGCGGCGTCCAAACAATATTAACTTTAACTTCTTGGACCCCTTCGACATCCGCAAGAGCGGCAGCCACGCCTTCTTCCATGTAGGTACGCATCGGGCAGCCCTGAGTTGTTAGGGTCATTTCCACAGTAACGATTTGATCCTGAATATCGACACCGTAAACCAAGCCTAAATCCACGATGTTGAGATTCACTTCTGGGTCAATCACGTTTTTAAGATGTTGCAAGATTATTTCTTTTGAGAGTTCCATGATAAGCCTCCGTTTCTTGAAAAAGATAATGCCGCCTTCAATCGCGCGACAACGGCTGGTGAAATTGCAGCTCCACCCCTTAAGGTTTTCAACTGTAGTAAGGTCAATAGGACCCCCACTAGCATCAAAGCTGAACCGCAGTAGGCCGCACGAACTGAATGCAGCCATAATCCACTAAACCAGACAACAATTCCAAATGCGACCAAAGTCCCCACTAGCACACTCACACCCGAGTCAATAAGATCTTTAACCTTTGGTGGGCGTATGCCTTTAGCAGGGCGTGAAAATCTCATGAACCAAACTAAAAATGGTAGAACTCGGTGATAGATCCCCAGGGTAAAAAGACTAAGCCACCCGACTAAAACCAAAGCGATGAAGGGCGTGGGGTCTTTTAAAAATCCAGCGCCCAGCCATGCTAAAACCATAAAAGCTGTGGCGGCTGCTGCGATCAAGAGGCCATAATCCCGATCACGTCGTATCCGGTTGCGAAAATATAAACCAAATTGAATGGCCCAGCATAAAGAGCCGGCGGCTGCGATTCGCCAACTGATAGCAATACCGGGGTCCGGGTAAAATGCGGACAGTATTCCTGCAACAGGAAGAAGACTCCAGAAAGCCAACGCAGCTTTCAGTGGGGTTTGCGAAGTATTGCGAGACAGGGCAAACATCGGAACCAGGTGAGAGCCAACCCCGATTACCATCGAGCCCACCCATCCGAATATAGCTAATAAAATGTGAGCCTGCAGATAACCGACTGGAAGAACTTCAATTGCTGGAGCCCAACCGGAACGGGCCAAACCACCAATAACACCTAATATCCATGCACACCAAAGACAGAAAAAAGCAATGGCGATAAATATGCGGGTCAATTGCCCACGTTTCGCTTTATAAATCGCTGGAATCATTTGCGTAGAATATAAAATGAGGGCTATGCCCAATGTCAGAAAGCCACTAGCGAGCGTGATGGCACTTTCTATAAAAAAGCCGAATACAAAAAGAATAAGTCCTACAGTCCAGATCCATCGCCCCCAAGGCGACAGGCGGCTGTTAAGTTGAACTCCCCCCAAAGCCACACCCGTAAATACTTGAAGCGCACCAAATATCGAAAGTGTCAGCCAGCCTAGGGTAATAAAGTGTAGGCCTGCGATCACTCGCGACGCTCGCACACCACCAGTTGCCAACATCTCACTGTTGAAAAGAAGAGCCGCCAGGCCTGCGACTAAAAATAAGAACGCGGTGGCAAAGTGCTTAAGAGCCTCTCCCGCGTTCTCTGTCACTCCACCCGGCGCAACACTCGTTGCGCCGCCTGCTTGTTGAGGTGATCCACTTGGTATCATTTGTGTCGTGTTACCTTCACTTCCCAATCTATAGGGCCAGATTTAATATACTCGAATGCAAATGCATCCTTTCCATAATCCGCTGCCAACGTATAGTACATGCATTGTGGGTCATGATCGACACTTAAAAACAATGCATCCCCTATTTTCAAGGCCGCCCATGCGTTAAGAATCGTTTCTAAACGATGCTTAGGCTCAACAGGCCGCACATCTAAATAGGTTTCGTTCATCACAACTTCCATATATAGCCTCAATTATACCTTAGTTAAACGAACACGCCACCATTCGGGCCCTTCCTCCAAATATTCCCAGCTGAACTGATTCTCCCGCTCGTAAGTAAATTGGTGCTTAAGCGGACGGGGATCATGGTCGTTGACCAGAATAAATGATTCACCTTTTTGAAGATTGTCAAAAGTATGAAAAATTGTGGGGTGTTTTTCCCGGGGTGGAATGAGGGTTACGTTAAGCTCTTTTGCCTCGGCCATTGTGTCTCCTTTTGTTTACACGGTTACGGTTTAAATTATTCCGGTTGAGCCCAAAAACAGCTTTGAGCTCATTTTTCACCCCGAAACTATACCTCGATATTAAAAAAGGCAATATTAAAACGTGTTTTTACGTTTTTAATATTTACATGGCTTTCAGGGTCATATATTGTCGAAACTTATGAGAGACGCGTTACTGAAGGAAACCAAAACGAAACTTTTGGACTTAATGAAAATCTGCGGAAAGGTTTCAGTGGATGAGGCCACCGAGGAGCTTGGTCTGGCCAAAACAACAATCCGTCAGCATCTATTATTATTGGAGCGACAGGGTCTTATAGTTCGCAGTGATCGAAAGGTCGACAAAGGACGCCCACAGTTGGTCTATCAATTATCTGATACTGCGGCTCCGCTTTTCCCAACCCAAGAGCCTGCCTTACTGAGGCAGTTGCTAAAGCGGCTAATAGAAGACGGCCAAAATGAGTGGGTTAAGAAATTTTTCAGCGACTACTGGGACCAAAGGACTTTAAATTTCCAAGAACGCTTGAAGACCAAGGGGAAAATAACTTCTCGAACTATGCAGAAGTCTTTAATGGAGCTCTTGGAAGAAGAAGGCTTTATGCCTGAGATTACTGAAGGGAAGGGTGGCTCATTGATTGTAAGAGAATGCAACTGCCCCTTCCCAGAAGCGATTAAAGCCACTCAAATTCCCTGTCGATTAGAAGCAAAATTTTTGAACGAGGCTCTACAAACCAGCTTCGAACGAATCAGCTATATTCCCTCTGGGGCGACTACTTGTACTTATGTTTCTGCATCAACCTCGCAGAGCTCACCTAAAAAAGCGAGAGCCACTAGGGCAAGATAAGTGCTACTTCTTAGCTTATAACGGCGCCATCACAGAAAAAGGGTTCGGACCCAGGAAAGATTTTCCGCATCCGAAAAAAACCGTATCGCCATAACCAGGAATTTCCGAAGTGACCCAGGGCAGACGTCTTTCTGCGGCCCCTTGGGGAGAATAGAGATGCGTCTTCGTCTCGCGGTGGCCGTCAATGTTGTAAATAAACAGGATCTGCTCACGCTCTCCACTATCAAGAAGGCGATCCATGACTCCAGCATGGACCCCTAGAAACTCAAAATAAAAGCCTGTACGCTGATCACTTTTTAATTCCAGAACATTTGATGCCATCACCTGGTCGGTGGCCAAATCGTAAAGTTCGCAGTTAAGAAACTCCTGAGCCAAGAGGTTTTGAGAAAAGCCAAATGCCAATAAAATGAGAGAAATAAACCCAATCTTCATGGGGGCATAATAATGGGAGCCGACTTCCAAAGAAAGAAAATTACTCATTTTCGCAGTGTGCGGCTAGTGTCTTAAGTCCAGTCTGATTGAGTATTCTTCACTTTACCTTAACGGCCCACCCTTCCCTCCTTACACTGTCTCTATGCGAAAGGATTTTGCATGAAGACACGCCATGAGGGTTTCTCACTCAAAGCTTCCAGATCTTTTTTAAACCCAATCAGTTCCACTTTACTAATTGCACTCGCTTTCACTTTGTCCTCTCTCGAAACTGTCGTCGCAGCGAACACTTCATTACACATTCACGATCGTGATCCACGAGAGAGCTCAAACTTGACCCCTGCCCTAGCGTCCCTAGCAGATTTGGAAAAATTGAATATTCCCATCCACGCCAAAGACGAAGTTAGTCAGGTGGGTTTAGCTATTTTATCAGAAGACATGAAGTTCAAACTCCAAGAACTCTCCCATGCCCAAGGTAAATGCGGCGGCTTTGAAGCTTTACCCGAGGATGAATCCTTTATTAATAGCTTACACGAATTAAGAAATATTACGTTACGAACCAAAAATTGGCAGCGAATTCCTTGGCATCCCATGCAGTCAAAGGAACCACAGTCTGCGATTGTTGACGCTCTGGCTATGATTCAAGAGACAAATCTACATGAAACTGTGACCTGGCTTTCATCTTTTAAAAACCGTAATGAGAAAGACCCCAAGGGCAGTGAGCATATTTATCAGATGAAACTGCAAATTGAGCAGATGCTTCAATCCTATCCGTCTCCCTGGTCAGTGGATATTATCAGCCATAATCGAACTAAACAAAAAAGTCTGCGTGTGCGATTGGAAGGAAAGTCCCGACCTCAGGAAGTGATAGTGATGGGCGGGCACCACGACTCCATCAACCACTCTTGGTCCGGAGATCGCACTCTTGCTCCGGGTGCTGATGACAATGCTTCAGGATCCGCCAACCTCTTAGAAATTGTAAGAGTCTTATCTGATCAGAATCCATTGGACCGCACAGTCGAGATCATCTGGTATGCCGGAGAAGAATCCGGCCTTCTGGGATCGGCCGAGATTGCCAAAGAATATAAACAGTCTAATATTGATGTTGTGGCGGTTTTACAGTTGGACATGACCTTATATCCTGGCACCGGTGAAATGACGATTTCCAACATCACCGACTTCACCAACCCTTGGCTACAAGAATTTTTAAAGCAAATCAATGAAGTGTATGTTGGCCTTAAAATTTTGGATGATAAGTGTGGGTATGGTTGCAGTGATCATGCTTCCTGGCACCGTCAAGGGTTTCCTGCCGTTATCCCCTTTGAAGCTTTGTCTTCCCAGATGAATCCCAAAATTCACACGGCAAAAGATGTCATTTCGCCCGCATTAAGCTTCAAGCACTCAGCGGCCATCGCCAAATTGGCTTTAGCTTTCGCTATGGAGCTTGGAAACTCCGAAATCAGACCCCCAAAGTGATTGACGTATTTAAGGTTGAAAACCCCAATAAAGAGCAAGCCGCATAAAAAAGAATTACTTAAGACGATAACGGGCCGAACGTCCCGAAGCAAGCTTTGAGACTTTCTTATTTTCCAGGGCCCAACTCAAAAATCGCTGGGCTGATCGGGGCGCTAGAGACAAAGCAGAAGCAACGTCGTTGGACGTAAAAGCATTCCCCCCGAATTGAACTTTCAGCCTTTCCACTAAAGCCGCGTTTTTCGACACCGCACTTTGACTTCTTACTACTCGGATTGAGTATGTATCCAAGGCAACAAGCTGGTAATCCTTGTCATCCACTACAATGTCAAGAGGTATGGATTCATCCTTGAACCACTGGCGAAGTCTTGAAATAATTTGATATGTTTTCTGCGGTGTAGAGTGCGGATTGAAAAACTCATCTGGATAGAGGTGGTCAATCAATGTTCCCAAGGGGGCTGGCCGGTAAAAATCTTCAGTAAGAACCCGCAGAAGGTTGAAAAGCAGAGGGTACGGGCTCAATGCCTTCTGGCCTCCTTCTTCACAGCCTTTCGAAATATCAAATATACGGCTAGGCGACGATGATTCTCCAAAGCGCCAAACGAAATCCCGCGGTATGGCAAAGTCAGGCTTGTAGATTTTTTTGATTCGTTTTCGGAAACTTGGGAGTGAGGTTCCATTATAAACTCGAATAAAAAGCGCATCGTCCCGCCGAGCAAGGGCTTCATAAAATTCGCAGTCTCTAACGACTTCCCATTCGGCAAGCTTTTGTGCTTCACCTTTAACCCAATGAAGCTCTTTGAGGCGACTCTCGCTATCAGGGGCCTTCAATAATCCTAGAATCGACTTCCATTTTTTAACATAGAACTCATAGCGGCTTTTCGAGCCTGAAAGTAGGCTGCTGGCTTTAGCAATAAGAGCTTCCGCTTTTTCAAATTGCTTTTCCTGAATCGCGATTTCGGCAGCCAACTCGATAGAGTAGCCATAAATGAGCTTATGCCCTTCCTCATGACCTTGTTTAGCAACCTCATCCCAAATTCTAGAAATGATCTCCTCGCCTGCCTGACTTTGCTTTTCCCAGGTGTAACAAGCAGCTAAATTCACCAATCCGACAAGCCGCTCGTATTGTGAGATCTGTCCTTGATCGATATATTTTTTGAGCTTTAAAATCGCCGACTCTAGATCCCATTGAAGCATAAAATGCTGCGACTGAAAGAGCAGAACTTCAGGCGAATCACTATGGCGTAGGGAGTCCAATATCTTTTGTGCTTCTGTAAAAACCCCGAGTCTTGAAAGACCTGTGGCATAGAGAGCCCATTCCCTATCGGAGGGCGGAGGTGATATCGGCTGTTCGCTACGTACGATATGTTTCAAAGTGAGAATGATCAGTCTAGGCATATTCAGCCGTCGGGCTAAATCAGCGATAGAAACCGCATGCGAGCGTGGAATTTTGTGAGGGCTTAATTCTAAAAGAAGGGCTCTCGCCTCCCCCTGCTGCCCATTTCGAATCAAGTCATCCAGCTTTGAAATGAGAGCCTTATAATCGCTGTTCAGAACTGCTTGCTGCCCCATCGTTTTATTCATTTCGGCATTTCGGGCCACATCTTTAAATTATTGAAAATGCTAATCTTGTAAGCTAATCCCGCCATCTGATCTCAGTTGAGTTTCGGGCACTCTTCAATTCAAAATAGAGAAAGTTTGGACGCTTAAGAAAACCCGCCAAAAGGCCGAAAAAGCATAATAATATGAAACGCTTAAAACCCTGGTACTTTGCTCTTGGATTTACTCTACTAGTGATTGCCTTTCAGAATTGTCAAAAAAAGGTCGATTTTTTTGACTCTGGCCTTAGCAAAACCGCAGACCCAATGGGTACAGTCTTCGATGGAATGCACAAGACCTATGTCGTGGACGCTGATGAGCCTGCCATGAGTCCCAATGCTGACCCGGCCTCATCGGTTTGTGCGACGATGAATGGAAAATGCTCATTATATGCCTCATTACAAGCGGCGGGAAACAGTTTAAATCCCGTCGTCATTCGAATTCAAAACGGTATCTACAATGTTACCAGCAACCTCACGATCCCTTCGAGGGTGATCCTCCTTCAAGGAGAATCTCAAACTGGAGTCATAATTGATGGCTCCGGGGGGACAGAGGGAATATTTACTTCATTCAACTCTGGGATCACCTTTTCTCAAATGACTTTTCGGAATGGAATAATTCAGAAGGCGATGAGGGCTGGATCCGCCCTGACTATGAACGGTGGAACTGTGAGCTCATGCCTTTTTGATAACAACAGTTCCACCGTTGCATCACATGGAGCTGTTTTCAATCCTGAGGGTAAGCTAAAGGTTCTAAACTCCAAGTTTACTAACAATAAGGTGACATCCATTTATGCGGACCCATTCTCAGAGGTGGAGGTAAGAAACTCTTCATTTGAAAAAGCTAGCGACGACGGTAATGGCGGCACTATACTCCTCAATGGAGTCAATCGCTTTTTCATGGAAAATTCAACAATTGAAGGAAACATCGGATCGGCTCTCGTATTTCTTGATACAGATGCCGTCGAAATTAAAAATTCAACGATTGCTAACAACATGGATCCAGGTATCCGCTATATCAACACCTCATCTTTTCCCAGCACCTTCATGATGACCAATACGACTATGGCCTCTAATACTTTCGTAAATATTCATATGACCATTGGTTATGCTGCCTTACGCACGTTTATCATGAGTAATAATATTCTGACCAATGGAACTGCCCAGAATTGCACTGTCCTCACTGGCATGAACGTTTCAGGTAATAACAACATTATCAGCGATGCAAGTTGCTCAATCGCAGGCTCTAATAATCAAGTCACCAACCCTCAACTATCGCCACTTGCTAACAATGGTGGGCCGACACGAACAATGCTTCCTCTACCAGGCAGCCCCGCTATAGATGCTGGTGATAATTTATACTGTCCGGTCACGGATCAAAGGGGATTTAATCGTCCCATCGATAAATTAGGCGCAGGATCAATATGCGACATCGGCGCCGTAGAAGTTCAATAAGATCTGATTCAAAAAGCTTAATCAGCTTGTCCAGAATACCACCTAGCCTCACGTAATCATTTGCAAAATCTCGATTGCACGCCAAAACATCTCACTTTTGATGTGCCCCATGGCTTTCTAAAGTAAGACTATGGAAAATAGCAATAACAGTTTACAAAACGAAATAGGCGAAGATTTTCAAACAAGGCTTTCCCAATTCACCAAGGAGTGCCAAAATTTTTTGTCTCCACAGCAAATCATTATTAAGGCTCAAGAAGTTTACGGGCCCTGCACGACGCAAACCATTCGCCAAATTCCACTAGCTCTTCAACCCTCTACAGTTGAAGAGGTCAAAATGGTACTCCATATGGCTCATCGTTTTGGCATCCCCGTCTACCCCATTAGCACCGGTCATAACTGGGGTTATGGCACATCGAACCCCGTTGCTAGCGGCTCTGTTATTTTGGATCTTTCAAAATTGAACCAAATTCTCGAGTTCAATGAGGAACTAAGATGGGTTCGAGTTCAACCTGGTGTAACCCAGCAGCAGCTTTATGACTTTCTGGCTGAAAAAGGTCTGCAATTCATGGTTCCTGTCACGGGTGCCGGGCCCGATTGTAGCCTTTTGGGAAACTTGCTGGAAAGAGGATATGGAATCACTCCAATTCAGGATCACTTTGAGTCGCTGTTAGCACTCAAAGCTATTCTTGCCGATGGACGGGAATTTCAAGATCCATTTACTGAAATGAATTGTTCCGATTTAGCCAATAACTTCAAATGGGGATTGGGTCCTTACATCACTGGCTTGTTTTCCCAGAGTAACTTGGGAGTCGTCATCGAGGCCACTATAGCTTTGGTTCAAAGGCCTGAAGCCGTTTCGGCATTTGTATTTACCTTGGATTCCAACGTGGCTCTTGCTCAAGCTGTCGAGGCCATTCGAAAAATCCGGTACACCCTTGGCACCAGTGTCGGGGGCATCAACCTTATGAACAACCGCAGAATGTTATCGATGACTGTCCCTTACCCAAAGAATCACATCGAGCAATTTGATATCATTCCTGATGCCGTCGTAAAGGAACTTTGCGGGGCCCATAACATTGCCCTCTGGACTGGCGTCGGAGGACTCTATGGCACCAAGGAAATGGTAAAAGCTTCTCAAAAGTTCATCCGCAAAGTTTTAAAACCGTTCGTCAAAGACCTGAAATTTGCCAATCCAAGCCAGCTTAAAATTCTAAAGACATTGAGTTCTTTAACACCGCACTTCGTAGGCGGAAAGAAACTGGTAGACCTTGCTGGTAAATTGCAAACATTGATGGATGTTATCGAAGGCCGCCCTACAAAAGCGGCCCTGCCATTGGCCTATTGGAAGTCAGGGAAAAGTTTTGATCCTCAGACCTCTATCGATCCGGCGAAGGATCGATGTGGCCTGCTTTGGTACTCACCTCTAGTTCCCATGGTGTCCGAAAAAGTCGAATCCTATGTCGCTTTTGTGGAACGAAGCTGTCGACAATATGGAATCGAACCCCTTATAACTTTGACAAGCATTTCTGACCGGTGTTTTGACAGCACGGTTCCTATACTGTTCAACCCTAATGACTCTGATGAAACTCAGCGAGCTCGCGAATTTCATCGGGCGGCCTTAGAAGACGGTAGGGATTTAGGATTTTTTCCGTACCGGCTTGGAATTGACCAAATGGCAACTCTGACTTCACAAAAAGACTCTGTGTACTGGAACCTTGTCGCTTCGATCAAAAAAGCCGTAGACCCCAAGAATATTCTCTCTCCGGGAAGATACTGCAAACGTAACCTGTAAACTAAAGGGAGTTTTTATGTCGATAACTGCTAGGCAATTACGCCTTTCATTTTCAGCGATTTTGACTCTGCTGATTCTGAGCTTGCCACTGGATAACTACTTTAAAACCTTACTTTTTCTCATCAACTGGTTTGTCTGGCTTCGACCTTTTTCTTGGGTCGAGACTGTCACCTTTATTATCATCAACATAAATATAGTTATAATGGAGGTGCAAGTCGTTCAAAAAGGTTATTTCTCATTCACCCAACCCGACGTTTGGGGCCTTCCTCTCTGGGAGTTTTTCATGTGGGGATATTTTGGACTCGTCAGTTCCCGACTATGTCCGAATATTACTTTCCACTGGAGTTCTGCGATTTGGGCCCTGCTATTCTCTTCGACCTTTCAGTTCGTGACTGATCAGTTCTTACTTTTCGTTCTGACCTTGATTTTGACCATTTCAATGGTGATACACTTCGGTCGAAGCGCATTGCGGATTGGTATTTTCGCTCTCGTCTTCGGCTGTATTTTTGAATGGCTAGGTCTGGCGACCCAGCAATGGCAGTACAGCCACAGCGATACCGTTTTGCAATTCCCGCTCTGGGGACTTACGATGTGGGCCGGTAGCCAGATCATCTTTTCTCACTTTTTGGCCCCAGGCTTGAGGTTGATATACGATAAATATCTACATGGTTTGAAATTTGGTAGTGAGGGGCGGACTTGAACCGCCGACCTACGGATTATGATTCCGTTGCTCTAACCAGCTGAGCTACCCCACCATCCCTGAAGCCAAAAGAACTCTAACAAACTTTTGGCCATTTTTTGTGAGTCACCAGTATTAGTTAACGCTCAGCCCCTTTGTCAACTTTTGTCGCTACTTTTGCCCATTCAAATTAGAGCGACTTCCCACCTTTAAATCCCACATTTGAAGTCAGATCCTAGTATTTCTCGACTTAAGTGTTGACACCCTTCGCTCTCCAGAATGGAATAAATTTAAGATTTTTTAAGTCATGGCCACAGGGAAGGGGTAATCATGAAGGATCTTAATAATATCAGAGGCCTAATGGTCCTATTGGCAGCTATAACTTTCAGCATTTCGGCCTGTAGCAAGGATGACAAGCCAAAGCCTTCAAAGGATGATAGCACTTTTACAGAGCTATTTCCTCAGCGACGTATGACAGCCAGTCTTCAGGCTCTCAATGCCGAAGGCCAACCATTGGCAGACGCCCAGATTCTTATTGGCTTGGCTCAAGGCACGCCATTTGAGGGCAATTATGGTATCACTGACGAAAATGGTGAGTTTCAACTCCCCTCGGATTGGACGGCCCCCGAGATGGTGACCATCGATGCTCCAGGATACTTGCGAGCTACTTACATGGCCCTGTTACCGGAATCTCGCACCTTTATTTTGAAGAAAAAGTTTGAGGCTCAAAAGGAGCTAAAAGGCAAAACCTCGGGACACCCTGTTCGCCACAAGGATGGTTACATTGATTACAGTCTTGTGATGTCGGCGATGACTCGGCAAGATCTGCTGAATTTTCAACTTCACAAAGTCCTTTCTCCCACCGATGACGTCATCAGTATAATGGGTCAGGAAATTCGACTTCCCAGCAATGTGTCATTGCCCAAGCAAACAGAAAATTATTTTATCGGGATTACTATCGAGAAGCCGGCCTACAGCCTTGCTTTTTCGACAGGAGGAGTTCAACGTGTTTTCGCTGCACGAGGACGCTTTCTTTTTAAACCAGTTGTAGATGGCTTTCGAGATGACGCTGAACTTTTCGAACTGATAAATCACTTCAATATAACCGGCGGTAGTATTCGTGACGTAAATCTGGTTGAGAACATTACAAAGCTCGATATCCCCGTTATGGATATTACCTTCAAAGACAAGAAAGAATTCCAAGCTCCTGCCCTTGAAAAAGGAGAGGTTCTTATTGTTCTGCCTGTAGCTGACAGTCAGGGGTATCTTATTCCCACGGACATTAAACGCTTAACCTCTAAGCAAAAGATCAAGCTTGCTGTTTGGAATGAGCATCCAACCTACGTAGCACAGGTTCTTAAAAGAGCCTCTGAATTTCACGCCTCAAAGCCCGGTATGGATCGCCTGAGCGCCTCGTTACTTCCCTTGGATATAGAGACCCAACCTGGGCTTCTTCCGCTGATTTCTAGTCCAAGAGTTCATAATCAGTTTGTCTATCAGATTCCGGATATGACTTCAGAAAGCATCCACCCCTTAGTCACCTATGCCGTGCTTTCAGATGTGAAAACATCTAAAAATTCCATGGGAGAAATCAAAAAAACCCCCCACCAGACTTGGGAAGTCTATGCGCCACACTGGGTGACTGAAATAACATTACCCAACTGGGAGTGGTCAAAGGTTGCGCCCTTAACTCGGTTTGAAGTATCGTTAGTGGGTAGTATCAATCAAGAATCGGTTCCCTTGGGACCAGAGCTGATGGAGAAAGCCCCCCATGTCACTCGCAGTTCATCGGACTTTTAGGCTTCTATTCGTAATTGTTTTTATAATGGGGGGCGCAGGATGCGCCCTTTTCGAAACAGCCCCAATTAAATCGGAAGAAGTCGTTAAGCGGCAAACACGGCAAAGAATCTTTATAGCCTCCTATGATGATGTTTGGCGCGCAGCCCACATGGCCTTGAAGTATCCCATCGTCAATGAAAATCAAGACACTGGCATTATCGAAACCGAGTACGTAAAGGCACAAGAAGGGTTTTTGCCGCCAGAAACAGCGATGCCCTCCTCGGGTCTTCGATATAAAATTGTTATGATGTTTGCCAAGGGGCGGTTTAACAACAAAGAATCAGTTCGTGTCACAATTGATAAGCGGGTTGAAAAACTTCGAGACTTTTTTTCAGACGCCGAGTCAGTTCAGTCTGATGGTCTCGAAGAAAAAGCTCTGTTCTACCGAATGGAACGAGAACTCCTTATAAGCCGCGGATTAAAAAAAGCAGCAGAAAAAGAATCCCCCGAACCTTCTTTTTAATTTTGGGCGCGGGCTCGCTGTAGATCTGGTGATAACTTTTTAAGAGCCGATTCGGCCAAGGTGCGGATCTTAATCTCTTTTTCTTCTACTAACGCCAAGAACTTATCTTTTTCGTGAGGACGGGGGTCCTGTGAAAGAACTTGTGCTATTTGCTCGCGAATCCAGAGAGATTTATTTCTGAACTTGTTTTGGCGATCTGCTAGCTCTTTCCAAAGAAGCTCACGCGCCTCATCCGAACGCGCCTTATTCTTCACAATCACCTCTACCGCCGCCGAGCGAACAACAAGTGCCGGATCGTCCAACTGTTTTTTGGCGGCTTCAAAGGCCTTATCCGAATCAATGGATTCTAATGCCAACAAAGCGGCATTTCGCATAAACCAAGTCTTGGACTTTAAAGCTTGGTTCATATCACCCAGACTGTCGTTCTTCTTGATTTCAGCCATTCGAATCAGGGATCGCCATCGAACGTTCATGCTATGCTTTTCAGAGAAAGCTTTGGTTTTGAGCGCGTTGTAACTTTCGGCGCTGCAAAGGCTAGCTATCAATAAGAATAAAACAACCTTCATGCTTTGTCTTTTTTCTGCACGAAATCTTCGAACTGGCCCATCAGATCTTCATTTTCGGCGGTTTGTTGAGCAGCTTCCTGAGACTCAGCGGTCTTTTGCCCTTCTACGGCCGCTGCAAATTCTTTCATCAAATCATCATCCACTGTGGCGTTTGTGGCTTCTGTCACTTCACTCTCTTCGATAGCTTCTGCAGATGCGCTCTCTGCGGAAGCAGCCATCACCTTAAGCGGGATTTCATCACTCACGACTTGAAGATTTGGATTGGGGGCTGGCTCTTGCTCGATAGCTGTAACGGGTTGTTCAGGCTTCAAGTCAGTTGAAGCTGCGGCTTCAACTCCCACTCCCGAAGACGCTTCTACCTCTGCCGCCGAAGCGTTGACAGCGGGTCGGTCTTGCCCCTGCAACTGCGCTTTTAATTTTTCATTCTCTTCTTTATAGCGCGAAAGGTCGGCGATATCCTCACTGATAATATCATATTCTGCCAAGCGGGCTTCCAGCTCTTTGATCCGGGCTTGCAGTTCAGAACTTCCACCGCCCGCAGCTGCTTGTTGTGCCTGGTTTGAAACTTGAACCAACTGAGCTTTTAACTCCTGAACAGCCTTTTCACGTTCGACGATTTCGGACTTAGCTCTTTCGAGCTCTTTAGTCATTTGACTTAACTCTTCAGGAATATTCCCCGTGGATTGCCGATCGGAAACGGCCTGTAGCTTTGGAGCGGTGGCGTCGCCGCTAGAAAAATCATAGACTGCCGCTTTGACATTGGATTGGGCCTCAAGTGCTCTTTTAAGAGAAGTCTCTAATTCAGGAGACAGCGATACTCCACCTGCGATTTCAGGTTCCGCCTCTTTGGCTCCAAATAGAGTCATAAACACCAGCGCCACGATAAATAGCAGTGTCAACACAATCAATACTTGGATGATTGTCTGATTATGGTGTGACCAGAATTGAAAAAAATGATCCAGATTCACAGTTTTCATTGTCAATTCGACCAAGCTAAGCGTCAAGTCCGGCTTTAAATCCCTCGGCCACTGGGACGAAAGTCTAATGGCGCAATAGCTCGACGTTTTGCCGTAATCCTGTTAAATCTAACCCCTATGAACACGAAAGATAATTTTGATCTCATTTTAAAGGACGCCACTTGCGTTATTCCCCAAACTGAAATTAGTTTTAATCTTCAAGAAATTAAATTAGATATCGGAATTCGAAACGGGAAAATCGCGGCTCTTAGCCCTTCCCTTTCCCCGTCCCAAGGCCCGGTCAAGAACTTGAAAGGGCTTCATGTGCTACCTGGACTGATCGATACACAAGTTCACTTTCGAGAACCGGGGATGACCCATAAAGAGGATTTGGAGTCCGGATCCAGATCCGCATTGTTTGGCGGCTTGTGCGGTTTTTTTGAAATGCCGAATACGAAACCACCTACTGACAGCCTGGAGGCTCTTAAACATAAATTTGATTTGGCAAATGGCCGCTGTCATGTGAATTATGCTTTCTACGGCGGCAGCCTAGGTGAAAACTTTGAGGAATTGAGAAAACAAGAATCCCACCCCCACTGTCCCGGGATCAAGGTGTTTATGGGAACATCAACGGGTGGATACCTCGTCGATCGCGATGATATTCTAGAAATTATACTTCAGAATACTCAACGCCGACTGGTGGTCCATTGCGAGGATGAGGAAACACTGCAAGCCCGGAAGGGTTTGATTGATAAAGACCCTCACCCGCGCTCTCACCCTGTTTGGCGGAACGAAGAAAGCGCGCTTCGGGCCACACAAAGAATAGTGAAGCTTGCACGTAAGCATAATCACAAGCTTCACATCCTTCATGTTACGACATCCGAAGAAGTGGAGTTTTTGAAGGACCAACAAGACCTTGTGACGTTCGAAATCCTGCCTCAGCACCTAACCTTAAAGGCGCCGGAATGCTATGAGCGATTGGGAAGTCTTGCACAAATGAATCCTCCCATTCGGGATGAACGCCACCAAAAGGCGCTTTGGAAAGCTGTAACCGAAGGATGGGTAAAGGTCATGGGTTCTGACCACGCTCCTCATACTCTGGAGGAAAAATCAAAACCCTACCCGCAATCACCCTCAGGTATTCCCGGAGTCCAAACCTTTGTTCCGTTGATGTTGAACCATGTTAACCAAGGTCGACTTTCCCTTGTTCGCTTAGTAGAACTTTTGTCACAAAATCCTTGTCAGATTTTTGATATTAAAAACAAAGGGCGTATTGCCGTTGGGTATGATGCAGATTTTTCAATCGTCGATATGCAAAAGGTTCGAACGGTGGAAAACAAATGGATTCAAAGTAAATGCGGTTACTCACCCTATGATGGCATGAATCTGCAAGGCTGGCCTCATAGTGTGATCCTCAAGGGTGAATTGGTTTTTCAAGAGGATCAAATTATTAAGCCGTTTCTGGGACAACCCTTCGATTTTAATAAGAACCTGCCCTAAGGCCTATCTGCTAGTTGGCGGTGCACCCCGTACAGGCTCGGCTCTTGAGGTCAGCCCGAGACAACTCGGACTGACCCTTGAATACGCTTTTTAATTCTTGAATCAATGACATCGTCGCCATTGGACGTGATAGATTAGGCCCGCTGTTACGTCAGCCGAATCGACGGTCATCATGGATTGCTCCATCCATGAATTTGTCTGAGTCATGATCGTCGCACGAATTCTTAAGTTGGTGGACATTCCGCAAGGAGTCCAAACTGTTCCGGACGCTACCACACCATTGGTGGCAAAGTAATCATCGGCATCTGGGCCTCTAAATACATCCGAGTAATTTGGTCCACGAATCCCGGCCCAGAAGTATTCTGTGTTAAGACGATTCATGCCTCCTCGAGGGGCCAGACTGAATCCACGAAAGTCTGTTTGAACAACAGTGGCTGAATATCCTTGAGGAATGTGAATGGGAATAGAAAGATCACAAGCCTTACGATCAACTCGACGACCGGTTGGATTTCCAGCTTCGGCTACAAATTGATCAAACATGATGGAAATCTCATCCTGATCTGGAGAGAGAGAAACACTGGCAGTCCCTGCGGGGCAACCGGTGCCTCCATAGGAAGGATTTCCTAATCTCACACCTGGTAATAATTGAGCCCAGGCCAGTTGCGCTCCCATTAATATTGATAAGATGGTCAGTCCCCTTTTCATGATTCCCCCTTGTGTCGTTTTCCCCTCGATGCATTCGGAAGGGATGTGGATTTGGATCATCCACTGTTGTCTTTAGGGAATTGCAATGAAAAGGCCAGAGTGATTAGTGTCACTCTGGCCCTCGAGAATTGTTATCAGATTGTTAAATTATTCCCGCTACTTTGTACACCAAGGTGCATCGGGCATAATCTGGCAGGCGATTTCACACAAAGCAGGATCGCCCAATGGACACTCTTCTGGTCCCGGATTGCCAGGATTTCCAGGGTCACCAGGGTTTCCGGGAGAGCTTTGTCCCGCACCCACATAAATATCAAGAGTGGAAGCTGTGGCTCCTGATGAATCCTTAGCTGTAATTTGTGCTGAGCCTGAGGCGACAGCTGTTACAAGGCCCGACTCATTAACAGTCAGGACTGATGGGTTTGAACTTGTATAAGTCACGCCCTGTCCCATATTCATCACATTCAACTGAAGTGTCTGCTTCTCACCAATAGTTCCTGCAGCTGGATAAACCAAAGGCTTTTTGGCTAACAGGTGATCTACGGCACTGAAGGCATCAACACGGCAGTTACAAGCTGTTTCAATGGAGTTCTTAGTTCCTGTCGTTTGCAAAAGCGCCTTGATTTGCACACCTGTCAATGATGGATCTTGAGCTTTCAAGAAAGCCACCATACCGGCCACCAAAGGAGTCGCCATGGATGTACCAGATAAGTTACCATATTTATCACTGGGCAAAGTAGACATGATGTTTTCACCAGGCGATGAAACGTGCACTTTGGATCGTCCATAGTTAGACCAGCTTGGCTTGCCATCGGTCGCGTTTGAAGCGGCGACATTGATTACATTCGGATAAGGGGCATTCGCTGGGAAAAAGTTGGACTTATCATTATTTTTACTGCTGTTACCCGCGGCCACAACAAAGATAATACCTTTATCAGTTGCACGCTTTACAGCTTCTAATAGTGGAGCCGCTGTAGACTCAGGGACCTCTGCTCCCCAAGAAGCTGAAATCACATCCACGCCTTTTTCAATGGCATAATCAATTGCTTTAATGCCGTTATTCAAATCTCCAGAACCACGCTCATCTAAAAACCGCAGTGGCATGATTGAGACGTCTGGACTCATTCCCACGATTCCGCCGTCAACTAAACCTGTGGCTCCTACAACACCAGCACAGTGAGTTCCGTGACCGGGGTTTTGGAATGATGTTTTATCCATAGGATCATCATCGTTTTCAGCGAAGTCATAACCACTGACCATATTAGGAGATAAAGCCTGATGCTTATAATCCACACCAGTATCGATAACAGCGACTAGAACGTTGCGTTTTCCTTTATTACCCGCACGATCCCAAGCTTTTTCAGCCTGAACCTTTGCCATTGCCCACTGCTCTTTTAACGCACTGGTTTCCGCAGGAACTTGAGAAAAAGAGTGAAGCTTAAAGTTAGGCACGACATATTCTACGTCAGGGTTGCTAAGAAGCTCAGCAATGGCCCGCCCTTTAGTTGTCTCGCTGACATTTACTAAAAGCAATTTTCCAGGTGAATGCTTTTCCATCACCCTTAAAACTGGGTTTCTTGACTGAGATAAAGAATATACCGACATCTCCCC
>CAZETK010000035.1:0-35728 GCA_964515195.1 uncultured Pseudobdellovibrionaceae bacterium
GGGAATGCTTTTGGAGCTGATGCCACATTAGGGACGAATGATAACTTTGCTTTGAATTTCGAAACTAATGATACAGTCCGAATGACTATCTTACCTTCTGGCCAGGTAGGAATCGGAGCAGCGAGTTCGAATGCGCAACTGAATGTCACAGCGACTTCAACTGCTACAAATGGCTTCCTTCACGGACAAAAAACTGTAATGACCTATGCGCCTTCAGCAGCAACTTCTGGTACTGCGACTGCGGTATCAGGGAGAACAGACTATTCTGCTCCAGTCAGCAGTACAGGCTCGATAGTGGGCGTTGAAGGATATTCTAGCCAGACCTCAGTTTCAACTGTGGCACAAGTCATCGGTGGCCTCTTTCAGACTACGAATAATGGTGTACAGGCAACATCCAACTATGGTGTAAAAGCGAAGGCCTTTAATATGGGAGGCGGCACAAGCCTTTATGGTTCTTATGGCGAAGCCAATGTCGCCGGCAGTATGACGACCAACGCTTACGGTGCCTATGGCTTAGTTACAACCAGCGGAATTACAACTCCCCAAATTACAAATGCCTACGGATCCTATACTGAAGTTAAAGAACCAATTGGTATTATCACGAACGGCTATGGAGTTTATATTGGCGACGTAGAAGCGACCAATAAATACTCGCTTTACGCCTCAGATGCGACAGCTCCATCTTACTTTGCTGGCAGTGTTGGGATTGGAACGGCTTCTCCGGATGCCAAGCTTACAGTTCAAGACGGAGCCCTTCTGCTATCTGGTACCACTGGAAATACTCCAGCTTCAGGAGCTGGCACGCGAATGATGTGGATTCCTTCAAAGGCTGCTTTTCGAGCGGGCAGTGTTAGCGGTGCCCTTGGGCATTGGGATGATGCTAATATTGGTGATAACTCTATGGCGGTGGGTGGCAATACTATAGCTAGTGGAGCTGCCTCCACAGCTATGGGCTCAAGCACCACAGCGTCGGGCGGGAATTCGACAGCCATGGGGTTTGGAGCTACAGCCAGTGGGCCAGCCTCCACAGCAATGGGTATGAATACGGGAGCGAGTGGGAATTCCTCTACTGCTATGGGCTACTTAACGGTTGCAACTGGTAACTGGTCAACTGCCCTTGGTTACTTCACTTCGGCTAGTGGTCAAGCCTCGAGTACTATGGGTTATGGCACAACAGCAGCCTCCTATGCCCAAACCTCAATCGGTCAGTACAACTTACCAAAAGGTGGAGAAACCCCATCCTCTTGGGCATTAACGGACCCCCTTTTCGTCGTCGGCAACGGTACAGGCTCAGGAGCAAACAGAAGTAATGCCATGATGATCTTAAAGAATGGTAACACCGCTATCGGCAATATTATCCCCGACACAGCATTGGATATTAATGGCGCCGTCACCCAAAGAGGAATCGCATCTCCAGCGGTCTCCCCGGCTGGGCAGGGAAGAATCTACTTTGATTCCACTTCCAATACTTTCAAGGTTTCACAAAATGGAAGCGCCTACACAGATCTTGTCAGCGCTGGAGGTGGTGGTGATATCACCGATGTCACTGCAGGAGCAGGCCTTACAGGTGGTGCTTCCAGTGGCAATGCTACCTTAGCAGTAGGTGCAGGTACTGGGATTGTTGTCAATGCTGATGACATCGCAGTTGACGTTGGAACTACTGATGGAAAAATCGTTCAAGTTCAAACGGGTGGAAAGCTCCCTGCTTTGGATGGATCTAGCTTAACCAAAATCTTCCCAGATCAAACCGGCAACGGTGGTAAATTCTTAACCACCGACGGATCTGCTGCTTCTTGGAGTGACGTAACTTCTGGTACTGTAACCGAAGTCACATCAGCCAACTCTTATATCTCGATTGCAAACGGCACAACGACTCCTCAAATAACCACCAACGTCGGCACGACTGCTAATACTTTAGCCGCTGGAGATGACTCTCGTATTACTGGAGCTCTTCAGTCCAGTACTTATACCACAGACTTGGAAGATGTTGATACCTGCACCAGTACTCAAACAGTTTACTGGAACACGGTTTCAGATAAGTGGGCTTGTCGAGATATAAATGTAACAACAGCGGGTGGGTTCTTCAAAGATGGGGGAAACTCTCTTGGCGCTGGCGCTACTCTTGGGACAAATGACAATTTTGCTTTAAACTTTGAAACCAATGGTGCTAATCGCATGACAATTCTTCCCGATGGTAAAGTAGGAATCGGAACGACTAGCCCCAATAAGGCCTTTAAGGTTGTGGGGGATACAAGTCTCGTTAAAGCAAATTCGGGAGCAAATTCCTACCCAACTGGTTTAGATATCTATAGTGAGTATACGGGTTCAAACACTTCTCACAACTACGGCCAATATTTGCTTTCTTATTCTGAAGTAACGGGGGCTTCTCATTTTATAACCGGCCTCAAGGCCGAAATAATGCCGGCAGGAACCGGGGCTTATAACAATGCCATGGCGGTATTCGGACGGGTTGAAGCTGTAGATGCAATGACTGCCAATGACTCTGTAGCCTTACGCGGCCAAATACAAAATTCGGGTGGAGGCACTTTAACCAATGCTAAGGGAATATCTGTCGATATAGTAAATTCAGTGGGATTCATTACGAATGCTTATGGAGTCTATGTTGGCAACATAGAAGGCACAAACAAATGGTCCTTCTATGCTTCCGATGCCACGGCTCCAAACTATTTCGCTGGCAATGTCGGGATTGGGGCGCCAACTCCTGGTGCAACTCTCGACGTCCTGGGCGGAGCGAATAGCACAATTGTGAATGTCGGCGGGACTATAACCTCCACCGCCTCTAATGCAATTGGTCACTCCACTAATATTACCTACTCTCCGGCATCAGCCACGACAAGATCAGTAAGAGGTGGAACATTCCAAGCCACCTATGATGCCGCCGCTGGCAATGACACTACAGGATCCGTGACTGGAGTTTATGGTATTGCCAGCACTCCATCGTTTAAAGGTGCGCCTAATGAATTGATAGGAGGCTACTTCTACGCAGATCGGAGTAGTAGTACAACTCCGACGACTACTGGAGTTAAAGCCTTTGCTAACTCTAGTGGTGGTGGGTCTTCTACATTTTATGGTTTAGATGCCACAGCTCTCGCTTTCAACACTAGCGGAGCCACTATTTACGGAAGTAGTTCGAAAGCCACGGCTGATGGGATGGCTGGCGTAACTAATGCTTACGGAAGCTATTCAAAGGTCTCTACTGGAACTCTAAACTTTGCTACTATTACGAATGCATATGGTAGCTATAGCGAAGTAAAAAGACCTGCTGCGACTATCACAAATGGTTATGGCGTTTATATTGGAAGTGTAGAGGCCACCAATAAATACTCTCTTTACTCATCCGACGCCACCGCACGTTCTTACTTTGCAGGAAATATCGGAGTTGGAAGTGGCGCGACTTCGCCGTCTAGTGCACTTGATATTAACGGCGCCATCACCCAAAGAGGAATCGCATCTCCAGCTGTCTCCCCTGCTGGACAAGGTCGCATTTATTTCGACTCCACTTCTAAAACCTTCAAGGTCTCGCAAGATGGAAGCGCCTACACGAATCTTGTTGGTGGCGGCTCTGGCACAATTACGGAAGTGACATCGGCAAATTCCTATATCTCCGTTGCAAATGGCACAACCATGCCAATGCTTACAGCCAACGTCGGGACAGCTGCTAATACTTTAGCGGCCGGAAACGATACTAGAATCGTGGGAGCACTTCAATCGACTGACTATGCAGCTGACCTCTCCCCTGTCGCTACCTGCAACGGAAATGAAAAACCCTCCTGGAATACGGTCTCGGATAAGTGGGAGTGCGCTGCCATTACTGGATTCGTAACCACTGCCGCAGGTTTTGTTCAAAATGGAAATAGTTTTGGAGTGGATGCCGTATTAGGGACCAATGACAACTTTGGTCTGCACTTTGAAACCAATGGTGCTAATCACATGACAATTCTTCCTGACGGTAATGTTGGTATCGGCACGATAACCCCCACCATGCGCTTATCCGTTGGCGACGGCATCCAAAACGACGGAGCTATCATTGCCAAAGGTTACGGAACTGTTGGAACAGATGGCATAACACTAACAGAAGCTGGAGCTGGAACCAGAATGATTTGGTATCCGAAAAAAGCTGCATTTAGAGCTGGACGCGTAACTTCAACCCAGTGGGATGACGCAAATATCGGCGAGTTCTCGGCTGCCATGGGATCCAATACTACAGCCAGTGGTTCTGCCTCTATAGCTTTAGGTAATGCGGCCTCTGCGAGCGGCGGCTCCTCTGTCGCGATGGGTATAAGCACCACAGCAAGTGGCCCGGGCTCGCTAGCTTTGGGCGCAATGAATACCGCCAGCGGTCAAACTTCTACAGTCATGGGTTATAACTCTCAGGCAAGTGGAGTCAGCTCAGTTGCTATTGGTACGACTGTCAATGCTGGCGGGACTTCTGCAACAGCAATAGGAATGGGCGCAAATGCGAGTGGGAACTATTCTGTAGCACTAGGGCATACACTCACTGCCGGATCCTATGCACAAGTGACAGTGGGTCATATGAATATTCCAAAGGGAGGAGAAAACCCAACAGCTTGGGTGGCGACAGATCCTCTGTTTGTGGTGGGTAATGGAACAAATACTCTTAATAAAAAGAATGCCCTCGTAATTCTTAAAAATGGGGATACTGGAATTGGAATCACATCACCAAGCTACAAGCTTGACGTAGATGGTGATATTAACTCTACCACGCGACTTAGAGTTGCTGGTGCAGAGGTATGTACGGCTGCTGGCTGCACCACCTCATCTGATATCCGATTAAAAGAAAATATCCAACCCTTACACAACTCTCTTGAAAAAATCTTGCAGCTTCAGGGTGTTGAGTATGATTACATCAATTCCGAAAAGTTCGGAGATCAGCATCAAGTTGGTCTAATTGCTCAAGAGGTTGAAAAAGTTTATCCAGAAGTTGTCAGAACAGACTCTGAAACCGATCTCAAGTCGATTGCTTATCAAAACCTGATTGCTCCTCTGATAGAAGCCGTGAAAACACTCTACAATGACATCACGGACCTTCAAGGAGAAAACGTCATTCAAGCCAGACAAATTGCTTCTAAGGCTGATAAAGATGAAGTGGATGCTAAGACTACCAAGCTCGAAGCCGAGAACAAAAAATTAAAACAAGAAAACGCCGAGATGAAAGCTCGTCTCGACAAGATCGAGAGGTTACTTAAAATAAACTAAGCTGGAATTGAATTTGAAGTCCGCGATCTTAGCGTTCGAATAATTGGGTCAGGCCATCCAGAACTATCTTGTTTCGATTGTTCTGTTCCTCCACCAAAAGAGCCAGATATTGCAAAGCCAAGAAGGTGACAATGCTAATGTGCAGTTTTGCACTGTCGGGCTCCGCAATCCCCTCGCTGCCTACGGCTCCGTCTTCTCGAGCCTCTTTAAAAAATCACTGACCATGGCTGTGCGTTGATCCTCTTTCCAAGGCCGCACGCCGTGGACATGTTCCACGTAAAGCTCAGGACTTAATTGCACTAAAAAACGACTGGGACTAATCGGACGCATTTGCCCGTATCGCTGGCGCGTTCGACAGCGGGTCATCATCAGCTTTTCCTGGGCGCGGGTGATACCGACGTAGAAAAGCCGTCGTTCTTCTTCGATATGGCCACCCAAAGTTCTATGGGGCAAAAGATCTTCCTCTAAACCGGCCAGTACCACCACTGGAAACTCCAAACCTTTCGAGGCATGAAGAGTCATCAACTGCACAAATCCGGATCGATCCTGGTCTTCATCATCTTGGCGAAGCATGACCATTTCACAAAAACTTTTTAAGGCTTCACGGGAAAAACCATTCTTGTGAAGTGAGTTTTCCAGAATACGACCGACGATTTCAACTCGCAGCCAACGGGACTGAGCGGTTTCTGATTTTGAAGAGTCTTTCTGCAAATACTGATAATAACCGATGGATTCAAAAAACTTCTTCCAAGCTAGGGTGACAGCCCCTGCCGTGGCTTCAGCTTCCAGAATCTTGGACGGAAGCTCCCTAAGTGCTTGCAGAAAATCCTGCACACCCTTTTGAGATTGTGGATGAAGACCCACTTCATCAATTCTCTTCAAAGTTTGATACAAAGACGTTCGATGGGCTTTGGAAAATCCAATCACCTTTTCCAAGGCCACATCCCCTATTCCACGATTGGGGATGTTCAAAATCCGCTTGAGGCCCAGATCATGGGACCGTAAAGACTGCTCTAGATATGTCATCACATCTTTGGCTTCTTTACGCTCGAAAATCGAAGTTCCCCCCGTTATCTGATACTGAATACGATTTTTACGAAGCTCTCCTTCTAAAAATGCGCCCTGAGAGTTAGATCGATAAAGCACCGCAATTTCACCGGGCTTTCTTCCCTGACGAAGCTGCTCCATAACCTCTCGGGCGATACCTTCAGCCTCTTCGGTTTCGTTTTCAAAAACAAAAACCTCGGGCAGTTCCTTCTTCTGAAAAACTCTTTCGGGGCGTAAAGATTTCCCATGTCGCTTTTCATTAAACTGAATGGCCTGATTGGCCAAAGCCAAAATCGGCTCATTCGAGCGATAATTTCGGTTAAGCTGAATAACCCGGCAGTTTTTAAACTCCTTGGGAAAATCCAAAATATTCTGCACCAAAGCGCCTCGCCATCCGTAGATACTTTGGTCATCATCGCCGACAACCGCGACGTTTTGATCCTGACCCCACATCTCACGAATCCACTCCATTTGAATGAAGTTCGTATCCTGGAATTCATCCACCATCAGATAATGGCATCGTCGCTGCACTCGTTCGCGAACCTGATCGTGTTCTTGCAGCATCTGCAAGGGCAAAAGCAGCAGACTCTCGAAATCCACGACGTTTAGAAGTTTTAATTTTTTTTCGTACTTTTCCTTAAGGACCTCACTCATATCTTCATATTCATCGTCTAGCGGCTCAAGGGCCTGTCGAGAGCGTTTCGCGTTGATAATATGAAGCAATCGATCCGGGTCAAAAGCAGCCTTGGCCCCTGATCGAGTTTCCTTTAATAATTCACGAATCAAACTAGAGGAATCCGAAGCATCCAGGATTCCAAAATGAGGTTCAAGTCCCGCTTCTTGTGGAAATGTCTTTAACAACTGAAGCCCGAACCCATGGAATGTCCCGGTCCAAATCCCCTGGGCGCGATCACCCACTCGCTGACCTACACGATGTTTCAATTCGCGGGCCGCTTTATTGGTAAAAGTAAGGACCGTGATATTTTCAGGCTTGACGATTTTTTCTGAAACCAGGCGTCCCGTCCGAGACACAAGTACGGTTGTCTTACCAGAACCCGCACCGGCTAAAATCAAAAGTGGGCCGCCGTTATGAAGGACAGCTTCTACTTGTTCAGGATTGAGTCCTTGAGTCCAACTTTGCATGACAGATCTTCAAATCATGCTAGCTACGATTGTGCATAAGGGTTTTAACTTCGTCCTCAAAGACCACTTGGATCTTATCGCCCTGAACTTCTTTGATAAAGCCACGACCGAACTTCGGGTGATTGAGCACAGTGTTCACCTCAAATTTCATTTTAAAATTATATTCAGATTCAGGAGCAGTGGCATTGGACTGCAACAAAAGTTCCCATTGCTCACGATGAGACGATCGACTTCGGGCCGTTGCACGTGCGGCCTTCGCTCCGGCTTTTGCACTGGCTGTCTTCGGCAAGCTCCAGGTCATAACCTTGCCGCAAACCTCACACTTCATTTTGGCCTGTTTCGGAGAAGTATGAACCATGACCATATGAAAGCGATCCGTATCGCACTTCTTGCAGAAGGTGTAAAAGGATTTGGCCACCGGTGGTAACGTTATCTCTGCCATGTTTTCACTTCCTAACTCATCAGAGTTCTTTTGGGTTGATAAATTGTCAGACTCTCGTTTAATTTTTTGTTTCCAATTTCGTAGGCGCTTAAGTAGTAAGGCCCTTTTTCAGCTTCGATGCATCTTTGCAAATAAATCATGGATCCTTCATCATTTGGATTGATCTCAAAACCACTGGGTCCAAAGTTTTCCAAAAATGAAAGATCTTGTTCACGTCTGAAAAACTTTTCCCACAAGTCGATATGAACCTGGGCTCGATAAGTAATGGTCTCACGATGGGAGTGAACGGGCGCATAGGATCCCACCACTTCCAACCATCCAAAATGGGAATGAAGCTTTAAGGCTGGGCTTCCCCACTGGGTCATCCCTGAGCATTGCTCGACATTGGCGTACCAAAGACCGAAGGCTTTCGATAGAAAGCCCAGTCCATAGAAATGATCTTCTTTAGGGACTAAAGAGTTCACAGAGCAAAGATTATGGGCCACCCACTCACCCTTGTGCATGGTCGGGATAATAATAAAAAGTGAAAGTGGCACCCAATCCATCTCGTCCAAAGATTGAATCGGGGGAAGATGGGGAGTTTTTCCAACGGGAGAGCCTTCCGGTGAGGCCGCCGCTGGATTCAGAACTTTTCGAACTGAGTCTGGAAGCGCATGGGGCTTAGCCGCAAACCCCGCCACAAACCCCGGCATCACCGCGCAATCATAAAACACCCAGCGAGGCATGGCCATGTTGGCAGGCCCAAAAGCACGCTCTTCCAAGGAATAAATCCGATCCGCAAAATGAATCTGATCCAAATCCAAGGGGTTCTTCATGACAGGTGCATGGGGAAACCAATCCGTTTTGTGACGAGCTCCTGGATTGGGAATCTGATTTTCGGGCCGCACAAAAACGTAAGGCCTGATCTCACCACTCCTCAACCAGTCTGCTTTCTCACAAAGGTCATTAAAATTCATATTCACCTATTTCTTTAACGGTCCCACCATTTCTTCAGGGCGCACGACCTGATCAAACTTTTCAGCTGTCATAAATCCCAGTTTAACCGCCTCTTCCTTCAAAGTCGTTCCATTTTTGTGGGCGGTCTTGGCGATCTGAGCCGCCTTGTCATATCCAATATGAGGGTTCAGAGCCGTGACCAACATCAAGGAGTTATCGAGATGTTTCTTGATCTGAACTCGGTTCGCCTGAATTCCCACAAGACAATTGTCCGTGAAAGAATCCATCGCATCAGCCAAAAGACGAATGGAGTTCAAAACGTTGAAAACCATGACGGGCTTAAAGACATTCAGCTCGAAGTGACCGTTCATCCCCCCCACAGAAACCGCCACGTCATTGCCAATCACTTGGGCGCAGACCATGGTCATGGCCTCACTCTGAGTCGGATTCACTTTACCTGGCATAATGGAAGAGCCAGGCTCATTCTCAGGCAGTTGCAACTCACCGATACCGCAGCGAGGCCCGCTTCCTAAAAGCCGAATGTCGTTGGCAATTTTCATCAATGAAACGGCCAAGCTCTTCAAAGCACCACTGACTTCTACCAAAGCGTCATGGGCGGCCAGGGCTTCAAACTTATTTTCGGCGGTTACAAAGGCAATACCAGTTTCCTTCGCAATGGCTTGGGCCGCCTTCACAGGGAAATCCACGTGGGTGTTAAGGCCCGTTCCCACGGCGGTACCGCCCAGGGCTAGCTCATGAAGGTGCGGCAGCGTATTTTTCACTCGCTGCAAGGAGTGCTTTAACTGTAGGGAGTAACCCGAGAATTCCTGACCTAAAGTCAGGGGTGTGGCATCCATCAAATGGGTGCGACCAATTTTAACGATGTCCTGAAATTCTTGCTGCTTTTTCACCATGGCTTGGTGGATTTTTTCCAAGGAAGGAATCAAGCGCTGGTGCATTTGCAGTCCGACTGCAATGTGCATGGCGGTCGGGAATGTGTCATTGGAGCTTTGACCTTTATTCACATCATCATTGGGATGAATCTCTTTCGAAGGAAGTGTCACACCCATCATTTGCATCGCACGATTAGCGATGACTTCGTTGGTGTTCATATTAGTTTGGGTGCCTGAACCTGTTTGCCAAACAACTAAAGGAAACTGATCGTCCAACTGTCCGGCAATCACTTCATCCGCCGCTTTAACAATAAATTCAGCTTTCTTTTTATCTAATAATCCAAGATCCGTATTTGTCATGGCCGCTGACTTTTTCAAAATCCCTAAGGCCTTGATCATTTCACGGGGAAAGCGATCACCGCCAATTTTGAAATTTTCCCGGGATCTTTGAGTCTGAGCGCCCCAAAGAGCGTTCTTGGGAACCTTAACCTCTCCCATCGTGTCTTTTTCGATTCTGAATTCTGTATCCATAGTTGAATCCCTTTCTTTCTTCCCGATAATCTTACTCTCGATGAACCAAAGTCGACCCGACACCCGCCTGATCCACAGGGAAAATTGTCAGTTCTGCGATGTTCACATGAGGTGGACGACTTACACACCAAAGAATGCTTTCCGCTATATCAAAAGCCGTGAGAGGCGTCATGCCGGCGTACACCTTATCCGATAGTTCTTGAGTTCCAAGCCTCACCTTGCTGAATTCCGTTTCCACCATGCCGGGTTCAATATTTGTGATCCGCACTTTCTTCCCTAGAAGGTTCATCCGAAATCCTTCCGAAAGGGCTCGCACCGCAAACTTTGTGGCACAGTAAACAGCTCCGCCTGGGTAAACCCATTTCCCAGCGACCGAGCCTAAATTCACAATATGGCTTCCTGGTTTCCGAGCTAATGCCGGTAAAACCTTCGACGTGACGTAGAGCAGGCCTTTAATATTTGTATCAATCATGCACTCCCAATCTTCAAATCGAAAGGCAGAAGACCCTTCAAGTCCCTTGGCCACCCCTGCATTATTAATAAGAATATCGATCTGATTAGGGTCATGATCCGCAAAGAACTTATCAACGGATTCTTTGTTTGTGACATCCATTTCCCCGATCACACAAGTTTCAGGAAATTTTTTCTGTAGCTCATTAAGTCTTTCAAAACGCCGACCCACAGCCCAGACAGTAAACCCATTTTCCAACATAAGCTCAGCGGTAGCTCTGCCAATCCCAGCTGTCGCCCCTGTGATAAATACAACTTTTCCCATAGCCCCGGGAGAATAATCCCTGACGAGAAAAGGTACAGTAACCGTAACGCTGCGTCAGTCGGGTTTTGTCTCGGCAGATCTCCTGAGTACCCAGATAGGATCTTGTAGCCCGAAGCCGAAAATCAATGTTATACCTCTTATATGGCAGCTCAATACTGGCTTATGAAATCAGAACCGGATGTTTATTCCTTTGATCAGCTGAAAAAAGATAAAACCACCTGGTGGACAGGAGTCCGAAACTACCAAGCCCGAAACTTTATGATGAAGGAAATGAAAATCGGAGATCAAGTCCTATTCTACCACTCCAATGCACAGCCGCCCGGTGTCGCAGGATTGGCCACGATCACACAACTGGCCGCACCCGACGAAACACAATTCGACAAGAAGTCGGAATATTTTGATCCCAAAGCGACAAGAGTAAAACCGATTTGGTTCTGCACTCAGGTGGGATTTAAAAAAAGTTTGAAGAATTTTGTGAGCCTGACCGATCTTCGACAAAATCCAAAACTGAAGGAAATGCTGGTGTTGCAACGAGGTTCCCGTCTTAGCGTGCAACCTGTCGATGAAAAGCACTTTCTTGAAATTCTTAAAATGGCGGGACTTTGAAAGCCGCCACCCCAGGCCTCTTGACAGGGTCTTCACCTCCCTCTCTGTCATTGGCGCCTATGGAGGGCGTCATGGATTGGGTCTTTCGAGACCTTATCACTTCCTTCGGGGGAGGCGACCAAGTCACCACCGAGTTTATCCGCGTGACCCACAACCTGCATCCCCATAAGGTTTTTTATCGGTATGCTCCTGAGCTTTATACTGGCTCTCGAACTCGCAGCGGAACTCCGCTTTTTATTCAACTTTTAGGAGGCCAGCCAGAGCCCATGGCCCTGAATGCGGCCCGAGCTGCCGAATTGGGAGCCCTGGGAATTGATCTGAATTTTGGCTGTCCCGCCAAAACAGTCAATCGCCACGACGGAGGCGCGAGTCTTTTGAAAACTCCGCACCGTCTTTACGATATTTCGGTGGCGGCAAGAAAAGCCGTTCCCGCCGCCATTCCTGTGACGGCTAAAATGCGACTGGGTTTTGACGATGCAAGTCTCTGTCTTGAGAACGCGCAGGCCCTTCATGAAGCTGGTGTTTCAGCCATCACAGTTCACTGTCGTACAAAAAAAGACGGCTACAAACCGCCTGCCCATTGGGAATGGCTCGGACGAATTCGCGAGCGCGTAAACACTCCACTAATCGCCAATGGAGATATTGCTGACATTGAAAGCCTTAACAGATGTCGAGAGATTTCTGGGTGCCAGCATTTTATGATTGGTCGCGCGGCGCTGCGGAATCCAAAGGTCTTTCTTCAAGTCCGAAGCGAAACCCCGCGGCACATGGACTGGCACTTTCATAAAAAAATGCTTCTGGGATTTTATGATGCTAGTCGAAATTATATTAATGCTCACTTTGCCATGGCGCGGACTAAACAATTTCTTAGAAATCTTACTCTCGATTCCCAAGAAGCCCGAGAGGTTTTCCAAGAAACAAAAGCCCTTCTGAAGCCTGTCGAGTTTGAAACAAAATTGGCGCAGCTGCTTCAGTAGGAAGGCTCGACATCGGTAGCTTGATAGACTATAGTGCTCATTCAAGGAGTCACTCAAAATGGCTGAAGTTATCGTCTATAAAAAAAATCCCTGCCCCTACTGTGATCGCGCGATGAACCTTTTAAATGATAAAGGCGTCACCTACCAGGTGATCGATTTGACTGACAAATTGGATGAACTCCAAAAATTAAAAGAAAAATGGGGTTGGCAAACTGTTCCCATCATCGTGATTGATGGAAAATTGATCGGTGGCTATACGGACTTAAGAGATATCGATGAGTCCGGCGAACTCGATAAACTTTTATCGGCAGGGGCCCCGTAGTCCGTGCTCTTTTTATGATAAAAAATCATTGCCGCAGTTGCGTCCATCCTACCATTTCTTGGGGTGTCCGAAAGAAGGTTTGAACTCCCTGCCTGAGCTCTGCCAGGTTTTTGGATTTTGTCGAGATGGAGATCAGGGCCTGTCCAAACACAAGCCAACAAGAAGTCATACGAATATAAAACCGGACTTTACGAAGCCCCAAGTCGGGGCCGAAGTACTGCTCACACAGATCTATCAAGCGCATTAAGCAACGACCGTATTCAGCACCCTCCTCTTCAGCAGTCCGCGGAGCTTTTCGCTGGGCCAGTGCTTCTGGCATGGAAAGATTCATATCCTCGCCAACCTGCCATAGCATCCAAGGGCGGGCCGCCAATCCGCGACCTGACATAACAAGGTCACAATCCGTCTGGCGAATCATCTCATAAGCATCTTGAGCTGTTTGCACATCACCATTGCCAATAACGGGAAAGTCGACAGAATTTCGAAGTTCTTTGATCTGAGACCAGTCAGCCGAGCCTCTGCGTTTTTGTTCCGCCGTTCGCGGATGAAGGCAAATCCAGCTGGCGCCCGCATCACGCAGCCCCTCAACAAAATTAAGTAGAGATGGAAAATCACCATCACTCCCGACGGCTCGAAGCTTGACCGATACTGGTAGCCGAGTGCTGGATGTCGCCATCCGCACAACATCGGCCGCATATTCAGGATCCCCCATCAGCGCCACACCATAATTGTGCCTTAAAGCCTTTTGCACCGGGCAACCCATATTGATATCGATAGCTTGTGCGCCCCATGCCTCCAATCGGTGAATACTTTCAGCAATAGGCTTTTCTTCATTACCAAGAATTTGCGGCACAAGATAATTTTCGGAATCCTCGCGAAGAGTTTCAGGCGTAAGACCAACCTTTTCATAAGGGAGCCGGCGAGAGTTCAGCATCTCTGTAGGCCAAGGGATCTGCGCCCCCAAAGGTAAATACTCCCGAAGAACCATGCGAAGAGCCACATGACTCAGCCCCACCATAGGCGCCAAGCAAACCGGGAAATTAATCCCATACCGCCGAAACCGGCTACGCTCAGAAAGCAAAAGAGGGTCATGGCTCATAGACCCATTTATGACACAAGAAGAAAGAAGCGGTCATCCCCTAAAATTAAGGCCTTATTAAATTGATCGGATCTGGGCGCAAATTATCGTTTCCTCATGGGCCTTACTAATTCTTACCTTGGAAGATAAATGGATAAATAACCCGAGTTGGCATTCCGTTGGGGGCTTTTGGGAATAAAATCTTATCCACCACGCCCTTGATACATTGACCGATTTGAGCATCGTCGAAAGTTGTGCCACCAACTTTATTGTTTTGTACGCGGCCATCAGGACGAATCACCCATACGAGGGTAACTCGACCCGTCTCTTTTTTCTTACCAGGAAGAGTTAAATACTTCTCGTAGCAAGAGCGGAATTGCTGTTGGTACTCTCGGATCGCCCGTCGAACAGCATCGGCATCAAGGCCACCTTCGATTTCAGTTTTATTCCCAAAACCCGTGCTGCCACCGCCTCCGAAAGAACGACCTTTACCTGTACCGGAAGCGGTGGCTCCCGCCAGAGCACCACTTCCAAGCGTCCCTGAGTCACGTCCTGCGATACCACCCTTACCAGGCGTCGTGACAAACCCCCCGTCAAGAGACGTTCCGGCACTTTCTAAATCCACCCCCTTGGGGCTTCCTGTCTTTTTCGAACCGACAAGCGCACCTGGTGTCGAGCGCACTACTGGCACAACACCCGTTGGCTGATCCACTTCAGAAGCAGGGCGATCCGCCACAAGTGTATCGGCCTTAAGCGGCTTAGCTCCGCCCGTTCCCTTTTTTAAAACACCAAGCACACCTGGCAAGCCCGGTTTCGATCCCGTATTGGGAGCCGCCGCCTTTTTTACGCCAGGTGACTTTGTGATCGTTGCCGCCGGTGGAGGAGTTGAATCTTTCTTTTTAGGCTCCGGTTTCGCGGCAATCACAGGCTTGGGTTCTTTGGTCTTTTCAGGAGCCACAACCTTAGCGGGAGGAGGCTCTGGAGACATCACAGGAGGTTCAGGAATTTCTTCAATTGGGGGCGGCGGCGGTGGCGGCTTTACCACTTCCACCTTCACGATGCGCGCTGGTTCTTTGATTTCTTCTTCAGGGACTTCCTGATTATGAATAAACTTGGAAACCGTGAAAGTTAAAAACAAAATCGCCAGCAAAGCCAAAACAACAGGATCAAATGGATTGCGTTTCCATTGCGCCTGAATCCGTATTTTCGGGACCAAGCGCATATAATATTGCCGCTCAGGAGTGCGCGCGACCACCACATCTCGAGGAGAAATTTCAACGATTTCGGGCTTAGACAATTTTCCTTCAAACAGAAATTCATCGCGGTTTTTGATATCCCAAGGTTCAGATCCAGGTAGAAATTCGATAGCGGCCCGTGTGGGATCCTGCCACTGAAATTTTATTTGGGAATGACTTTTAATCAACCAACGTGATGTCCGCGGAGCAAAATAACTGGTATGGGTCACATCATCGACACGTTCAGAATCGTTGCGAACGCTGACGACCTCAAGGCAATAGCCTCCGACCCCACCCGCAGAAATCGTATCCGTGACAACGGCTTGATCCATTTGTGACTTCAAGCGGCCCTTCTGAATTTCCTTTTCAATCCAGGCATCGTCAGTAAAACCGAATGAAAATTTTCCGACCTGCGTTTTGCTTTCCGATAGAATAACCCCTTCGCCGCGAGCTTGGTCTTTTCTTTCCGTGCTTAAGTCAATCAAAGTCCAAAATCCACGATTGGGATCAAACTCCCCTTCACCCACCCACTCGATTAGATAATGCAGTGGATTGAGCCCCTTAACTCGGAGAACCACATCACAACTTGGAGAGCGGCCAATAAATAACGTAGGACGATCCAAAATGAATCTTTCAATTTCACGTCCATTTAGTTCAATTATGAGGGCCTTCATGATCACCTCTGATCGGGAATAAATCGATTTCGGCGAACCTTGTCGATCTTGTGAAAGTCATTAAAGTCACGTCGTTGATACATGATATTATTTAAATCCAAGTCCGGAGATTCAATTTGAAGATAAAGCATGGGGCGCAAAGCTTCCCCCTCAATAACTTCCCCTTCAAAATCCAGTGTTTTCATCTTGTCCGCCTGATTGCCCTGAGCATATGCTACTCCACCGCAAAAAAATGAAATCACAAACGCCAATATCAATTTCATTTCAAACCCTTCCACTTTTCTAGAAGCTCTTGCCCGCTTAAGGCCGCAAGCTCATCTCGGATGACCTTTTGCATAACTTCATCATTTCGAATCATCAAAAGTATCCCGGCGCGACGGCGTACATAATCAAGATCTGTTACCGTTTTGGCCGCCCGGTTCATTTCGAGCTTCAGAAGCGTGTAGAAGGAACCATCTTGATTGAGTGTTTTTCTGATAACTTCCTTTTCATCACCAGCCCAGAACCACTTATCAGCATTCATATCAGGAAAAGCTTGGCTTTGAGCTTCCTGCTCACGCATCCACATCTGCGCTTTAAGATCACCAAGAGCTTTATCGTACTCCTCAGCCTGACGAACAAAGTCAGCAGCTGCCTTTTCGAGTTCTCCCTTATAGGCCGTTATTTCAGCTTCACCAAGTCCGTCTGGAACCGGCGAGTTTCGAATGGCATCGGCCACTTTTCGTTCAAACTCGGACGCTTTTTCAAGGACTGTTCTTTTGGTAACGTCCGCAAGATCAGTGGCTTCTTTCTGGAAGCGGGTCTTAACTTGCTTCGAGCGATAAATTAGGTCCTCCAGAAACTTAGCGTACTTTTCAATTTTTGTCTTGGAAGAGGGAAATGTCGCCGCTTCAATAATTTTAGGGATTCCGCTAGTTGTTTTGAATTCCTTAAAATGAGCCTTCTGCTCTTTCAAAATTCCGCTCAAGTGATTGGGAACTTTGGGGCTTAGTTTCTTCTGATCTAATTGCAAAGCCAACCAAAACAAAGATTTGACCTCTTCACTGACTCGTGAGGGCGGCTTAATTTTAACGGCTTGATTGGGTTGGGTCATCGCCATCAACCCAAGTAGAATGATCTGCTGGTCATTGTCGAGGCCGGCAAAAGTCTTATCAAAGTCTTTGGGAAGAGCCTTCTTACGGGACTTTTCATATAGCACCAACTTGAAGTCACGGCTCTTGGGTCCTGACTTATCCGACCAGTGACAATTCAAAAGGGGCCCCTCTAAGAACATAAGATCCAAGGCGCGTTCTTCCGTATCGAGGATGACCTTATTGTTTTTCTCTTTGTCATTTAAGGTGGCGCGTTCACGGCAATAAGATTCAAGATTCTTTTTGTCCAGGTAAGAGGCCAACAGACTTCCCTTAATTAAAGTCACCTGCTCGGGGTGTGGTTTCAAGCCGAGGTAGGCACGCAGATGAGTCTCGTAAGTCTTCATGTCTTCTTTTTTCTGAGCCTCTTGCGCAAGTTTCAAATGAGATTCTCTTAAAACTTCTTGGACCTTGGCGGTCTTGATGAATTTCGCAGCCACGTCGGAATTTACGACATCCAAGTATTTATCCATTTTAAAGAGAGACCATAATATATTGTAAGCATGGCCTTCCGTGGGCTGGATTTTGTAAAGCTCTTGCAAAGATGGAAGAGCCTTTTCAAACTGGCCGTCCATCATGTAAAGCTCAGACAAGCGTGCTAACAAGCGTTTCTTATCGGGGTCATTGGGATAGGTCTTGTCGTAATCCTCGATCTCGGCAATTAACAACTTGCGGATATCAGCGGAGTCCCCGACTTTGTCATCGATAATCGCGATATATTCCAGACGAACACGCCGCAGCTCATCCGTAGCCGGTGGCTGCACAGCCTTGATAGTTTCGATCGCCTTTTGAGCCATCTCGCTATTGCGTTCACGGTGAATCAAGTCGATCCACAGGTTCAACATCGGCTTTGTGGTGGATTCGGTCATCAGATAAGTCACGTAGAAAAGAATTTCTCGGTTTAAAAGATCCACGATTTGAAGCTTGGTCAGCTCTAATTTGCCTGGAAGTTTACCAACGTAGTGGTCCGAAAGAATTTGAATGTACCCGCGAAGATCATTTTCAAGATCCATGACCTCCACCATCCACTTTCTCCAGGTTAGCTGTGGATTTCTTGTCACCAAAGTTTCCAGGTACTCAAAAGCCCGCTTCTGACCCAGTGTGGGAATTTCGCGTCGTTCAAATGCGATCAACTGGCCCAAAACTCGAATTTTCGCATCGGGCTCTTTTGTGTTCTTATACAGCTCGCTGAAGACCAAATAAGGAACTTTTGTTTTATCTACATTGTGCATGTTTTGAATGACTGCCGACAGAAATAATAATCGGTGTTTGGGATCTAAAATTGATTTGCGTGAAAAGGCTACGATCCATTTTTCACTCTTCGAGGGTGCGATGATAAAGGCCAGTGCCCGAATGGCATCTTCTCGAAAAGAGTCAGTTTTATTTTGATTTGCAACTCGCAAAAAGTAAAACTGAGCGTTTTTTTCATTTTTCAAAAGTAGCCAGCTCCAACCTGTTTTATAGTCGGCGATGCTCTTTTGGTGAGGATCGTATTGATTCTTCAGTTTCTGATACCAGGCAATGGCTTCTTTATATTTTTCTTTATCGAAATGAGTTTCACCCAAAATTAAGGCCATGCTGGCCGACTGGGGGATTTTTGTCGTAATTCGAATGGAGCGAGCAAAGTCTTCCATATACTGCTGCTCATTATTCAACTCCTGCGCTATCGAGCCTCGAATAAAAAGCAAAAGCGCCTGCTGAGAAGGTGTTAGAACCACATCTTTTCTTTGGTGCATTTTTTCGAGCTCATTGACCGCTTGAGTGGCGTCTTTGAAGTAATGCGCCTTAGGTGTTTTTGAATTGGGCTGAGACAACAGACGGCTCCGTCCGATCTTGTAGTAAAGGAAGGCCCGTCTTAGCAGAAGTTCATTCTTGCCATCTTTTCGTAGTTTGTTTTTAAGAATAAGATTCAGGGCCTCCATCTCTTGACGTAGTTGTTTTTCTTGCGCTCCACGAAACAGCGCCTGATCCTGATCCTTGCGAAGACGTGTCTTCGTGTCGGTAGGCCGGTCAAAAGAGCCTCCCGTTGACTTTTTGGTCTGAGCCTCGGCCGTGCCCAGCACTAATACAAGAATAATGACGCCAAGTAGATGAGGTTTCATTTTATGCTTGCTTGCCCTTCTTCTTTTCCACAAAGACTTTCGCCAACAAAAACGTGAGAGCCGATTTCATCCAGCCACTCTTCAGAGTCTTCGGCCGGCCACCACTCGATTCCCTTTGCGCGCAATGTTTCTGGATCTTCAAGCTGGTTGACTCTTCCCAAAGTCTTTTCATTTCGAACCGCGAGGGTCGAATACCCGATCACTAGTCGTAAGGACTCCAAAAGATTTGGTCGATTCATTTTAAACTGTTTAGAAAGACGGCTGTTGATCCGCTGAATCTCCCGTTCGCGTTCCTGATCCGACACTATGGAACCCACTTCGGTTTTACGATTTTTTCTTTCAGTCAGCAGCTGCAACGAGCTCCAATAAAGATCCCGGCGCGCCCAGTCTTGATGGGTAAATTGCCCACTCTGAAGGGATCGATAAAATTTTCTGATGGAATCCAAGGCTAATTGTGCTTGTTCAACTCGACATAATCTTTTAAGCGCGTAAATTTGAACAAGATAGGTTTCGGGCTCTAGGTACTCACTGAAAAAAGCAGAGCGTTGACTGGCAATGGCACCCAAGGCGATATCATATCGTTTGGCCCGAAAGCCGGCCCACATTTTTTCAAATAACACTTGTTGAACTTGATAGTAACTTCCCGGGATCCAACTATAAACCTCTAAGCTTTCTTCCAGCCGACCAGCCCCATAGAGGGCTCGGGCCATGGAGTGTAGAATGGAGTAGTAAAATTGAACATTGGATCTTTTAATACCGCCTTTAGACTGCGCCCTGAAGTATCTGGCGACGGATTGGTAAACTCGAAAAGCATCGTCAAATTTCTTTTGAAGCATCAGACTATCGGCCTGATCCAGAGCCCGGATTGTCTTCACAGTACGACTGTCATACTTTTTGATGGAAGGATGACGATCCCAAGCCATAACAAGATCAAATCCAACACCTGGCCGCCTTCCCAACACGGCTCGAGCGGCCCGCCAGTCGGCATAGGACACTTTCTTTTTAAAATACTCTCGTAGGTAAATGCGAATGCCCAGGTCATCTTTAGCTTTCTCCAAAGCGCTCAAGTCACTCCGAAATGAGGCAAAGCTAAATTGAGCCGACAAAAAGAGGCCAAGAAGCAATCCTATCTTCATCACTTCGCGCCCTCACCTTCTGCCACCATCAACATATATTGAAAGCCTGATACTCGTAGTAGACTTACAACGTTGTAGACAATCTTATACGATATTGACTGATCACTGATCACATTGATGTTCAGTGCTCCTTCGACACTTTTATTTTCGGCAATGTACTTTTTAAAGTCCTGAATGATGGAATCACGTACATTAAGCTCGTCACCCGCGAAGTTTCGGGTGGGTCTGTCTTGATTTACCATTTTGAAAGTCACATTGTTGGCCGAGATGATCACTTGAGGCGCGACTTCGCTCTGTTCACGGCTCACGCTTTGAGCCAAATTGACATCCGGTGGTTTTTCAATGGCTGTAACCTCCATGATCGTACCTTTCAGAAGAAAGACGATAATCAAAACAAATACGTCAATCAGAGGCGCCAATTGAAGCCTGATCACTTTTTCTCGCTTTTTGCTACCTTCAAAATTGTACATAACTCTCTCTTCTTATTCCGCCTGATGGTAAGAGGTCAGCACTAAGTCATTATGATTTGTCCTGAGCCCATCCATAATCGAAATCAGTTCCTGATAGTTCAGCTCGGGGGCCAAAGCGATTTGGATCGACTTCTCATCAGGGAATCTTTCCTTAAATTTTTCAGAAAGAATTCGTGCCGCATCAATAAGGCTATCGTTCTTTCCCGCCGCGCCCGTTCTTTCAGCCATTTCCTCGAAATGTCCAGGCTTTGTTCCAATCCATTCCAGTCGCACTCTTACTTGCTCTCCGACCAAATTAGCCTTTACGATCGGCGAAAGCGGAGTCGCAGTACTGGAGCCTGCCGCCGAAACAAAAGACGGCGGTATGGAAATCTTTGTCATTCCAATAAATGTGATCGACAACAGCATAAAGAATATCACCGCTGTCAGCGCATCCATAATGGGAACCAAGTCTGGCTCTGGAACCTGTCTTCTGCTGTCAGAGCTGTCCAAGTCGTACATTAGGCCTCACGTTCTGATCGCTCGATAGTTGTAACTAAGTCGTATCCCGCTTTTTTCGCCAAGCTGATGTGATCCTCTGTTTTAGATGAACACAGGGTATACACCACCATGGCTGAGATACCTACCACCAGACCGGCAGCCGTTGCGATCATCGCTTCCGATATTCCAAGACCTAGCAATTCAGCTTTTTTCTCGGGGTCCGCATTGGCAATGGCGGTGAATGTCTTGATCAGGCCGGAAATAGTTCCCAACAGTCCTAACAATGTAGCGACACTGGCGATCAAGCTGATAAAGGAAATCCGCTTTTCGCAGTCCTTAACAACCTCAACAACCGCCGAGCCTAATGAGGACTTCATGGCCTCACGACCGCTGTCCACCGCCAACAGACCCGCTTTGATCACCTGGATTTGCGGTACGTTTTTAATGTCATTACAAATCTGGATCGCCTCCATATATTTGCGGGACTGAATCAACTGTTGAAGTTGATTCAGGACCTGCCCTGTCAATGGTCTTAACCTAAAATACAGATAGTTAAGCCGCTCGAAGCCGATGACAATCAACGAGAATCCCGCGATCAAAAGAAGATACGCAGTAAATCCGCCTTCTTCGAAAAATATTTGAATAGAACTCACACCCATTTTCTAAGCCTCCTAAAAATAAAAAACTAAACCTGTTTCAATTAAACCAATCGTAATTTGTTCCTTCTTTGCTTTACCTGCCAAATCGCCTGGATCCTTTGAAAAAGTCTCTACTATGCTGGGCCCGGCCTGGATTCGAAAATTAAAGTAGTCGGAAAAGAAAAAGGTCTTTCCAAGGCCAAGCTTGATTTTATTACCGGCGTTTTTATTGTATTGAATCTGTCCGTAAGAAAACTGCACAAAGGTATCGCTTCGTACTATATTGTAGGGCCCCCATGAATCTTTCCCATAAATTGGAACCCAATTGACTTCGACTCCGGTGAAGCTTTTCGGCTTTTCAGCATCTATACTGTAAGGGGTCTGCTTAAGTTGTTTGGAAAGGTTTCGTTCATTGGCAATAAACAGTGGCGAATAGGCTAAGTAAACTTCCCAGGCTTCACCGATCGCATAGCCAAAATTTAGCTGTAGGCTATATTGCGTATAAGGCGCATCCGAAAAGTCGAAAGAAAACATCGGCGAAAACAGAAATGATCCCCCCTTAACTTTCGCCTTACGCTGAACAGCCACAACGCCTTCAAATACAGCTGAAACTTCATCACCAGCGCCCAGTTTTAGTTTAGGATCTAATGGCGTTGTCCCCTTTTTCTGGGCGTAAACTTCCATGGGACTTGCAGTCAAAATGGCTAATACAAAAAACAGTTGCCACCATTTTGATTTCGACTTCATAACGCCTCCGGTTGGAAATTCATAGTTGTGTTCACTCTTAATTAAACAAAACCCTACAGTTAGAGCCAAAGTATTCCTGACAATCCAGACGTAGGTCGAAAAATAGTAAACTAACATCTATTCAATTTCATAATTAGCGAATGGACCTTAAAATGGTGAACAAATCTCAAGGGGGATCCGTGTTTTTTGTATTTAAAACCTCTTCACGCACAGTTCACGAGTACAAAGACCTTAATTCCTTACTGGAGGCCTATACCAGTACTCACTCGGAAGACGACTTTTTCTGGACGTTAGGGCTGGCTTCTTGGACACCCATCACGATGGTGCTGACCGACGAGCTTCTGCAAAAGCGAAAGTTCCAGTTCCCGGATGCCCCATCCTCGCAGCCTCAGAGCCCCAAGGCACCAACTGTCCCCACACCAGCGCCCCCCCACCCGGCGCATAAAATACCCGAGACAAAAGTTGCTCCAACGGCTGAGGCGGATTTTAAGATTATCAGCTACGAACCTTCGGACGAGATCACGGCGATCATTCCTCCGCCCACGGGTCAGGCCCAAAAACCAACCGGCCCCATCAATCAACGGAAATTCCCCCGCCATGATATTCGCCTTAAGGTTATCATTTCTAACAAGTCAAAAACTTTCCTTTCCTATACATCCAATGTTTCAGTTGGCGGTGTGGCGCTCGAGGATAATATACCCCGAGAGTTCTTCATTCCTCATTCCGAGTCAGAGATTTTCATCTGCTCACCTAAAAAGAATGAGTTTTTGGCCTTTCGCTGCCAACCCGTCGGTGACGATCAGGACCCCAAGCGGTTCAGCTTCGGGGAAATCCCAGAACAAAGTATGCTAAAATTCCAAAACTGGATTGACCGTCTTAAAAATTCACCCACCACTTAACATCCTTTGCGATACCCTGGTGACATCAAGGAAGCCCTTTGATAGGAATACCCGGGTATGCCCATTAAATTGAATAATAACTTGCGTTTGGGAATTCTCGGCGGTGGCCAACTTGCCTGGATGTTGACGATAAAGAGCCAAAGCCTAGGCCTTCCAACTAGCGTTCTATCGCCACAAATACGTGAGCCAGCGGCTCAGTTTAACCCGTTATGGAGCCAAGGGGATCCGACCCATCCGGAACAGCTTAAGGCCTTCAGTCGCAACTTGGACATACTCACTTTTGAAAGTGAATTTTATGATGTCAAAAGCTTGCGAGCTGGATTGAAAAACTTTAAAGGTTATATTTTTCCTTCTCTAGACGCCTTAGCGACCCTGCAAGACCGATTAACCCAAAAGCAAAGCCTGGTGGAAAGCCACCTTCCCACGAGTCCTTTTATTGTTGCAAGCGACAGCGAAGAGATTCAGTCCTTCTTTCGGAAACACAAAAAGGTCGTGGCGAAGGTACGCCGTAACGGTTACGATGGCTATGGCACATATATTCTGAAAGATCAAAAATCCTTGGACCATTTTTTAAAGGCCAATATTTCAAATTTAAATACTTTTTTGTTTGAGAAGTTTATTCCCTTTAAAAAAGAGATGGCCTTGCAGGTGGCTCGAAGCCGTTCTGGAGATATCCGGTTTTTGCCCTTGGTTACCACGGTTCAAAAAAACAATAAGTGTTTTTATGTTACAGGTCCGGCAAGGCTTCCTGCCGCCCTCTTGAAAGGGATAAAGAAGTGGCTTCATCGTTTAGATTATGTCGGCGTCATGGGGGTCGAGTTTTTCATGACCTCGAAGGGACTTATTATCAACGAAATCGCACCTCGAGTTCACAATACTGGTCATCACAGTTTGGATTCGTGTACGGTAGACCAGTTCACTCTGCACTGGCTATGCGCCCTTCAAGATAAACTCCCCGAGCCAGAACTCAAAACAAAGTCCTTTATCATGCTGAACCTGCTGGGCACCTCAGACAGGCCCGTGAGGTTTCCTGCTGAAATCCAGGGGTCGTTGTACTGGTATCGAAAATCCAATCGCCCTGGACGCAAGCTCGGGCATATTAACTGGGTGGGAAAAAGCCAAAGGGCCCTGGTGACCAGGGCCCTTCAGCATTTGAAAAAATGGGTAATTTAAGACTCGTTTAGGGTTAATTATTCGTTTACAAAATTACTTAGCTAAACATCGATAATCGACTTTATACTGCCCAATCGGAAGCGCCTGAACCAGAGACACCTGGTTCCCATTGACAGTATAATCTGTGACTTGCTTCTGGGTCATAAGATCGACAATCGTAATATCCGGCTTGCCATCCTTATCAGAATCCACAGGGGCGCAATCAAGCGAGATGTTCTTCACAAGCTCGGCTGTTGACTGACCCATTTCCTTAAGCTGGGCACTGTAATCAGTTTCACACACACTGCCCACAATGCCGTTGGTATTTGTAGAAAGCTTGAAGTATTCTTCTCCGTAATCTTCATTACCACTACCCGCATAAAATCTGCAAGCTGTATCACCTGGTTTGACAATGATCGAATGAAACTTAAACGCCTTTGACGGAAAAGTTGTGGCTACGAAGTTTCTTAAGTTATCACCATAATTTTTTGCACCCCATACTCTGTTAGGGGGAGTTTCATCCGCATCTGTGACAACAATCACAGCCAGGCCAGCCTGACTTCGCAAGAATTTTGAGTTATTGTCATTGGCTTGGAGAGAGCGCTCCAGCGCCCGATAAGTAGCATGGATCCCTTGCTCATTACCAGAGCCGTTTGCGCTTCTTTGAATTGTCTGCCCAAACATGGTTTTCGCGGACTGCACACCATCATCTTTGGAAAGAAAGAATTTATTATTACTAAAGTCTAAGAGTTGACCATCAGTTCCCACCGTATTAGTTGTGATATCAGTAGTCGTAATCGCTACACGCCAGTCAAGACTCTGCAATTGATCGATAAAAGAATCAAAGCGATTGGCCATACTAGCTTGTTCGTACTTCATTGATCCGGAGTTATCGATCACCACTAAGATATCAACCTTTTCAGCGATCTCATTCACCGAAACAAACTTTGTGTTGTCCTTATATTGAGTGGAGTTTACAGGCGGATTGCCTGGATCTCCAGGATTAGGATTGGATGGATCACCACCGCCATCATTAAGGTCGCCAATGGGTCCCCCTGATCCTTGTGGCATGATAGAGCCAGACTGACCACAGTTCTGAAAGAACAGTACCAAGCTTAATGCACCCAACACGGTGATTAACTGTTTCATTCTGAGTCTCATAAATTCCCCCTACTTTTAATCATACAATATTAGGGCCAATTTACGCGCCTGTATTCAACCACAACCCCAGCTAAAACTATCAAAAAGGCTTAGAATGAAGAAAACCTAAACACTTGGTCCAGGGGACAGGGCTAACTAGCGAAAATGACAGAAGGACTGGAAGTTTTATTAAACTTTAATCAATTCAAAAAGTTTAACACCGTTTCATTTCGAGACAAATGTCTCAAGATGAACTAAGCTGTTATCTATGAAAATTGCCATCATCATGGGTAGCCTCACAGACTATGAAATTCTTAAGGGGGCTGAACGCACTCTTAGAGAATTGAAAATTCCCTTTCATACCGAAGTTGTATCGGCCCATCGCACTCCTGAAAAAATGGTGGAGTTCGCAAAAGGCGCCCACGAACAAGGTTATGAAATCATCATAGCCGGAGCCGGAGGTGCGGCTCACCTTCCAGGGATGGTAGCAAGCCTGACTCCTTTACCTGTTATTGGAGTTCCTATCGCCGTCGGTAAACTAAAAGGACTTGATGCTCTTCTCTCGATCGCCCAAATGCCAAAGGGAGTTCCGGTGGCCTGCATGGCTGTCGACAACGCCGAAAACGCGGCTCTCCTGGCCGCCCGCATCCTCGCGGTAAAATACCCAAAGCTTCAGAAAAAAATGATATCTTTGCTTTCTGCAAATAAAAAGAAAGTGAAAGCCATGAACCAAAAACTAGGTGCCAGGCCGTCTTTACGTAAACGCCGAGTCAAAATTCAAAATAAAAAAGACTCTCAATAAGCTAGCTAGCAAGAGCTTTCGTCAGCTTTGACCGATAGTGAAGTTAGAAGCCCTTTAAGATTGGGCTTCAACCCATGCGGGCTGAAGATTTCGGATCAATTCATAGGCTCCGAAGATAACGACAGAGTAAAAAATTTCTCCGCCCACCTGATACTGGAAGAACGGCAAGGCCATAACATAGCTTTGCACAAGACCTTCCCAAGTATGAGGGTAAAGTCCTTGCGTGAACCAAACTCCAAAATTAGTTAACAAGAAAAACACTATCGAACTGAGCAAGGCGCCAGTTCCCACACGAAGCCAAGATTTTTGCGCCCACATTCCTAAAATAACCGTAAGAGCCACGGCTCCGTAAACGTAAACCATCGTTGAGTGGAAACCCAAAACCGCATCTGTCCAAAGCAGACACAAGAACGGAGCTAAAAAAGCCAAGCCTTTATGGGACATGCGGCTTCCCGCAAAGAGAGCCATTGCTCCCACCGCCGTGAAATTCCATGGATGCGGAATGAGCCGAGAAACACCTGCAATTAAAACTAAAACTAAGACCGTGATAATATTTTTCATGACCAAGAAGTTACCCACGATTCATCCGATTTTCAACCAAATCCTGAATCACTGAAGGATCTGCAAGCGTACTGATATCCCCCAAAGCCTCTGGCTGATTTTCAGCAATCTTACGCAGAATTCGACGCATAATCTTTCCTGAGCGTGTCTTCGGAAGCTCAGGTGCCCATTGGATGATATCTGGGGTCGCAATCGGCCCAATTTCAGCTCGGATCCATTTAATCAGCTCATTTTTTAGGCTGTCGCTAGGCTCAACGCCATTTCTTAAAGTCAGATAGCAGTAGATCCCCTGGCCCTTAATATCATGGGGATATCCGACGACAGCGGCTTCAGCCACTGTCGGATGGGCAACAAAAACACTTTCAATCTCGGCAGTTCCCAGTCTATGGCCCGAAACGTTCAAAACATCATCCACACGACCAGTTATCCAAAAATAGCCGTCCTCGTCGCGACGGCCTCCATCACCCGTGAAATAATATCCAGGATAGGCTGCAAAATAAGTCTCTTCGAATCGGTTATGATCCCGGTAAACTGTTCTCATCTGCCCTGGCCAAGAATCCGCAATAACCACCAAGCCCTCACCAACCCCTTCAATTTCTTTTCCTTCTTGAGAGATCAGACGTGCGTCAATACCGGGTAAGGGCAATGTAGCTGAACCCGGCTTTAATTTGGTTTGGCCAGGAATAGGTGAAATCAGGACTCCACCCGTTTCTGTCTGCCACCACGTATCAACAATATCACATCGACTCTCGCCAACCACACGATGATACCAATTCCAGGCCTCTGGGTTGATGGGCTCCCCCACTGTCCCCAAAAGTGTCAGTGACTTTCGAGACGTTCTTTTCACAAACTCATCACCTTCTTTCATCAAAGATCTTAGTGCCGTGGGGGCCGTGTAGAAGATATTGACCTGATGCTTGTCAATAATATTCCAAAATCGCGAACAATCCGGATAACTGGGAACGCCCTCAAAGATAACGCTGGTGGCTCCATTACTCAGAGGGCCGTATACGATATAAGAGTGCCCTGTCACCCAGCCCACGTCGGCCGTGCACCAGTAAACTTGTCCTTGTTTATAGTTGAATACAAGCTCAAAAGTGTAATCCACCCAAGCCATATACCCGCCTGTCACGTGAACAGCGCCCTTGGGCTTACCAGTGGAACCGGAAGTATAAAGAATATAAAGTGGATCTTCGGCATTCATGGGTTCAGGTTCGCAGAAGTCTTCAACCTCTTGGACAATGTCGTGAAACCAAATATCACGTCCACTTTTTATCTCGATATCTGAACCCGTATTTTTGAAAACCAGCACAGACTTCACAAGGTCTGTCTTTTGAAGAGCGGCATCAATGTTGGCCTTCAAGGGAACCCGCTTACCACCACGTCGCCCCTCATCGGTGGTGATGATAACCTTAGATTCACAATCCTTGATACGATCCACAATAGAGTCCGGTGCGAATCCGCCAAAGACCATAGAGTGAACAGCTCCGATACGAGCGCAGGCCAGAAGCGCTACCACACTTTCCAAGATCATGGGCATATAGATAATGACTCGATCCCCTTTTTTCACACCGAGGCGCTTAAGAACATTAGCCGCCCGATTCACTTCCAGGAAAAGCTCCTGGTACGTTATCTTCTTCGAGGACTCGTTAGCCTCATCGGGCTCCCAAATAAAAGCCACATCGTTGGCCTTGGCCGGAAGGTGTCGATCAAGGCAATTGACAGAGGCATTCAGCACTCCATCCTTATACCACTCAATTTTGACAGGCTTTGTGAAAGAACTCGTTTTTGTGTGGGTAGGTTTTTTGAACCAAGTGAGCCGGTCGGCTAGCTTCATCCAATCGGGATCAGTCATTAAATTGGCTTTCATCATAACTGACGGTAAAACGAGATTTTGACTCGGTCAATGATACAAAAAAGCCCCCGGGGGTGGGGGCTTTTAAGAAGCAGATTCACTTAGTCAACATGGTCTTGTGAGTCCGCGTTCCCTGAAACATCGCAGGGGACTTAATTACGTTACATCTTTGTAATCGGCGTCAATAACATCATCGCCCTTTTCATTCTTATTGGTGCCGTCCTCAGAAGCACCTCCATCGGACGAGCCATTGGATCCACCAGCTCCGCCTTCGCCACCACCAGCTTGCTGCTTATAAAGCTCAGCCGTGATCTTGTGCGTCGCGGCCTGAAGGGCCTCAAAAGCTGACTTCAATTGATCAGCGCTGCTGGATTTGTCTTCCACAACTTTCTTAGCGTCAGCCACTGCCGTTTCCACTGTTTTCTTGTCCGCGTCCGAAAGTTTTGCACCCTCGTCTTTCACCAGTTTTTCTGTTTGATAGATCAAGTTATCAAGGTTGTTTCGCGCTTGCGCCGCCTCTGCCCGCTTTTTATCTTCTTCAGCCATCGCCTGAGCGTCGTCAACAGCGCGCTTGATTTCTTCTTCGCTCAAACCGCTTTGAGCTGTGATCTTGATCTGTTGTGACTTACCTGTGTTCTTATCCTTAGCCGACACGCTTAAAATACCGTTGGCGTCCAAATCGAAGGTCACTTCGATTTTGGGCACACCACGTGGAGCTGGAGGAAGTCCTGTCAGCTCAAAGCGCCCCAGGGTTTTGTTATCGGGAGCCATTTTGCGCTCACCTTGAAGAACATGGATATCAACAGCGGGCTGATTATCGCTGGCCGTTGAAAACTCTTGAGTTCTCTTCGTGGGAATAGCCGTGTTGCGCTCGATCAGAACCGTCATCACGCCACCCATAGTTTCGATACCCAATGAAAGAGGTGTTACGTCTAACAGCAAGACTTCTTTCACATCACCAGCCAACACACCGCCCTGAACTGCGGCGCCCACTGCGACCACTTCGTCTGGGTTCACAGTTCGGTTGGGCTCTTTACCGAAGAAATCCTTCACCGCTTTTTGAATCGCAGGAATCCGAGTGGATCCCCCCACTAACACCACCTCGTCAATATCGCTGGATTGGAAGCCGGCATCTGAAAGAGCCTTTCGACAAGGCTCAATAGAGCGTCTGACCAGATCCTCCACCATTTGCTCGAATTTAGCCCGAGTCAATTTCATCTGAAGATGCTTAGGTCCAGACTGATCCGCCGTGATGAAGGGAAGATTGATTTCCGTCTCTTGAGCTGTTGAAAGCTCGATCTTCGCTTTTTCAGCGGCTTCTTTCAAGCGTTGCAAAGCCATTTTATCATTATGAAGATCCACGCCCTGATCTTTTTTGAATTCCGCAATCATCCACTCGAGAATCCGAGTATCAAAATTATCACCACCCAGGTGGGTATCACCGTTTGTTGAACGAACTTCAACAACGCCTTCGCCCACTTCCAGAATGGAGATATCGAAAGTACCACCACCAAAGTCATAGATGGCGATTTTCTCTTCCTTCTTCTTATCCATTCCGTAGGCTAAAGCTGCGGCCGTAGGTTCGTTGATGATACGAAGAACTTCCAAGCCCGCAATGCGTCCGGCGTCTTTTGTGGCCTGACGTTGGGAATCGTTGAAGTAAGCTGGGACAGTGATAACAGCTTTTGTCACGGGTTCGCCCAGATAGTCTTCGGCGACTTTTTTCAATTTGCCTAAGACAGCGGCCCCGATCTCTTCCGGAGAGACCACCTTATCACGCACCTTGAATCCGATGTCGTTACCTTTTGAAACAACATTATAAGGGATTAATTTTAATTCTTCTTGAATTTCCTCATACCGACGACCAATGAACCGCTTGGCCGAGAAAATAGTATTTTCAGGGTTTGTGACCGCCTGACGTTTGGCAATCTGACCCACAAGTCTCTCGCCCTCTTTCGTGTAGGCTACAACTGAGGGAGTTGTGCGAGCGCCCTCTTCGTTCACAAGAACCTTGGCTTCTCCACCTTCCATGATCGCGACGCAGGAGTTGGTTGTTCCCAAGTCGATACCGATAATTTTAGACATATTAAAACTCCTTATGATTCAAAGGCTGACTCTTTGTTTTTATTCAGTTCTGTTTCTAGATCTAATTGCTGAGTTAAATGTGAGGCGTAGGCCAAGGCCGTCAAGGTGAATCGATTATTTTTTACGGCCCCAAAAACCAGGCTTTCCTGAGCCAACGGAAACCCCTTTCTTTTCAGCTATTTGCATTAAAAGCTCCCGCTCGTCGTCTTTTAACTTTTGGGGAAATTCGACAACTGTCTCAAAGTAGATATCTCCACGTCGAGAGCCCCTTAAAGAAGGAAGCCCTTGACCTTTTAATGTTAAAATCTGCCCAGGTTGTGTGCAGGCTGGCACTTGCAGTTGCGTTTTTCCATCCAGCAAAGGCACGTTCACTTCAGCTCCTAAGATCGCCTGCAGGTAGGGAATTTGAACTTTCGAGTAAAGATGGTCGCCTTCGCGCTCGAAGATGTCATGCTTGCGAACGCGGATTTCAACATACAAGTCGCCTGTGGGACCTCCGCGGTAGCCGCCTTCACCTTCTCCGCTGACCCGAAGCCGTGTTCCGCTGTCCACGCCTGGTGGGATATTCACTTGAATCTTGCGATGGACATCTGTGCGACCTTCCCCGTGACAAGTCTTACATTTTTTTCGAATAATTTTTCCTTCACCATGACAGGTGGGACAAGTGGTGGCCATCGTGAAAAAACCCTGACGAGTCACAACCTGGCCTGAGCCGTGGCAAGTGCCACAAGTTTCAGGCGAGCTTCCTTTTTCGGCGCCCGTGCCATGGCAAGTTTCACAGTTCTGTTCAGTGTCAAACTCGATTTCTTTTTCTAGGCCCTTTAACACATCTTCTAAATCAATTTCCGCAATGTAGCGGAGATCCGCACCCCGACGAGGACCATCCCGGCGCCGAGATCCTTGCGCTGATGCCATACCGCCGAAAAAGTCTCCAAAGATATCGCCGAAAGAGGCAAAAATATCCTCGGCATTTTGAAATTGGGGACCGCCACGCCCACCCGCAAAAGCCTGGTGACCAAAGCGATCGTACTGGGCTCGTTTTTGTGAATCGCTCAGAATTTCATAGGCCGCTGCGGCTTCTTTGAACTTTTCTTCCGCTTCGGGATTATTGGGATTTCGATCCGGATGAAATTGCATAGCTAGCTTGCGATAAGCTTTTTTAATGGTGTCCTGGTCAGCGTCTTTAGCGACGCCTAAAACTTCGTAATAATCGCGTTGTTCGGCCATGTGTAAGAAATATGGGATGCCTCAAGGGGGTTGTCAAGAACGGGTTCGCGCTTAAACTTTCGGCATTCCTTGAAGGGCTCGTCCTTCTGCACGGCCTGCTCTGCCTAGCTTCTCCTCAAAATCTTCGGACAGTCCTCACTCTTGGGAGCTTGGTATTGGCTTACGCTGAGAGGTTTGTCCTTCGCTGTGGAACTTGATTTTGAGGAGAAGCTAGGCGGAGCGAGCGAGATGGGCGAGTTCTTGTTTTGGAGGTTTGCGTTGGAACCCTTCGTAAGAATTTAGCTTGGCAATTTTACTTGGGGTCTGTGGAATTTAGCGAATCCTTACTTTGAATCTACTTTTCGAATTCGTGCTTTCATTCTTGTAAGTAAATCTTCATCTTGGATAAAACTTTCCATGAGTTGAATGATCTCTTCCCCCATCCCCTTCACGCCGGCTTGAACGTAGAGTCGATTTGCTAGGGATAAGACCCACTCGGGGGCGCCATGCTGCCCGGCCTGAAGGTAAAGGTCAGCCGCTTTTTTGTGATCTTTTTCTTCGTAAAGGGCGTGGTAAGCGGCTGCATAGGACAATCTCCAGTCCATGGGGTATCTTTCGGTACCCAGATCGAAAAGTTTTGAAGCCCCCTCATAGTCTGAAACAAGCACCGTTAAGGCAAGGCCGCCCTGATAGTAGACAATTTTGTAATTAGGGTCCAGTCGCACGATTGTTAGAAGCATTTCCGACAGCCAAGAGTTACCTCGACAAAGGTGTTCAGCCAACCTCTCCTCACAGTAATCGAAATCCTGTATAGACCTAATCCAAAACAAATCAGCCAGCTGTGCTCTCATTCCTAGGCTGTAATGTTCAACTGCAGGTGGGGGCGGCAGCAAGTCCTTCACTTTGACAACTTGCCCATGCCGACTACTTTCGCTGATTATAAAAATCAAGACTAGTAGTACAGTACCTACAGAAATATAGTTTTTCCAGGAGTGAAAAAAAATTAAGGGGTGGTAAACCACCCCTTAATAGTATCGTTACACATTTATGTTTGCAATCGCAGATTAAGGAATACCGATTTGCGTATTGCGAAGAACCTTCTTCTCATCAATTGTCCATCGATCTGCATTAGTATATGAAGAGTAAATTTGAGCGTGAGCTTGTGCCGTAAAGGCGATATCACTTGCTGTTCCTGCATTCACAGCTATAGGACCAATATTGGCGCCCGCTGCACCGGCTGCTTTCATACGACATCCCGCTTGTACAAATGCAGCATCCGCATCAGTTGTACCCGCTGGCGCGCAGAAGATAAGTGCTGTAGCATCGCTATTCCCTGGCACCGGCGCCACTCCACCTGGCGCGTAGTTAGGGGCGCAGCCAGACCAGTCCGCAGCACACGTGGCGCTAAAACCAACATCGTAAAGTACATCACCTGTTGGGGCAAAGCCCAACGCCTGGAAGGCTGTCGCATAACCAGCGTACTCGGCATTGAAAGACTTCTCTGCTGTATAAAGGTTCGCTAAAGAACTCTTCGCCTCGCTCTGTCTTGATTTGGCTTGGAACTTGGAGAACTGGGGCACGGCCACAGCTGCCAAGATTCCGATGATCGCCACGACCACCATCAATTCTACAAGAGAAAAACCCTTGTTGTTCATACTTACGTTCATTTAAGACCTCCATTAGTCCTCGACGGTTTTAGCGTCGTTAAAGTGTTTTCTTTTTTTACAACTGTCAAAAAGATCGAACTTCTTCATTCTGAATTGATTTTCATCATTTCGCAAGTTTCCTTCTCGGACTGAGACGTCACCCGCTCGAGTCTAGTCTTGTGTTGAGTTTTCAAAGGGTTATTCATACAGGTTCGCTTCGTCAGGCTATGTTCGTCATGACTATTGGACGCTTTTCTTTTCGAAAATTTTGTATCATATTGGGAAAAGTAAAGTTGGGTTATGATTGTAAAGGGTAAACAACTCGAGATAGACGATAGCCCCGCCTGCTCAGTGGAGAAAAGAATGAAGTTAGAGTCCAGGAAATTGAAGGTTTATGGGATGAGCAAGACCAAGGTCCCGTCAACGGGCTCACCTGATGAGCAGTCCGAATCTGGCGTTGAGGTGTTGCCGGTTGTCGAGACACCTCGAATGTATGCGGTTATTCTCCTTAACGATGACTACACACCTATGGACTTTGTTGTGGCGATACTTCGCCGTTTCTTTGGCAAGACCGAAGAAGAGGCTGAAAAGGTCATGCTCGATGTACATGAAAAAGGTTCGGGGGTCGCTGGAGTTTTCACTCTTGAGGTGGCCGAAATGAAGGTTATGCAAGTCAACCAATACTCTCAACTGAATCAGCATCCTCTTAAATGCACCATGAAAGAAGCCTGAACAACTCCCTACTCGCGAAGAAAACTTGATTTTTTCCGAGATCAGTTTGGAAAACTTCAAGACCTTGATTTTCCCGAGAAACGACTCAATGTTATTTTGCAGCTCTAAAGTCTAGTCTATTCAAATCATTCTAAATAGACGACAATAGAGTTAAGATACGTAGAGGCCCTTTTATTTATCCGGGCTTTAAAGGTGGGGCGTATGATGACTCGAGAACTGGAAAGACGATTAGCCGAAGCGGCGGAAATGGCCAAACAGTTCCGTCATGAGTTCGTCACTTTGGAACATATTCTACTTAGCCTGAGCGCAAGCCCCGCCACAGTGGAAATTCTGAATGCTTTAAAGGTGGATGTCCCCGCCTTAAAGATTCGTTTGCGAGATTATCTTAAAAAAATTCCCGGTATCACCCAGGAGCAAATCGACAGCTATGGCGGTTACGACTCCTGGCAGCCCGAGTTCACTCTGGCCTGTCATCGCCTGTTTCAACGGGCGGCCTTACAAGTTAAAAGTTCCGGGAAAAACCAAATTACTGAAGGAACGTTACTCGTGGCCTTATTCTACGAGCAAGATTCGCACGCCGTTTACTCCTTGGCGCAATTCGGTCTGACCCAGTTTGATATTATCAATTTTATCTCTCACGGAATTGAAAAAGACTCTTATGCCCTACCTTCGGCTCCCTCTTTGGGTGAGGATGAGTTCGGGCGCGAAGGCAAAGGCTCGGCCTTGGAAAGTTTTTGTGTCAATCTCACCCAATTGGCAAAAGATGGAAAACTGGATCCCGTTATTGGAAGGGAAAGCTTGATTGAGCGGATGGTCCAAGTTCTAGCACGAAGAACAAAAAACAATCCACTTCTAATTGGCGAACCAGGCGTTGGAAAAACCGCTGTCGTTGAAGGATTGGCTCAAAAAGTTGTTCAAGGGCGGGTGCCTGAGAGTCTAAAGAATAATGAGATTTACTCTTTAGACATGGGTACATTATTAGCTGGCTCTAAATTTCTTGGAGATATCGAAGGTCTACTGAAAGGGATTCGTAAAGAGAGACAACGCCGA
>CAZETK010000036.1:0-33188 GCA_964515195.1 uncultured Pseudobdellovibrionaceae bacterium
CTTCTGGATGAACCCTTAGGAGCTTTAGACCCTATCACGAGGAGCGAATTGCAAACTGAATTAAAAGAACTTTGCATACGGCTTGGTAAAACAGTTCTACTTGTAACTCATGATCTGTTCGAAGCGGGCTACTTGGCCGATCAGATTTTACTGCTCAATCGAGGGCAAATCCTTCAACAGGGATCATTGCAAGAGCTAATTAAAAATCCAGCAAACGATTTTGTTCGTCGTTTTGTTGACTCCCAACGACACCAGATTGATTTTTTATGCTGACATTTATTTTTGCATTCTTTTTCACCCTTTCTGCGTATGCAAAGCCAATTGTGGTAGGCTCTAAGAAGTTCACAGAATCTGTAATCCTCGCAGAAATCGCGACTCAATCATTAGTTCATATCGGAATGGAAGTTCAGCACAAACGCCAAGTGGGGGGAACCCGAATTCTGTGGAATGCACTTCTCAGTGGAGATATCGATGTTTATGCCGATTACACAGGCACGCTCGCGGAAGAAATTTTGCAGACGCCTATTGAAAACTTTGAAGATCTATCCTCCAAACTAAGTCAATTTGGAATTGGTGTATTTCCACCACTGGGCTTCAATAATACTTATGCCATAGGAATGAAGAGGGATCGGGCTGAAGAGCTGAATATAAAGAAGATCTCGGACCTGACTCGCTTCCCGAATATCAAGATGGGTTGGGGAGAGGAGTTTCGCTCTCGAGTAGATGGATGGGTCGGGTTGAAGAAACATTATAGGTTGCCTCAAAGATTTGTAAGGGGGATGGACCACGATATTGCTTATCGCGCATTGGGAAGCGGAGACGTCGAAGTCACGGATCTTTATACGACTGATGCTGAGATAGCGTACTACGATATCACTGTGCTCAAGGATGACCTTGGGTTTTTCCCCCGCTATGACGCTCTTTTTATTTATCGTATTGATCGCGCTGAACAAAACCCGCAATTCACCGAAGCTTTATCCCATTTGAGCGGAAAAATCTCCGAAGAAAAAATGATCGATATGAATCGTCGTGCAAAAATTGATAAAGCCTCTCCAGAGAAATTGGCTTCAAGTTTTTTAAATGAAACTTTCGGCTGGAGTATTAAAGCCAAGGTGGCTACCCGGACTGAAAGAATGACATTGCGGACCTTTGAGCATTTGAAGCTCACAATTTTGTCTCTTCTTTTGGCTGTTATCGTCGCTGTTCCGCTTGGTATTATTTCCGAGAAGTTTCAAAGCTTCGGGAAAGTTGTCCTTTGGACCGTGGGTATTGTGCAGACTGTGCCGGCGTTAGCCCTTTTGGTGATACTTATCCGGCCTTTGAATCTTTTGGGTTTAAGCGGAATTGGTGACACTCCCGCATTGATAGCTCTGTTTCTTTACAGCTTGCTTCCAATCGTGCGAAGTACCCATTCCGGGTTTCAACAGATCCCGGTTCATTTAAGAGAGGCCCAGGCTGTTTTGGGTCTGAGGGTCACTACGCGTTTGTTTCATATCGAATTGCCACTGGCGCTTCCTTCAATATTATCCGGGATTAAGATCTCAGCCGTCATGAATGTGGGCTTTGCCACTCTCGGGGCTCTGGTGGGGGCTGGTGGCTATGGTCAGCCAATTTTGACGGGGATTCGTCTTGATGATTATGCCCTGATTCTCGAAGGAGCCCTGCCCGCAGCTGTGCTGGCTTTGCTGGCACAACAGTTTTTTGATTGGGTTGAATCCAGACTTGTATCGCCCGGATTGAAACCCTGAAGAGACAAGGCTGTTTGAATCGTATTCAATGACATCGAAAAGAGGTGGGGGGTTCACGGCGCCATCAGCCTATATTGGACTGGCTCTTGCTATATCTTATAAATCAGTGGTGAAAATTCCCTACTCCTAACTCTCGGCTCAGAGAGAGCGTATTTTTGGCGCTGTCTATCTTTTGTTCACCATGCGGCAGGGAGAAGGAAGAGATCAACGGAGTTGTATGCGAAGTCCTTTAACGCAGATTGGAGTCTCCATAGCCGCGGTTTTCGTGAGTGCCTGTTTAAGCATTCCATTGGCGGCGAGTGCACAAACACCAGAGGTTCTGTTCAGTGTATCCATTGATTATGAAGGCGATTACATCCAAGAACGTAATATTCAAGCCATCAGGGATTTCCAGCGTAAGTTTCCCCACATACGGCTTATCCATTTTTTGAATGCAGCGTCTTTTACCGCAGCAGGGGCTGATATCGATCGTACGGTTGAACTTTTACAAAGTGTAATACGGCCAGGTTTTGATGAGCTCGGTCTGCATATTCATCCCCGCAAAAGCCTTATTCGAGCATCCGGTGTCTCATTTCGATCGGTTCCCACTTACCTAGGTGATGCGGATCCAAGCTACATCAGACTCGCGCAAGACCAACAGCTGAAACCATGGCAAGGGCCGCTCCCTCAAACATCACCATCGAAGGGAACATTCGGAGAGGCGGGAGATGATGTGCCTTTGTGGGCCTACACGGAAGCAGAGCAAAGAAAGGTTATCCGTAAAAGTCTACAGCTTTTGGCGACCCATGGATTTACAGGAATAAAAAGCTTCAGGGCCGGAGGATGGTCGGCCTCACCTGCCACATGGAGAGCTTTGGTCAAAGAAGGAATTTTTATTGATAGCTCGGCAGTGCCTCCGGAAATTATATCTAAGCTCTATGGTCAATCTTATCTGATGCACTTTAATCAACAGATTTGGAAAGGCACTCATAAAGCTTCCCAGCCTTATAGAATTGACCTAGGAGCGGCCGAAATCCTGCAATTTCCTAACAATGGTGGGCTGGCGGATTATCAGTCTCCGCAGGACTTTTTCCAGTCCTTTCAGCTGACACTTGCCCAAAACCCTCTTGCGAAAAAAGTGGCTCTGCATATTGGCTTTCATTTAGAGTCCGCAGCTCAGTATATTCAAAATATAACTGAAGGAATTTATCGCATTGAAAGCTACGCTCGCAAATACAATATTAAACTGACTCCTGCTACTTTTAAGAGCTCACTCCAATCCAAGATTTTACCCGGTGTCATGCCAAAGCCCGTACTCGTGGGAAGATGCCAACAACTTTTGAAAAGGTAACTCGGTGACTCGACCCCCACCATGAACTCGAATTTGTTACAAGTTATTCGGGGAAATTTCGGCACAAGTTGTTTTAGGCCTTAAGGCATAAGAAAATGATCACTCAAAAAATACGAGTATCCGGGGCATAGTGGAAAATTACATGACATTTAAGATTACAGTTAATATCGTTATAAAATGCATTGGATATGGGTCATAGGTTTTGGGATTATCGGCGTTGGGCTTCGCTTTGCCATTGACTCCTGGGTGATTCGCTACGCCTTTTCGTTCCCATATGGAACTCTTGCAATCAACATTATCGGTTGTTTTGTAGCTGGACTCTTTATGGGACTTGGAGCTTTAAAAGATCAACCCAACAACCAAGTTTATTTGGGAGTCGTGGTAGGATTTTGTGGGGGGTTCACGACCTTTTCGGGGTTTGGACTTCAATTTATGCAGTTAGTAAACGCGGGGAAAATAGTTAATGCTGTTATTTACGGAGCTGGAAGTCCTGTCTTAGGGATTTTAGGAACTGCCGCTGGATTATTTATAGCCCGTATTTTCGCATAGGTTTTTTCGAATCAGTTCGTTCTGAGTTAGTTTACAGTAAGAGTGGCATTCATTGTTGGATGCAGAGTGCAAGTATAGGGAAACACTCCTTTGTCCTTTGCGATAAAAGTCCATGAAGAATTAGATTCGATTCCTTTGGAGTCAAAGCCTTTTTTCACAGTCGTCGCTGTATGGGGGAAGAAGTCTTTATTCACCCAAATAACCGTATCATTTAATTTAACGCTCAATTTTTCAGGGATGAATTTCATTCCCTCAATTACGACCGTATGAACGGCACAGAAAGATTCCAAGGCAACGAAAAACAAGAAAAATCCTGCGGCTATGGAGGTGAATAAAGACTTACTTTGCATCTTGAATCCTACTACTGTCGAATTACTTCACGAGTTGGGCCTGAATGTGCTTTGCATGCTCTAAGTGAGCCACAAAGGCAGGACGGACTTTGACCATTAAAGCTTTTAGCTCGGCATTTTTTGCGTTTGGAATAAGGGTTTTATCAAGAGCGTCCAATACGGCTTGGTGATAAGCCACTTCATTATCAACATAGGCTTTGTCAAATGTGGCGCCTTTCAAGGCATTTAGCTGGCTGATTTTTGATTTGGCATCAGTCAGTAAGCTTTGACTAGTGCTATTATCTTTCGGAATAACCCCCAGTTTACTCACCAATTCAGTGGCTTGTTTATTCACACCCATGTGGTCGGTGACCATTTGCTTTGCGAATGATTTGACATCTTTTGAAGAGGCTCTTTTCTGGGCCAGTTTGCCAGCATCTATATCAATTGTATTTGCGGTAACAACAATGTGAGCGATTTCAGGATCCGTCGGACCTTGTGATGCGGGTGTCTGGGAATAGGCCAATCCTGAAACCATTCCGACAAAGGCCATGCCAAGAGCTAGTTTTGATATGAATCTTGTTGGGTAAGCATTACGTAAGTTCATGATTTTTCTCCTTGTTATAAACTCTTTTGGTTAAGAACCAAATTCGAACTCTACGCCACGATACTAGAAGAACACGTTATAACCGTAAATCCTGTTTAAATAGTGAAAATTGCTTTCACGATGTTTCCGAAGGATGAACATTTCCTACCGTTATAGAAAAGGCGACTCTCAACCAACCTTTTGTCCAGGGAAATTGGTGACACATTTATGAATTTTTAAGTAAGCTTGCTACTTGGCGGCAGAAAGTGGTTGAAAGCCATAATCAATAGGGTTTGAAGATTCAAATGGAAGTAAGCGCGGTTATCGAAAAGGTACTTACAGAAGCTCAGCGTTTTCCTTCGGGAGACAATGTACAACCCTTTTTTTTAAAAAAAATTTCAGATCATTCATTTCATATCTACCATGATCAAAAACGGGCCGAACATGATCTGAACTTCAAAAATGTGATGTCTCATATGGCGCTGGGTGCTTACTTAACCTATCTTGAGTTGGCAGCCTTAAAAAATTCAATAGGTTTTAAACATAGCATTTTGCATCTTGAGAGTAGCCAGGAGCCTTGGGCACAGATTGATTTTATCGAAAATCATCCGGATAGCATGGCCTCTGAATTCGATAAGTTCCTAATGAATCATCTGACCGATCGATATACGGAGCGTAGACCCTTTAAAGTAAAAAGAGAGCTACCGCCAGGATTTTTGGAGTTCATAGAACATGAAAAATCACGGACGAAAGTGGGGTTCGAGTTCTCTTACGTGCAAAGCCCTTCAAAGGGTTTGCTTCGATATCTTGGAGATATCGAGAAAAAATTTTGGACTTCATCCCATGTGACGTGGACTACATTTCAGTGGTTACGTCTCACCAGAAAAGAAATCGAACAAACGCGGGACGGTATGCCGGCAGCCGTTATGGGAGTCCCATCCTTTACTGTTCTGGTTCTTTATCTGATGAGGCGATGGGAATTTGTAGTTCGATGGCTTTCCAGGCTAGGATTGGCATCTAATCAAAAATTTATTCAGCGAAAGTTGATATCCAGTAGCAGTCTCATGGCCGTGATTTGGTTAAATAAAATTGAGGGACCTCTTGATTGGGTTGAAGTGGGCAGGACCTACACTCGTCAATGGGTTTGGCTGTCCGCTCATGGATGGGGGTTTCAGCCGGTGACCATAGGGATTAGCCTTATCTCATTCAGCCGTGTAGGACTACTGCCCGCAACATTGGAACATATGCAAGGTTTATTGACCGAAGGGCAAAATGTATTAACTCAAGAATTTAAAGCCAACCAGAATTGGTATCCTGTTTGGGGTTACCGTGCAGGTCCTTTGGATAAAATGAAGAAGATTATCTCGACGCTCAGGAAAGATATCCCTTTTCGGTAGATCTACGTTTTAATAATGAGCTTTTATAAAATGAAGCTTGGGAGCGAAGTTTATGAGAAAAATAAGATCAGCTTCTATTTTTTGTGCCTTGTTGATTGTTACAATCGTAACTTTATTGACTCTGCTTGCTTCGTGGCAATTGTATCAGTTGATTCCGCCCCATGAGTTTCGCGCCATTATCGTGACGGCTTTTTTTGTTTTCCTCTTGTTTTTTTTGCAATTAGGGACCTATCGGTTACTGTGGTCGCGAGTCCTGCCGATCCCTACTGGTCCAATTCTTCCAGGCACTCAAGAAGAATTTAACTATGAAGTTTGTACCTTGATTCAATTGATGTTTTTTTCTCCCCTATCCAGGGCATTGCCTTTTCCGGTGCCCTTAAGCCGATTGTTTTTTAAATGGATGGGGGCTCAGATTGGTGAGAATACCTATACGGGCGGAACGATCACGGATCCTTGTTTTGTTAAGATCGGAGCCAACTGTCTACTGGGCCATCACTCTCTTCTAGTGCCCCATGCGTTGGAAGGCTCCAAAATATCTCACGAACGAATTGAGATCGGGAACAATGTAACGGTCGGGGCTTGTTCCATTGTGCTCGCGGGTTGCAAAATGGGAGATGGATCTGTTTTGGGAATGAACTCTGTTTTGACTAAAGGAACCGTCGTGGGACCAAAGGAGATCTGGGCAGGTTCTCCTGCTAAATTCATAAAAAAAATGGAAGAATAGCAGAAGTTAGATAGGTAGCTAGACGTTTGAGTTTTTAGCATATATTGGGAAAGCGACGCAGCCGAGGTTTCAATTTAACTCGGCTTGAATCCAGGGTCCAGGTGTGTTAGGTAGGTCCCATGGATGCACATTATCACAAAGTTATGAAAGCCCGAGAGAATATCAAAGAAACAGGGACCCGCCTGTATTTCGCCTATTCCGGTATTTTAGACCGGGAGGCCTTTGAGAAGTGGCGGGATGAGCATAGCTATCAGTTTTTTGATCTGCCAGAAGGAAAAGTTGCAGAAGCCAAGGATGTTGAATTGGTTTTTGATTTTCCTTCAAGGTGGTGGGGCGGCCGTGTGGCCGGTTTAGTGGACAAGAAGGGTTCATCAGTTTTTGGACGCCTGTATGAAATTGCCAAGGTGGACTGGCCTGTTGTTCAACACAAAGAAGGATTTGTAACTGGGATGTCCCACGAAAGAACCCTGAAGGTCACTGTCGACAATCAAGAATTCGAAGCCATAGCTTTTGTCACCGCTCCCCAAAGAGCAAGCTTTGAAGGGCCGGTCAGTGAGCGATTTTTGACAGCTTTGACAAATGGAGCCCGACGGTCCGGGTTACCTGAACATTATGTCAACAGCATCGCTGAAAGAGCTTCAGTTTCCAACCAGCACCATGGGTAAACAAAATTATATTTTTAATGTCTTTGAAAAAGCCAGGATCTCGGGGCGTGGTTCAACATTGAGATCTTGGCGGATTAACTGAACACATCTCGTGAAGTATTCCATCGCTTCGGTCCGACGCCCAAGCAGAATTAAGGTTTGGATCAAAGAATGGTAAATATCTTCCGCATAAGGCTCGAGGACAACGGCCTCCTGTAATTTAGACACAACGTCTTCGAAGCGACCCATCTGAACATAATGCCTGACAAGTTCTCGCAAGGCTTCCAGATACTGATGCCGCAGCTGCGTGCGGTGGCTTAGCAGCCAATCCTCTGCATAGTGGTCATCCGCAAAGAGGTCTCCATGATAAAGGGCGATAGCGGATTCAAGATAAGCCGCCATTCGTTCTGAAGAGTCTTTACGCCTTTTTGCATCCTGGGCCATGGCCAGCATTTGCCGGAAGCGGAAAAGATCGATGAATGCAATGGTCGTTGTATCTAAGTGATAATAATCCTGTTCATGGCGTACATAGATAAAGCGGCGGCTCTCCCAGTGGGGCTCAATCGCCGCGCGCAAAGCATAGACCACTCCATGTAGACGATTGCTGCCAGTGGTGACATCCGAGCCTGGCCAAAGGGACTCGATAAGCAAGTCGCGATGAACTGGGTGGGGCGCATGGAGCAATAGTATTTTTAAAAGCTGAAGGGCCTTTCGTCTTTTGAAGGCAGATACAGGGAGTGCCATTCCCCCTCGGCGCACATCGAATTTTCCAAAACAACGAATGCTCAATGGGCCGCTAAGGTCTGGCTGACTGAAGTGTTCACGATGCCCTTTTGAGGCTCCGAATGTCAAAAGCGGAAGAATACTTTCAAGTCTTGGGATTAGCGTTCCTATGGGAACGGAAGGGTCTCGCCAGCCCAATCCAAGATAGCCAAGTGGTCTTCCTTTTTCCGAGAGGGGAACACCCAAAAATGATTGAATGCCACATCGGCGCACACTGTCGCGCAAGAAAATTCGCTCATTTTGAAAATCATTGGTGTACATAGGCTCTTGCCGAATTGTCACCCCTCCGGGATATCCGGCTCCGAGAGGTATGCGAGGTAAGCATGAAAAAGCCGGGCGGTCGAAGCCTACGCATCCCGAGTAAAAAACTTCTCGGCTCGAGGGATCTAAAAGAAAAATCTCACAGTCGTCGGCTGCGCAATACCGGCGGACAAAATCAAGAGACTCATCCAGATTATCAACCTTGGTGCTCATGCAGCCACGAACCACAAGATCTTCCATTGGACTATGGTGGATCTTTGAAGAGGGGTTTCGTGATGGAATCCAGATCAAAGATCCTTTTTGTGGATCAGGCAGGCGAACGGTTGCACAATATTCAAAATCAATTTTCTTGGACTGGTCTGGAATGGGGGTGGGGTTTCGTCGGGCTAAACAGAAGTGTTCACAGACAGGTGGAGGCGGTTCTTTTTCAGGATGGATGATCCGCCAGCAGGGTTGACCGAGAGCTTCTTCTGCCGAAATTTTTGTATGTTGAGATGCCTCTTCTGGCCATCGCGTGATTGTCAGATTGTCATCAACTTCAAAATAAGGACCGTGTAGGGCAGATGATTGTGCAGCTACGCCAGAATCGACAGGCTCGGAAGAAGAAACTCGATCTTCTGACTGAATCCGCAATGGGCCTTTCATCTTTTCGGCGTCCACCCCTCTTTTAAAAGTCAATTTAAGCACCATGTCAAGGCGCTTTGTTATAAGTGTTCAATTGTAAGCGCTTTGTAAGTGCCGACTGTACGCTAGATGCCACCGATTCAAGCAAAAAGGGGCATCCTCCATGCGGAAAAAAATTTTCTCACTTATTGTATTCAGCCTCGTGATTCTTCCCTTCGAGAGTCTATGGGCGGATCCTGGCCAGACCTCATTTCAGCAAAAATGTGCGGCCTGCCATACTGTCGGTCAGGGCTCTACTATCGGGCCTGACTTGCTAGGGGTGACAGAACGACGTGATCGGACCTGGCTAGTCCGCTGGATTATGGAACCAGATAAAATGCTCAATGAAAAAGACCCCACGGCCATGGAGCTTTTGAAGCAGTTTAATCAGATTCCCATGCCGAACCTGAATGTGTCAGAGGCAGAGGCCCAAAGTCTGCTTGAGTATATAGAGTCATTAGGTGGCGCCCATCAAGATCCTAAGGCCGCCGTGGCAGGCGTTCAGTCCGAGGGAGCTGCTCCCTCGTTATCAGCCTCTCCGCTTGAGGGGGTGGGAGATGCTCAATTAGCCGCACTTTTAATCTTTCTGGCTTTGACAGCCATAATTGTGTTCGTGTTCTGGCAGGTCATAAGGACGACTCGCAATCCCGTACCCACAATTGATATGAAGTCCGCGTATAAATTGCGCCGAAAATTTTTCTTCGGTTCAGCTGTGATCATTCTGGGGACACTTGTGGCGACTCTTCCCAAGACCCCCTACGCCGATGATCTTCAAACTCCAGATCGCCTGATCTATGTAACTGCAAAACAATTCAGCTTTATGTACAGCTTTGAGCCGATCACGACTGAGGAAGATCTTCAGCAGATCGCGGTGATTGACTCGTTGGAATTACCAGTGGGAGCGCTGGTTGAGTTTCGGGTGACAAGTTTGGATGTCAATCACGGCTTCGCCCTTTATAGCCCGAGTCGTTCGGTTGTGGCCCAAACACAGGCCATGCCCGGTTACGTTAACCGCCTTAGAATTCGGTTTTCAGAGCCGGGAACCTATCATGTTCTTTGTCTTGAATACTGCGGATTGGCCCACCACCTCATGCGGGCGTCTTTTACTGTTCGATAGCTCTAATATTGGAAGGAAGTTTCTATGAATCTCGGTCACAAAAATACTTTAAACTGGATCGGAATTACCTTTGTTCTCTTTCCCGTTTTATTGCTGGCAGGAATGTTCATGAGAGCCGTGCAAGCGAACACGTTATCTTCATCACAAGCTTGGTTTTACCCCATGATGACTTTACATGGTGTAGGCATGGCTGGTCTGTGGTGGGTGGCCTCGCTGGCCTGCGCTTCGCGTGTCTTATCCAAATACACAAAACCCAGTGAGGCCATTTCAAGGTTTTCCATATATGGGACAGTTGTGGGAGTCGCGCTACTTCTGGCCAGCGTGCTGTTAGGACGATTCGCGGCGGGCTGGTACTTTCTTTACCCCTTGCCATTTCAAGGCGGCTGGCCTACTTGGGCGACGCTAAGTTTTCTACTTTCGATTACAGTGTTGGGGGCCACATGGCTTGTTTGGACTCTGGATCTGTTGAGAGCCATTGCTCAAAAATATACTATCACACAGGCTCTAGGCTGGCATTATATCCGTGGGCAAACTGAACCCGATGTGCCCCCTGCGGTTTTGATCTCCACCGTTAGCTTGATCGCAGCTGTTGCCTGTTTAGTTTCGGGTGTAGCCGTTTTGCTTTTGTTTTATTTTGAAATTTTCACTAATACACGTAACGACGCTCTTTTAATGAAGAACCTGACTTTTCTGTTCGGGCACCTGTTGGTCAATTTAAGTCTTTATCTGGCTGTGGCTGTTCTGTATGACGTATTTCCGCACTACACGGGCCGCCCTTGGCGCTCGAACAAGATCGTGGCGATTTCTTGGAATGCGGTTCTTGCGATTGTGCTTTTGGCTTACTTACACCATTTATATATGGATTTCGTGCAACCAACCTATCTTCAATATATTGGTCAGGTCGCCTCTTACATGAGTTCCATTCCAGCGGCTGTTGTGACTGTCTTCGGGGCGATGGCTCTTGTCTACCGAGCGCCGGTGAAGTGGGGCCTGGGATTCACTTTGCTCTTTTTTGGTTTGATGGGGTGGGGAATCGGCGGAATCGGCGCCGTGATTGATTCGACTATCGCGGTTAATTTGAAGTTTCATAATACGCTATGGGTACCAGCTCATTTTCATAGTTACATGATCGAAGGATTGGTGTTGATGGTGCTGGGTTATTTCTACCATTACTGTCAGGAAAAGACGCAAATCCCAGAAAATCGAAGCCTTCATAAATTTATTGTTGCATTGATGCTAGTGGGTGGTTACGGATTTTTATTGATGTTCTATCTGTCTGGCGCCAAATCAGTGCCAAGACGGTTTGCGATTTATCCACCGGAATTGTCCCATGGAGCTTTATACTCCGCTATAGCTTTGGTGTTTATCTCGGGTTTTCTTTTGGGGCTGCTACTTTATATCTACGAAACCGGGCGGCGTTGGGTGAAGGCGCGTGCAAGTTGATTTTTTCTCTTTGAAAATATCGGCGGTGATCCGAGTTGGAATGGTGGTGCTGTGGATGGGTCTTCAGATGCCATCACTGATTATGGCTGTCGAGAGCGAAGACGATATTTTTCGGCAAGAAGCGAAGAGTCTCTACAATCAAGTTCCTAACGTGGAAATCTCCTTGACCGAAGGGCGACAGATTCGCCTCTCTGAACTTTGGCGTGATAAACCGGTTTTAGTGACGCTTTTCTACAACCGTTGTACAGGGTCCTGCAGTCCTTTTCTTCGCTCACTGAAAGAGGCTGTGGAGGAAGTGGGGGGGCTGGGTGATGATTATCGCATCGTCAGCCTGAGTTTTGATCCTAAGGATACTTTGGAGGATGTCAGCACTTTGGCCAGTACCCTGGAAATTCAACAGAAAAGCAAATGGCTGATTGGAACAGCCGCGCCGGGGGACATCACTCAAATCGCTGACGCCATCGGATTTTGGTACAAACGGCAACCCGCCACAGACCAATTTGATCATCCCTCTTTAATTGCCGCTGTCCGCGACGGAAAAGTGGTTCGCGTTCTGCTAGGTTCCATGGTGGAACCATCCCGATTGAAAGAGCTTATTTTTGAACTCCAAGGTATCTTTGTTCCTTTTTACTCACGTCCTGGGGAAAATATACTGTTCCGATGCTTGCAGGTGGACGAGTCCTCACAAAGTGTTCGTTTCAGTTGGGGGATGTTACTTTTGTTTTTTCCGGGTTTACTGGCCCTTGTTGTTACGTGGGTTCTTTTTCGCCGTAAGAACTATTCTTAAGGATAAGAGATTCCAGTATTTTCTATAAGATCCATGATCCCTGTTGATGCTTATGCTCTGATGGGGTATTCCACATTCATTCAAAGAGGAAATTCTATGCAAAAAATCGTTCTTATTTTTACCGCTTTTATTTTTAATGCCGCTTTTGCAAGCTTTGATTATGCTCCCTCTGTCCGTAATCACAGAAATGCGTCCGTTCTTGATTACATCGAAGCCGCGCTTCAAAAAAATTGTCCTGCTGCGAAGTCGCTGCGTCTTTATGGAACAGATTTTCAATCCCGACCACAGCATCGGGACTTGGGCATTGAGTACACTGTGACCTATGGAGTTTATTTCGGTAAGTCCTATGTTGCCGACGCCTTGATGGTTCAATCCCGTTGGGGCGATGAGTTCGGTGGCACTACGATTCCTTTTACGATCTTGATGGATCGCTATCAAATCTGCCGTCGTTAAATTCCAAACACCGTAACTAGTAAACGAACTTCAGCCGCTATCGGACTTGTTGAGTGAGTTTACTTCTCATTTCTGCCTGAGTGCCTTTGCAAAAAATGACTTGTTACTGAGGGCAGAAAACATCCTTCCTGAACTTCGTATAACAAAAGAAATCGGGGCCAATCCAATAAACGCTCTTAGAAAGAAAAGCCCCTTTACGTTTGTCACAATCGGTGAAGAAGGCTTTCGAAGGCCTTTGATAATAGCTTCGGCTATTTCTTCGGGCGGTCGGCCGTGAGGAAACCGTTGCTTAATGTCGGATGGTATTCCGATTCCTTCAAATGCTGAGGTTTCGGTGTGTGAGGGAATGGCTGTTATAACATGAATTCCGTATCTTTTGAATTCGTAGGACAGGGCTAAGCTCAGGTGGTGAAGAAACGACTTACTGGCGGCATAGCTCGCCATCCAAGGGTTAGGTAATAATGCGCCCTGAGAAGAAACAGCTACAATATAACTACTCTTGGACTTCTTCAGAGCTGGTAACATCAAATGGATGAGCTTCATCGGAAACATCACATTGAGATTAACCAAGTGCTCATGGGCTTCGATAGGAATCTGATCAAATGGTCCTGTGGCATTGATCGCGGCATTTAAACAAAGAACTCTTATAGGATTATCCAGGTTCAACTCTGAGATTTTTTGTGAAAGAAGCTCTGCTGAATCCGGCTTTGATAAATCAAGACGAATTTTAATGAAGTGCGCGCCCAGTTCGAGAATTGCTTTTTCCAGAGAAGTCAGATCACTTTCGGTACGAGCGACTCCGATAACGGAAATTCCTTGGCCAGCTAATTTCAAAGCGATGCTTCGTCCGATTCCTCGACCGGCACCCGTCACGACAGCCCATGAGCCTTTTAAATCTTCCATTTTTCCCTCACGAACTGTTCGGCAATTTTCATGGCACAAGCAGCGGTGGTCAATGATGGATTCGCCCCTCCGCTGGTTGGAAATATCGATGCGTCTGTGATGTAGAGATTTTCAGTGCTGAAAACATTTCCGTTTGGTGCCACAACCCCTTCTTTTGGATATTTAGCCATTCGACAGGTGCCACAGGCATGTGCCAGAAAAGAGGAGTCTTCGGCCACCTTAAGAAGGCGCCCACTTAGCGGTTTAAAGATCTTTTTAAGGTGATGACGGGAATCCTGGAGCCGTGCTTTGTCTTTAGCGGTGATTTTGTAATGAATCGAAACCTGATCTAAATTTGATTGAGGCAGGATGCGGTTTTCAGAATCAGGTGAGTCCTCCAGGATCGAAGTCACCAGAACTCTGTCTTTTGTGATTTGTTCCAGTCCGACCGTAAGCAGGTTTTTTAGAATAAACCACGGTGCAGGGATGGGAATCTTTGTTTTCAGTTTTTCAACAAAATCCGAAGCGATGATTTTGGGCGACATAAGGCCGGGCGCTGAGTTTAATAAGCCCCAATTGATACCATTGTGATGATAAAAGTCCGAAATGGAGACTTCAATAAGATGTCCACTCGCCGTTTTGCTTGAGGGGGTTTTTACGTAGTAAAAGTCTATCAAATGGCGCATAAGATGTCGGCCGACCAAATCATTTTGATTGCCGATGCCTCTGGGGAAAGAATCGGACTTAGACTGAAGTAGAATTGTGGGGGTCATCAAAGCTCCGGCCGCTAGAAAATACCATTTGGCTCTGAATTCTTTTTTACCTTCCAGAGTTTGGCATATGACTCCGGTGATATTCTGGCCATCGGTGGCAAGTTGCTGAACTGTCGTCGAATACTCAACGTGGGCTTGTCCTGTCTTGAGAAAGGGTTCAATAAACACGTTAAAGGAAGTTTTCTTGCAATCTTTAGGACAGAAAAAACCAAAGCACTGTTGACAGCCATCGTAATTTTCAAATCCTATGGGAGTTTGAAACGGATGAAGTCCTTGTCGATTGTAAAAATCGAAAAGTTCTTGAGCCCACGGTGGGAATTTGCGATCCGCCACCAATTTTCTGGGATGAGGAAAAAGAGGGTCCACAGTTCCGTTGGATCTAAACAGTTCGTCGCATTTTTGGTAATAAGATTCCAAGTCCTTAAATGTAAACTCAGGCCAGTGTTCGAGGTCCTGGGGATGGAAGGGGAACAGAGCCGCTCCATACACAGCCGTGCCTCCACCGGCACCAGCGCCCAGGACTGGTGTCCAGTCGTTAACCTTGAATGTGGCCCGACCCGAATGGGAAAAGACTTCATTTCGATTACTGCCTTCAACAAAGGCCTCGGGATAATTGCCAGCATAGTGGGTCTTCCACCGGGATTTTGGCAATCCGCTTTCAAGGAAAAGAACCCGCAAGCCAGCCTTTGCCAATACGTAGCCAGAAGCGCCCGCGCCCATTCCGGTGCCGACTATAATGACGTCAGGCTCGAAATTTTCCCTGCTCATGGAGTAAGTCCTTTGATTGAAGCTCAATTATAAGCTCTTGAGTGGCCTTGTTTGAAGCCTATTTTCTTAGTCTCGAATGAGCTTTCAATCGAAGCCTGGCGAAAGGTCTGGTTGAGTTCCGATTCTAGTGTGATTATCAAGGTAGAAACATTAAATGTTGATAGCATTAGATATTTCTTCTTGCATCTGCAAGACAACCTTTTGTTGACGGTCCCGATTTTTCTAGGGAATCTTTTCTCATGAAAGAAGTTTTTTTTATTATGGCAGTTACTTTTCTATCCTCATCAGTCATGGCCAATTGTAATCTTAGTCTAGCAAAAGCCAGCGGCCTCTATCTCGCAGAGTTAGAGAAGGCGAAATTACAGGAATATCAGGGGGGAGGTGCCTGCAAAATTCTTGATAGCGAATATAAAAAGTGCAATCAGAATGAAAAGATGAAACTAGCGAAGGCTGTGGACCTCACGGAAGTACTGGGAAATATTTGTATGCCTCATCTCCCACCTCCGGCGCCCAACTAAAACTTAGTAGAACATTAAATATTGGACTTTACAGCTTAACGAAGCTTATAAATGATTTTGAGCGTGTCCTACTTAAATTTTTTTTATTTATGCGCTTTTTCAATTTTCAATACTTCCCGCTATGGCCGAGGAGTGCATAACTAATAGACAACCATCACAAAAGTTCAAATCCCCCAGGTTTCGTGGAAACTGCCGATGAAGCTTTGGTATATTTCTTTGCTACATGACCACAAAATTTCAGAACCCAAAGGAGATGCTCATGGGAGCCATCAAAGCTATTATTTGTTTAACTATAATTGCCGTGTCGAGCCTGTCGTTCGCTCAAAGACGGGATTATGCCAACAATATGGAAAATCGCGTTTACAATCTTGAATGGCAACTCGATCAATTAAAACGTCGGGTTGAGGTCCTTGAAAGAAACTCAAATAATCCCCGCCCTCCCGTTTATCAGGAAAGAGAAGCTGTCTCCTGTCTGCTTATCGATAAACTGTATAGTAGAACTTTTTATGCCGAAGGTAGAACACAGCTTGAAGCCGAACACGCGGTTAAGTCAGCGTGTGAAAACAGCGTTGTTCCAAACTATTGTGCCTCAGGTGAACTTAAGTGTTCTGATGGCATTAAGAAGCCTCATGCGCGCGGAGCTATCTGTGTTGTTACGGATGGACTTTACAAGCGAACTCATAAAGGCGAAGGCAAAAACTTAGTCGAAGCAGAAGCTAAAGCCCGTCAAACTTGTGAAAACTCTGTTGTGCCAAACTACTGCGGCAATAAGGCCACGGTAACTTGTGAGAACTTTTAGTCCGCAAAAGTTCTCTTCGCCACAATGACTAGACAGAGCCGGCATTTTGAAATATTGGTGCACAGATTTTTGTGGAATCAATGCGAGAAGTGCCGGCGGCGAGACTTAGAGCTTGTTTGCACACCGCTCTCCTATCTTCAAGACCAATAGCCAGTCAATAGAATCACCCGCCGACAAAATTAGAGTCGCTAGAGAGCGAGCTGATTCCAGTCTTTACAAAATCAAACCTAAAAACCAATCCAGCTATTTTGGGAACTACAGAAAACAGGTATTAGGTTCTCAGTTTCAAGTCTACAAATGTCGCGAATCGAAAAATGTTAGAAACGATCTAGTAAGTTTATCTCTTATTCCAGGCATTCAGGAGATTACAAATGTTAATAGGAAAATCGAGGAACTGGTTTTTTCTGAAGAACAAAAACACAATTGGCGAGAAGATTTGGTCTCAGATATTAATCTTGCGGTTGAGGCCATAGTAAAATCATCTTCTAGCGGCGATGCGGAGCTTTTTTTACTTACAAAAATTGTCTCACTTGAAGGACAACTACATCATTTGACAGGGGTGGAAATGTCTCCTGATCAGTCTAACTCTGCAAAATTTAATGAAGCCTTTAAAAAACTGAAAAAAGCACGAGAAATATTAGAGGCTAAACAAAGACAGAATAAAAGTGATTTATCTAAAAAGATCCTCCGCATGTTGTAAAATTCGAGTACCGTGTGATCTGGCTGGAGGCGTCCTTCCCTTCTTCCTCAATGCCTTGATGTCAGGTAACAGCGCGTACCCGTATAAACAAATGTATAGTATAACAAGGTTGACTTTCTAGCTAATTTCGGAGTTGATCAGCCTGTAGATGAACCGACTGATCTTCGAGGGGGAAGCATGGAAATCCAAGCCGCTGTTGTAAACAGAAAAGGTGATGAGTTTAAAATTGAACCGGTGAAACTGGCAGAGCCACAACAAGATGAAGTCCTCATTCAAATTGTCGCATCAGGAGTTTGTCATACCGATGCTGTGGCACGAGACATGGGACTGACACCCTTCCCTGTGGTATTAGGACACGAAGGATCAGGCATTGTGCAGAAGGTGGGGCCCGGGGTGAAGAATCTCAAACCTGGGGACCATGTTGTTATCTCGTTTGCCTTTTGCGGTCATTGTGAACAATGCCTAAAAGCCCATCCTACGGTTTGTGAAAGATTTAATGAGTTGAATATGGGCGGCAGAATGGAAAATGGTCAAACTCCGCTGTCTCAGGAGAAAAAGCCTATCTCAAATTTCTTCGGTCAATCTTCCTTTGGAACTTATGCTATTGCCAGCGAACAGAACGTGGTTCGAGTTGATAAGGATGTGGATTTAGCCCTCCTAGGACCCCTGGGTTGCGGAATCCAAACTGGAAGTGGAACTGTGCTTAATGCCCTGAAGCCCGAGTTCGGCTCTTCTATTGTGATTTTCGGCAGTGGAGCTGTGGGGATGAGCGCGATCATGGCTTCTAAAATTGTGGGTGCTAAAAATATTATCGGTGTTGATATACACGATCACCGATTGGCGCTGGCCAAGGAGTTGGGAGCCACTCACACGATCAACAGCAAGCAGGTCAAGGATGTCGAAGGCGAGATCCAAAAAATAACTGGTGGTGGTGTTGAGTATGCCATTGATACGACGGGCGTTCCAACGGTCGTCAAGCAAGCTCTTCACTCATTAAAACCGCTTGGAAAGCTGGCCATCGTTGGTGTTACACCGAAAGTAGAATTTGATGTTCAAGAAGAAATCATGGCTGAAGGAAAATCCATTATCGGTGTGGTGGAGGGCGACTCGATCCCGCGGATTTTTATCCCCCAGTTAATTGATTATTATAAAAAGGGGATGTTCCCCTTCGATCGATTGATTCAGTTCTACCCTTTCAACCAAATCAACGAAGCTTTTGAGGCCTCAAAATCCGGTAGAGTGATCAAACCTATTCTCAAGATGAATCAACCTGCAACTCTTACGCATTAGAGCCGACGAAACGCATTGGACAGAGGCTTTGAAGGACAGATTTAAGGATTTAGGATATTCTTGGGGGCGACAGTGTTGATGTGGCCCTTTTGACGATTTATCTCGCTGATGACATCGTGAATATTAAAATCCACCACATCATCACCTGACCCGCTCCCAACGGCGCTGGTTCTGGGGTCCCATCCAATGAAGTTCAGTCCCAGCCGGTCCACTCCCAGGCTGATAAGCTCTCGCGGAGTCGTATTGTCCCTGGAGTATGTATTCCACTCAACATTTGCAATCAAAGGAGCAATACCTTTGTAGCGATCAAAAACATAGCCGAAGCTTGTCGTCAAAGTCGCTGTGTAAGTGGTTCTCAAATCCGTAGCTCCTATGCCGGCCTTGTTGGTCAGGACTGCCTCATCAGTGACGGCCTCGCGGGTGGGATTTGAATTTGATGCCAGCCCCCAGTTGAAGTTCATCATAAAGATTCCCTGCTTAAAGGCCGCGGTTCCCCGACGTGACAACCTTGCCCAGTAATCGGCCGCTTTAGCATGGGTGTATCCGGGCTGCAGATGGATATTGGACATACTGGACTCTTCCATCAACACTCCCTGAAAGGCGGGATGGGAGTCCACGGCTTTGGCAAGGGCTTCGACCAGTTTGATATGTCTTTCAGTGACGGCAGGGTCCCAGATTTTTATAAAGATCTTATTTCCATCGTGCCAGACCCCATTGTACTCCGAAACGATGTATTGCGGAACAGGAAAGGGTCTGGAGTTTCCATGAAATGAGCGCTCCATCAGGCGAATAATCATTTTTTTACCATCGGCATGAGCCTTATCTAAATCAGTCACAATCATCGAGAAATTATAGACATCTTTACTGGGCTCAAGACGATGCCACCAATAAAGATTTTTATAGCCAACAAAGTAAGGATTGGTTCGCACAAGACTTCGCCGCGACTCCTTCATGCCAAGATGATTCTGATCATCCGCAGTGTAAAGGTAATGGCCTGGAAACCATCGCTTCGGAACTGTCGGAGGTGATGGAGTGGGAGGCGGCGGAGTTCCCGGTTCTGGTGTCGGAGCAGGTGGCGGTTCGGATCCTGGCTCTGGTTCCGGCGGTGGTGAAGTGTCATGATCATTTGGGCTGATACTAGAGTCTGCAGGATGAGAAGGCTGACTTGCTACAAAGCCGTCTGAGCAGTTTTGAAAAAAGAGCAGAGTCATCAAAAGTGTAAGGATAGATGCAAATCGAGTCACGCGGCTCATAATCAAAAGTTTATCATCTCACTATGGCTTCATAGTCTTAAACAGAGAAAAGTCTAAAAGTGAGTCACAGCGCATCCGGAAACACGGCCTGGCACCTTTTCTCAGAATGATAAAGGTGTTGGAATTATTCGATAATTTGGAAATTGCAAAGACAATAAGTTCCGGGATCTTACTGGTGTCTAATGCTAAACTAGAATCAATAAAACCTTCGAAAGAGTAATTAAAATGAAAGATTGTCCTATAAGCGAACCTAAAAAATATCGCCCGAAGATTTTGTTCTTTGCGCATGCGGTTACTCTGGCTCACTTCGCGAGGCCTTTCAAGTGGGCAGAGAGCTTAAGCTCGGACGAATTTGATATCTATTTTGCAAGCCATCCAAAATACAGAGATATGGTCGAACGCTTGGGCGCTACTTTCATCGATCTCGATTGTATTGATGCGGAACAATTTGCAAACGCCGTCGGTCAAGCTACTAAAATTTACGATTTAAAAACTTTCGAAGATCACATCGCTGAAGATCTGACTATAATAGAAAAAATTAAGCCTGACTTGGTAATTGGAGATTACCGTCTTTCACTCTCCGTTAGCTGTCGTCGGCTAGGGGTGAAATATATTAGCTTAGCGGACGCTTACTGGAGCCCTGAGTCTTTATACTCATTTCCATTGCCGGAGGCTCCACTTGTCAGACTTTTAGGAGAAAAAATAGCATCGATAGTTCTTAAATTATTCTTACCGAGTATTTTAAAATTTAATTTTTATAAACTAGCAGCGGAACTTCGGAAACCCCTGCGGTCTGTTAGTCTCTATTTCCGTGATTTCCGAGAATTATTGACCGACGGCGATATCACCCTTTATGTCGAAACAGCTGATTTCGTACCGCTTAAAAAAAAGAAGCTCACTGAGATGTTCATTGGTCCTCAAGTTTGGTCTATGCCCGTCAATCTGCCTGGGTGGTGGAATGAGTTAAACCCTAATAAGAAATGGGTTCTTTTAAGTCTTGGTTCATCTGGGCAAGCGGACTGTTTGCCTCTGGTTTGTAATGCCCTGTCAATGATAAACGTTGAGGTCATTGTCGCTTTAGCTGGAAAAAAGATTGAACTCCCGAAATCAGCCAATATTCATGTAACGGATTTCCTACCATTAAACGAGGTTTGTAAAAAAGTAGATCTCGTCATCTGCAATGGAGGCTCTCCAGTTAGCCATGCCGCTCTTTCCAATGGAGTACCTGTCATCGGAATAGTTAGCAATAATGACCAGCTATTAAATATGAATCACATCGAAAAACATAATGCTGGTATGACTCTTAGATATTGGAAACTTTCGCTGAGAAAGGTGATTAAGAGTGTCACTACTATTCTAAACAGCTGTGAATACTATGAATCAGCAAAAAAACTGCAGGCAGATTTTACCAGCCACACATTTGATCTTCAAAAACTTTTAAAGTTCCTTCTAGGTAAAAATTTAGATCCTTCGGCGGAAGCGAAGGTGGCCCAGAAAGAAGGGCAGACGTTATCAAGCCTAGAGAATAGTTAAATCTTCAGGTGGCTTTGGTGTGATCCCCGTTACAGACCTTTAGGCAAATGCCATAGGTAGGCGTTAAACTCTGAAGGGTGGGTTTGATTTCCCATGAACCAGATGGACTGATCATTGTTAATAAATTTAATCTTTAAAAGGCCAGCGCCTAAAAAGACGGGAGACGTGATTTTTAAGGGGGGCTTGCCATCCAATGGTACATAAATGGCCTGAGTGTCCGTATAGTTCTTCTCCTTAATCATGATTTGAAGGACTAATTTTGTAAAGTCCCCATTAAAGATAGCTTTCACATCGTATGGCTTTTGAGAAGGAAACGCGTTTCTCTTCACACAGGTTCCAGATGAGAAAGTGTATATATTAAGAGCTTGATTTTGTTCATCAAAGGCAGAGATCAGATAATGGTTATCTTGCATTTCTTGAATTCGAACAAAGGAGTCTTTAGCCTCTGGACAGAATAATGCAGCTTGCCCATCTTCAAGACGAATCCCGACGGGCTGCCATTGCCCATCAGGCTCCTGCTGAATCCCTATAATCTGAGAAGAGTTCTTAGTGAAAAATGGCTCACCTATTGAGGGAATAGAAATTTCCTTTCCTGTAGTCACATTTATGATCATGGCATCTTGAAACTGTGACCCCCCATTGGGACCATTAATTGGGCTTATATTCTTCTGCAAAGCTAAAAAAATCTGAGATCCCAACTGATCACTCAAGATAACTTTCATGTTAATAGGTAATGCGCGGACCAGTGATCCATCCATTGCCACGACAAATTCTCTGAAGTCCGTACTTCCCGAATTATAAGTTTTGAAGTGAATATAATCTCCACGGCCTAAAGGGATTAACTGCTCCCAGTACGGGATGTACGAGCTGAGCATACCTGTGGGTCTCACATTAGCACTACCGGCTCCAGGCACAGGGGGCTGCATTTGATTGCTCCCGTTTAGATCTGATAGGTAGAGGACGCCGTAGGTAAAGCCTATCAAGAATGCAATCCGATTTTTGCTATTAACAACATAGTGATGGGTTCCCACATCAGGAAGTGTGATTTGAGGATTAATAATTTGAGGTGTACCTCCATCGAGCGGAATTGATCGAATCCAGGTTTCCATATCCGAACCTGCAGGCTCGTGGCTCGCATCCTCATAAATTATCTGTGATCCATCGGCGGAAAATTGGAGGCGGCCATAGACACTCGATTGATTAAGATCAATCAGCTGAGCACCCAACTGCCGCTGGTTGGTTCCATCAATATTGACAGTAAAAAGTTCTCTCATCCTGGGCTGCCGGGAATCACCATAGTAAACAAGCACATCTGAACGCGTGGAGGGAAAACTAAAGTCAATTACTCCCGATACAAGATTAGAAGGCGTCAGCTGATGTTGATTTTCACCCATTAGATCGCTGTAAAAAAGATGTGGTATGCTGTTTATGCTCGATAAAAAGGCAAAGGCCTTGTTATCAGGACTGAATTGACTCTTGTCTGAGTTGATATTCAAATCAATAATTTGCTTAACGGGCCAAACTTTCGGATCTACAGATCCGCCAAGACGGCAAGAGGTCGAGCGCGAGATTCTCACTCCATCTATTATAATATTGAGAGAGGCTTGAAAAAGTCCCAACTGAAGAGCTGGTTGATCTCGGTTCACGACAAGTTGAAACTCCTCTCCGGCTTCAACTCGGATTTGATCAACTGAAGCCAATCGTGAAACAGGAAAGTCATTAATTTGGCCGGCGGTGTGGTAGACCCTAGTGACGGCTTCAGATGTCAAACGATTAAAGTACGTGATTGTTTCAATTCCAGTTAAATCGTTAGTGTCACGGCACCAAACCTCAACCAAGTTGGCGGGAATTTTATCCGGTGCCTGTTCATAGCCCTCAAAAATTCCTTCACGGTAACCAATAATCTGATTCTGATAAACTGAAGCATCGATTAAGGCTGGATCCAAAGTCTGAGTATTGGCGCTGCAAAGGGGCTCCTTATTTTCGGTGTAGCTGACGTTCCCGTTACGAATGTTGATGGCCGCTGTATAGGTTTCCTTATCCTCGCATGTGAAATCGGGAATCATGCGATAAAAGTCGCCATCTGGCTTACCTTCATATCCATCACCATTGTTACCTGAGGTAAGGGATTTTGAAGCCAAAACATCTAATGGTTGAAAGCTAACCTGACTGCAATTTTGAAAAAAAACTGTTAACAAGAGAGCTAAAAACAATGACGAGCTTAGAAATGTAATCCCATTTCTCATGCGGCGCTCCGACGTTTATTGCGAGGTGCGAATCGATACAACGAGCCTCTTCCGCGGCCACAAGAAATCAAAATTCCATCTGCCAAAGCTTGTTTAATCAACTTTTGGGCTGAAGAAACAGAGACTCCCATCTGGGTTGCGGCGCTTGAGGAACTAAATGATCGACCCGGAAAAGCTTTGTAAAGCTCACTTAACTTTCCCGCTGAACTTGTGAGGCGCGGGCCTCGCCGAATTTGAATAAGAATCGGGGTACTGGCCTTCAGTTGAAATTCACTTTTTTTAAATTGAACTGCCAGAGGAACGGAAGCGGCCTTGAGCCATTGATCCAGGCGCTTAAGAAGCCGTAGGATTCTTGGAGGTGAGGTATATGGGTTGAATTTCTCTTCAGGGTAAATAAACTTAAATAAGCTTCCAATATAAGCGGGCTTATAGAAGTCGACTGTCAGCGCTTCAAAGGTTGCTAGCAGCAGAGGAGTAGTATGGAGAGCATTTGCTTCAGACTCTGTTTCGTAGGGGTCAAAGTGGTGGGCCCGCAAATTAGAATGTCTATCACCCTCCGGGGGCAATAATAGAAGTTGATAGTTACCTGTGGCTTTAACGGCCTTTCCAAACAAGGTTCGCGCCCGCAGACGGTAGCTATCACAAGGGGTACCGATAATCACCTTGCGCAAAAGCTCTTCATCTTGGGTTAATATGGCTTCAAAAAGATCACACTCACGAACTGTTTCCCAATATCCATTCTTTAATGAGATACTTCTCAGATCTTCAAACTTTTTGGATACGTCAGGTGCGTTATCAAGGAAACAGTGACAAAATTGCACCCACTTTTGGACATAGTGTAAGTACACCCCATTTTCGTTCTTCAGCATCGTCATACTTTGCTCGAGCAACTTCAAGGCCTGATCATATTGCTTATTGAAGAAGTAAATCTGGGCTTCTAACTCAAGACAATTTCCTAGAAGAAGCTGATAGTCTCCCTCAACGCACTTTGTTTTTATTTTTTCAATAAGTTCAAGCCCCTCCTGCCATTGCCGAAGGTAGATGAGCCCTGCCGCCAAGTTCACCTGACCGACAATTCGTCGGTAGGGCTCTAAATCTTCCCGAGCCACATACTGCCTGAAGGCCCGAACGCCTTCGCTGTAATTCCACTGTCTAAAATGGGCAATACCTCGGTAAAATAGAACCTCAGGGTTCAAGGTCTCATCAAGTCCCGAGAGGATTTCCAAGGCCTCTGAAGTGGCACCGAGTCTATTCAAAGAGTTTGCATAAATTGATTTTTCGAGATCTGTGGCTGGTTGATCAAATTGATTTTTAGGATAAACAAAGCCGTGAAGGATCTTTAGAGCAAGAATAGAGTGTTGGATTCTTAAAGCCGCTTGGGCCACTCGAGTCGCCCATTCTCGCGGAAGTTGTCTCGGATTGATACGCTCAAGCAGTTTCCGGCATTTCATATGATCGCCTGAAACAATAAGTGTCTCAATGTCGTTTATTCGATCTGGCCAGCTTTGCATCTACTTAAGCCTTTCGGCTAAATTCAAAGAAAACTTGAAAACTCATGCTTTATTCATGGCCTCCGTAAGGGTTGCTAGTTAGGACAAGTACCGTCTGCGGAATAGTTACCACCAGCGGATAAAAAGACGCTGATATCTGAACCAAAGGGAGCATAGCAAGATTCTAATATTCCGTTGTCATATAGTCTGGAGTTCTTTAGTATGATCTTTCCTGTGTGATTGTATATAACAGCCGTGTTGCCGAAGATACTGCCTTTGTGTTTTGTAAAGCTGCTATCTAAAATAAATAGAGCTGATGAATAGCGATAAGTAGCAGCACTTACTCCAGACCAATAAATTGCAGAAGAGCCAAATTCGCCACTTTTATTGCCTTCAAAAACTGATTCTATAATCCATGATTTTTGCGACCATGCAAAATTAATGGCTCCTCCATCAAAGATAGATTCATTGCGACGAAAATTATTTTTTATGATGTAGAGATTGGATAATTTAGAGTATATTGCGGCTCCATGGAGGCTTTTGTTTTCAGTGAAATTGCACTCAGCGATTTCAACCGATTGATTTGTTATAATATCCAAATAAATTCCCCCACCATCGACGGAAGAGTTACTCGTAAAGTTAGTATTTCTTATAGTGGTCTTTTGTCCACCTTTGATATATATAGCTCCTCCATATATAGAGGAGCCCGATCGGCGCGTACTATTAGTTGTGAAATCGGAATTTAAAATTTCAACCGAGCTGTTAACTGCGTATAAAGCACCGCCTTGACCAGTAATAATATTGTCATCGGCAAGATTGTTTATGAATGAAGTATTATTAATTGAAATCATAGAATCAGTACTAAACAGACTGCCACCCATATCATCTTTGCCATTAATTAGCTTTAGATTTTCAAGCTTTAAAATACCCTGATTAGAAACTTTAAAATGTCTTGAAAGTTGATTGGCGTCGATCTCCGTTTTTGTAGGCAAGCCAGTAATAAATAGATCCCCTGTGATATTTAAGTTTTGTCCATTTAGCCGAATATTAGGCACAGTGATTTTCACAATCAAAGGTATTGGTGCCATTTGATTTCCAACTTCTACAGCGCCAGCTAAATCGCAATTTGAAGTTCGATCAGAGCATGCTACAGAGTTATTATTGACTTGGCTTTGGTCAACGAATTGAGTTAATCCTACACCTAGCGAAACGATTCTGGTTATTTCACCAAAATCAAATTTTGCGGAAATGGCATACTTTTTTCTAGGAGATGTGGATGCTGGAGTTCCTTGAATAATCCCTGTGGTTGAGTCGAATGTGACCCCTGATGGTAAACCGTCATTAATGCTATAGCTTACATTTTTCTTATTGATACTGGGGATCAAACTTGTCAGTGATTCACCTAGAGGAATAGTTAGATCTATTTGTCCGTTATAGTTAAATTCAGGAGCTATGAGGTCAAACTGACCTCCCATCAAGCACTCAACATCTATTTCCTTCCAGTTGTTGTCAATATAACCAGAGTATTGTCCTATAGATTTTTTGGTGTTTGGATTTTTCTTATTTAAATCAATTTTTAATGAGCCCTTACTTGTTTGATAAAGTACGCTGTCAAAATCAATTTCGCGGGTTGCATTAATCATTTCTGGATCTAAAGAATCAGGAGTAGTAGAAGTAAAGGTTGACATTTTTGCAATACGCCCAGACTCTTGCCATTCTATAGCGAACTCTACCTCGCTGCCAGAGTCATCAGATTTAAGAACCCGACACCAAGCCTCAGTGAAAATTCTTTTCTGAATAGCCTCTTCTTTATTTGGCAGCATGGTGTAAACACCACCATCATAGCCAATATATTTCTTTGAAAAACTAGAAAATTCTAGCGCTGCCAGTGGAACTTCTTTAAAATCATTTTGACATGAATCTTCATTGGTAACCACAAGTGCAGAGTTTTCCTGAATTGTAAGTGTGCCTATTGCCACTTGATTGTTGTCGCAAGTAAGTCCTGGGACGAGGCGGGTAAAGTTTTGAATTTTTCCATCGTAACCCGTGCCGTTCCCACCGCCGCCTGCTATTTTACTTTGGCTGTTTTTCGAATTAAATAAATTTGTAGTTGGTGAACAATTTTGAAAGAATAAAATAGCGGTTAGCGCTAAAAAAAATACTAAAAATGGTTTATAGAAGTTTGCCACACTTCTGATAAGTTGTTTCATTCTGTTCCTAAGTATTAACTAAGTATATCAAACACTTGATGGTTTGTATGGAAATTGAAACCCTGTCTCATTTTAAGACTTACTGAGCCCATTGCTCCCATTGAGTATGGTTGCAGTACTTTTCAGCAGCCTGTAAGCCGTTTCATAATTTTGCTCTCTTCAAGCGAAGGGCGTTTGCAATGACAGATACTGAACTCAAGCTCATGGCAGCCGCGGCAATTACGGGACTCAAAAGAATTCCCACGAACGGATATAGGACACCCGCTGCCACCGGAATTCCGAGAGTATTATATATGAAAGCGAAGAAAAGGTTTTGCCGAATATTTTTCAAGGTGCCTTCACTTAAAGCGCGAGCCCTTACAATGCCAGTCAAATCACCCTTTACGAGAGTCACGCCGGCGCTGTTCATGGCGACGTCTGTACCAGTGCCCATGGCGATTCCGACTTGAGATTGCGCCAGCGCGGGAGCATCGTTGATGCCATCGCCAGCCATTCCGACGAATCGCCCCTCACTTTGCATTTTTTTAACGATGTCGGCTTTTCCTTGAGGAAGAACATCAGCAAAAAATCCGTCCAGTCCCACTTTGCGTGCGACGGCCTCGGCGGTCTTCTGATTGTCTCCGGTCATCATGATAACTTTGAGACCAGCACTCCTCAGAGACTGAATAGCCGGGATCGTTGTCTCTTTGATGGGATCCGTAACGCCCAAAAGACCTGCGAGTTTTCCATCGACCGCGGCGTACATGACCGTCTGTCCATCTTCGCGAAGTTGGTCGGCCTGTGCTTCGGCCGACCCAAGCGGAATCTCGAGGTCCGATAAAAGTGCCTTATTGCCAATGACAACGACACGGCCGTCGACCTCTGCCTTTGCACCTTTTCCGGTGACGGATTGGAAATCGCTTACAGCCATGAGGGATATGGATTCTTCCTTCGCGCCTGAAACAATCGCTTGGGCCAGTGGATGTTCACTGGCTTGCTCGAGACTTGCGGATAATGCCAAGAACTCTTTGGCTGACATCCCATTTATGGGCTCGACAGTAACGAGTTTTGGTTTTCCTAAGGTAAGGGTGCCTGTCTTGTCGACCACAAGAGTATCGACTTTTCTCATCAGCTCGATCGCTTCAGCATTTCTAAAAAGAACTCCCTGCGAGGCCCCTCTACCAGTTGCGACCATGATCGACATCGGTGTTGCAAGTCCCAAGGCACATGGGCATGCAATGATCAGAACTGCGACCGCATTGATAATTCCATGGGCTAATTTGGGATCCGGTCCCCATGCAGCCCAGACGATGAAAGTGAGAATTGCACAGACAATAACCGTGGGTACAAAATAAGCAGAAACCTGATCGACGAGCTTTTGAATGGGAGCTCGCGATCTTTGAGCTTCCGCGACCATCTGAACGATTTGAGAAAGTAAAGTATCCTTACCAACCTTTTCTGCTTCCATCACGAGTGTGCCAGTCCCGTTGATTGTGGCACCGATAACTTTTGAGCCCGCTGATTTGACCACTGGAACGGGCTCTCCGCTGACCATGGACTCATCGACTGACGATGAGCCTTCGAGAACTTTTCCATCGACTGGGATTTTTTCTCCTGGACGTACCCGCAGCTTGTCTCCAACATGGATCGTATCCAGTGGAACATCTTCTTCACGACCATCCGACAATATTTTTCGTGCTGTCTTTGGCGCCAAACCCAAAAGGGCTTTAATCGCGGCACTTGTTTGTCCTCGCGCTTTGAGTTCTAAGACTTGACCTAATAAGACCAGCGTCACGATGACTGCGGCCGCCTCGAAATAAAGGCCAACCTCATTGGTCATGGGGTCTTTGAAGGACTCTGGAAATAAATGTGGAAATAGAACGGCTACCAAACTGTATATATAGGCGACTGCGACACCGAGGCCTATCAGCGTGAACATATTTAAGCTTCGATTCTTAAGTGACTGCCAGAATCGGACAAAAAAGGGCCATCCACCCCAGAGTACGACCGGTGAAGCTAGAGCGACTTCTATCCAAGGCATCAGCTTCAAGATGTTTTCGGAATCAATTAGATGCCTTCCACCCATTGTTATAAATAGCAGAGGGATACTTAAGACTGTACTCACCCAAAATCGCTTCAGCATATCAAGATATTCGTGATTATCTTCGGGTTGATCTAAAGAAATTGTAACCGGCTCAAGTGCCATGCCACAAATAGGGCAGCTACCAGGTCCAATCTGTCGAATCTCAGGATGCATGGGGCAAGTGTATTCCACATCAGTCGGCTGTGATTGAGTGGCCGGCTTTGGCGATAGATACTGCGATGGATTCTGATCAAACTTGAGTTTACATTTCGGGCTACAAAAATAATAAGTTTGGCCGTCGAATGTCGAAGCTCCGCCTTTGGCTGTTTTTGGATCAACGCTCATTCCACAAACAGGGTCCTTGACCTTTTGGTCGGTAGTTTTTTGAGAGTGATCATGAGAGGGATGATGTTGGTGATTCATATGTTTAGATTCCACGAGCACGTCCTTTAAGTTTTTATGATGTTGAGAAACTCCGTCAGTTTTGCATCGAAGTCAGAGCTGCTGTCCGATCGCGCCGAGTCTCTTATGCAAGAAGCCAGATGGCCTTTTAAAATTTCAATTTCTAAAACTTTGATGGCTGAGTTTGCAGCCCGAAGCTGTTGAATAATGTCAGGGCAGTAACGCCTATCTTCGATCATCCGTTTCACTCCCTGAACTTGGCCGATGATCCTTTTGAGACGGGGAATCTGATCAGTATGGTCTGGATATTGTACTGCATGCCTACGGGTAACGGTTCTGGTTGCCATTATTTATCTCCTAGGCCACACATTTAATATACCTAAGGGTAGTATGTAAATATAAAACCGCTAACACCCTGATATCGCATTCTAATAGTATGGGCATTTGGCATACTCCATGCCAGTACCAGCATTCAAAAGATCGAATTCGACATTTATCTAAGGATTCTTACGAAAGGCTGAAGCCATTAAGCCGATTCCAAAGTCAATGAACAGTTTTAAGTTGGAAAGCTTGATGAGATCGAAACACGAAATTTTCGTCCGGAATGATCCATGTAAGTGAGTCGAAGACGATGGTCTGAGGTGAGTAGCCTGAATTTAGTTGTTCGTTTATCGCGGTCACTTCAGTGGGTTGGCGCTGTGCCTCGGAGATGGTTAAGTGTGGTACAAAGCCCTTGGTAAGTGGGAGGTCTGCTCGAAAAAGGCCAGTTTCATGAAGTAGATCTCTTATATTCAGCACTGGACCTTTAGGCGTTACATCGAACCAAATAAGTCGTCCGTTAGGCGAGGACGTCGCGGGTCCGACTTGCGCGCTGTTCACGAATCGAACCCGTTGGTAGAAAGACCAAAGTTCCAAATCTAAAATCCTTCATCCAGCTTTTCCAACTTTGCCCTTCAGAGTACATATGACCTCAAACATAACTGTAGAGGACGCGCCTGTTTCACTTTATACTGATCTCTATCAGCGACTTTTGGTAAAATCTAACAAGATGATCTGCGGGCTGAGCCGTATCCAATTGCATGCACGTGTAGCTTTCTCGCTTCGTAAGCTTCTCCGCCAGGCCTAAGGCGAGCCTCCATGAGGAAGCTTTTATGCGCCACTTCAGATATGGCGCATAAATGGCGCAAATGGTATGTGCCATCTTTACTTTGGCGCATAAGTGGCACATACTTTCGATATGCGAAAATTTCCTAGATTAGACCAGCACAAGATACCCCATAAATTTGAATATACTGACAAGTTAGTCAAGCTTCTGATGCGGATCGCGGAAACCAAGCCCTATTTAGAAGAATACTTGGGGCAGCCATTAGAACTTCAACTTTTACGACAAGCTAAGATACTGGCGATCACATATTCAAACCAAATTGAAGGCAATAAACTAGAAGTTAGGGGTGTGACGCAAATACTGGATAGTAAAAGAAGTAAGACATCTGACAGAGACATCATCGAAGTCAGAAACTACAGTGATGCCTTAGAATATGTCGAAGTTTTGGCAGAAGAAAAAACAATATTTAAGATCACAGATATGTGTGATATCCAAAAACTGATTACTAAAGATTTACTGGCTGATAAAAACCAATGGGGAAATGTTCGGTCTGTAAAAGTTGAAATTGCAGATGCAAATACCGGGAAAAAGATTGACGATGTTCCTGAACCTCATTTTCTAAAAGAACTTCTCTCGGAGCTTTGGCAATGGCTAGACGAGAACTCCGAGGTTAATCCATTTGTAAAGGCGTTTGCGTTTCATTATCTCGCGGTGGCTATACATCCTTTCGCAGATGGAAATGGCCGTACAGTTCGTCTAATGCAACATTTGCTTCTTTTAAAATGTGGCGAATCGATTGCGAAGTTTGTTCCTAGCGAAACTACAATTATGGCAACAAGGGACCGTTACTATTCTTCGATCAGGCAATGTAAAAGTCTTAATTCGCTAAATCCTATAGTTGAATATCTGGCCGAATGTTTTGCGATTTCAGCAGAACAGGTCATTGCGGAAGGAAAAAAACTCGCTAAAAAAAGTATCGATCGAAAACCAGAAATAAGACGAGAAAAAATTGTCTCCTTCAGCAAGCAGAAAAAAGAGTTTACTCTACAAGATATTTTGAATTTGTTGCCGGAAGTGCCAAGGAGGACGGTGCAAAGAGATCTTGAGTCTCTTGTTCGTGATAAAAAGATCAAAGCAAAAGGTAATAATAAAGCCCGTATTTATTTTAGATAGAACCGTAGAACCGAACCGTAGAACCGAACCTATCTGAGACGCCGCATACGGAAACACGGCCTGGCACTTTTTGGAAGGAAAATTGGATGGGGTAGCAGGACTCGAACCTGCGCATGACAGAATCAAAATCTGTTGTCTTACCAACTTGACGATACCCCAGTCACATTAAGATTAACTTTGGAGCCTAGGTTTAGGAAAAATTCGGCATCGTGGCAAGGAAAAAGTGACGGCCCCTGGAGGAGGCCGTCGGTTGTGTAAGCTCCACGAGAAAAAACTTTAAAGAGTATTTTTATACCTTACTTAAATGCCAATTTCGTTAGCATTCAAGAGCGGTGAGCAGGACTCTTTTTTAAATCTTAAACTACTGTTCCCCGGAGTCCGGGGCCTTTTGTCTTTTAAGATTCACAAGAGTTTCACCCATGGATCTGAGCTCTTGTTCATAGGCCTCGAAGACTAGGTCTTCAATTTCGGATCTTGTTTCCTGATTTAGGGGATGAGCAATATCTCGAAATTGGCCGTCTTTGCGCTTTTTACTTGGCATGGCCACAAAAAGTCCACTGGTTCCTTGAATGATTTTTAAATCACGCACAACGAAACAGTTATCCAGGGTAATCGAGACATAGGCTTTAAGGCGATCCTCGTTCACAGGAAACACCTTAACTTCGGTAATTTTCATGTGGGACCTCCTTGCTGCGCATCTTGATGCCCACTGAGTGTGTTTTCTTCCCTATTATCGGCGACCAAAGGCTAGGTTTTAAGAAAATTACGCAATGCGCATCAAAGTGAAACGCTGCTAGGATCAAATAATTATTAAGACATAAACGTGATGGTAAAAGGTTCATACTCAAGAGGTCTATCCAGCAGACCCCTTGAGCTGGGAGTCAGGGTTAGCCTCCGAAACTGATGATAATCAAGTTATTTCCACGGGCCAGGCGAAAAACATTTTTTCCCTTTTTGAGATTCTTTGTCACGTCGGATGCAGAAGATACCTCGGTTGAGTTCACATCCAGAATAACATCGCCCACACGCATGCCAGCCATGGAAGCCAAAGATACTCGATCCACACTGACCATTAAGGGCTTTTGAATATCGTCTGGCAGTCCCACCTCCTCTAGTAAGGAATAGCATAGATCCGTGTAGCTGAACCACAAGTTAAGAGGGGCTGATTAT
>CAZETK010000037.1:0-33176 GCA_964515195.1 uncultured Pseudobdellovibrionaceae bacterium
AATCATCAGCCGATGGGACCCAGTTGGTGCCATCAAATTTTAGAACCTGTCCACTAGTAGGAGCCGTTGACACCACATTCGTACCACGAATCTTTTCCACTACGGTGGCATTATAGGTCCCTGTGACATCTCCCGAGAAAGCATCACCAGGTTTTAGATACTGACTATTGGTTCCTGCAATCAGATCCATTAAGACATTCACTTGTCCTGCACTGAGAGGAGTGTAAACAGAAGTAGGATCAACCTTTAAAAACTCACTTGCAGAATAGCCCTCTAACTGCAAGGAGTTTAACGACATGGGAACAAAGTTGATTTTTGTTACGGGCATCTGCTCCCAGGGATCTGAAGGGTTTTCTCGAAAGAACACAACCAGGCTGCGACCATCGGTGGGAGTGGGATTGTAAGAACTGCCTGCAGAACAGCCTGTTAATGCATTAAAAGGAGAACGATTTGAAAAAACCCGCTCAAGAGGAAATGGAAGTGTGTTCTGGATAAGTGTGGGCTCGTTGGTGTCAGCAATTGTTATGCTAAAAACCCCCGACGTTGAGCTTAAATCTTTAGTCTGTTGTTCTTCCCAAAGAAGACAGTTTTCGGTTCCAGGTGTTCGAATCTGAATCTTAAAACCAACTTGGGGTGAGCTGACAGGTTTACCATCGCTAATAGGAGGTGCAGGGCGAACAATTCGTCCGTGATAGGTGATTCCAGTATTCGCATGAGCCGTGGAATACATCAGTAATAGGCACACGACGCTTGCAAGGGAAACCTTAAAGAAGTTACGTACAACAATTTCCTTAGCCATGTCATACTTATCGGTCGGATGTGTTAAGACTTGATCAAAAACACAGAAATCATGGACTTATGTCAGATTGAGATACTCAGTTGGACGCAATGGAGTTTGGACAAATCACGGAAATCAGGGCGTCTTAGTCTGAGACGTATTTTTTTATTATCTAAACTTAGATTTAGTCTTAGTCTAATTCAATTTTTTTAGTGCGCTCAAGCGGGCTTAGCGTTTCATAAATCATCGGGATGACATAAAGAGTGAACAGTGTCGAGACGAAGGTTCCACCTAATACCGTCAACGCTAATGCGGAACTGGTCTCTTTACCAATTCCCTGTTTCAGCAATAGGGGCAAAGCCGCTACAATAGTGGCCGTGGATGTCATCAAAATTGGACGAAGCCGCACCGGGCACGCCTGGATCAAAGCCTCGCGCACATTGGAAACCCGTCGCCGTGTTTGGTTTGTAAATTCCACCAGAAGGATGGAGTTTTTCTTCGCAATTCCCATAAGAACAATCACACCAATTAAGCTGAAGAGGTTCAAAGATTGTCCTGTGACCCACAAAGCCAATAAAGCTCCTGTTAACCCAAAAGGAAGGGCCATCAGAACGGTGATAGGGTGGAGGAAGCTGTTATACTGAACGGCCAAAATCATATAGGCAACAATCACACCCAAGAGCAATGCAAAGTAGATGCTTTTGAATGCCTCATCAAAACCAGCCGAAGCTCCTTCCAAGTGGAAACTATATCCTGGCGGAAGAATTTCCTCGGAGTATCGTCGAGCCTCCGACAGGACGGCTCCTTGAGACTTTCCAGGGGCAATCCCGCCGGTAATGGTAATCGTTCTTTGGCGGTCCACCCGGGTAATGGATTGAATGACAGGCTCTTCTTTAATTTCAACAAGATTGGAAAGAGGAATCAAGTTGCCCGATATGTTACGCACATACAACTTGCTGATATCCTCTTTGTTCAAAATAAAACCCTCTTCAAGTTTGACGCGAATATCATAACGACGGCCGTTTTGCGTGAACTCCCCTTCACGAGATCCCGCCACGGCCGTGTTAATAGTCCTGGCAATGGTATCCATGGACACACCATTACGGGCGATCACTTGACGAAGAGGATAAATTCGAACCTCACGGGTTCCTTTTTTGTAATCCGTATCCAGATCCTGCGCGAGACCCTGATCTTCTAAATGTTTGATAATCTGATGGGCGTTTTCATTCAGAACCTCATAATCGGGGCCACGGATATTAAATGCGACTGGGAAGGTCCGTCCTGTTGTCAGATTACGCGTGGATATATCACGAAGTTGAAACCGCGTATCCTTGATGTGGGCCAGCGCCTTTCGAACTTTTTCCATCACTTCCAGGTGATTGAGTTCTCTCTCTTGGCTGTCTTTAAGAACCAAGGGAATGAAAGCTTGATTCGATCCGCCCGAAGGTCCACCTGACCCCACACTCATAAAATAACCAGCTACTTCGGGAATGCCTTTAAGAGCTTCTTCCACTTGATAGGCTTTTTCCATCGTCGCCTCTAAGGAAGCATCGAGGCGGGTTTGCATTTGAAGAATAATAAAATTCTGATCTTGAGGAGGGACGAACTCGCGCTTGACCACATTAAACAAGAACATCGAGGCCGCAAAAAGTCCCAGGCTTGAGGTGAGGTAAATTTTTTTAAATTTAAAAACATGGATCAATGTTTTTTGATAGAAATGAGCAAGCTTTTCAAATTGATGCTCTAGCCAATTCTCTAATCGTGAGGATTTGGACTGGAAGGCCAGGAATTGCGATGCCCGCATCGGAGTAATCGTTACAGCTTCCACCAAAGACAATAAGACGGCGGCTGACATGACGACCCCGAATTGGAGAAAAAATTTCCCAATAATACCTTCCATAAAAATGACTGGAGCAAAGACCGCAACCACCGCTAGCGTTGAGGCGATCGCGGCTCCAAAGACCTCATGGGTGCCATCATAGGCCGCCCGTGCCGGAGATTTTCCCATGCGAAAGTGCCGGATGATATTTTCCAAAACCATAATCGCGTCATCGACAACTATTGAAATCACTAAAGCCAGCGCTAGCAAAGTAAAAAGGTTCAGAGTGAAGCCCGCGAAATACATAATGAAGAAGGTCCCCACAACAGAGGTGGGTATGGAAAGAAAAATGTTAAGAACAGAGGCAAAGCTACCCAGAAAGCAGAACACCACCAGAATAGTCACGATGCCAGCGTAAAGAAGCTTAAGTTGTGTCGAGTCCACGGTTGCTTCTGTGGATTTTGTAAAATCCACATTGATTCGCATGTTGAAACCTTCTGGCAGCCGTTTGCTGATTTCGTCGACCCGCTCACGCAGGTCCCGAGCCACTGCGACTTCGTTGGAGCCGCGTTGTTTTCGAACAGAAATTGAAATGGCATTATGGCCGTCGATGCGTGCCACCCGCCGAAGATCGCTGAGACCATCTTCGATCCGTGCAAAATCCTTTAAACGGTAATTCTGATTCAAGATAATCGATCCGCCACGTCTCAGGATGGGGAGGTTCGCAAATTCCTCCACACTTTGGGCCTCGCCGTACTGGCGGGCGTTGACCTCCCGCTCAGGGTTGGTGATGAATCCCGCAGATCTTTCTGCGTGCTGCTGTTGTATAGAGTCCAGAATATCCGTAATGGTAAGATCGTGTTGACGAAGTTTATTGTGATCAATCCACACGCGCAGGTTTCTTTGACTGAAACCCGCAACGGACACTTCTCCCACTCCATCAACCATCTGAAGCTGATCCACTAGAAACTGGTCCGCGTAATCCACGGCTTCCTTAATAGATTTATCCGACCAGACTCCGATATACATGATCGGCTCTTCTTCTGGATTGCTCTTTCGCACGATTGGATTGTCAATCACCCCTGAAGGGAGACGGATTTCCGAGATCGCCGCCTGCACCTCTTGCAGAGCCACATCCACATCCCGATTAATGTCAAACTCCAAGCTGATGCGAGCCGAGCCTTGGCGGGCGGTCGCACGCATTTCTTTCAAACCTTCCAGTGAAAGTAATTGCTTTTCAAATCTATCAATGAGTTCCGCCTCCACAATTTCGGGAGCTGCGCCCTCGTAGGTCATGCTGATGGAGATGACCGGAAAATCCACGTCAGGCATTTGGCTGATCCCCAGTCTCAGGAAGCTGATTGTCCCGAAAAGAATTAGCGATGACATGAGAATCCAGGCAAACACGGGACGCATTATCGAGATTTTGACAATATCCATAGCCTATAACTTTGCCTTGGTCTGAACGGACCGACAATCAATTGATAGCCTTCTGTGTTCAGCGTCATATTGTGAAAGTCATTGTTGCTGGTAAAGGGCTGCTGCTAGAATCCTCCTGGTCATGCGGAAAAATCACTTGCGAAGCTTGTCTCTTATTGCGGTCGAATCAATCAGATATTTCAAATTCTTTTTATTTTTCGCTTTGAGTTCTATCTGTGCTTCATCTTTTGCGGTGACTTGGGAAAATTTCATTCAAACAGCCTTGGAAAAATCTCCTGAAGTGATTCAAACTCGTTTACGATATGAAGTCACAGACCTGCCGCTTCGAAGAGCCAATTTGGAACTGGACTGGAGAGCCACAATTGAATCCGGATTCGAACGTGACCGCCGTCTTACGATGAATAATCGGGTTTTCGACTTGGATGAAAGAAACCGTACAACGGCCACAGTGGGAAAATCTTTTTTAACAGGAACTGATTTATTTTTAGATTTTATATCGGAAGATCTCGATTCCACGTCTACAAGTGTGGTGGCATCCCGGGATGGATATTATAATTCCTATTTATTAACCCTCGAACAGAACCTGTGGCGAAATGCTTTTGGCCGGCAACATCGGGCCTCTATGAACGCCGCTAAGGCTGAATCCGAAGCTTTGAGGACTGAACGATTGGAGTCGTTGGAAAGCAGCCTTTTACGCGGTGCCAATTTATTCTGGCAAACCGCCGTATTGGAACGCCAGTATAAAGAGTCCGAGGCGGCGCTTAAACGCTATGAAAAACTTGTAACTGAGATTGAACGAAAAAATCGCAATCGCTATGCCGTGCCGGGTGAGTTGGCTCAAGTACGGGCGCAATACCATGGTCGGGTCCGACAGACTCGGGAAAATCGCATTAATTACGAGCAAGCTCTTTTGGACTTGGCTGTGTTCTTGCCCGATTCAAAATCGACGGAATTAGGATGGAACGAAAAGTTTCCCCAGTTTGGTGTGAAACTAAAATCGGCAAGCCATGAAATCTCAAGGACTCGTGCCTATAAGCTGGCGGAGTTGCGCCAGGAACAATTTAATTTCCAAGCTGTCAGCGCTGAAAGCAAAAATAAAGCGCAGGTCGCCTTAGTGGGAAAAGTGGGTGCGACGGGTGCCGATGAGTCTTCCAGCGTTTCAAGACGCCAGCTGATGGAAGGAAGTCGTCCTTCCTGGTATGTGGGGGTGAAGTGGAGCCATACGTTCGGGAGTGGAGTGCAAGACGCTGAAATTCGACAGGCCCGAGCCCAGGCTCGAGCTCAAGAGATCGCCACGGCTTCTGAAAAGGAAAAACTGTTATTTCTGAAGAAGCAATTGGAAAGCGCAATTGACTCTCTCGAGCAGAGTATTAAAGCCCAAAATGAAGAGCTGAAGGCCCATCGACAGGCCGTACAGGAGCTGACTCGCACCTACAACCAGGGCCGGACTGATATCAGTATCTTGATTGAAGTGATCAATCGCGCAGAAGCGGCGGAAGTAGAACAAGTTCAAACCCGCGCCGATCTCGAGTTAGCCTATCTTCAATGGCAATTTTTATTCGACAAAATTGATCTTAATTAATGGCTAAAGCTGCTTGCAACATTTGCCTAACATTCGCCATCCATCCCGACGAGCCTATGGCATTACGGGACTTCAATGGCGCCTATATCGCATTGAGAACCTGAGCCCGGCCTGTCCACAAGACGTGATTGGCCACGCTGATCTATTGTAGGACAACCATCATCCGTGCCCGAGTCGATCAGGGGACTTCCGGGCAAAGGTAACAAGGTGGGCGTTAAACCTCCATGATCTCCGAACGGGCCCAGCATGGGAGAAAGTCCGACCAGATTTCCGCTTCCCGTCAATGCGCAGCTGGCATCATCAAAAAGGCTGTTGGTTGCCTCAATGGTATAAAAATAATTCGGGTCACGGTTGATTTGACAGAGGGTATTTCCCAGTCCGTTTGTTGCGAGTGCCGAGTTTATGATTTTAAGTTTATGATCAGAGCTTTGGAAAGCGAGATGAATGCTGGGTGCGGGGGTGCTACCACCCAAACCATTTTGGACAAGGGTCGAATTGATTATTTTCGGAGAAACCTCTAGCGTCAGCGAATCCTCGAAAGTTGATACGCTCAAGGCTGAAGCATTGTTGAAGATTGTTGAATTGCGGACAAGGCAGTTCTTACAGTGAGTCAGCGAGATGGCGAAAGATCGGCTTCCTGTAAAAGTCGATCTATCAATATGGACATCCTTACCATAGACTGCGGAAATTCCAGAAGCGTTGTTGACAAAGTTGGAATCCTCAACTGTCAGTCCTCTTCCTTCCGTAATCCGAATAGCGGAGCCCCCATCATTATCAGTAAATTTGGAATTTTGAACAATTATCTGAGCCGTATTCCAATGCTGAGAAATGACAGCCGCGCCTTTATTATTATCGAACTGAGTGTTTCGCACTCTTAGTGTCCCATTGAAATTTCGGCCTAAGGTGATGGCGGAAGCTTCACCTTTCCCAAATGAAAACTCTAGAATCGGTGTCAAATTAAGTGGCACCCTGAGGCCATTCGTAAAGCGCAGATTCTCTAGAGTAATGGGCGCAGAACCACTGATGATATAGAGATGGCTTGTGAGGCCCTGCCCCTCCAACACTGGCGGTGCCGCGGTACTGGATCCGCGTATGTGAATGGAGTGACCATTGAAAACAGGCCGAAGATCCATGGGATTCGTAAGGCGGTAAGTGGCCGATGGGATCTCCACCGCTGAGTCACTGGTGTAACTGACAACCCCAGCCTGCTGAACAGCCGCCAGCAGTGAGCACTTGTTGTTTACATCCTCGCAGACGCCATCTTCTAATTTTTTATCCGGAAAATTAGGATCTTCGCTGGCATCAACGTAAAACGGTTTCGGTGGGATATAGGTTTTTCCCTGATAGACAGCCTGTTTTGTGGCGCTGTCGTAAACCACGCCAGCCACTGGGACTTTGTCCTGAGCTGCGCATTTTTCTGGAGTATTTTGAATTAACAGCCAGTTCGTATCATCTCGACTGAGCAAAATGGATTCAGGCTGAGGGCGTCCCTCACACTGAAATCCATCGACGTAATGGTGCAAAATGCGAAGTTTTCCGTCATAAACCTCTCCCCCCTCAGCGACTGCTAAATCCGGAATCTTTGAGCTCGAGGTGCTATGATCGCTGTTAAGAGTGTAATTAACTTGGGAACAGTTTTGGAATGTAACAAGCACCGTAACCGCTATGAAGGCTAAGAAAGCATTGAAGAATCCCGATCGTATCCCCATCTCTGAATTATCAGCTATATTAGAGCTGGACAAAAGAATTATTCAACGCTTCTGATATAGCACGAAAAGCAGATCCCATTCTGAGAAATGGGCACTGTCGAAGATTTTGACAATTTCTCGATTGTTTAAGTGGACTTTTTTTTCTGCCGATCATTCCTTGTCAGTGACTAGTAGGAGTTATCAAAATGCTAAGGCGGTTTTTTCTTTCCAAGCAAGGACAACAGGTAGGCCCCTACACTGTTAATGAGATTTTGGAGAAGCTTCAGGCAACGGAGCACGCTTGGAATGACTACATCTATGATGAAAGCCGGGAAGACTGGATGCTTATTTTAGAACATCCCCTTTTCTCGGAAAAGTTCAATCAGGGCTGGGCTCGCGCTAAAGGCATGTTGCATACAGCGGCTCATCCTTTTATGGAAAAGAAATGGATCATTCGGAAGGATGAAAAACAGTTTGGACCTTTCTCTTATATTGAAGTCGTGCAAATGCTTCAAGAACGAACTCTACGTGAACAGGATATGATTGCTATGGCCAACTCAAATCACTGGAAAAAAATCAAAGAGTACGAAGAATTTTCCACCGAGAGAATTCGACATTTATTAATCACTGGCGACGCGCAGGTGCGGGAAATTTTTAATCGTCGTCGATATCCGCGAGTCCATTATGATGGAACTTTAATTGTTCATGATAATAAGACTGTATTTCGCGGCCAGTCTTTTCAGATCAGCGCGGGGGGGGCGGGGCTTTACATACCAAGCCAAGGCTTGCAGCCCGGCCAGACATTATTACTTCACTTTCACCCGTCCTCGGATGTGCCGGCCTTCAATGCCGTCGCAACAGTTGTTAGTAAAATTCCAAACAGTGCGGAAGCGCCACTTCAACCTATGCGTTACGGCGTTAAGTTCACAAGCATTTCGCAAACGATCAAAGAAAGCATTTATTCTTACACCAGTAAGAAGAAGGAAGCTGCGTGAAAAAGACCTTGGCTGTTGTTTCATCCTTAGTCTTTTTATCCGCTTGTTCGAACGGAACCAGCTTCGGAATTCCCCCCCGAGAAGATAATTTTGGTTCGACGATCCTTTATAATAATAAAATTGATATTGTTTGGTTGGTGGATGATTCGTCCTCGATGTTGCAGCATCAGAAAAAACTTTCCAATGAAATTGCGGATGTGGTGTCTCAGCTCAATTCACTGAAGCTTGATTATCGAATGGTGGTTACGACAACTTCGGTGGGAACAGGCTATTCCGGCGGTACTTATGTGGGAACCCCAAAGATTTTAACGGCTTCAACTCCGAACTTAGTGGCAGAGCTGAAGTCACGCCTTTTGAGAGGTGAAAGCGGTTCGAACAATGAAAAAGGTTTATTGAGTCTGCAAAATCTTGTAAGTGACAGCTACATAAATGCAGATGGAATCGGTTTTCACCGGGAAGAATCTCTACTGCTAATCAATGTATTAAGTGACGAAGATGACCATTCAGATGGAACATCTGATAGTGTAGTGCAATCCCTGGCTTCGCGATTGAACCAATTGAAAAAGCCCTTTCGTCCCAACGTGGGAGGGTGGTTGGTCAATTTCATAGGTGTTAAGGACACTCAGTGCCAGGATGCATTTGGCTTTTCTCCTATCGGTTTTCGGTATCTTGATTTAGTTGGACGGTCAGGCGGAAAGAGCTACTCCATTTGCACAGCCAGCTTAAGAGAGGCCGTAGCTGATCTTCAGGCTCGCGTTTTAGAGATTATTACGGACTATCCTCTGTCTGACGTTCCTAATGTTGAAACCATCAAGGTCTATATGAACGGACTTCTGATACCACGTTCTCAAACGAATGGTTGGGATTATCTTCCAGATTTGAAAGTTATCCGATTTTATGGATCAGCGATTCCAGCATCGGATGTATCTGTACGGGTGGAATTTACTCCAGCCTCTGCAAGTTGATTTTGAACTTCGTAACTCTTGAGGAGTTCACGAGGTGACCCTTGTCGAAGTATTTCTCCTCGCGACAGGACTATCATATGATCACAGTTTTCAATCGTAGAAAGCCGATGAGCGATGATCAAGCAAGTTTTATTGTTCATGATTTCAAGAGTAGCCTTTTGAATCAGAGATTCTGTTTCACTGTCCACGTTGGCTGTCGCCTCATCTAAAATCACCAGATCCGGATCCCTGGCTAGCACTCGCAAAAAGGCGATGAGTTGTCTCTCGCCTAAGGAAAGATTGCTTCCCTTTTCCATGACCTGGAAACTCAGATCACGGCCTGTTCTTTCCAGATACTCATGAAAGCCGACCGAACTCAAAGCCGCTTGCAAGCGGGAATCGGAGATATCTTTATCACCCAACAAAATATTGTCTTTTAATGTACCTTTAAAGAGGAAGGGATCTTGCTGGATCAAAGCAAATCGCCGCCGCAGATCCAAAGGTGAGTAATTTCGCAGTTCATTCCCGTCGATCAAAATACGTCCATCGGAATAATCATAGAAGCGAAGAAGCAAAGACACAAAAGTCGTTTTCCCCGAACCCGTCCGTCCAGCCAGGGCCAGGCTGGTTCCGGGTTCAATCTTGAGGTTAATGTGCTTTAAGACCCACGGTAGGTGAGGTGCGTACCGGAATGACAGATTCTGGAACTCCAACTCACCTTGGAACCGGGTTACGGTTTCTTTCATCTCGTCGAAAGTCTCTTCTTCTTGCGCAAAAATTGTTTTGATACGATCCGCGCTCGTCAAGGAGTTCTGAAATTGTTGGTACTTCTCCAAAATTTCTCGAAGAGGGTAAATAATGTCTTGGGAATTTAATACAAATGCGATCATGGCCGCTAAAGCCAGTTGACCTTGAAGAGTCGCAGCCCCAGCTAAATACAAGGCGCTGATTACAACCGCTGCGTTCAGAAGATTCATCGACGGTTGCAATAAGGCATAAGCTTTAACGGACTTCATGCTTAATTTCCAGTACTCCATTGACAGTTTTCGCATTTGATTCTTAGTTGGTTCTTGCTGATTAAGTATCTGCAGGATCTTCATGCCGTTGAAGTTCTCTCCTAGGAAGCCATTGATCTCAGACAATTTCTTTTTCTGGTCGGAAAGTATGTACTTAATTTTTTCCGTAATATAATAAGCCAGATAGGTGAGAAGGGGTACAAGAAGCAGGCTTAACAATGTGAGTTTAGGGGAAATAATGAACATGGAAACTAAAATCGAGATTAAAATCACTGACTGAACAAAAACAGTAACCACCCCATCCGTAAACAGCTCGGCCAGAGTGTTGGGGTCGTTAGTCAGGCGGGTTACAATACGACCGACGGAATTTTGATTGAAAAACTCCAAGGGAAGTTTTTGTGTATGTTTCATCAAGTCCACGCGCACTTCGTGAATGATTCGATTCCCCAGAAAGCTAAATACGCTGTACTGGCTGAACTCAAATAATGTCCGAGTAATTTCAATTCCCAGGTACAAAAAAGCGGCAGTTGTCAAAAAAGCCACGTTGTTTTCTTGAAACCCTTTTTCGGCCGCCAGTCCGATAATAAAAGGGACGGCACGAGAAAGCGCAGCTAACGCCAAAACCAAAAAGACTAAAAGGACAACCAAGTACTTATGGCGTGCCAAATAAGGTTTCACGAAATAAAACAAGTCTCGATATGTGAGAGAGTGTTTTTCCTGATCGAGCTTCATGAATCCACCTGTTGTTCTTGATTCTGAATTTGATGGAAGGTCTGAAGAGTCGGGCTCTTTTTGTAAGCGTCTTCCCAGCTTCCTTGAAATTCAATTTCGCCTTCGCGAAGGACTAAAACTTTGTCCGTCATTTTAACGGTGGAAAGACGATGGGCGATCACAAGATAAGTCTTTTCGGGGCCGGCAAAAAGTTGCTGGCTGATTTTCTCTTCTGTTTCGGTGTCAACTGCTGAGAGCACGTCATCCAAAATCATGAATTTAGGGTCCGTGGCGTAGGCACGCGCTAATGTCAGGCGCTGCTTTTGTCCACCCGAAAGATTCACTCCTTTTTCGCCCAAGAGGGATCTTTCCTGTTGGGGGAGCCTTCGTACCTCCTCCGCCATTTGGAATTTGGCCAACTCACTCCAAAGGCGGCGATCTCGGCTTTCGCGATCTGGGTTCTCGTCACCCATGGATTCATGACCCGAATCTTCGGGGGCCTTCCCCATTAAAACGTTTTCATAAACCGAGCGCCCGAAAAGAAATGGTTCTTGAGGAACAAGCTGGATGAGGCTTCGTAATGACTCCAATGTATAGTTCGTGTGAGGCACTCCATTTATTAGAATTTGCCCTTGTTGCAATGGATAGAGACGTAATATTAAATTTGTCAGTGTACTCTTGCCAGACCCAATAGGTCCCAGAACTGCCCAACGCTCTCCCTGAAGGATTTTGAAGTTGATATTTTTTAAATTCCACGAGGTGCTTAAGGGGTAGCGAAAGCAGACATTCTGAAACTCCAAAGACTCAAACTTTTCTAACTTCAGAGTCCCTGTATCTGGAGTATCAGTCTCTTCTTTTAATACACTTTTAATGCGCCCAAAGGAGGCCTTTCCCTTTTGCCAATAGGACAGCCCCAATCCAAACGCCGTCATTGGCCAAACCATTTTCTGGATGTAGCGATGAAATGCAATAAAGGTCCCCACGGTGGCGGCCCCAGACAGCACATCATTTTTAGCAACGAACAACAGAATGACCCCGCCAAAAGTGGCTGACAATTGCATGACAGGCATGAAGATGGCATCAATCACGGATGTTTTAAAAGCCTGTTTTTCAAGCCGCTTGGAGACGAGTTTATAAAGTGCAAGCCGGATCTTCTCCATGCCGAAACCCTTGACAACACGGATGCCATTAAACTGTTCTTCTGTAAACGAAGTCAGTTCAGCGTAGATATCCTGCTGCAACTTATAGTTAGACTCGATTTTGCTCATCACATACCAAATCATAAAAGGCACGAGCGGCAGTAAAATCAAAGCTTTCCAAGTCCAATCCCAATTTAGGTTCAACATAATGGGAATCACGATGATCGTGTAAATGAGGCCATCGGCCAGAATCAAAAAACCAGGCCCTACTCCCTGACGAAAAGATTGAATATCGTTGGTCATAAGACTCATCAGCTCACCAGGAGGATTTCTTTGGAAGAACCCAGAGCCCATGTGGACGATATGATCAAACAATGTGCGGCGGAGATGCTCGCTACTGGTCGAATGAAACTCGCCCCAATTGCGACGCCAACCATAACGAAATAAAGCCAAAGACACCATAACAGCGCCAAACATAATACAGGTTTTAGTAAGTTCACTTAGCGAAGCTTGCTGCTCGATTTGATCAAGACCCATCTTAATAAAAAGCGGCCAAATAGAATCAAGAATGTTCGTCAGAATAAGAAGGCCTATTCCGAGAGTGAAAGGACGCTTATTCTGCTTGATATAGAAGAGAAAAGGGTGCTTGAGAAGTTGAGGCATGATTTTTCAGATCATGCCTCAAAACGATGTTTATTTCATCAACTCTTTTATATCCAACTTGCCTTCGCTCAGGACTCGCCCCGTGAGAGAAGGAATTTTTCGTGCAGAACGAAGAATCGCGTTTTTGACATCTTGAAAAGTTGCGTGTGGATTTTCAGACCAATAAAGAGCCGCCGCACCGGCGACATGGGGTGTCGCCATCGAAGTTCCATCCCAGTAGGCTTTCAAGCCCAGCTTATCAATGACGATATCAGAGTAATCATTTCCAACCACAGTCGAGAAAACCTTAACTCCTGGCGCACCGATGTGAACTTTTGTGGCGCCCCAGTTTGAAAAAACTCCCAGTCGATCCGAACTGTCAAGAGCGGCCACCGTGAGAATATTTTCAAAAGTATAACTAGCGGGAAAAACTGGACGGGCATCCTTGTCATTGTCATAGCCCTTTCCTCCCCGGCCGTTTCCAGCAGCAACCACAAAAAGAGTCCCTTTATCCAGGGAGTACTGAACCGCCTCCTTTAGTGCCAAATTTTCTTCTGAGTTGTCGTCTTTATTTTTTCATCCCCACGAATTGGACAGGATTTTCGCTCCATTGTCGGCAGCGTAGCGAATAGCACGAACGGCATCAGCTGTGGTGCCGTATCCTTTTTCACTGATGAAGCGAAGACTCATGATCTTGACATGGGGGGCGGCTCCTGAAATGCCAACTCCATTTCCGCCACGGGCTGCCACGTTTCCAGCGCAGTGAGTACCATGCCCAGGATTTCCACCGCGAAGAAGGTCCATTTGATCATCAACGGCTAAATCATAAGGTTTATTATCGTTAGCCGCGAAATCCCATCCGATGACATCATCAACATAGCCGTTATTGTCATCATCAATCCCATTATCTGGAATTTCTCCCGAATTTCTCCAGAGGTTTGGGACCAAGTCTTCATGAGTGTAATCTACTCCCGTATCCAGAACGGCGACCACCACTTGAGAATTACCTTTATGGTTGTTCCAGATTTCCGGAGCCCCGTTGTCAATCATGCCCCATTGTTTTGACACGAATGGATCAGGGCCATTTCCGACTGTGCCGCTGGCTTCAGGGATGGGTGGGTTGTCGGGGCGCAGCCCCTGAGGGTTCAATTGTGGGTTTTTCTCTAAATATCTCACAAGCTTCTGCTTTAGCCCCTCTTTCTGAAAGCGGACTTCGTGCATGAGTTTCAATTTGTAGTTGGGCTGCACATAAAGGACATCGGGATGTTGAGAGTAGCTTTGTAAAGCTTCAGTCATATCTGTGTTAGGCTTTACAAGCGGGACTCGAAGCCAGCCGCCACCCAGATTCTCCGAAGGGGTGCCTAGCATATTCACAAAGTGAGTTGCTTTTTGTGGTGCTACCTTTATAAGCAAATCCTGAGCGTGGGTCTGAGCTCCGGCGAGACGGGAAAAAAGCAGTGCCGCCACCATTCCCACCAAAAGCATGTAACCAAAATAAATGTGTTTTCGATCGACAGAATTCATAAAAGACCTCTCCTTGGCTTCTGTTTTCCTGACTTAAAAAGCTTAGGTTCCAAAAAGGCACCATTGCAAAGGTTTTTCGGCATTTTGGAGCGGCTGCGTTGAAGGGAAAAATTCAGTTGCGAAAGATACTTAGTGGAAGTCAGAGCCCGCGGTTTTGATAACTTATGCTATTGGCTTTAGGTAAAATTCGGGGTACTTACTGAAAGTCTATTGAAAATTCTAGAAGGGGGAACTTGTGGCTCAACAACCTCAAGCTGACGCCGGCCGCGGTGTTCATGCTTCTCGTAATGACCATGCTTTACCAGATGCCTCTGTGGTGGGTACGCAAGAGGCCAATGATTTTTCTCGAAGCTTTGCATTCACAAGTCGCCTGGATGCCATTGCGGCTTGGGGAAGGAAGAACTCTTTATGGCCCCTTCCCTACGGGACTGCTTGTTGTGGAATTGAATTGATGAGCGTGATGGGACCGAAATATGACTTGGCTCGATTCGGAGCCGAAGTCGCGCGTTTTTCACCTCGACAATCTGATCTCTTAATTATTGCCGGCACGATTACTGAAAAAATGGCCCCTATCCTGGTTCGTATCTACGAACAAATGCTTGAGCCCAAGTACGTCATTTCTATGGGAGCCTGCGCTTCGAGCGGCGGTTTTTATCGTGCCTATCACGTTCTTCAGGGAGCGGATAAAGTTGTCCCTGTGGATGTTTACGTTCCTGGCTGCCCCCCCACTCCGGAAGCCGTTTTAGATGGAATCATGCTCTTGCAGAAAATGATCGCAACCAATCAACCTCGTCCTTGGAAGGACAATTGGAAAAATCCCTATGACCAAGCTTGAAGAATTAAAAACAGATCTGGCGCAGAAGTTTGATATTTCCGAATTCAAAATCTATCATGCCTTTGGCGATGATGTGATGGAAGTTCCCAAGACGGCACTCATTCCTTTGCTTCGATACTTCCGTGAATCAGGCCGTTTTGAATTCCTAATGGACATTTGTGGGGCGGATTATCCGACACGCGAAAAACGTTTCGATGTGGTTTACCATCTTTTTTCCATGAAAGACGGCGCTCGGTTGCGCGTGAAGGTGCCTTTAGCTGATGGCGAATCTGTTCCATCCGCCATCAACGTATGGCGTGGAGCCGATTGGTTTGAACGCGAAGCTTACGATATGTTCGGCATTCGTTTTGACGGGCACCCGAATTTGCGCCGAATTTTGACTCATCATCAGTTTATTGGCCATCCTCTTCGTAAAGACTACGAAGCCGATCAACAACAAACCTGTACAGAGGTTCTTCCAATCCACTTTAATCATGAAGAAAACCAACGAGGTGACGTCCTCAACGAAAACCTTGTGCCTTTAAATATCGGCCCCTCTCATCCGGCCATGCACGGAACTTTGCGGGTGATGGTAGAGCTCGATGGCGAAACCATCGTTCGTGCCAATAATGAAATCGGTTACCTGCACCGATGTTTTGAAAAAATGGCGGAAACCCATCCCTATAATCAGGTGATTCCCTATACCGATCGTTTGAACTACTGTTCAGCTCCAGCTAACAATATCGGCTACTGCAAAACCGTGGAAAAACTTTTGGGAATTGAAATCCCCCCACGAGCCCAAGCCATGCGGGTGATATTAGCCGAACTGTCTCGTATCATCGACCATATCATTGCAGTGGGAACTGGTGGGTTGGATTTAGGAGCCCTGACAAGCTTCTTCCACCTTTTCACTTACCGTGAAAAAGTTTATGTCCTTTTCGAAAAACTTTGTGGAGCCCGATTGACCGTGAGCATGACCCGCGTTGGGGGAATGGCTCAAGATGCCCCAGAGGGTTGGTTCGACGAAATATTGGCCTTCTGTAAGGAAATGAGTGTCGGTATCGACGAGATCTCTCGCCTTCTTTTGGACAATAAAATTTTCATAAAAAGAACTCAGGGCGTTTGCCCCGTTAAAGCTAACGAAGCTATCGATTGGGGATACACGGGGCCTTTGTTGCGAGCCTCTGGTGTTAACATGGATCTTCGTAAGATCACCCCTTACTACGGCTATGACGGTTTGAATTTTGACGTTCCCGTAGGAACAAACGGTGACATTTATGATCGTTATCTCGTTCGCATCGAAGAGATGCGGCAGAGTGTTCGTATCATCGAGCAAGTGTGTAAAAACATTCCGGATGGTGATTACACAGTTCGTGACAAAAACATCGTACTACCGGAGAAAAAGGATGTTTACGGCAACATTGAGGGTTTGATGAATCACTTCATGTTGATTATCAAAGGTCTTCGCTGCCCTGTGGGTGAGACTTACGACGCCACAGAAGTTCCAAATGGTGAGTTAGGTTTTTATTTAGTCAGTGATGGTAGCGCCAATCCTTATCGATTAAAGGTGCGCCCTCCTTGCTTTGCAATATATCAATCATTCCCGCAAGTAGTTCGGGGCTCTCTGATCGCAGATGCCATCGCGACAGTGGCCAGTATGAATTTAATTGCCGGTGAATTGGACCGATAAGAGGAGTTGAAGAAGTATGTTTCAATTGTCAGCGGACGGCTTAGCCGAGGTCAAAAAAGAACTCAATCGCTACGAAACGAAGGAATCCGCCATTATTCCCAGCTTATATATAGCGCAGAAAGAAAATAATGGGTGGATTTCTCCAGATGTGATTCACCACTTATCTGAAGTCATGGATATTCCCGAGAGTAAAATTAACGAGGTTTTCCGGTTTTACACCATGTTCAATCAGAAACCTGTGGGCAAATATCATATCCAGGTTTGCGCCAATATCTCTTGTGCATTAGAAGGCGGCCGTGAGTTGGCTGACTACATCTGTAAAGAATTGAAAGTTAAAGTAGATGAGTTGACAGAGGACGGTCGTTTCACCGTGAGCCGGGTGGAGTGCCTAGGCTCTTGCGGAACTGCCCCGATGATGCAAGTGAATGATCGTTACTATGAAAATCTAACAAACGAATCGGCGATGAATATTCTAAGAGGTTTGAAATGAGCGAGGTCAAGTATCTCACAGAGTTCTATCATCTGAGTGAGTTCCAAGGCCTGGAAGGCTATAAGAAAAACGGAGGGTATCAAGAATTGGCGAAAGCCTTCAAGATGAAGCCCGAAGACATTATCGAAGAAGTGAAAAAATCGGGACTTCGCGGTCGTGGTGGCGCGGGTTTCGCCACGGGGATGAAGTGGAGCTTCTTGCCTAAGAACGGCGAGCCTCGTTTCTTACTTTGCAATGCCGACGAAGGCGAGCCCGGCACTTTTAAGGATCGAATGATGATGGAGCGGGCTCCCCACCAATTGATAGAAGGTATGATAATCTCCGCCTATGCCATTGGAGCCAAAAAATCTTATATCTATATTCGTGGTGAATATCATTATCCCATATCTTGCGTAAAAAAAGCCATTGAAGAGGCTTATGCCGCCGGATATTTAGGAAAAAATATTTTAGGAACAGGTTTTGACCACGATATGGATGTTTACTCTGGGGCTGGAGCTTATATTTGTGGTGAAGAGACAGGGATGATTTCGTCTCTGGAAGGCCTGAAGGGTCAGCCCAAATTAAAGCCACCGTTTCCAGCGGTGAAAGGATATCTGAAAAAACCCACCATCGTTAACAACGTCGAAACCTTGGCTGCTGTGAAATACGTCATCCGCGATGGAGCAGAGGGATATCGTAAATACGGAACGGAAAAGTCAGCAGGAACTAAATTGTTCTCGCTTTCAGGAAACGTGATGAAACCAGGTAACTATGAAGTTCCGTTGGGTTACAGCTTAAAAGATATGATTTTTCAACTGGGTGGCGGAATGAAACCTGGTCGCAAGTTAAAAGCTGTTATCCCCGGAGGATCGTCTGCGCCCGTATTAACAGCGGAAGAGACAGAGAGAGCTACCTTGGATTATGAATGCTTGGCTGGAATGGGAACCATGCTAGGTTCCGGAGCCATAATTGTCATTGATGACTCTCAATGCATGGTGGATATGCTTGGGGTGCTGGCTCACTTTTATCACCATGAATCTTGTGGTCAGTGCACACCTTGCCGCGAAGGAACAGGTTGGTTGAACAAAATCGTTCACTCCATTCTGGAAGGGCGGGGGCGTTTGCAGGATATCGACCTTTTATTAAAAGTGGCGGACAATATGAAGGGTCGCACAATTTGCGCATTAGCAGACGCGGCGGCCTTTCCTGTCTTGAGCTTTGTGACTAAATTTCGAGATGAGTTTGAATTTTTTGTTCGTGAAGGACGTTCTAAAGTTAGAGGAACCAACTATGCCCAAATGCACCATTAATGGTACTGAAGTTGAAGTTAAAGACGGCGCCACTATTATGGAGGCCTTCTACCAGATGGGCGAGCCCATCGCGCACTACTGTTATCATCCCGGTTTGTCGGTAGCGGGTGTTTGTCGTCTTTGCTTCGTAGAAATTGAAGGAAATCCTCGTCCTCAAATCGCCTGTAACACGGTTGTGACGGAAGGGATGAAGATCAATAACACCTCTGAAAAAGTCAAAGAAGGGGTTAAGTGGGTTCTAGACTTCCATTTGATCAACCATCCTTTGGACTGTCCGATCTGTGATCAGGCTGGTGAGTGCGGATTGCAGGATCAATATATGCAGTTCGGTAAATACAGCTCTGAATTGGCTGAACCGAAGGTGAAAAAGCACAAAGTAGTGGACCTGGGTCCTACGGTTGTGCTGGACTCTGAAAGATGCATTCTTTGTGCTCGCTGCGTACGTTTTACAGATGAGGTTTCTAAGACCCACGAACTGGGTTTGTTCAATCGGGGAGACCGAACTGAAATTGGAACTTTCGATGGTAAGCCTTTGGATAACAATTACTCTTTGAATACGGTGGACATTTGTCCCGTGGGCGCTTTGACCTCAAAAGACTTCCGCTTTCGTCAACGTGTTTGGTATCTGAAAGATTCAAACACTATCTGTACCGGATGTTCTACAGGCTGTAATGTTAAAGTCTATTACAACAAAGAGGGCGCTTTCCGTGTCATGCCTGTATACAATGAAAAGGTAAATGGACATTGGATGTGTGATGAAGGGCGTTGGGTTTACAAGTTTGTAAATCGTGAATATCGCTTGCAGTTGGCTCGCAAAAAGTCCAATGGAACTTGGAGCGAAATGGAAGCTGGTGCCGCAGCAATAGATGCCGCTAAAGTGGTTCAAGCTACTGCATCGGATAAGTTGGCAGTTGTTTTAACAGGCCAGTACACTACGGAAGAGTACGAGACTTTCTTAAAGAATTTAAAAACGAAGAAGGTCTACCACTGGAAAAATCAACCTGAAAAATGGAAAGAGTTCGACGGGCTTCTAAATCGTGGCGATAAAAACCCCAATACAAATGGACTTATCAAAGCCATGAAGGATCAGGGAGTTGGTGCCGATTGGAGTGAACTTGAATCCGAATTGAAATCGGGTGGGATTCAAACTGTTATCGTGGCCGGTCCCGAAAATATGGCTGTCTATCCGGATCTTAAGGATAAGATCGAGTTGCTAGGCCAGGCCACTCATGTGGTGTGGATGTCTTCATGCAAATCCGACCATTTTGACAATTTCAAGAATCAAGCTTGGGTCGTGCCCGCAAAGAGCTATCTTGAAAAAAGTGGAACCTTTATTAACTATGCCGGTCTTGAGCAGACCTTTAAGAAAGCCACGACAATTGTAAGCCAGGCATTGACCTTGGCAGAGGCTTCCTTCCTGCTGACAGGGCAAAATATTCCGGTTGCTACCGTTCCAACTTACGATACTTTCGTCGATACAAATCGGCGCCCTGATCAGGTTACGCTGGAGCATCGTAAGAAGAATGAATTCCTATATAAGCGGGGGCCATTATGAGCGTAGTTCAAAATCGAGCTGAAAAAGCTAAATGGTATTTGCCTGGTCTGTTAGGAGGGTTGCTGATTACAGCCCGCCATTTATTTTTCAATCTCTTTAACCGTAAGAAGATGATAACTTTGGACTATCCTGAAGAGAAGTACGAGTACTCTCCTCGATTTAAGGGTAATCATGTTCTGACAGTCAAAAAAGACGGCAGTATTCGCTGCACCGCTTGTATGTTATGCGCCACTAACTGTCCTGCTGAATGTATTAAAATTATTGCAGCTGAGCATGACGATCCATCAGTTGAAAAGTATCCGATTTCTTATGAGATCGATATTCTTCGATGTGTCTTCTGCGGATATTGCGAAGAGGCTTGTCCTGTTGATGCGATTCGCATGGGTCCTGAGTGGCAGACACCTGGCTTAAATGGAAGCCGCTTCGTTTACGATATTGATCGTTTGGCTCATCGCCCTCAATTAAAGGGCGGAGTGGTTTCTGTTGTAGATGAAGTAGAGAGACATAAAAGCGGAATCTAATACAGGGGGCTAGCGTCCACTCTCGGTAAGCAGCTATGCTTCTATGTGCAAATTTCACTGGTTTAATCTATTGATCATCGAACCCGACAACTTGAAACATCAGCAGCGTACTGGACACTTGCATAGCGCTTTTCCACTCGGCCTAAATAATGGAGCATTTCATTAACACGGCCTGGGGTATAAAGACGGACTTGCTTGCGTTGGCCTCGAACAACTCGTGTGGTGGTCAAGTTTTTCATGGACGGAATTTTTTCGTGAACGCGAGTCATCAAGTGGCGCACGTTACGCACCGGCTTTTGCGGTGAAAAATCCAGTAGAGCTTTCTTTAATGGGTAATTTAATCCGCCATTTCCCATATTGTAGGCAAGGCTGGTGAGTTCGATCTCAAGCTGAATGCGCTCATCTTCTGTAAGATCAAGGGAGTCTTGAAATTGGCGTAGAGTGCTGGAAACTCGCTCATGGAATACTTTTAAGTGGGAAAATCCAATAAGCAGACCAAGAGTCGGTTGGCCTTTTTCGATAGCTACTTTAGCGCAGGTATCATGGATTTTCGAAACCCGCTCTTTGTTGAGAAACTGATCTGCCAGCGCTCGGCAATAGGCAGGCTTTGATTTTTTAAGATAATCAACAGCATCATCATAGGTAAATTTCATAAAGTCCGTAATGTATTGTGTGGTCAGCTGGCCAGTTCCCACGGCGCCACTGTTCGAGACAACATTGACGTGCAGTCCTGACTCTTTAGTCAATAGCTTAAAATATGTCTCTACCCATTGGTTTTGGACTTTTTCATCGGGACTGCCGGCAACGAACTCTTTAAGACAAGTGGCAACCACCTCGAACGAGTGATGGATCATCTTCACGTACTGCTGACTTGCACAAGGATCAAGTTGCTTCGATAAAACCTGCCCCTTCGAGTTGCATCGAATGAAGCGACTGCTGGGCGCTGAGACATGAGCAAGGGCGGCTTCCACACATTGCGCTTGGATATGCGGAGTTCGAAGAGCCTCCATTTTCACTAGAAATGATTCGAGAGATTTATTTTCAGGGTTCTTTGTCAGGTTGTGAAGAGTCGACTCAAAATAATCTCGTCCAGCAGGACAACTGCTTACAGCAAGAGATTTCGTGTCCAATCCGCCAGCGCGACCGCCAATCATCTCGGTAGTCTTTGCCCCTGCAGTGTTGCTAAATGAAACGATCAATAGTGAGACGATAAAAAATTCCCGCATATAGGAAGCTATTGCAAAACATGGCCCCTATCTCATAATGAAATTCGTTAACAAAATCCCCAGGATAATTTCTCGGATTTCGATGAAAATGGGCCATTTTGCGTATAGGTGTGACTAAAAGGTAGATGTTAGATGCCAAAGCCGATGATGGCTTTAACATAGGGGCCACTCATGTCGAGGCGGTCAACAGCTTTTATGCTTCCCTCGTAGCCCGAGAGGTCCTCCCACTGATAGACCATATATCCGGCTTCGGTCCCTAGACGGAACCCGCCCAGCTTTGTACCAATTTCTAGACCTGCGCTGTAAGATTGGGGTTTGTCGGCTGTAAGATCCGAGATCACCACAGCGTTCTCGGTTACGATAATGCGTTCGCTGGAATGAGAAAATCCAAAACTAAGTACTGGTCCGAAGTATGTTTGTGTATTAATAAATCGCCAATTTAGAAGTAATGCCGTACGAGTCATCTCGGATTCGAATTGAAGGCCGCGTCCTTTAGATTTTCCACTCAAATTTTCATATCTCATCCCGACGCCAAGACCACTTTCAAAGTCCATTAGAATATCGGTGCCGATTCCATGAGCTGGCGTAGGTGGGGGTTCCTTAGTGGTGCCGTTATAAATTTTGTCTATTTCAGGCTTAGAAAGTAACGAACTGTAAGTGAGCCTGACTTCCATGATCGACCAAGCCGTACTCGAAGAGAGCAGTGTCAATCCTAGGATTAGGATGAATCGAATTAGCATAAAGCTCCTCCTTCAAGTATAGAGCTCGGCTTGAAAGTTTAACCGCCAAAACGGCGAAATTAGACCAAAGTCGCTCTGGTCGACAGACAGACCACAATATATCCTAAACGCATGCTTATCCCACTGCAAGCTCCAGAGGTCTGGGATCATTTAAATGAAATGCTTCGTCTTGAGCTTGGCTATGGTGTCGAGAATCCTCTGCGATGTTATTCAAATCTTTACGCCGCCGTCGAAGAAATTACGTCACAGTTAACTTCATTTTTAGCGCACAAACGAAGCTTCACCTGGGTTAAGGGAATGTCACCTTTATTTGAACCGCCGTTGGCAATCTTTTTACGAGAAGGTTTTCAGGTGCAAGGTTTGGATTGGAAGACTGTGGCGCAGTTTCACGGGCAAGAAGAGCAATGGGTAAACTCTTTGCCGCAAGACACTTTATTTGTATTGAGCTTTGAAGATCACGCCGTCACGGGGATGAGCCAGGATTATTCAGGATTTGAGAAAGCCCTCGCCAGCAAACGGATTTTTTTAATTCGAGTCAGTCACTTTGGATTGCCCAATCCCCAAAGCGAAATTTCTCCTTATACCGTGTGGATTGGACCTACAGGTTATGGTGACCTGGCTGCGGCCGTTTGCGGAAGCCGCTTTCGCGCTCCCGAACGAGGCGCTCCTTATCGTCCGTGGCACCCCTTTGTGAGGATACAGCGATTAACGCTGTCAGAAGATAGGAAGCTTGTTGAAAAAGTCGAATCTAAGTTTTCAGAAGTCCGATGGTTCCAGGATACTCAAAGTCGCCGGCATGACCGTATTGTGCTATGTTTTCCTGATTTGGGGGGTAATCGAATTTTGAACCATTTAGAAAAGAAGATGAATATGACCTTGACGGCTGCTCAGGCACAAACCACCCATGCTTGTGCTTGGAATTCCGTTAAGCTTTTCAAATCCTGGTGGACCCCAGCCCCGGCTCCCGAACAGCTTCGGGGGCTTGTTGTATTCTCAACGGATATTGCTAAGCATGATGATTTTGTCAGTGCCTTAGAGGAAACTGTGGCTGAGCTTCGAAAAGAGGCGATTTGGAGTTAAGTATCTCCGCCGTCACGATACGCGGTGAGGGCACGGCGGGGGAACCCAAAGGAACTCAAGTATGCAGTCGGATACACAGGGACAGTTTCTCATTCTTAGAAAAGTAAAATACGGTGAGGCGGATTTGATTCTGCACGCTCTTTCTTCAGAGGGTGAAAAAATGTCCTTCTTGGCGCGAGGGGCCCTTCGATCTAAAAAGAGGTTTTCGGGGGGTATCCTAGAGCCGCTTCATCATGTGAAGCTTACTTATTCAGCCTCTCAAAGATCGGAACTTCATACTCTTAAAGAGGCTCAACTTCTGCAAGGTTTTGATACTTTGCGGACGGATTATGACAAGCTGACCTTTGCGCTCCTCGCTTTGGATTGCGTAGGGCGAGTGTCGTTGGAGGGCGATTCCGAATCTTCATCTTTATATAACCTTCTGGGGCATACACTGAAGCAACTTGAACTGGTTCAGGGCTTACCGATCATTAAAACCCAGTTTTATTTAAAATTTTTGTTACAACAGGGCGTTCTCGAGGCGGAAGATTGGATGACGCCTTTTTTGAAAATTCCGATCAGTGAAAGCGCGCGGCTTGAGAACTATCAAACCGAGGCCGAATCTCGATGGGGCGCCTTGGAAAAGTCAGTTTTGAATTACGTAAAAACCGCATCGATTTAAAGTGGCCCATGAGTCCTTACTAGGCTTAGGCTCCTAATTCGCAACAATAATTTTTGATAGAACTTTAACGGTCTTGCTTTATGTCCCTGTTTTCTTTTCACTCCCTAAAGGGTGATGGCTTTCAATTGTGCGCGCCAGCTCATGGGTGGAAATATGTGTGTATTTTTGAGTGGCTGCCAATGACGAGTGTCCAAGAAGTTCTTGGAGAACCCGCAAATCCGCGCCACTGGAAAGCAGATGGGTGGCGTAACTGTGTCGAAGCGCGTGCGGGTGAAGCGGTTTAAGCATATGAGCTTTTATCCCACGGTTGCGAACGATTTCGTAGGCAGTTCGGGGATTGAGGGGTTTAAGGCCAAAAACGAATTCTTCTGACCAAGATTGATCTTTCAGCTTTTTTAGAGCTTCCAGGGTCACCCGTGGGGCCGGCACCCACTGCTCCTTCTGGCCTTTTCGGGTCGTTAACAGCTGTTGTTTTTTCCAATCAATATCTTTCCACTTAAGCTGGCAAGCTTCGCTGACTCTCAATCCACAGCCATATAGCAAGCAAAATAATGTTTTATCGATCAAGTCGTCTTTTCCTAGGGCTTGGGGGAAAGACTTTAAAATGGCGATAGCTTCATCTGCTGAAATAAAATGGGGGATTTTCTGTGGGACCTTGGGGCAAATTATATGAGGGGCTAATTCTTTTTTCAAAATATCGGACTCATAAAGCCAATTCAAAAAGCTTTTAAGACTAGCGGCTTTGCGATTTCGGGTCGCCAAAGAGTACTTTTGCCATGAACTCTGCTGTTCTCTTAGAACACTGAGAAGTCGATTTTCCGAAATATCCTCACTTACGTTATGCCAGGCCTTTGCAAGATCTAAGCGATAAGAGCGGATGGTATGAGGCGAGGCAGATCTGACATTTTCAAGGTATTTCAGGTATTTATCTATAAGGCCGGCCCAAGTGCCCTGTTTTGTCATAGCTTACCTTTTTTCAGGGTCCTGAAATTCTAGCTTGCAAATCTTTCAGGACCTTTGTTATATTGCAATGCGTAAATGCGGTGTATCAAAGTGAGAATTCAGAACGTTTCTTGATCTCACTGAGATTTAGTCATCGCCCGACCTCTAGGGTTCGGACCTGGCCTTAGCTTCCGTTAAAAAGTGAGCTGCGGCTAGGGTAACAGTTTTGATTTTAATTCGAAAGGCGGTACGTATGAACGAGAATTCCAACACCTCGACCACTATTTTGCCAGCGTCAAATAATGGTCAGGCATTACCTTGGGGAGCGCAAAATCCAGCTCCGAAACCGGAGCCACGGGCTATTATTTATCAATCTGATGTTATGACTCAGTTGATGAAGATGATTGAACGTGTTGCTCCTTCTCAGGCCAACGTCTTGGTCATGGGTGAGTCGGGAACAGGAAAGGAGCTTATCGCACGCTCCATTCACGAAAAATCCAACCGCAAAAACAAGCCATTTGTGGCCATCAACTGCGGCGCTTTACGTGAAACCCTTCTGGAGTCCGAATTGTTCGGGCATGAAAAAGGATCCTTCACAGGCGCCTACACTCGCAAGACGGGTCTAGCTGAAGTCGCCAACGGTGGAACACTTTTCTTAGACGAAATCGGAGAGCTTTCCCAAGGCATTCAAGCCAAGCTTCTTCGCTTTGTTCAGGAAGGTGAAATTTACCGCGTAGGCGGAAAAGAACCGATTAAAGTGGATATTCGGCTTATTTCAGCCACGAATCGTGATCTTGAACAAGAAGTTGCAAAAGGAAATTTCCGTGAAGACCTTTTCTATCGTATTAACACCATCGTCGTCACAACCCCCCCTCTGCGTCGACGAAAAGAAGACATCCCGTCTTTGATCAATCACTTCTTGAATCAATCTCAACATGCGTACTTGAACCGAGGGCTGAGAATCTCAGACGAGGCCCTTCAAGTCGTGGTAAAATATGATTGGCCGGGAAATATTCGAGAGTTGCAAAACGTTTGTGAACGGCTTCAAATCCTGTCGGAAGGCCATGAGATCATGTTGGGAGACCTTCCTGATCATATCCGCAACCCCGAGAAAAACGATAAGTTTATCGAGTACGATCCTCAGCTGCCTTTGTATGAACTCGAAAAAAAGTACATTTTGAAGGCCCTTGATTTCTTCGGCGGAAATAAAACACAGGCGGCCCAGAATTTGGGAATCACAATCAAGACACTTTATAACAAGCTCCACGAGTATGGAGAGTTTGACCGGTACGCGGTTCATTCGCGGCCCTCAAAGCAGTAACAGTTGGCAGTCTCAACCGAAGGATCATGACTCTGTCGGATCTTTCGGTTCATTCAAAATCGGTAAAGAGACTAGGAGGAATTCATGTTGAAGGTTCTGATGATAATATGGGGGCTCATGCTAGGTGCACAGGCTTATGCGAGTTCTCCGGTTCAGTCCTGTATGGATTCCTTACAATATCACTTCCTGGCTAACCGCCAGGAAGCTCACGCTATTTGTAAGCAAGACTCTTCAGCTAAATTCCTGAATTGCATGGAGCAAAAGGCCTATGCCACAAGCCAGGACATTTCAGTTTCAGCCTCTCAATGTTCTCAGAAGGTTAAGTTAGCCTCTCCCTATCAGACCTGTGAAGCCAATATGCAGATTTATGCTCGTATGTCTTATGATCGGGCCGTCCAGATTTGTCATTGGGATCGAAGTGATGTGATGCAAGTTTGCTTAATGGATCTAGCTCAAAAGGCCAGGTTCCACTCTGAGCACGCTATTCAGTATTGTGCATTTGCAAGCCATAATTATCGTGAAAAGTTACCCTTCTTTACCAATTGTGTAGTGAATAACTCGCGCCAAGGTTACAAGGTGGTCGATGCCGTTCAACTTTGCCACAATCGAATTCTTGGGATTGATGTGCCAGTTCAAAAGCCTCGACCAAAACCAGCTCCCAAGCCCAATCCAAAAGTAGAAGTTGAAGTCAGCCCTGGTCGTCCTGTGAATCCAGGAGTCGGCGTTGATCCCACGCCCAACCCCGCTGGCAAGGTTATAATTGCACCTGCGCCTTCGACTGGTGGCACTTCTGCAGACTCCCAAAAACAAACGGGAGTCAGCCAAAAAGTTCCGACTCCCGTTGAAATTAAAGTTCAGGAAAGTTCTGAGCTAGAGATTCTTGATGATCAGCCCCTTGACTCAGGATCCACATCCAATGCGGAGTCCTTACCGATCTAATCTCACAGCTTATTCAAGAGGATGGATTAGAAATATCCTTCTTCTTCTCCGTCATCATCATTGTCATCATCTGGTAAATCTTCGGATTCAAATTGATCGTCTTCTAGCGGTTCCTCATCTTCAAGATCTTCGAAACTTTCTTCTTCAGAATCTTCTGCTTCAGAAAACTCCTCATCCTCTTCTGGAGTCAAGTCATCATCCAGACCTGTAAGGGTTCCCACTTCAGATTCATCTTCAAATTCATTGGCAAGATCTTCAAATAGTGGGGCTACAGGAGTGACAGCCGCTGTCTCTTCCATTCTGTCTTTTTTAGGAGTCGTTTTTTTAGTCGCTTTCTTGGCAGTAGATTTCTTAGGAGCTTGTTTAGTGGCCTTTTTGGTGGTTTTTTTAGCTGCTTTTTTGGTGGCTTTTTTAGTGGCCTTTTTCTTAGGAGCCGCTTTTTTCGCAACTTTCTTTGTAGCCTTTTTAGTGGTTTTTTTGGTGGTTTTTTTAGCTGCCTTTTTGGTGGCTTTTTTAGTCGTTTTTTTAGCTGCCTTTTTCTTTTTCGCCATGTGATTCACTCCTTATGAATATGGAACTTTCTTACATCATCGAGACTAGCTATAAACAACTATTGAGGCAAGGAAATGAAAAGGAACATTCCGCCGTTCATCGGGGAGTGATGGGGATGGGTCGAGAACCGACCAATTTCTAGGAAGGTATTGTTATAGGTGATAGAGTACTGACGCGAATCACCTTGATCAAAAGGAGTCTGAATAAAGACACCAAAAGCGGGCGCGTTGAAGTAAAGATAAAGTACGCTTTGGCTTTGAGAATCAAGGGATAGAGCCAAATGAGAAGCTCGACCTTTAGGAAAGTAAGGAAGGCTATCACCATTGGGAAGATGGGTGACTTCTGGCAGATTGACGCCTTGCAAAACCCACTGGGCGGGGACTGATAAATAAGCTGTTTTAAAGCCCACGTTATTTGAGAGGATCGAACCCGTCACTTGATTATCGACAGTCGCAAGAGGCCCTGCTGGCACGAAAGAATTGATACCGATGGGGACTATAATATTTAATTTAGAGTTTTGAATATCGTTTAAAACTTGGAGTCCTTCAAATGGACCAGTCTGAATAAAAGCTTTTAAAGACTGATTGACCGGAGTCGGGGTGTTGCCCGAATCTCCGTGATCACTTGAACCTTCTGATTGTTCCGTGCCGAAAGTCTTAAAACCTTCAGAACAACCCAGAGCTAAAATAAATAAAATAGTAACTAAAATCGATAATTTCATAAAAAAACCCAGGACCTGATTGAAAGGTCCTGGGCCCAATTCCGCTAAGGTTATTATCCAATCAGCTTAAGAGCTAATTGATTTGTTTGATTCGCCTGAGCCAAAGTGGAAGTACCGGCTTGTAACAAGATATTGTTACGAACCATTTCAGAAGACGCCTGTGCCACATCTGTATCACGGATACGAGAGTTAGCGGCTGACATGTTCTCCTGAGCGACACCTAAGTTGTCCACAGTTGAAGTCAATCGGTTTTGAAGAGCACCTAAGTTCGCGCGAGTTCCGTTCACACTGGTTTGAGCCGCATCCAGCATCTCAAGAGCTGTTTGAGCACCTTGTTTAGAGGTGTAATCAAGCCCTGAAAGTCCCAGATGGTCCAAAGTGGCGATATTTTCTGAAGCTTTGAATGTGATTCTATCTTCAGAGTCATTATTAAAAATACCAATTTGGTAATCAAAGTCAGGTGAAGAGCCATCAAGAAGCTTAGTGGATCCCCAAGTCGTAACAGAAGCGATACGCTGGATCTCCTCTTTAAGTTGCTGAACCTCTTTATCCAAGAAGCCACGCTCTGTCTCACCAACGGTGTCAGAAGCGGCTTGGATACCCAATTCACGAAGACGGGTGATGATGTTTCCAATTTCGTTCAATCCACCTTCAGCAGTTTGAACCATGGAGATACCATCGTTAGCGTTTCGTTGAGCTTGAGCGGCTGATCGGATTTGAGCTTTCAAATTTTCAGAGATCGCTAATCCGGCAGCGTCGTCAGCTGCGATATTGATTCGGCTACCAGAAGACAATTGCGCCATGGACTTATTCATGACTCGTTGGCTTCCAACCAAGTTTCTTTGAGCGTTAATTGCTGCAATGTTTGTTGTTACACGCATTCCCATATTTACTATCCTCCGTTTAATTTTTTTAACTTGTTAACTTCATAAAAAATCCTCCGTGTCATTTGCCCCTTTATAAGAGGGGTTGGCATCCAAGCCTATTGATGGTTATTTGGCCTTTTGTTAAAACCGTATTTCGAACTTTCTTCGTTCGAATCCGCATCAGTTTTTATCTCATCCTTGAAGGCCCTCCTTTCGTTTCGTAGAAGAGAATCTGACCTTGATTCTCTGGATCGTCCTCTATCCCAGTTAAAGGTTGATATCGTCTGACAGGTAAAAGTTCGACTTCTTACGTCGGCTTCTTGACAGGACTGTAGGCGAGAATTGTTACTTGAAGGCCACAATTGGACTCAGGTCCATCAGCACAAGATCTAGCTTTGCCCAGGTTTTGCACCTGTAGAGGCAATTTTTACGAGACAAGGCCAGACGGAGGTAGTGTTAGGATTCAGTCGAAGCCGTGGTCTTAATCGACTTCCTGAAAGCGACAAAGGGCCATTTTGCCGCTCAACAGGTAATCATGCTCTTGTTGTGAGCGGCGGTGGTGGCGGGAATTATAGCCTAAAGTGCATTGTTCGTTTTCGCTGTCAAAGTGAGAGCAGTCATCGCAAGCCCATGGAAGAGTCAAACGGCGATAAAGGTCAGGGCGAATACCATCCTTCTTAATAGATGGTTGCAGACGTTTAGGCGTTTTGGATTTAGCGGGAGTCTGCTTTTGTTTTCGGGCCATTGACAAACTTTCTATAAGCCTCATGTTTAATTCAGGACGTCGATCAGGATGAAGTTTCTGGCTATTCGAGTCCCACTTAAGTTCTAAGAACTGTGTAGAGGTGTATATGAGCCATGACATCGACAAAATGACAAGGAAATCCCAAGAGGCCATGCAAAAAGCGGCTACCCTGGCGGAAAACCAGCAAAACCCTCAGGTTGAGCCTGAGCATCTCTTGATTGAACTTATTAAGCAGCAGGAAGGGATTGTTCCGCGTTTGATAGAGAAAACGGGGGTTTCACCGGTTGTCGTTTTAAATGCCCTTAACTCCCGTATGGGTAAATTCCCGCAGGCCTCTGGAAGCACCAAGATTTATGCGAGTCCGCGTTTGGAATCGATTTTTAAAGCTTCTGAAAAGGAAGCGCGGGCTCGTGGAGACTCCTATATATCGACGGAACACTTTCTTATCGCCGCCCTCAAGAATGATGATTCTGACTTGAGGTCTGTTTTTAATAAGACCGGCGTTAAGCTTGATAGCATTGAAAAGGCCTTAGCAGAAATGCGAGGCTCACAAAAAGTGACGGACGAAGACCCTGAAAATAAAATGGAGGTTCTTCGTAAATATGCGCGGGATCTCACGGAGCTCGCCCAAGAGGGAAAGCTGGACCCTGTAGTGGGACGAGACGAAGAAATTCGTCGAGTCATGCAAGTGCTTTCTCGCAGGACCAAAAATAACCCGGTTCTCATCGGTGAACCGGGTGTGGGCAAGACGGCCATTGCGGAAGGCTTGGCTCTGCGAATAGTGAAAAACGATGTTCCTGAAAATCTGCAAAATAAGAAGTTGATGGCTCTGGACATGGGGGCTCTGATTGCAGGCGCCAAGTATCGGGGCGAGTTTGAGGATCGACTGAAGGCTGTCATTAAAGAAGTGACGGAATCAGACGGCGAAATCATTCTTTTTATCGACGAGCTTCACACCCTTGTGGGGGCCGGCAAGGCAGAAGGCGCGATGGATGCCGGTCAGTTATTAAAGCCGGCCCTGGCTCGCGGCGAACTGCGATGTATCGGCGCCACGACCTTGGATGAGTATCGAAAGTACATCGAAAAAGATGCGGCCTTGGAAAGACGATTCCAAACGGTGCTGGTGGATGAACCCACTCCCGAAGAGGCTTTGACAATTTTGCGTGGTCTGAAAGAAAAATACGAAGTCCACCACGGCGTGCGCATTACCGACTCGGCATTAGTGGCAGCGGTGCGACTGTCTCATCGTTATATCACGTCTCGATTCTTGCCAGATAAAGCCATTGATCTTATCGATGAAGCGGCCTCAAAACTGTCTATCGAAACCAAATCACGTCCTGAAGCCGTCGATGAAATTGAACGCAAGTTGATGCAACTTCGTGTGGAAAAAGAAGCCTTGAAGAAAGAAAAAGATGAAGGCTCTCAAGATCGTCTTCACCAAGTGGAAAAAGAAATTGAAGATCTTAGTGCCCAGGGGCAAAAGCTGCGTGAGCAGTGGGAGTTTGAGCGAGGTGGCCTTGAAAAGGTAAAGCAGCTTAAGGGGCAGTTAGATCAAATGCGCCTTGAAATGGAGAGGGCCGAACGCAGCGGTGACCTAGGACGGGCGGCAGAGCTTAAGTACGGATTGATTCCGGAAACCGAAAAGCAAATTAAGAGCTTTGAAGAAAAAGCCCAAGCGCCGCAAGCCTCAGACCGTAAATTGCTAAAAGAAGAAGTGGGGCCCGAAGAAATCGCCGAAGTGGTGGGTAAGTGGACCGGTATTCCTGTTTCTAAGATGCTGGAAAGTGAAACTCAAAAACTTCTCTCGATGGAAGAGACCATGGCAAAACGGGTTGTGGGACAGGATCATGCCCTTTCTCTGGTAGCCGAAGCGGTTCGCCGCTCCCGCGCCGAGATTTCAGATCCCAACCGTCCTATCGGAAGTTTCCTGTTTCTGGGGCCGACAGGTGTGGGAAAGACCGAAACGGTCAAAGCTTTAGCGGAATTTATGTTTGACAACGAGCAGGCCATTGTTCGAATCGATATGAGTGAGTATATGGAAAAACATTCCGTATCTCGACTGGTCGGAGCTCCCCCCGGCTATGTGGGCTACGAAGAAGGCGGGCAACTGACGGAAGCCGTAAGGCGCAAACCTTATAGCGTGGTCCTATTGGATGAAATTGAAAAAGCTCATCCGGAGGTTTTCAATATTCTACTTCAGGTGCTGGATGAAGGCCGTTTAACAGATGGTCAAGGACGCACCGTGGATTTCAAGAACACAGTGATCATCATGACCTCCAATATGGGTTCGACGTACTTGATTGACCCCAAACTGAGCGATAAAGAAAAAGAAAAGGCTGTGATGGACACGCTGAAATCCTCATTCCGTCCCGAGTTTTTAAATCGGATAGATGAAGTGGTGATGTACAAGCCTCTGGGGCAAGCCCAGATCCGAGACATCGTGCGAGTTCAACTGAAAACGGTCGCGGATCGCTTAAAGGCCAAGAAGATTTCATTGCAGTTCGATGACGCAGTTTTGGATCGTCTGGCTGAAAAAGGTTTTGACCCAGTCTACGGAGCCCGTCCACTTAAGCGGGTGATCCAAACGGATATCCTCAATCCGCTCTCGAAGAAACTGATCTCGGGTGATATAAAGTCCGGCGATACCGTCAACATCCGCATTGATGAAAATGACCTGGTCCTCGGAGTCTCTTAGCTCCCTCCTCCTTTAAGCGGGGCGGGCTGGGGCTCTCTGAAAATTCAGACT
>CAZETK010000038.1:0-6016 GCA_964515195.1 uncultured Pseudobdellovibrionaceae bacterium
AACCTCGTTGGGCTGGTGGGACTGATGAAGTTCATAATCTTCAGCTTCTTTGTGCTACTCACAATAGGCAGAAATACCAGCGGGAGGCTGGGATCAAGAGGCGGTCATAACCGACAGAAGTATCAGCCGGAGTCTGGGGCTAAGCTTACCAATTCATAATTTATTAGCCTCCCTCAAACTTACAGCCCCTGATGGCTTTTGCGAGGTGAACGATGGCCACATCTTTGGCGACTTCGCCCCGTGGCACGCTTTGTGAAACTGCTTCTTTCTTATGAAAACACTCAGCTCATCATTATTGGCCCTAGGTCTTCTATTGGTCGGCTCTTTTGCGCAGGCCTCTTTCTTTTCTAACCTTAGAGATGGGTTCCAGAGGTACTTAACAAAGCAGCAGGCCGAGCGTGAGCTGGTCTCTGAGGACTCAGAAGTCTACGATGCCGCCTCAGACTCGGCAAAAGCCTACGGTGTGGAAGTGATGGTCCGCTCGAGAAAAAATGCCATGGCCGTTTTAGAGGCTCCCGTTACGCCCAATAATGTCCCTGCTGCCAAATGTGTCTACAAGCGAGGATGGATCCAAGTGCCTGGCGCCAATGTGGCCATCAGTCAGTTTGAAATCTGGACCACTTCCCGCGGAAACGCGGACAAAGAGCCCCAAGTGGTCGGCTATCTTAAATTGCGTGAACCTGTAACATTCAAGGATCTCGGCGCGACTTCCATTCCAATGAAAATACGCTCGTTAGGATGGACCACAGATCGCTACTTAACCCCCAAGGGAATCACAGAGACTTCTTATCGAAAAGATGTGGAAATCGGTGGTCAGGTTCTGAACTTAGTGATGAAGCGTACCATTGAGGACATTCATCAACCTGTTGTTACAGCCGAACTCGCATTCTATACAACGGATGCAGAACCTCGATTAGTCGCCCATTCTTCCTGCCAGACACAGGTAAAATTAAAAAAGCCTTAACTCCATCCGCCCTTTACCACAGCTCTAAATCCATCTGAAGATCAAAAGCTTTCTGGACAGAGTCAGGCACAGGTCCGAGCCTCACCATCTGATCTTTGTCTTCGGATCTTAAGAAAAAGTAGTGGGCCGATGTGTTTTTGGGGCTCTTCCAAATATCCAGCTCACCCCAATCCTTTTTATCAGCCCGGACTCGCTGAGCGCCTTCGTCGATAATATCTTCGTGGGCTTTCGGAGGTGTCGCATTGATCACGACAATGGGAATTTGCACGGGCTTTGCCCCACCGGTTTTAAATTCCAAACACTTGCCGGTTTCTTCTAGATGAGCAAGCGACAGACTCAAGGTGGGGCAATCCTTTAGGCCTTCAAATGCAGCCCCCTTGGCAGCTCCCTTCTTTGGCCCCCTCACTTCCACTTTTAAAGTGGCGCTGACGGCAGCCAACTCCAGGCTCACTCGAAACTCCTTAGAAGGAGCGACTATGCGCTTAGGCGATTTTTCAACCACCCTCTTAGGTTGAGCATAACTTGTAGGAGTTGCCAAGATCACAGCCATTGCGCTTAACAAAAAGATTTCTTTTATCATAGTAAAATCCTAGGGAAAGATACCAAGAACCGTCAATGAAAAATACGGTCAGCACTACTTCGATCCCGCTAGTCGCTTACCCACTCGTTGAATTAGAGTATGAACATCATCATGTTTAACAAAGAATGACACAATCAAAAAAAGCCCCACCCCAAGCGAGCCGACAAAAGTTAATTGTATCAGCCACAAGGGCCACCCCTCAGCTAAGGATGGAAACCATTGCCTTAAAAGTTCTAGCAACTTATGACTGACCCACGTCATCATCATCCCCATCACTACAGCCGCGACTAAAGCCTTTAAACACTTCACTCCAAACCGCTTCCACAAAAATGGCGTAAGTAAAAAATTGAACCCCAAAAGTAACAACATAAAATTCAGACTTGCAGACACAAAGGTAGAAAGGTTCAAGCCCACAAGTCCTCTCCACTCCATCAATCCCGGCGCGATCAAAATATGAACAAACAATCCGACACCTGCGATCACTGCCGGATACCAAGTGTTTTTAGCCGCATAAAAGGAAGGAGCCAAAACTCGCACCCCGCTTACGGGAATCAGAGTCATGGCATAAACCTCCACCACCGAAATTACCGCTCTCGAATCCGTTTCCGTAAATCGCCCTCGCTCAAACAGAAGGCGCACAATGGGCTCGGCTAAAACATAAAGGCCTACGGCCGCCATTGCGCCAACAAAAAGATTCAAGGACAAAGTCCGTTCGCTTACATCGGACATCTTACCTCGCTCTTGCCGAGCCCAGTGTTGAGAAAGCACGGGAAGCAACGCTGTTCCCAGGCTGACTGAGATTAAAGACAGGGGGAGTTCTAACAGACGATCAGCCCAATTGATGTACGAAATCGCCCCTTTGCCTAAGGCGCTGGCAAAACGCATATTCACAATCAAGGTGATCTGCATCAGTGCTAGTCCCATAAGGCCTGGCACCATATTGCGCAGCACTCGAAGTAAGTCCCGATTTCCCATCTGAAACTGAAATCGTGGAAAATATCCTAACTTGCTCAAGGGACGGATTAAAACCACCATTTGCAAAAAGCCGCCCACTAGAACTCCCCAAGCCAAGGTGTCTCCCTTAACTGGTAAAATTTCGGGTGGCAGCAGCGTAGAATCAATTAAACTGATATTAAAAAAAAACGGAGCCACCGCAGGCCAGCCAAAAATTCCATGGGCGTTTAGAATCGCCATATAATAAGCGAACAGACAGATAAAAAACAGAAAGCTAAACATGATCTGAGCCATGCGAACAGTAAGATCAAAGGCCTCGACCCTTTGCACATAGTCCGCATCCAAAATCAGGCCCAAGATCTGAGGGGCAAAAACAATTCCCCCGACAGTTAAGGTGGTTAGAAGCATGATCAGAAACAGATGCATAGAGTCCATCAGCAGACGAGCTCTTACCCCCTTTGTCGTCTCATCTTCCACTTGGGCTTCAATATAAATAGGCTGAAAACTGACGGACAGGGAGCCCTCACCTAACAGGCGTCGAAAAAGATTGGGAAGCTTAAATGCCGCGGTAAAGGCATCGGTGATAGTGCGATCAAAAAGAGCCCCAAATAACATTTCTCGCACTAAACCCAGGATACGGCTGGAAAATGTGCCAGCCGACATGATCAAAGCCTTTAAAACCACTGAATTTTTTGATGTTTCGGGTTGTTTTTCTGCTGGATTTTCGTTCTTTTGGCTCAAATGCTCCTCATGGCTCTTGCGGCCCCTGATCAACTGTGTTAAACACCTTAAAAATTGTATTTTGGAGGAGTCCCCTTGGCAAACCATAAGTCAGCCGCAAAAAGAGCCCGTCAGTCTGTAAGACGTAGTAAAGTGAACACGAGCCGTAAGAATACTGTTCGTACATCTGAGAAGAAGCTGGTGAAAGCCCTTACGAATAAAGAAGTATCGGCACTTCCTGAGCTATTAAAGTCTTTCACAAGCCAGATCATGAAAGCCGCTCAGCGTGGTGTCTTCAAAAAGCAGATGGCTTCTCGTCGCATTAGCCGCCTTTCTGCCCGCGTTCAAGCTTTGTTAAAGTAATTCATGAGGTCTGTGGCTGAACCCTTCAGCCGCACAAGCCTTGTGACGTTATGGAAGAAGTTTTTAGAGGCCTTACAAAAAGGCCTCTTTTTATTTTTGATCACAAGGTTCGACGAGACGAAACAAAGGATCGGATCTGTCGTTTCAAGGCAAATTCAATCTCGGTGAAGGCCAGCCCGTGAATCATCACTCCAGCCTGATCAGCTTTATCGAGCGAGCGCACTTCAGCCCTTAGAGATACAAAGGCCCCTCCGGGGATTTGAAAGTTAACAAGCAAGGGCTCGTTTTCAGTCATAATCATATCCGTAAAGACCGACATTCCACCCTCACCAATCTCACCACTCTGAGCGATAAAGTAAGTTCCCTTATACAGAATACCAACGGTTCTTGTGAAGACCCGTCGCGGGAAATTCCGGCGGAATTTCGGTGCATCAGCAACCGCACTGTTCATAGGGATCTAATCGGTTTTCTACAACATCAACTTAAACATGGGCTGGGGTGATCTTAAGAAGCATATTTTCTAACCACAAAGGGGCCGATACAGGCGACGTCTTAAGGGCCTTATCTGTTTCATTCAGAGTCAGAAGTACCTGCTCTAATCGGCGAATGGACCAAAGGCCAGCCTGTTTAAGGTAGTTGTTCAGAAAATAGGGTGGCACTTGTACATACTGAGCCAATCTCGCTCCTGTATACCCCAACTCCTGCCCCCGCTTCACACGAATCAGTATACGCACATGGCGAGCCATTAGGCTTACGATCCCCACTTCCGACTGCCCTTGCTCAAGCAATGAGGCTAGCAACTCGAAAGAACGGATGCGGTCACCACTGGCGACAGCCTCGGTCCATTGAAAGATGCTCTCTTCCCGCGATTTCGAGACAACACTTTTCACGTCATCGATTTCAATGCGATTCCGGGGGGAGATGTAATCCTTCAACTTTAAAACTTCAGCTTCAATTTCTAAAAGATGAGAGCCCACTAAACGATGAAGTAAATGATTGGCCTCTTGGGATATCTGCAATTCCTCAAGATTTGCAATGTACTGAATCCATGATGGAATCTGATTTTCGTATGGTTTTTTAAATTCAACGCACAGGCCAGTATCACTCAATGTTTTGAAAACTTTTTTGCGCTTATCCAAACGTGAGGCTGTTATCACAAACAGCGTGGTATCCACGGGGTTCTTTAAAATTGGATCCAAAGCTTCCCAATCCGCGTCGGAAAGTTCATGGGCCTCCTTCAAAAAAACTACACGTAGAGGCGCAAAGGTTGGCAGGGTTTCTACGTTATCCCGTACTTTTTCAAGTTCAGCTTCACCGGCAAAGTAGACAGTGAAGTTGAAGTCTTTCATGTCCTCTTGGACATATTCAGACTTAATTTGATGGAGCGCCTGACGCAAAAGGTAAGGCTCTTCACCCACTAACAAAACTACATGACTTAAACCACGGGATTGAATCAAGGGGTAAAATTTCTCGGCTTCGACCCACGCCATTTAGAAGTTCTCCGTTAGGCGGTCGTGAGCTTGTACCATGAGATTTTCAGCTAAAGCTTCAATCGCCCTTCTACGGGCCGACAAATTGTAAAGAGGGTTAACAGTGTTAACACGAGCCACTGTCACCTGTGGAGCCACATAGGAAGTTTCTCCAACAAAATCACTGGTCCAAATAACTCGGCCCGATTTTTTTTCTAGCATCGTCAACTTGGCTCTCACAATAACCCGATAGCTGGTGGCTAAAACCGCGCCATCAGGGAGCAGAGGAGCCTTATCCCCAATCTGCACAGGAGCAGATCCTTTGTAAGTCACTTCTCTGATTTCCCCCTTAAGAATCGTGGCAGCGCCACCCGGCTTTCGCACAGCAGCGACTTTGTTTCTCTCAATTTCTTGGACCAGAGAGTTCGTAAAGGCCATCTCAATTCCCACTTCATGGGTAGAATTTGTGAAAATAGGGACTTCAATCTCTTTATAACCTCCGGGCAAAGAACGACCGACACCACCTAACTTGTAGGCACATCCCGTCAGCATTGCCGTCATGACAAAAAGATAAGAGACTAATTTCATTGAAGTCGGTACCATGAATGAGTGGAAGTATAGGGGAGAATCATGACCTGGACAAATGAATCCTTTCAGAAATACCGGCTTATGGCGCCAGGCCCCGTTTCATTGCACCCGGAAGTTCTGTCAGCCCTCAGGCAAGAGATGATTCATCATCGCACTCCCCTTTTTGATAAGATTTTGAAAAGAACACTTGAAAAACTGAAAAACGTTTTTCAGACCCAAGAGCCTGTTTATATTATCTCGGGCACAGGCAGCAGTGGCATGGAGGCCTGCCTAGTGAACCTACTCAATCCGCAAGATGAAGTTCTAGCTATCGTCAGCGGAAAGTTCGGTGAGCGCTGGGCTGAAATGGCGGGAGTCTACAATTACAAAGTTCACACC
>CAZETK010000038.1:6026-32636 GCA_964515195.1 uncultured Pseudobdellovibrionaceae bacterium
CACCTTATCAGTTTCTTGGGGGGAAGCGGATCAACCCACCGAAGTTGAAAAATTCCTACGAGCCCATCCGCAAGTCAAAGCCGTACTTTGCCAAGCCTGTGAAACCAGCACGGCTGTTTTGCATCCCATTCAAAAGTTAGGTGATATCATCTCAGAGTTTCCCAATACTTTATTACTGGTCGATGGTATCACAGCGGTAGGGGCCATGCCCTTACCCATGGACCAGTGGAAAATTGACGGGCTTGTGGCGGGTTCACAAAAAGCCTTTATGCTTCCGGCGGGTTTAAGTTTCGTAGCTTTTTCGAAGAAGGCCCAAGGTTTTTTTGAAAACTCACTAACACCTCGCTACTATCTGGATCTTCGAAAAGAAAAAACCGCCAACGCCCGAGGTGAAACTTTCTTTTCTTCCTCCGTCACCTTGATCCGTGCCCTTGATGTGGCTTTGGATATTATGCTTAAAACAAGCTTGCAGGATTGGCACCGTGAAATCCAACGGCGAGCGGACTTTGTTCACCATATTGCAAAGGCTCTTAACCTGAAAGCGTTTTCCCGCGCCCCAAGCCCTAGTGTAACAGCCCTTGAATGTCCCGAAGGAATTGATGGGCAAAAATGGCGTGCCCATTTGGAATCCCAATACAATCTGACCGTGATGGGAGGACAAGATCAATTAAAAGGAAAAGTGATCCGCATCGGGCACATGGGCTATATCACCAAAGAGGATCTGGTGGCTTTGGCTCAAGCGCTTTTTCTTTCTCTTCGAGATTTTGACTTTAAGCTGCCGCTACACGAAAATGACTTTGAACTTCTGACTCGCCGGGCATTGGATTCGTAACGCCTATGAAAAAAAAGGTTTTAATCTCAGATTTGTTTTCCTTCGAGTCACGCCTTTACTTAGAGCGCGAAGGTCCCTTTGAAATCACTCAAGCACCCAACCCTCGACACTTGCCACTAGAGCATTTAATCAACTGTCATGCCCTTATCATTCGCTCTAAAACAGCTGTCACGAATGATATTTTTGAAAAGGCCCGCAATCTGCAAGTGGTAGTCACCACCACCAGCGGATTTGATCATATAGATCTCGTCTCGGCGCAAAAGTGGGGGGTTACAGTTATGCACACACCCGATGCCCATCGGGAAAGTGCCGCTCAGTTAACATGGTCCCTCGCACTGGCTGCGGCCACCAATATTCTTTCCGGGCACTTGCAGATCCACGAAGGAAGGTGGAACCGAGAACTTCTTCGCGGTTTTGAGCTCAACGGCCGCACCTATGGAATTTTGGGATTGGGACGAATCGGAAGTCGCGTGGCTGACATGGCCCGGGCTTTCGGCATGAACGTAGTCGCCTATGACCCCTACCAAGAAGGCGAAGCTTTTAATTCCGTTAGGGCCGAGCGCTTGGGTTTGGAAGAGGTTTTTCACCAGGCTGACATTGTCAGTTGTCACGTTCCTAAAACAACAGAAACACGCCATTTCCTTCACCGCCATTTATTTCAAGCCCTACCAAAACCGATTGTTCTGATCAACACCTGTCGAGGCTCGATCATTGAGGATTCGGTTCTTGTTGAAGCCCTGGAAAAAAAGTGGCTACTAGCCGCCGCCCAAGATGTTTTTGAAACAGAACCCTTACCTGCCGATTCCCCTCTAAGGACGGCGCCTAATTTAATTCTGACCCCCCATATCGGCTCGCAAACTGAAGAGGCCTTGGAAAAAGCGTCTCAGATGGCAGCCCAAAAAGTGGTTCAGTTTTTTCTGAATGGAACAACTTCGGACACCCTACCTCCCAAAGCGGCCTGGTATCAGGAAGGCTAAGCGGATCTCCTGCGACTCTCTTAATTATGGCTTATCCTGAAAGACTCTAAATTATTTTTAAGGATCCCGTGAAGGGGGCTGAGCCTGTAAGGCTAGGGCCTCTTCAATTAGAATTTCAGAACGTTTGATCTCGTGCTGGATTTGAGCTTCCTGTTCTGGCGTTGGATTTTCTTGCAAGCGATTTTGAAGCTGTTGAATCCTTTTTTTGTGAAATTCAACTAAGACGTTCGTGGATTGCAAAAGTTCAGCTTGAAGGGCCTCTGTATTAGGTCTCTCTTCGGGAAATAGATCGCGGTAGTTCATTACACTTTCCTGATGAGTATCCGACGTGAGGAGACTCAGCATCGTCAGGGATCGTAAGCTCCAATTCAAGCGGAATAGAGTCTGGTAAAGTGAGACCGACCACCGAGCCGTAAACTGAATCGCGGTGTTGACACCGTAGAACATCGCCACTCCCCACACTGCGGCCTGAAATTTTCCCGAATGGCTGGCTCGCCGAACAGACTGACGAAAAAAGTTGCGGGCTGTTTCAGAATCCGGGTAGCACTCTAAAAGAGCTTTTTCAAACAAGGGTTCTCGCAGAACCGCTTTAGCCGTGGCTGGAAGAGAGGGATCCATTCGCAGCATAAAAAAGTTTCGGCTCTCTTGACTGATGTCGTTCAGCAACTGGGTATAAGGCTGACTTGGAAATCGACCCGCATACAGCAAGTCTAAGTTGATATGATTTTTTTCAATCCATTCAGTGGGGACTTTTTGGCAAGCCTCTTTTGTAGCTTGATAAATTTCAACACCAACCCAGGCTCCCAAGGATTGAAGAGAAAAACTCAACATTAACAACAAAAGCACCCATTGAGCCTTATGCATAAACCACGATTCTCCTCACTCTGTTAGAGATGTGGTGATAGAGTTCTGAGCCGACTGAACAGATATAAGATTTAATTTTCGTACGGCATACTGGGTTTTTAAAAGCTCTAAGTGTTGGCGCATACTATCTAACTCATCCGCATCAACGGTGACGTGAACATTGAGCTCATTAATCAAACCTCCACCAGCTGCGAGTAGCCAACTGATAGCGCCAATCTTCATCAGACGATTAAGTTTTGTAGTTTGCATAGCCCGACGTTTTTCAAAGGCTTGGTGGGCCTTATCAGACGCCCGATCCTTTTTAAGTTGATACACGTAATAACCATTTTGTCCGGCAGCCTTTAAGTTGGTCCCGGCTTTGGCCACCCCAGCTATCATCACTGTTGAAAACCCTGTTAGGCTTAAAACATCAAGCAGCCCTTCGCTGATTTGAAATGTGTGCGATTCGCGAACTTCAATTTGTTTTGATAGTTTTTCAATCTGGTTGCTCAGCTTTTGAGCCGTATCATAGGCCGACTGTTGAGCTTTCTCATTCAAATCATGAATTTCGTTTTGAATGACGGATATTCCTTTTAAGTTCTCTTCAAGCTGCTCCGGGGAGCATCGCTTTGCGGCTTGTACCAAGTCCGCTTCACTCCGTATGTCACCTGTGCAGAGACGAATTTCAAGCTCCTCGGGAGTCTCGACTTCAGAGCTTTGTGCCCATAGGGGGAGTGTTAAAATGCACACTATCAAGGGCATGGAGAATCCGGACAAAAGCTTCATGATTTACCTCCGCCCAGAGAGTTGCAATAAAAACGCCCTCTCAGTTGAAAGCTAAGCCAGTCATAAATTCCTAAACAGCCCTATGGCTGAGAAATGGCGCTACCTGTTTAAGTTCTAGTCACTTCCCGCAAAAATACTACACCGGCTCGCGACACTTTGCTTCATTACCGAAAAAGCCCACTTAATTTATGAGCTGACTTGACTGTAGACGCTGTTGTTCCGCATTCTCATCGAGTTCGTATTCAGGGGGAATTCCAAATGTCAGCTAGTATTGTGGTAGGCGCTCAATGGGGTGACGAAGGCAAGGGGAAGTTGGTGGATGTGCTGTCCAGTAAGGCCGATCTTGTGGTCCGATTTCAAGGTGGCGCCAACGCTGGCCATACTCTTGTGGTGAATGGTGAAAAAACCGTCCTACACCTGATTCCTTCGGGGATTCTGCATCCCAGTACCACTTGCCTTATCACTTCCGGAGTTGTGCTCGACGTCTTTGGAATTATCGACGAAATTGAAAAACTCAATGAAAAGGGCTTGCTAAAAAGAAACGATCAAATTTTGATTTCCGATAATTGCAGTTTACTGATGCCTTACCACAAGATTTTGGATGTAGCGCGGGAGTCCCATCTTAATAAAGAAAAAATCGGAACAACTGGCAAGGGCATCGGACCCGCCTATGAGGATCGCACATCCCGGCGGGGTCTGATTTTTTCGGATCTATTCGAGCCCGCCACTTTAAAAGAAAAGATTGATCGCGCTTTAATGGAAAAAAACGTTCTCCTTGAAAAAATCTATGGTGAAAAGCGATTCGACTCCAGTGAGCTTGTCGATCGCCTTCGCTCGGCCGCCGAGAAGCTTCAGCCACACCGCTGTCAGGATACATCTCAGTTTATTTTAAAAGCCATTCGAGGTGGCAAAAAGGTTCTTTTTGAGGGAGCCCAAGGAACGCTTTTGGATATTCATCATGGCACTTACCCCTTCGTGACCTCTAGCTCAACCGTTTCAGGTAGTGCGTGTACCAGTACAGGCATTGGTCCACAAAATATCAAACAAGTGATCGGGGTTTTTAAAGCCTATACGACCCGTGTAGGGGCAGGCCCTTTTCCCACAGAATTGATGGACGGAATCGGCGAAACTCTTCGCCAAAATGGCCATGAGTTTGGGAGTACAACAGGCCGCCCCCGCCGCTGCGGATGGTTGGATTTAGTGGCCCTAAAATATGCCATTCGGCTGAATGGCATTACCTCATTAGCCATGATGAAATTAGATGTGCTTTCGGGTCTGGATAAGGTCGCACTTTGTACAGGTTACAAAATCAAAAATCAGGTTGTAACGGAATGGCCTTCCACACTACGCGAACTGGAGGGAGCCGAGCCTGTTTTAGTCGAGATGAACGGCTGGAAAGAGGATCTTACTAAAATCACTCAGCTTTCTGAACTTCCGCGTCCCGTAACCCAATATTTGGATTACATTTCGGATCAGCTGAAAACACCAATTGACGTGATCTCAGTTGGGCCAGGGCGTGAACAGACCCTGTGGGTAAAACCTCTCTTCAATGCCTAAAGCCAAGGAGCCAGAATTGTTTCCTTTTTGGCTCGCGCTTAAGCTTTAGGCAAAACAAAAAAGAGGGTTGACTATTATAATGATTTTGAGCATTTTCTTCCTTCCACAAGCAACGGTTCGCTAGCTCAGCTGGTAGAGCACTTCACTTTTAATGAAGGGGTCGATGGTTCGAATCCATCGCGAGCCACCATTTAACTTCGGGTCTCCTACAAGGGATCGCGGGGTTCATGTCCCCTTCGTCTAGAGGCCTAGGACAACTCCCTTTCACGGAGTAGACACGAGTTCGAATCTCGTAGGGGACGCCAACTATCTTTCGAGGCCAGTTCGGCCTGTAACTGCTCAAAATCAAGTTAAAAATCTAGTTCGAATCGCTCCTTTTTGGTTTATCCCTGGACATACCATAAAAGATATAGTACATATTTAGTATGTGGAACGTTTTCCTGGAAAAGAACGTAGCTAAAGCCCTCAGTAAAGCACCGAAAGAAATCCAGGAAAAGTTCGAGAAATGGAAAGACATCGTTCAGCTTCAAGGCCCGAAAGGTCTTTTTAAGATCGAGGGATTTCGCGATCACGCTCTTAAAGGTGAATGGCAAGGAGCCCGAGCAAGTCGACTGAACGATCAATGGCGAGTCATTTATTATAGCCTTGTCAATGAAGTTAAAATTTTAGTGATGGAGGTTACACCGCATGACTACCGGAAAAAAAGTTAAGGAAATTCTAAAGAATGGAGAGTTTGTTCCGGCGAAAACTCGAGTTCATATGACGCCAGGGCAATCGCTTAAAATCATTCGTGAGCTTCAAGAACTTTCCCAAAATGAGTTGGCAAAGATCAGCGGGCTTCCTCAATCCACTATTTCCGGAATGGAATCCGGGCGAATCAATATTGGAGTAGAAAGAGCAAAGGTTCTTGCTCAAGCGCTGCGTGTTCATCCTGCTATTATTGTTTTTCCTGGTTGGGAAACTGAAAGAGCATCGTGAAATCTGGCAGTCGCTCAAAATATAGCCGACATTGGTCTTTTGTCGTGACCGATCCAAAGTATCTTTATCCGCCGGTTGGCATCATTTCATTGGCGGGAGTGGACTGACTTCATGACATCACTTTTCGAATTCTTTCCTCAATGGGACAGCTCACTCTTTTTCGTGGACCGCTGGTCAACAATCTTCATCTGGTTGATCATGGGAATTGGTGGCCTTATTGCTATTTATGCATGGCAGTATTTTGACTCATCCAAGAGTCGCATCAAATTCTATTCGGCCTTTTTTCCATTTCTCATCGCCATGCTGGGCGTGGTGCAGTCGTCGCAATTGATACATCTCTACATTGCATGGGAGCTGACCACGATTCTTTCATTTTTCTTGGTGTCTTTTAAAGGCGACTCTTCGGATGCACGCCGGGGAGCCATGCACTCTATTTTGATCACTGGCGCCGGTGGTCTTTGCCTACTGGCTGCCATATTGCTTCTTGGCTCACAAGACATATGGACTTTACAGGCGCTGAATCAAATTCCGCTGGCTGAATTGCCAAATGGTGACTTGATCGGCGTACTTATCCTGCTTGCCGCCATCACAAAATCGGCCCAGTTCCCTTTTCATTTCTGGCTTCCAGGCGCGATGTCCGCTCCCACGCCCGCAAGCGCTTTCTTGCATTCTGCGACCATGGTCAAGGCAGGGATATATCTTCTCTTTCGCCTTTCACCGACACTAGGATCACTAGAGTGGTTTTCAGAAACACTGACGTTCATTGGTCTGACTACTTTTTTCATCGGTTCAGTTTCGTCAATATTTCAGATGGATCTAAAGGCGGTTTTGGCCGGTACGACTTTGTCCAACTTAGGCCTTATGGTCGGCTTCATCGGAGGAACCTTCGAAGGGTCTGACAATGCTCTCATTGCGCTGGTCATTGCCCACGCCTTATACAAAGCCGGTTTATTCTTATTCGCAGGCATTGTTGAACATATCGCGATGACCCGGGACCTCAGCCGCATTTCCGGCCTAGGTAAAGTCTTTCGGGGTACTCAAATGTTAGGGTTGATTCTTGCCGGCGCAAGCTTAGGTCTTCCTTTTACAATGGGATACTACGCTAAAAGCTTGATCCATCTTCCCTTCGTTTGGAAGATGGCCCTTCTCGCTGGCTTTACACTTCTTGGTAAGGCGGGAATTCTCGTCGCCGTACGGCCTTTCAGAGGGCGTCTTGCGGGCTCACCCGCCGCACACGCAACGAAACTCCCCTCAAAAAAACTTCTGCTTGTCAGCCCTATCGTGCTTGGAGGACTTTCGTGGACTCTTCCCTTCTTATCTCACCACTGGGCCCCCTATCTCGAGCTTCCCCTCTCGGATGTCGTACCAGAAATTTCATTTATTCTGATATTGTCGCTAGTAACAGCCGTCGCCGCGACTTATTTTTCTTTGATGTGGAGGCCTTCTTGGGTCGAATGGTGGGCCGCCAGCCCGTTTCCGACTTTCTCCCACCTTTTTGATGAGTTTTGGTTCGGTCACCTCAAATTTGCGACATTGGTTACACGGATTATACAAAACGGTTTCTTACCATTTTATTTAATGTCCATCTTCGGTGCCTTCTGTTTGGGCCTTCTTTTCTTTTGGCAGGCGCCTATAGGCCAAGACAATTTCGGAAGCGGCCTTGCTTATATTCTAATATTTCTCGCTATCGGAAAGGTTTTGGGAACCATTTTGGTCGTAAATTCGAAAGTTCCCATACACTCGGTCATTTTTGTCGGCCTTGTCGGCTACTCCTTAGCTCTGACCTTTGCCCTGTTAGGCGCACCCGATTTGGCTTTGACCCAGTTTGCTGTCGAGACCTTAACGGTGCTCTTGCTGGTCTTCGCGCTTCGGGGCACTCCGAACATTTCCAGCGTCAGCCAAACTCGCCGCTTGGCTAAGGGGATCTTCGCGACGGCCTGCGGTCTTATTGTCGGGGCTTCGGTATATACAGCCGCTTTAGCGCCTGCGCCTTCTCGAGTGAAAGACTTTTTCTCTGAAGCAAGCTGGTTGGAAGCTCACGGACGCAACGTCGTCAACGTGATACTAGTCGACTTTCGTGGCCTTGATACTATGGGAGAGGTTGTCGTGTTAGCCCTTGCTGGATTTGGTGTTTATCTGCTTGTAAGAGGGAAGGTGCCGTTATGATCAGTCCCTCGCCGATTTTTCGCTTTGGAGCGAGCCTGCTTACGCCAATCCTTCTGCTGCTTTCGCTGGTCATCTGTTGGCGCGGACACCAGCTACCAGGAGGCGGCTTTGTCGGTGGCCTTGTCGCATCAACAGCCTTCGTGATTCACGCCATCTGCTGGGACACTAAGACCACTCTGCGAATGATGCGCCTACGTCCGCAAACAATTTTATATTTAGGGCTAGTTGTCATGCTATCTGGAACTCTTGGGCCCGTGTTTTTGGGTCAAGCCTTTTTCGAAGGGGTTTGGATTAGCATCCCGGTTCTGGGTCAAGTAGGTACACCCGTGCTGTTTGACTTTGGCGTTTACCTGATCGTGATTGGCGCTGTATGCACCTCCATATTTACGCTTATGGAGGAAAATCTATGATCTTTTTCCTATGTGTGGGCATCGCGGCGATGACCGCTGGCGGAATATTCCTTTTGTTGGCTTCCCGACTAGTACAATCTTTGTTTGGGATCGCGTTACTCAGCAATGCTGTCAATCTATCGTTACTTTTGCTGGGCGGGGTCCGGCCAGGCGTCGATGCCCCGATTATCCCTGAGTCCGCGGATATCCTTCACGCGACTGCTGCGGACCCGATGCCTCAGGCCATGGTCCTTACTGCCATTGTCATCGGATTCGGCATGCTTGCGTATTTGGCGACATTGTTAAATGTAGGCCGCCCCTATTTTGAAAATCAAAATGACTTGCATGAAGGAGGCGAGCGGTGATTCCAGCTCTGGTTCCTCTTTTAGCTTTGGTGTGGGGCATACTCAGCTTTTTTGCCCGCAACTTAAGAGTCGCCCCAATTATCTCTATAATGGGAAGTTTCACCATCCTTTGTGTAAGCTCGGGGGTGTTGTTTCTCTGTTCGCAGGGCGAGATTTTTAACCTTCAAGTTGGTGGTTGGCCGTCCCCCGTGGGGATTTCATTGCGCGTGGATTTGACAAGCGCTTTGATGATTTGGATTTCATCGCTGATTACTTTAGGGGTCCATTTCTACTCACTCAGCACGCTCGTCTCGGTCGATGCGCTCGAGACGAAGGGCTTCCATTCTGTTTGGCATTTTCTTGCGGCAGGTGTGTATGGAAGTTTTTCGACCGGGGATCTTTTTAATCTGTTTGTCTGGTTTGAAATGTTACTGCTGGCCTCCTTTGTCTTGATGTCCATGGGGGGGAGGCATTGGCGCTTACGCGGAAACATTTATTACGTCATAATCAATCTGGTTGGCTCAGCGATCTTTCTGTTGGGTTTAGGGTTTCTTTACAACTCCACGGGCACTCTTAATTTCGAGGACCTGCAGCAACTCGAAATTGCCGGGTACACAAAACATATTGCGGCCCTCGCCTTCTTGATTGCCTTCGGAATGAAAGCAGCTGTATTTCCGTTCTATTCTTGGTTACCAGCTTCTTATCCTACTACAGCCATTGCCCCACTTTCGATCTTCGCGGGCCTATTGACCAAAGTGGGCGTGTACGCTCTGCTGCGGTTTTTCGGGTCCCCATCCATCCTGCAGGCCGAGTGGATCGGTCCGCTTCTTTTTATAGTAGCGGGACTTACAATGTTGTTGGGAGTATATGGAGCCGCTGTCAAAATGACCATGAGAAAGATCCTGGCCTTCCATATTGTCAGTCAAATTGGATATATGATTCTAGGAATTGCAATAGGAGGAAAAGTCGGCCTAACTGTTGCGATTTTCTACCTGATGCACCACATGGTGGTAAAAACAAACCTGTTTTTGATCACTGGCGCCATCGAGTTCACTCAGAAACAATCAGACTTGAAAAAAGTGGGGGGGTTGGCCCGCCAACATCCGTGGATTGCGGCGGGGTTCGCGATCTCAGCATTATCTTTAGCAGGCGTTCCGCCGTTTTCAGGATTCTGGGCCAAGTTATTCACTCTGTATGCGGCGGCTTCGTATGAAGCTTACATCAGTCTAACTGTGGGAATTGTTTGCGGATTGCTCACCCTTTTTTCGATGATAAAGATCTGGAACAATGCTTTTCTGAAGGAATTAAAACCAAAGTCCACTCCGCGGCGATCTCTTCCCTGGACTATGGGTCTTCCGATTTTTGTATTCTGCTTGTGGATCATATTTATCGGCTTAAATCCGAAATGGCTTCTGGCGTTGTCTGAACAAGCGGCTATGCAGTTACTTGGAGTTTCCGAATGATCTTGAAGTTTTTGATACCACTCTGGTGGATTCGTGCTTTGCGATTTATTTTATTTTTTATGAAAGAGGTTGTCGTTGCCAATTTGGATGTAGCGAAACTTGTTCTGTTCGTGCCGAATGAAAAAATTTATCCTGGCATTGTGCGGATGCCACTGGATGTTGAAACGGACGCCGAGATCTTTTTACTGACGATGATGATAACACTTACCCCCGGCACCACCAATCTGGGGCTTGCTCCGGATCGGAAAAGTCTGATTCTGTATGTGCTACATTCTGAAGATCCAGAAAAAACAGCTATGGCGATTAAGTCTAGCTTTGAGAAACGCATCTTTGAGGTTTTGCGATGAATGAACTTTTGTACACCATTTTTACCATGCAACTGATAGCCGTCGCGAGTTCCTTTTATCGCGCTTGGAAGGGACCGAACCACACGGATCGGATTATGATTTTTGACCTGTTGACGGCCACGGGGATCGCGCTTTTATTGACGATCGCCGTTTATCAAGATTCACAGTTGTATTTGGATATCGCACTGCTGATGGCGCTAGTTTCCTTCGCGAGCATGATCGGATTTGGCTATTTTCTAGAGAAGGAGAAGATGCCATGAGCCTTGTCGTAATTTTGTTTTTCTTTCTGGGATCATTCTTCTTACTACTAGCCGCCGTAGGATCTATAAAATTCCCTGACGCGCTAATGCGAATGGCCGCAATCTCTAAGGCATCCACCCTGGGCGTAATCCTATGCTCGGTGGCGACTGCTCTTCATTTTTCAGATGCGCTTGGTTGGCTCAAGGTTTTAACACTTTTTCTTTTCTTTTTATTTTCAACTCCAGTCGCCGTGCAAGTCATTGCACGCTCGGCCTACAGGAATGGAATCGATCTTTTTAAGAACACCCAAAAGGGAAAAGACACAGACCCAGTATAGGGCCCAAGGGGGGGACCAAGAGGGTGCCATGGAACAATCTATTCCATTAAATATTGAACGTCAGGTCCGTGAGCAGTATGATGTCTTTATGATACAGCTCAAACGGGCTTACGCACCCAGCAATCGTAAAGACGGTTACCGAGTTTTGATTGATCGCCTTTGGCCGCGTGGAATTAAGAAACAGGAGTTGGACCTCGATGAATGGTTGAAAGATCTTGCCCCGAGCACCAAACTCAGAAAAGAGTTCGGCCATGATCCAGCACATTGGAAATCTTTCGTCAGTGCCTACAAGAAAGAGTTGCAATCACCTAAGGCCCGAGAGCTTATTCAAAGACTAGCTCAGCAGGCGTCGGGCAAGCGCACGCTCACTTTGCTCTACAGTGCCCGTGATGAAGAACACAACAATGCGGTTGTTTTAAAAGATATCCTTGAAAAGGAATCTGCGAAATCGAAGTCATAAGCCGGAAAATAAAAATTTGATTCATCCACCAGTCCCGCATTCAAATTCTCTTTAGGTGCTGGAATTGACTCTATCCTCATTCTTCTCTGCAAGGTACTGGGCGGTTACCTCCCTACCTGTGGCTAATGCACCTAGTACCTCACCTTGATCGTTTCGAATAATCGAAAATGACAGACTGACGTAGATCTTTTTTCCATCTTTTGTCATCGAACGTGTCGTAAGTGCGCTTCGATCATGCTTTGTGCGACCGGCCTTAATCGCCGCCCCGAAAGCATCCCAATGAGCTGCGCGCAGATCTTCTGGAATAATAATATTTAAACTTTTACCCAGGGCTTCCGTCGACGGAAATCCAAACATCGCTTGGGCACTGGCGTTCCAAATTTGGATTATTCCCTCTATATCCGCAAAGATAACGGCATCTGCACCTTGCTCGATTGCGAGTTTATAAAGCCCCTGAGCATCGAATTGATCAAGTTTCATCCCTGACAACTTCCTTTCCGGTAAAATGGTAACCCCTCTAAGGACAATAACTAGGGTTACCATATTTTATCCATCGCGAAAAGTCGTCTCCCATCACAGTGTGTAGAAATGCCCCAGCACAAAAGCAAAATGGAAGCTTGCTAAATGTCTGCGTTGAGGCTTGCCTCAACTCTGATTTGTTGACTTGATATAACCTAGTTATAAGAAATAAGGACCTCGTGACCGGATAGGAGTTACGGTATGCCGAAAGCCCGGAGTCGGAAAATAAATAGAGTCCGAAAACTTCAGCTAGACAAACTGCCTGTTGAGCTGCGCGCCCTTGTTCGTACGATGACGGACTACCTGGGAATTGTCATCAGCGAGTATGAAGGAGAAGACTTTTACAATCGCATTGAGTCTTACCGCCAGATGATGAAAAAGGACCGAGCTTCTACCGATTCTCTTCAGCTGCATAAAATTTCCGCCATGATCTCTGAGGAAACCCCCTCCAATCAATACAAGATCGCCCATGCTTTTGCTCTCCTTCTTGAGATTATCAATGCCTGCGAATCCGCTTATCGCACTTGGCGTCAGCAGCACAAGCCCTCCGTGACTGAAAATCACTTCACGTTAGACCTAAATTTCGTTCTCACCGCCCATCCCACGGAGGCTAGATCCGAAAACGTTGTTAAGATTCTTCATGACTTGATATCCCTAATGGTGCAGGGGTTTCAAAAAAACTCTCGGTGGGATGAGAAAGCCATCCTAAGCCAAATTCGAATGTTATGGATAACCCCTCTTGTGAAGACTCATCCTCCTACGGTTGTCGATGAGGCCCACTACATTTATTCTATTATTTTTTCTGACTCCCTGTTGGATTTCTTATTGGAAGAAAAGCCCCAGTATGAACTCAAGCTTCGTACCTGGGTTGGAGGTGACAAGGATGGACATCCCGGTGTCAATGAAAATATCATGGTCGCCTCTTTGACCGGGTCACGAAAATATCTTGTGGGTAAGCTGATGCAACTCCTTCAGGACATCTCACAAGACTTGGATATACTTGGGTTAGAAGATCAGAAATCGAATCAGGAAAGCCAAATTATAAGTGAATTAGCCGTCAGCTTAGTCCCCTTGTTAGAAGTTCGGGATGAAGACGGAAAACGACTTCACTCTTGGCTCAACCGTTATCAAACCTTTACGCAAAGTGCGAGTCGTTTTGTCAAAAACCACCATCAGGTCGCCAAGATTGAGCGCCTTTTTAAACTATTTCCGGCCCTTGTTCTTCCTCTGGAGCTTCGAGAAGACTCTGAAGAGATCGCTAAAGCTGTTGTGAACCCACAAGCTCCCATTGCGAAAATGTTAATTCGACTTAAACGGATCACCGAAGGATTTGATATGATAGCCTACAGTCGCGGCTTTATCATCTCTCATTGTGAATCCGAAGAGGATATCTCGACGGCTAACCAATTGGCCTGGAAAACGACTGGTTCACGCAAGATTCCAGTCATTCCATTATTTGAGTCCCGTGAAGCCCTGATCAACGGTCCCAAAATATTAAAATCATGGTTAAAGTCCGAGCGCAACCTAAAGCAAGTTCAAAAAGACTGGTTAGGAAAGCTCGAGGTTATGCTTGGATATTCTGATTCCGCAAAACAGATTGGCGTCTTACCAAGCCGAACTCTTATTCGTAAGGCTATGAACGAACTCCAAACGACGATAACAGAGATGGGCCTAACACCTGTTTTTTTTCATGGCTCTGGTGGCAGCGTTGACAGGGGCGGTGGCAGTCTGCGTGAGCAGATATCTTGGTGGTCGGATGGAGCCATCGGTAGGCCTAAATTAACAGTCCAAGGAGAGATGATCCAACGGACCTTCGCGACTCAGGAAATTCTGCACTCCCAATGCGTGCACGTAAGTAGCGAGGCCTCTCTTCGTAAAAATAAAAAAGCGAAAATACCCTCATCTCGAATCTTTGAAAAATTTGTAAGCCTTGTTCAGGACCGTTACACTAACTTTGTTTCCCATCCTGAGCTGCTAGATAGCGCCCTGGAGGCCACGCCTTATCACTACCTAAATGTGTTGCGGATAGGGTCTCGCCCTACAAAGCGCCCCGCCCAGATGGCCTCTATAACGGCCCTAAGAGCCATTCCGTGGGTGTTGTGCTGGACCCAAACTCGACTTCTTCTTCCCACTTGGTGGGGCATTGGATCTGCTTGGCAACAGTTAGCAAAGAATGAAAAAGAGGAATTGAGAAAGCTCTACAGACACGACCCCTTCTTTTCCTCCTTTGTTAAAACCTTAGGCTTCACTTTGGCTAAAGTAGAAATCAAAATTTGGAACCAATATCTTCACGCTCGTTATGGGGAGGCTGCCAAAATTAAGGTTAAAAAGTATAGAGAAGAGCTGAATCAAAGTTGTGAATTTATGAAGTATATAACAGAGACTTCTCATCTTATCCCCCATAAACTTTGGCTCGAAGAGAGCATCACCCTTAGATCCCCCTACGTTCATGTTCTTAATTTACTGCAGATAAAAGCCATGGAAGATCAGAACGAAAAACTATTAAAAGAAACATTAGTGGGAATCGCCTGCGGGATGCTGACAACCGGCTAAGATGGCAGAAGGTTCCAATTTGGAACTAACTATTTTAATTCATAACCATCTCTACAAAAGACTTTTTAGCTGACATGTACTCATTAGGAATAAAAATAAAATCTTAAAATATTTTTCAAGCTGATTCTTTTTGCTGTACAGAAAGAAGGCAATAGTAGTAAACACGGCCTCATTAACAATTGAGGTCTTTCTACAGTTTTGTAATCTGATACTCTTTGTCAGGTCATAATTTTAGAAAAATTGTTTAAGTGGTATGTAAGCAGACGTGAGAGCCTCGTAGAATTCAAATGAATTTAAGGAACTACATGCTTCAGTCCGCTCAAAGAATATTCAGGTGTATATTAGCATTCACTTTATTGGCGCCAACTGCATTCGCTACTTCTACTGTCGTTCATTTTACATCGGCAGATGGAGTTAAGCTCAATGCCCGTCTGCTTAATTCTGCCAATAGCTCCAAAAAGAAACCTGGCATTTTGCTGTTAGAGGGGTCAGGAAAATCCTCATTGGATCAAGAGCTGGAAAGCTCTCCTTTAAATCAACTATCTAAGGTTCTTCATAATCAGAAGTATGTGGTCTTAGCCTACAACAAGCGCGGTTCTGGTGAAAATTCGACTAACGGTTCATTCTGGAAAGCTACCTTTAGCACTTATCAGGAAGATGCCCAAAGAGCTCTTGATTACCTGAAGTCTCTTAAGACTGTCGACTCAAACCGCATCTTTATTATAGGTCATGATTATGGGGGGACTCATGCTCTCAAATTGGCGGAAACCAATAAGCTTTCTGGTGTGATGCTGTTAAACACGTCTATTCGATCCGCTGCTGATCTGCAACTTGAACAATGCCGCATTCGACAGGAGCTAAAGGGCGTCAGCCAAAAAAATATTAACGACCACATTCAAACTTTAGGCCGTCATATCTCAAGGCTTAAAGAAGATACTTTTAGTTGCACAAAGCCAGAATGTGAAGAAATTGAAGGAATTCCTGTTTACCGCAAATTTCTTCCGATCCCCTGGTGGAAAGAAGTTCTAAAGTTAGATTTTACCGAATGGGCGTTAAAGTTAAAAATACCAACTTTATTTATTTATGGCACATCTGACTTTGTGATTCCAAAAACCGACTATTTCTATGTCCGGGATATCATAAGACTTCATAAACCCAGTCACATCCAAGCCATTCAAATTCAAAACATGGATCACTACTTTCTTGAACAGCCAGACATGGAAGGCAGCTATAAATATCGATCCGCGGCACTCCAGAAAAAGGAATATAAACCAATATCGCCTCACTTTGTTCGCGAGGTTATCGATTGGCTTAAAAAGCACTCCTCTTAAAAGTAGTGTCTAAAAGAAACCTTAAGATATTCACGGGAGTCACTTTCATGTCGATTCTGATGCCATTGAAAGATAACCCGTCTATCTTGATCCCCTATCACCTTGGGTAATAATTGAATATCGTTCTGATAAAATGGATGGGAACCGAATTTTAAATAGCGGCCTTCATAGACGAGCACAAAGTTGGAGTTCTCAAATCGAAGTAAGGACCAGGGCCCTACACCGACTTGCGCGTAACTCCACTCTCCTCCAGGTACCATTCTAGCTTCTGCCATTATCGCCACTGTCCACTGCTGGTTCCAACTGCTCCACGCCATACCACCGCCGGCCCCTGTGTTGGGGCCGCGCACCCAGCGATTTTCATCCCGATAATCCTGCCATATTCCATCTAGGGTCCATGAAAATTGCGGCTCCTCCATACTCCAAGAATTAAAGGTGCGTGCCCGAGCTAAAAGTATTTCCATGAACTCAAGTTGGCTCCTTCCATAATCCCATGCTATTTTGAAACCTCCGTATTCCATTGTTGAAGGGTCTTCGAGTCCCTTCTGACTTGAAATTAGATCGTGAGCACCCATCTGGCTTTCTAAATGCAAGTTCTGATTTGCGATCCCGGCTTGCCACCACGCGGGCTTATGGGACAATAGGGGCGACACCTTCGAATTCGTCAGCCTTAGCTCCTCCGAGGGATTTCCAAGCTGAGCACGTTTTGCAAAGGTTGCTTCAAACACCCGGCTCTCAGCGGCGGATAGGCGAGTTTTCTGTTTATAGTTATGAAAGGTCTGATAATCAATCAATGCGTCGAGAACCTGGATGTCATCAAGCGTTTCAACAACAGAAAGTTCACGTCTTGCTTTTCGGTAAAGTTTTCGTTGCGCCCCCGTCATTTTATGCAATCGGTTTTGAAGTCGAGTTCGTATTGAGGCCCGATAAACAGGGTCTTGCTGTTTGATCATGCCACGCTTGTCCAGCAAACGAATCGTCTCGAGTGGTAGCACAAAAAAACCGCTATCCCTTGTTAATGCGCTTCCCGCTCTTAAGGCCTCTAAAAAAGCCAGAAGATGATAACTACAATTTTCATCAAAAAAACGGTACACCATGGAACCCTGTTGTCCCATCTCCCACATATAAAGAACGGCCAACTTTCTTTCGGTTTCGGTCAAATCAAGTTCAAACTCCCACAGGCTTCTGGCCTCGGCGTTATTGTAAAGAGCTGTTTGCATATAATAGGGCTGTATGTTGAAAGCTCCTTGATAAAGACCCAACAATCCTTTTATGACTGTCAACGTGGGGCCATCTTCCGGCGGCGTTATCGCTAAAAATCCTACAGACTGGGAACGCAAGGAAACACTGGGGTCTTCCTCGGATTGGCGGTCGAATCGCAAAAAAGTATGTCCAAATAGACTGGCTGGATTATTTCGATAGACGCCTGCATAGATTATCCAGATTTTCTGATCACCAAATGCCCTTACCCATCTCTCGAGATTTGGACAATCGATCTGTGGATAGTTCTTCCTTAATAGGATCTCAATTAGGTGCTTTCGGGCAGGGAATCGGCAGGCCAAGGGTTCTCTGGAGCCGATGGTCACTGGGTTTTCAAGCTCTTGAACGGACGCCATCAGTTCTGCCCATGGATCTATCCGACCCTGTGGAGAAAGAAAAAAATCCGGATTCGTAATTAGGCTGTGACTGTGACGCCCTGTCGGAACTTGGAGATAACGAAGCCATAGCTCCTGTTCCTGCGAAGTCAGGGTACGAGCAAGATCGGCATAGCTTATATCGTTTCCATAAGCTACGCCGAGAAATAAGAACAAGATTAAGTTAATTGCAGGGAGCACGCGTGCATAAGGAATTTATCCGTTAAAATGAATCGGTAAACTTCTTGCAGCATTTTGTCAGGTTGAGCTTCTGACTGTGAAAAAACTTTCAGGTAGTTTTGTTGAAACCGTTCAGCAAACACGCCTCGTACTGACTTTGGGCACCCGATGGTATCTGAAAAAGCTGAAAGGGTTCGACCCTGCCCACGGGCGGCTTCGGCCTTGATTTCAAAATAATTGTGAGTGGCAAAATGCAGACTTTCTTGTTCGTGAAGGACAATTTTGTGTTTTGTACAATTCGAAGTCCCGACAGTCATGCCGACAGTGGTTGTGGGAAAGAAGATTCCGTTTGTAATCGTCCGCAAGAATGAGGATACCAGAGAATTTTCCTTCAATACAAACCACCCAGGTCCACAGCCCGAGCTACCATCTGCGGCCAGCGCAAAGGTATTGAGGTTCAATACTAAAAAAAGGCTCAAAAGCAGGGATTTCATACCTTAACCTTTCGCAATAAGAATAAAAAAAGAGTAACAGGCTCTTCAAAATTGACAAGGCCAAAAAACACATGGCTCTTCCGATCCATCATGGCTGGACCAAAGAATAAAAGCTCAGAAAATCCGAACACCCTCAAATATTTTGATAACAAAGGCCTTCTCGGCCACATGGCGCACACCTTAAAACAGCTTAAAAAAACTTTAAGGATCGATCCTTCAAATTGGGAGCTTTTATTGTGACCGAAATATTTACAGGTACGCACTGCGATCGCTTGTTCAAACACAAATTTTTGACTATTTTGGCTTCTATCAAATAAACGGAGAATTCATGTCAAAGACACTGGCCATAGTCTTTAGTCTACTACTGTGCTCAATTGCGCAATCAAGCTTTCAATATTCATCGGAAGTTCAAAAGAGCAAATATTTTAACAGTCTTGCGGCCATTGAAAGTACGATCCTGTCAAACTGCATCCCAGCCAAAACTTTAGATTTTCTGGGGACAAGCTATGTTGTCGCTGAACAGAATGGAGTGGGATTTACCTACACGGTTCATTACGATTTGATCCTCCCAGAAAAAACGCTTCCGTCCGCCCTTTCAATTGAAATTAGTTTGGCACCCCAAGAGAATTTAGAATCTAAGAAGCCTAATATTTTGGTGGATCGCTTTAGCCTGTGCCGATAACAGGGTCCTATAAAAGAAATCTTTCTTTCTCTGTAGGCGTGGGAACACGACAGCTCGCATTTTTTCCAAACCATTGATGACGGCGAGATGCCACTCTATCGTACACCCAATCTCGAAGCACACGTGGAACCACATAAGCAATCCTTGCGATACCCCAGAAGCCTCCTAGAACTTTACAAACTTCAATGACAGCATCGGACTTTGTGAAAATACGTTGATTCCGTGTCAGAGCCATTGTTTCGATTTTTTCGACAAGATCTCCAGGCAAGTTGGTTTTCGCGTATTGACTTTGTAATGGCGAGAACATGAACTTCTTCATTCGATCGCGCTTCATAATGAAATCAACATACTCATTACATAATCCGCAAACCCCATCAAAATAAAGTATTACCTCTGTCTTCATGACTCAGCTTTCTGAAGATGGATAATAAATGTTGTATGAGCCCGATGGGAATTATACTCAAGCGTTCCCATATTTTCTTTCATAATGCTACGAGCGATACTTAAGCCCAACCCTGTCCCCTTCCCGACCTCCTTTGTCGTATAAAAGGGCTCCATCATCCTCTTCGCAACCTCCTCTGTTATCCCTGTTCCGCTATCCATTACTTCTACGGCCACACCATGTTCATCAGAAAATGTAGTGATCTGGATCCACGGGTCTCTCATCGACTCGATTGCGTACTCTGCATTGTTAAGAAGATTAATAAGAACCTGTGAGATTTGAATAGGTCGACAGCGAACTTCAAAGTCATTTTTAAGATTCAATCTCACTTCAATGCCCTTACTTTTGAATTTTTCGCGTCCAATATCCAAGGTGTCATCAATAATTTTATTCAGTGAAATTACTTCGAAATCGTGCTGTGAACCATCGTAGGACAATGTCCTCATCCCTTTAACAATCTTGGCGATACGAAAAGATGTCTCTTCAATTTTTTCAATATATCCTAAAATTTCCGAATCTTTAATATTACCTTTTTTTAATCTCGCTTTTAGATTAAAGGCCTTTGCTAATATCACTGAAAGAGGATTGTTGATTTCGTGAGCGATGCCACCTGCCATTTCACCTAATGATGCCAACCGTGCGGCCTCGATGGATTTTATCCTATGGGCTTCGGCAAGTCTTTGGGCCCGATACAGCTCTTGTGTCCGCAGATTCACCTGTCTGGAAACTCGGCGATTTGTCAGCTGCAAATTGACTAGGACTATCGCTAAAAGAAGACCAAGAGTCACACTGATAAAGGCTGCCGCCGAAGCAATCTGGGTATGACTGAAATCGAACTGAGCGCCAGGTTTGGCGTACAAAATAAATTCACTGTTTGCAAGAGCGAGATCCGCTGACAGCCTAAATTTATTTTTTTTTGATTTCAGTGTTGGATCTGCTTCATTAGATGAAAAGAGCAATTGATTATTGTCCCTGTAGGCAATCGAGATATCCAATTCTTTAAGGAGTGGCTTTAAGGTCGCCACCATGAATTCTTCAACAATAAAGGGAGCATATATCCAGCCAATATGAGACCGAGAGCGTTGTAGCGCAGTATCCCCATCGGCGTGAGCTCGATAAACTGGCACTAACAGAACAAATCCAACCCTATTGGCTGCGTCTTGCAGTAAATTAATCCTTGTTAATAGAACAGGAATGCCTCGATCGCGTCCGTCCTCAGCGATACGCCGTCGCACTGGGTCTGCCCCAATATCGACTCCAACAATCTCTCTAGCATTGTTTTGTGGTTCAAAAAATTTTACTACAAATCGATCCGTTGCAAATTTCAAATCAGGTAATCCGAGGATTGGAACAATCTTCTTAACACTCACTCCATCTTTTTCTAATTTCTTAATCAGTATAGGGTCTGGCTCTTTTTTTAGTGATTGGATAAACCCAATTCCCATTGCCCCTGGCAACATCCGAGGCAAATCAAATTCCTCGGCAAAGACTTTCCAATCATCAAATGTAACTTGATCGGATGCGCGATAAAAGGCCGCTGCTCCCTGCAAAGCCCGCTCATAGTCTCTCATTCTTTGTTGTAAAGTATCTCTGACTTCAAATGTTTTATGATGAAAATATTCAATATCATCTAGCCATGAAATTAGCTCGGATCCTAAGGTGATCCCGCAGGCAATAATCCAGATTAAAAATAAAAAGCGCAAATTTGTTCTCAGTGACTTTGCTCTGGCAAAGCTCACTAAGACCAGTGCGCAGATTGCTACAACGACAGTAAAAATAGTAGCGGCAACGCTATTGACGACAGCCGCTCCGGTTGAAAAGGGTCCATACCCGAGTTTGATGCTCCAAGCGCAAAAAACTCCTGTTAGGTTCGCAAAGAATAAGGCAGGCGTAGTTCCACAGTATGACAGAACATACGTTAAAATTGGCAGCACCAACAGTAACAGACCCACCTGTTCAAAATTGAAAAGCATAAACCATAGCAGCCCCACTGCAAGAAAGAAGGCTGCGATCTTTTTTAAATTGATAGCGGGTAGGCTGTACGAACGAAAGTGCCTTCGCACACTCATCAACAGCGGAAAGAACAAAAGACATCCCACCATATTTCCACTGTACCAGGCCACCCATGCTCCAATGTCTTGTTCAATTAGGCCTGGTTGAAACTGAAGATATCCCAACACTCCAAAAGTGGCTCCAATCAGGGGAGCCATCACCGCGCTGACAAAAACAGCGACCATGCGGCTATAATGAAGAAACACTGTTCTTTTTTTAATAAGGTTCAAAAAGATGGTCCTGGCGAATAAGGCTTCGCCCACCACCCCTAATGAGACAATAAAACCAAGCCCAAGTCCGAGGTTGGAAAACCAATACTTAAGAACGCTTGCCACAAAGATGGGAATTGCTGCACGGATGCCGATGACTCTGAGGCAGAAAAATGCGTAGCCACTCGCAAACCAAATAGGAGCTGACAGTCGCTCGTAAAGAGTCAGGTAGTCTCCCAAACAGGAAAACAGCCAATACCCCAATAGGATAATAATGAAAAATTTGATATTGTTTTTTGATCTCAAGAATCCCACAACCACGCATCAGACTTTAGTTTGTAACCCCACGGGTGTCACTCTTAAAGAAAGGGCTCGGATGCCTTAATTGTCTCAATCTAAGACATCGACAAAATACGTCCAGGCCTGTCAGCTTATAAGGCTTGGCCGTCACAACCTGACACAAAAACCCTTTAAACTCCAATCTGTTCAAGGCATGGCTCTTGAAGCGAATTTCAGCATGGAAACTCTTTCCTTTCGAAAGTGCCTTTACAGCCTATTCAACGCCCTAACGGTTACAAGTTTGGTATTTTCATCCTTTCCAGCCATTGCAGCCCCATCTTCTGACAACAGCCAGGCCGAAGATATAGCCTTTCGAATGATTCCAGAAGGCGCCCAAAAAGAAATCGACAAGGAAAGTGGGAAAAAACGGATTACATTTAAACTAAAAGACGCCATTAGAACTGCCCACGGCCAAGATCCTATCGATGCCAGCATGATTATTGATGGTGGTGGCAACTGGTCGATTTCTGACCTTCGCCAAGAAATGAATCGAAAGCATGAAGAGCTCAAAAGGCAGATGGAGTTCGCCCGTGTCTTTTTAAACCTACCAAAGGACACTCCCCTGGAGCAACTAGCGGCTATTTGCGCCGGCCTTGATGAAGGCCGGAAAATAGAAATGGCAAGACGATACCGCCTTAAAAATCAATCCGCATCTGAGATGGCAAAAGGGGCCCTGTTCCGACCCATGGGAACACACCTCCACAGTTGGAGTGCTCAGAGTGTTTTGTTTGCGATTGCCATTGGAAACGTGATGTATCTTCAACTGCTCACGGAATACGGATCAAACCCTCTAAGTATGGAGCAACACCTGCAACACCTTAAGGACCCGATTGCCCATGTTGCTTTTTACTCCTTTATGGCCGCTAATGGGTTTACATCTGACTTGATCTCCAAGAAATTCGACGGAATCGACACGAAGGGTGCTGCTCGTATGCGTATGGCCGCTCCATATTTAGGCATGTCAGCCGGTATGTTGGCCTCTAGCTTTACGGCTGAAGTTCTAAACTCTTTGAAGATCTGCGCGAAAACTCTTCTGGCCCAGAAAAATGATCCCCAAAGCGTCCTGATGAAAGCCTTTGGGCAAAAGGATCCTTGCGATGAAGCCAAGGCTGAATTTTTTAATTTTGAAAATAAGGTTGAACAGTACATCCCTATGATTTTGTCCATGATGTCCTCGACCGGCATGCTAATGGTTGGACATATTGGTTATTTTAAAGGGAAGAGTTTCGTAACGACTAGCAAGCTCATGACCCCTCTGAAAGGGAAAAAAATTTTTCAAGAAGCTGCGAAAATGGCTAGACCCGCCTTGTCTTTTGTGAGCGCACGATTGGCAGTTAGCCTTACACCCGTCGGTTGGGCTTTTCACAGCATTACCATTGGTGCCGCTTTAGGAAGTCTGGCCCAGAACACTGGATTCATCGGATTCGACTTTTATTTAAATCAATTTTTCACAAAAATTTGGGCCCAATTTTGGAGAGCTGGAAGTGTTGACAATATTGATGAAAAACTTAAAGCCGCCTATGACTTCAATCAAAAAAATGGCTGGGATGGAAGTAAAACGAAGGATATCCGAGTTAAGACCTATCGAGGTCATGAGATCAGTCAGGAACAAAACATCATACCGCTTCTAACAACATTCCAGCAGCAGATGGATGCCTGGCGGCTAGTGAATCACCAGAAGTTTTTTATGGGGGTTCAACTATGGACCGAAATCTCCTCTGAGATGCTCCGGGAACTACAAGCCTCTGAAGTCTTTTACAACTCGCTATTGAATGAAATTTTTAATAACTATAAGTATAAAGCCTTGTTAGAAAAAGAAGGGCCTATCGCAGATGCACGAGCCGGTTGGGGAACCAATTTACCCTTCCGTGCGTTCCCTCTTTATGGCATTAATCCCGACTACGAAGGCCAGTGTCTAGAACCAGCCGCAAACGAAAAAGCGGATAGCGCGAGTGAATCGTCAGATCTCGCAGAGTGCCCTGACATAAGACAACAGTACTGGTTTAATCCCGATGAACTGGCTCAGAGGCAAAGAACACGGATTCTTAACACAACAGCTCGATATAGAAGTCTCTTTAGAACTTTTCAGCAAGAAACTCCGCTGAAACCCGAGTCTAAGTCAGCGATCGATTCACTTTTAAAACGACTTCTGATCAAAGATGACAACGAAATGGGGCACGCGCTCTTACTCCTGAATCGATACATTAGCTCCAGCTCCCTGAAGGATGACAAGGCTAAAGAATTTCTGGTTAAGTTTCGTCAAGAACTCGGCAACCCTCATCCCATTTTTGATGAAGGTAAAGCGATTGGTTATCTCCAATATGCCTTGCTGCCGGGCACTTATTCCAATATGCCGGCCAAAACCATCAACGGTTATAAATTTGGACTTTACTCTGAATATCTCTTGTACCAAATGCTTTGTGGCTCTGATGCGCAAGTTCCAGAGACTGTTCTTTCTCAATCGTTAGGGTTTCGACCGAAGTATTATCCTCCCTCTATCGTCAACTCGAAGGATATTGTAGTTGAATTTTCAGACGCTTGGTCGGCTCGTCATCACCATGTACCCAAGCGGATTAAATTATGCCAACCCGCCGCTTCCTACGGAATTCCCTTCCAGATTCCGTTCGATGATCTTTACTCAGCTAAGTTTTACAATGGGAACGATCGAAGCCAAGAAGGCATCACTTTCATACGCTTCCTGGCTTCGAACTTAAAGTCTGAAGTGTTAGGTAACTGGACTGACACCTCTGAATCCTCGACCTCTACGATCTACAGTTGGTGGACGAACTCGACAAAAGCCGTATTCGCACAATTTTACGACCGCATGGATAAAGAATTTCAAAGCTTGCTCGCGATGATGGTGAAAGGGCTTCAAAGTGAAGCCCTGTTCGGACTGGACTCGTCTGGAAAAATTAAACGGACTAAAGCCAGCCGCGGTCTCCTTACAAGCTCTCTACAAGAAATCCAGGTATACCTAACTTTGATGGCCGACATTGAACTGGCCACTCGAGGTGGAAAGATTACCTTGCCGAAAGATTTAACTTTCATCGAGGCCGTTGGCTCCTCCTTAGCGGCGAAAACTGGCTCTCAATATGAACTTGTAGAAGCTCTAAGACCCTATATCGAGATCGTGCGAAATTTAAAGATCGTGGATAATCGGGTCGAATTGGCTTTTAGCCCGTCAGAATTAAAGGATTTTCAAGACGAAATCGAATCAGCCATGAAGAACTATGCAGAACATTTGAAGTCTTTGAAATTGGACCCTTATCGTCAGGAAATTACAGATTTGAGTTTTCAAGGTATTCACAAAACGATTGTTAACTTGAGTGTCTATCTAACATACACCCAACTGACGAATTTCAGCGCTCTTGAAAGTTATCAAAGTTTACTGGACGGTGCCGACACTATTAGCGCTCAAAACAAAGATAGAAAGATTAAAGCCCCAGGTGCGTCACCATATGGCAGATGAGCTGGTATGAAAAGTGAAAGAAGTGTTTTTGATTAGTTTATTTTAACTTTTATGGAGGACCTAATTATGATCAAGCCCCTAGTAATCGGCGTACTAATAATGTCGACAGCACAGGTGGTATACTCAGCGCCAACAGCTGTAGCAGCCCGACCTACCGTTATGTCAACTTCCCGTAAGGCGACTGAACTTCCGAAGCCGGAAGAGTACAGCAAGAAAGTCAGCGTCAACAGCCCGGGTGCGGCAGCTAGTGCGATGACTGCTTATCAGACTCATCAAGGATTCAATAATGCAGCTCAGGCTTTAGGGACAAACGTGATGGCACTATTTACTTTGGCCAATCGCAATCCTGCTATTTTGCCGATCCTTCAGCAAGCGGCAGATGTATTGTCCAATCGCTCACGCTATGCGAACGAAAACATTGAAGTGGCTGAAGCTATTGCAACTATCGCCCGCTACCCGAAAAATGCGATTAAGGGCCTCGATGCCAAACAAGATGCCGCTGTCGACAAGCTTCTCTATTTATCGACTCAGCTATCAAGCTTTGACAAAACAAACGGTGAAAATGGAGTTGCAGTTAAAATCCTGGTAGAGACTGCCACAAACCTAAAGCAGAACAACTTAACTATTGGAAATGCTCTTGAAAAGGCGGCTTCCGATCTACTAGGCCTAAAAACAAAGGCTGAAGTCGATCAATGGATGAAAGATCTTGCTAACTGTAAGGTGTAAGCCAGTCCTGAATAAAGTCCAGGCCAGTCTGTCCTAAACTAAAACCACCCAATAACCCCGTTTCTAGCGGGGTTATTCGTTTCAACCTAAGACAATGCGCTCTTCCCGCCCCAAAATCTAACTCGCATCTTAACAATCTATACTCAAAAACAGACCGCGATTACCCGATGAAACTCTCATGAAATCATGGGTAAAAAAAATCGCCGACCAATTCGATCTAGGCCTCTCCACCCCCACCCCCAACCCCTCGAAGGGGGGCAC
>CAZETK010000039.1:0-32382 GCA_964515195.1 uncultured Pseudobdellovibrionaceae bacterium
ATACTCGATCCACACTGACCATTAAGGGCTTTTGAATATCGTCTGGCAGTCCCAGCTCCTCTCGTAAGGACTTGCTTAGATCCGTGTAGCTGAACCCCAAGTTATGAGGGGCTGCTTTGCCCTTGAACTTTGGAGGTGTTTCTTTTCGAGCCTGCCTTTGAGGAGCATCTCTTTCGGCGATAACCGCTGTTAATTGTCGGGGTTTACTGTTGGGAGAAATCACCTTCATCTTGATTTGGGAGCCTGGAGATTGAGCCGCGATGACATCCATTAAATCGATGGAGTTCTTAATTTTTTTACCATTAACTTCCGTGATGGTGTCATAAACTTTCAAGCCAGCTTTCGCCGCGGGACTTCCTTTTTCCACCATCATAACAACAGCGCCAGGGGCTTTGGGGTCTAAGCCGTAATCTTCAGCGCTAGCAGGGCTATGGTCTCCCAGCCCAATTCCCAAATAACCTTTTTGCAAATAGCCTCGCTTTTCAAGTTCAGGAAGAATTTTCTTAATTTCATCAATGGGAATGGCAAAGCTGATGCCGGGGCCGCGGGCATCAATGGCCGAATTCACGCCAATGACGTAACCATGTATATTAACGAGGGGCCCCCCTGAGTTACCAGGGTTGATGCCAGCATCAGTTTGAATCAGAGGAACTCGGTTGATCTCGGCGATCTCGCGGCCCATAGAAGAAACAATTCCCTTGGTCATCGTGTGGCCGTGGCCAAAGGGGTTACCGAAAGCCGCGACCCAATCTCCGACTTGTAAATCGCTAGATTTGCCAAGCGCGGCCGCGGGAAGTTTTTTGTCAGGTTTAATCTTAATCAAGGCAATGTCGGTTCGTTTATCCCGTCCAATAATTGTAGCTTCATAAAGTTTATCGGAGTTTTCAGAAAGCTGGACTTGGATTAAGTCGGCGCCTTCAATGACGTGGTTGTTTGTGATAATCAAACCATCTTCGCGAATAATAAAACCAGTTCCTAAACCCACTTGCTGGGGACCGCTGTTTCGCGGGGCCATCGGGACTCCATAAAAACGCTCCAACATTTCCAACATCGGATCGCGCTGTACGCGGCCTTTGAAAATTTGCGAGGTCGAAATATTCACGACGGTGGGGTTGATGATGCGGCCTAATTCTGAAAATAAGTTTGAAGGCAAAGGAGCCGCCAACTTCATCGGTGGCGGCGTCTTCTGCGGGACCTGCCCCAGCGCGGGAAGTGAGAGTGTCGCAGATAGCAAAATAACGGAAACAAGTTTCAATTTCATAGGTACACTCCTTTGGCTCATTACTTAAATTGTACGAATTTTAACTGCAGATCTTGAATTAAATCATCCAGAAGCTGGGACTCATCCTGGCTTAAATTATTTTTTGTTTTGTCCTTGAGAAGCAAAAGCAGATCAATGTTGAATCGGGCCAAGTCTTTGTCTTTTTTGACCTCACCTGATTGAGGATCCGGAGAAAGCCCCAATGCGAAAGCGGCGCTGGAAGCTATGGACATAACGAGCATTGAGAAGCTGGCATCAACGGCATGAGACATTAAAACATCCTTTCCGTAGGGGGTTCAGTTCTTCCCCTTATCGCTTCACTTGAAGTTTTAAGTATCACTTTTTCAAGTCAAGGGGGGTATGAGCCCACTAGTTTTTCCAACCGACTTCGTGTCGGCGGATGAAACTGCAGTAGATGATTTTTTTGCCTTATTCTTTCAGGATTTACAATGAACAGTTGCGATGTCGCGGGGGGAATATCTATGGGGTGCGTCAAGGCCCAGCCCTCTAACTTCCAAAGAAGGCGTCCCAGTTTTTCTCGAGATCCAATCAGTTGCGCCGCGTTCTGATCTGAAGCGAACTGATCCGACAGAGAGAAGGATGAGCGTACCAAAAGGGAAATAAGGGGTGAAAACAAAGTCAGAAAGAATTTTTGCCTTTGCCCGAAAACAAAATTCGGAATCCAAATCTTATCCAATCTGACGGCCAATTGTGAAAGAGTATTTCCAATTAAGCTAAGAATTGCAAACCGAAGATTTTTGCGGTGTTGGAGTTGGCACAACTGGTGGGCCAGCACCATTTCAACCTCCTCTTGAGACATCTGCTTAAGTAAGGCCTCTGATAACGTGATCAAAGGTCTTCGCCAAGGAAGCTCGAAAGAAAAGGCCGTCGGCAATGATGATTTCAAAATAAAAAGCTGCGGCTCGTCTGTTTGAAGGTCTTGAACCCATTGGTTGAGTTTTTCGTTAAGCCTCCAGGGGTCTTGACCTTTCAAGGGGGTTAAAGTGAAGTTGTTAAGTAAAAGCCCTTCACCCCAAAAGAAAATCAAGGTGTGAAAAAGTAGAGCCATGGCAAGGCCCACAAAAAGGCCCGATCGTCCTCCGAGTTGAGAGCAGATGATTAAAAAGACCAAGCTGGTTACGAGAATAAATATCCAGACTTGGGTCGAGATAGTGCGGCTTCTCTTCATTCTTCAAAAAGAGTACCGAACTTCCTTGCCGAGGCTCAAGCAAAAAGGTGAAATGGAGGGTGATTCAAAGGAGTGATGAATGTCGGAAGTGGATCTGATGACTTTAAATGCCCAAGTGGCACAGGAAAGCCAATTTATCAACCACATGAAATCTCAGATTTCTCAGGTCATCGTGGGCCAAACAGAAATGGTGGAAGGAATTTTGATGGGTCTGCTGACAGGTGGACATATCCTTCTTGAGGGCGTTCCCGGTCTTGCCAAGACATTAACGATTTCGACAGTCTCTCATACGATTTCTTTACAATTTCAACGGATTCAATTCACGCCGGACCTTCTTCCGACTGATCTGATCGGAACCATGATTTTCAATCCGAAGACGGGGGAGTTCGCTCCTCGTAAGGGCCCAATCTTTGCCAATATCGTGCTAGCTGACGAAATCAACCGCGCCCCTGCGAAGGTTCAATCCGCACTTCTAGAGGCGATGGCGGAAAAGCAGGTTACCATTGGCGATAACACTTATAAATTGGAAGCCCCGTTTTTGGTGATGGCAACGCAGAATCCGCTAGAGCAGGAAGGCACGTATCCTTTACCAGAAGCCCAGATGGATCGCTTTATGTTTAAAATCCACGTGGATTATCCTTCCAAAAAAGAGGAACTCGAGATTTTGAACAAGATGGGTTTCAATCAAAAGCCCACTCTTCAGCCTGTTATTACGAAAGAAAATCTACTTAAGGCTTCAGACCGATTGGATCAAATCTACGTCGATAATAAGATAAAAAATTATATTGTGGACCTTGTGATGGCTACACGTCATCCAAAGGATTATGGGTTGAGCCGCGTCGCTGACTTGATGCAGGTGGGAGCATCGCCTCGGGCCACTATTTCACTCTTTCGCGCCTCAAAGGCACAGGCCTTCTTACGGGGCCGTGGTTATGTCACCTTGGAAGACGTGAAATCCATTGTAACACTCGTGTTGAGGCATCGTTTGATTCTCAATTTTGAAGCGGAAGCGGAAAATGTTAAAACCGATGATGTGATCAAAGAAATTCTTTCTGAAGTGGAAGTGACGTAAGTCATCATGCAGAAGCCCTCGGAGCTATTGAAACAAACACGACTTTTAGAGATTCGCACGCGTAAGCTTGTGGATTCGGTTATTTCTGGAGAGTACAAAACGGCTTTTCGTGGGCAAGGTATGACTTTTTCGGATTTCCGCGAGTACGTGGCCGGTGATGATATCCGCCATATTTCATGGCCTTTGATGGCCCGCACAGGTAAGCCTTATATTAAGAAATTCGATGAGGAGCGAGAGCTGCAAATCATGCTGGCTGTGGATATCAGCGGTTCAACTTCATTTGGTTCGGGAGCAAACTCCAAAAGAGAAAAACTTGTTCAGGTTGCGGCCACGTTAGCGTTATCCGCAATTCGTAATGGGGATGAAGTGGGTTTGGTTTTATTCACGGATTTTATGGAACACTATCTTCCACCCCAGAAAAGCCGGGGGCAAGTTCAAAGGATGTTAAGGGATTTGGCGTTTTTCGAACCACGCCACAGTAAGACCCGAATCACGGCGGCTACGGATTTTCTTCAGGGAGTCTTAAAGAAGCGCTCTGTGGTGTTTCTTCTCAGCGATTTTATGGATCGTGATTACAGTCGGTCTTTGCGGTTACTGGGCAAAAAACATGACGTCATCGCCTGCGTGATTGAAGATGAGTTTGAAACGGCCATGCCAGATTTAGGGCTATTGGAAGTGGTGGATCCCGAGACCGGAGAGCAGTTGTTAATTGATAGCGGCTCGGCTGAATTCAAAAGCAAATTCAAAATGCTTCGCCATAAGGAAGAGCTTGAGAGGGAAAAAGAACTTAAATCATCACAAGTGGATCTTATTTCCTTATCCAACCAAAAAGATTTTTTCAGACCGATCGTGGAATTTTTCAGTAGAAGGGGGCGGCGGTCTTGAGCGAGCTTCAGTGTCAGGTCGAAATTCCCGAGGTAAAGGGTCTTGAGTCTCAGAAGCTTACAGTGGGACGGACTTTTTATTATCAGTGTCGGGGAGATTGGCCCGTGGGTTTGCAGGTGGAAAGTTTGCAACTGCAATACTCTGCTGAAGACGCAACCGCTTACGATTTAAGGCTTTTAAGCTTTGAGTTCCGGGATCCCAACACGGCAGACTTACTATTGGTAAGCTATCGCCCAGGAGTTCATAATCTCAAGGACCTAAAACTTACGGATGGGACGAATTCGGTTAGTCTTACGCCGATTCAATTAGAGGTTCATTCTGTCTTGAATCCCGCTGAAAAAACCGAAATGTATGGTCCCATGGGGCCTATGACCATCCCGATCCCGTGGGTCTACTGGATTATACTGATTTCGGTCCTGGGCATTGCGATTTCCGTTGGGGCGTTGGTATGGAGGCGTCGGCATCGGCGACGTCAACTGATGGCAGAAATTCAGCAAAGGACAACTCACCCGTCACCGTTGGTTCAATTTCATCGAGAGCTTCGCTTGTTAACGAAGAAGGCGGGGCTTCATGAAGTTGATCGACCCATGCGAATAAATCAGCGCGATTTTTTAAAGGATCTACGAGAGATTTGTGAGATTTTCTGGGGACAAAAATTTCAAGTGGCTGTTTTACATCAGAACTCCAGTCGAATAAGACCTGAGTTTAAAAGGCATGCTCCCAAGATTTATATCAAATTTAGAAAAGAAATTCGCTTTTGGGATCGTCGATGGAACAGTCTTTACTTTGCATCTGAAGGGATGACTATTCATGATTTAGCTGAATTTGTTCACAGCACCCGAGAATTGATCGAAAAAATGGCGGAGGATCAGGAATGAGTTTTCGTGATCCGGGTTTCTTTCTATTGTTCTTATTGCTAGCTGTTGGAGTTTTTTTTGTTTATCGGTTTCGCGCAAAGAAGGCTGCCCTTCAACTGAGTTCCTTGGCCCAATTGAAGCGTGTCCCACCGGGATTGCGGGTATATTTTTCTTATTTACCTTTGATTTTACAGCTTCTTTCTTTGGCCTTTTTAATCTTTGCGCTCGCACGTCCCCAGGTGGCCAGTACAAAGACGAAAAAAAATGTTGAAGGTATTGATATCATGGTGGCCTTAGACGTTTCAGACTCTATGCTGATTGAAGATATGGGAGCTGTTAACCGTCTTGAAACCGCTAAAGACACGATTAAGCGATTTGTCGAAAAGAGAAACTCTGATCGGGTCGGAGTGGTAATTTTTGCCGGTGAGAGCTTTACCCTCGTTCCTCTTACATTGGACTATCCGCTTTTGTTGGACCAGGTCTCGCAAATCACGACGGCAGCCAGTGCCCATATCAAAGATGGGACGGCGATCGGCGTGGCTCTAGCCAATGCGGCAGGCCGATTGCGTGAATCGAAGGCCAAATCGCGCGTCATCATTTTTTTAACGGATGGAGAAAACAATTCAGGCACGATTGATCCCGAAACCGGTTTAGAAATCGCAAAAGGTTACGGACTCAAAATTTATTCAATTGGAATCGGAAAAGACGGACCCACTCGTATACCCGTGATGGTGCAGGATATGTTTGGAAATCGCGTCAAAACCTATCAGCCCTTCGAGTCACGAGTGAACGATGAATTACTACAAAAATTCGCTAGTGAGACGGGGGGTAAATATTTTCGCGCAATTCGAGAAGATGCTTTGGATGGAGTGTTTAATGAAATCAATCAGCTCGAGACCACCAAGATTGACGTCAATAAATTCACTCGCTATACGGAAAAGTTCGCGCCCCTTGCATGGGTGGCCCTGGTGCTTTACTCCTTGGCGTGGGGCCTACAGATGACGGTCGTCAGGAGGCTTCCATGAAGTGGAATGATCCCCATCTGCTTTACTGGATTTTATTAATTCCTGTTTTTTTTGGTGTGGCTTACATTTCTCAACGACAGGGGCTTAGTAAGCTGCAAAAGATGATTTCACCCCGTTTGTCTTATTTATGGCAGGGAAGTCTTTCATTCTATGCGCGGTATTGGAAGTGGACTTTGCGAAGCTTGGTCATGGCTTTGATATTGATAGGCCTGGCACGGCCTCAGATGGGTGAGTCCCAACAAGCTATTAAATCAGAAGGGTTCGAGATTTTTCTGGCGCTGGATGTTTCAGAAAGTATGATGGCAGAGGATCTTCGTCCCAGCCGACTAGAAAAAGCCAAAATAGATTTGAGCCGGTTGGTGGATAATCTGGGTGGACACCGAATTGGCGTTATTGCCTTTGCCGGATCGGCAGCCGTGATCAGCCCCCTAACCCAAGATACCGCCGCCGTTAAAATGTATCTTGAATCTTTGGACTCACAAACAATAAGCACCCAAGGGACTAACTTTGAAGCGGCCTTGCGAGCCGCCGAAGGGGCGTTTAATCGAGGAGGCGTGGGCGAAGATGAAGCGGCCCATGTGACACGTGTACTTCTTATCGCGTCCGATGGTGAAGACCACGAACAAGGGGCCTTGAAAAAAGCCGAGGAACTGGTGAAAAAGAATATCCGAATTTTCACACTCGCCTTTGGAACAGAAAAAGGAGCCCCTATTCCAACTCGAGACCGCATGGGTTTTCTGAAGGGCTATAAGAAAGATCGCCAGGGGCAAACAGTGCTGACCACTGTCAAGGGAGACGCCCTCAAAGCGCTGGCCGAAAAAGGAATGGGGTACTTTGCCTTTGCGACCTCGGATTCCTCCTTTTTAACTGAAATCGCAGCGCAGTTGAACATCTTGGAAAAGACTCAGTATGAATCGGAACTGCAAGTTCAGTACGATGAAAAGTTTCAGACTCCGTTGATGTTGGCATTTATGTTGGGATGGATCGAGTTGTTGATTCATGACCGCAGAAGGAGACGAATATGAAGAGGTTCGTCTTTTGCGCAGCGATGGCCACTTTGCTTTTTTTGACGGGTTGTGGGTACGAAGTGGACCCTCGAACCTTATTAAATAATCGACGAGGCCTGCAAGAACTCAAAGATGAAAATCCCGCATCGGCTCAGAATTCTTTTATCGAAGCCTTAGGGGTTGATCCCTTTATCAGCGAGCTTCATATCAACTTGGGTTTAACCTACCAAGCGTTAAGACAGGGAGATCAAGCCTTGCAGTCCTACGAAGCGGCCGACCGATGGGCTCACAATGAGGATGCCGCCTTTGTCTCTCGTTTTAATCAAGGCGCATTGCGGGCTGAAAGCAAGAACCTGGAAGAGGCTTTAGCCGCCTATCAAAGGGCTTTGCAGGTTCGTCCTGACTCGATGGAAGTGAAAACTAATATCGAACTTTTAATTCAAAGCCAAAGTCAAAGCGGTGAAGGCGAGAAACAGCAAAACCAAGAGGGTTCGGAAGGGCAGCAGTCCGACCAACAGAATCAAGGCCAAGGCCAGGATCAAAACCAACAGCAAGATCCCGATAGCCAAAAGGATGAATCAAAGGACGACGAGCAAAAGAAAGATCCCAATAAACCCTATCAGTCGAATCAACAGTATAAGCCTCGTGAGTTTGAGGGCGATCTATCAGAATCTGATGTGAAAAAGATTTTAGGTGAACTCAAGCAGCAGGAACAAAAAATCAGAGGCCAATTTCATCGCGGTGATACAAAGGAGCAGCCACGTGAAAAAGATTGGTAATGCGTTCATTTTTTTCATTCTTATGAGCGTTGCTATGGCTTGGGCCCAAGAGGTCCAAGTTCAGGCCACGGTGGACCGCACGCAGGTGGGTGTGGGTGATACCTTTACAGTCACGGTAACGGTGCAATCGAATGAGTCCGTTCAGGTGGAAGAGCCCCATCTTCCCCAAATTTCGGGTTTCGAATTGGTCCAGCAGTGGGAAAATACATCTGTTCAACAAAGCTTAAGTTCCACGCCCAACGGAATGGATTGGAAAACAGTTCGCAAGAATAATTTCCATTATACATTTCAAGCGACCGCAGTTGGACGATATAGCGTGGACTCTTTCGAAGTGGTGGTGAACGGAAAAATCCACCGCACGCAGCCTATAGTGATGGAAATCTCAGCTGAGGGACAGGGCGCCACCGCACAAGCGCCGTCTAGGCGCCCCAGGATTCCTTCGATACCAGGCTTGGATGAAGAAGAAGAAAGATTTCTTCAGGAGCAAGAGGAAATCTTCAATCAGCTTCTTCAGCGACGGTTGGGCCAATTGCCAACTCAGCCTTCACAGCGTGGGCAGAATCAAAGTGAACAAGCAGAGCCTCAATATCGATCCATGCCGACAAACTCGAATGAAGCATTCTTCATTCAAGTCGAGATTGATAAAAAAAGCGTCTACGAGGGTGAGCAAGTGACCGTTACTTGGTATCTGCTCACGCGTGGTCAAATGGAATCTTTAGACCGAGTTAAGTTCCCGAACCTGAAGGGGTTCTGGAAGGAGATCATCGAAGAAAATCCTCAGATTCAGTTTTCTGAAGAGATCATAAATGGAGTGGTATATCGGAAGGCCCTTTTGGCATCCCATGCTTTATTTCCGATTAAGCCTGGGAAAGCCACAATTGATGAATTTATTGTGAAGTCGCGAGTTCGTATGCCGACTCAAGGCTTTGGCTATGGTTTTAATTTTGGGCGACCCTACACATACACAAAGAGTTCAAAGAAAGTGGACATTGAGGTAAAGCCACTGCCAACTGAGGGGCGACCGCCTCAATTCACCGGGGCGGTGGGAAACTTTGATGTGATCGCCGCCGTCGAAGGACAACAGTTTTTGGCCAACCAACCTTTCACGTTAAAAGTTCGGTTTGAAGGGCAGGGAAATGCCAAGTCCATCGAGATGCCAAAAATTGAATGGCCAGAAGGTTTAGAGTACTATGACGCGAAATCAGAAAGCCGTTTTTTCAAAGATGGTCGAAGCTTTAAAGCGTTCGAAATTCTACTGATCCCCCGCAAGACGGGCACGATTGAAATTCCCCCAGTGGAGTTTGCCTTTTTTAACACTCAAAGCGAGAAGTACGAGTCGAAAAAAACAGAAGCAATAAAGCTTGATATTTCGGGCGCAGCCCAACTGGCTCAAGATCAATCCGGAAGCTTCATGGGGCAATCTGCAGCACCTAAGAGAGTTTTATCATTGCCGGCTTTGATTGAAGCTCCGGTTGGATTTTCAAGTGCCGCGATCGGCAGCATGGACGCGTTTTGGGGAAGTGCCTATCTTTTTGCGGCTTTAGCGTTAATAGGACTGGGGTGGAAAGAACTACGTCCTCAGAATCGGACACTCAGTCTGCGAAAGAAATTGGATAAGCACTGGAAGAAGGTGGAAAAGGCACAATCCGAAAACTCTCCGCGCCAGTTAGGGGCGGAAATCGTCAATGCTTTTAATTTCGTTTTATCTGAAATCACAAGTCATCGCGGTGAAATTTTAGAAATCAACAAGATGCTAGAGAAACTCAGTCCTCAGTTGAGAAAGAAATACGGTTCTCTCATCCTGGAGGCCTACGAAAATGCTCAGCTGCTCAGCTTTGCGCCTGAGTCCGTGGTTGAAGAGGCCAGTCGTCATAAAAATTTACCTGATCTGGTGAAGAACAGCCGACAAGTATTATATGTCCTTTGTGATAATCAATCTTAAAGTACCATAGGTGGACATCAATCTTATTCACTTAGAAGGTGAAATAGACGTCTTAACCTTTCGAAGCATGATAATTGTTTTCAAGTTGGGAATATTAAGGGTATGGGCGTCGGCCCATGATGGCTGGGCGCCGCCGCGCATTCGAACGTAAACTTTTCCATATTGGTCCAGCACGGCTTCATGATGAATTCCTTGCTGGTACCGACGAATTTTATCGGGCATTGCAAACGAGCTTTCATCTTTAACCACTTTTCGCAAAAGAGCTTCACTCTGTTCCTTTGGCTCGTCAAATTCGACCCTGAAGGATTCCAACCGGCCTTCGTCATCAATTAAGTAAAGTCCATCCGAGTAGACACCTCCAGTGCCCGAAGTCCAGAGCTTATGGCTTAGCACTTCAGACTCTTGAAAAGGTCTTTCGTCGGCAAAGTGGGGAGCAAAATAAACATGACCAGTTCGATCCAGCATGACGTTGTCTTGGCTCAGGCCTTGAAAGAACATCTTAAGCTCGGGAACTGGTTCTGCTCGCTGCGACCTGACCAAACGATCAGTGTAGTTTTTAAAAACGGAGCGACCCAATTGAGGATCAAAGATATTGAAAACAAGCCTTGAGTCTTTCCCGTAAACTAAGTGATAGGTTTCGCTGCCATAGGGAACATAAACACGGCTGGTAAACAGGGGAAAAATGGCGGCTTCAGCCGATTGTTTTTTCAGGAATGGCTTCAGTGAATTTGACTTATCGTAAAATGACCAAGTGTAGAGTCGGCCGCTTTCTGTATAAAAAAGAAGACCACCGGTTGAAATTGAAAAGTCGACGCGAGAGACGCTTTCATTTTCGGGAGCCTTGTATTTGAATTCACCTAAATTTCCTGATTGGTGATCATAAAAGAATATTCTATTTTGAGTGTCGACAAGTGCCAAAATATCCTGAAACTCTGCTAAAGATTTATCCAGTTCATTGAAGCGGGCGGAGAGGTAGGCCATTCCATTTTGGAGAGCCCACTCTCTTTGCCCCTCAGTCAGTGAATTCGAGTAAAGCGCCAAAGCAAAATAATACATGACGGAATAAACATAGGCACCGGCCTTTTTTAAATCGAGTGTGAATGATTGATCACACCCGCCGGGATAATTTGCCAGATCACCTTTAAAGCAGTAGGCATGACCGGGGTCATCCTGTGCCGAATGGCGAGCTTCGTGAAATAAGACGCCTAATACCTCCAAAGGGCCGTCTTCAAACATTCTTGGGCCCATATAGATTTCTCGGCTGCTTTGTTTGTTGTAGGCCAGCGAATCTACCTGGTTGAGGTCAAACTCGAGTTTGGAAGAGTTTTTTCCCACATAGTCAATTACATCCGCTATTTCAGATCGCAGTTGCGCGGGCCAGGAGTTGGGTAGTTGATATCGAAGACCCTGAGAGTATTTGAGAGTTTGCGCCAATTCCCTGTAGAGGCGACTGCTACAAGAAAGGTCTTCCTGGTCGAACTGAAGGTGAATCTTATTAAAAAGAGTTTCCATCTCGAGCTTTGAGGGGCAGGGTAAGGAGTCGAATAAGGGAATCCCGGCAGATCGAGTCTCTGAGCTGAGAGTCAAACTTTCTTCTGCGAGATAAGGGTTAGGCCCCGTCGCAAAACCTAGAGCCAGAGCTCCTGAGAATAAAAGGATTTTCATTTTCCTAGTCATCATGGGCCTCCAGCCCGCGCGCCAGTTGACGGTCGGATTGAGAGGCTAATGCTAACACGTGCGGGCTTATGGTCTTTTGTTCAAAAATTCTTCTGTCGTGGCCAAGACTGCTCATCCAAGGACGTAAGTTGCGCGCAGCTTGAACCTGTACCATAAGGTTTTCGTTTGCATTCGTTGTGACAGCTTTATGAAATCGGATGTAATCCCTCTTCTGGCTGACATTTAAATTTTTCCAACTGTATCGAAGGGAGATCACCTTTAAAAGACCAAGACGAACGACAATTTCTTGTTGTTGGGGGTCTCCATGTTTACCGGTCGGATTAGGATAGGGAGAGTTGAACCGTCTTTCAATAATCTTGAGGAGGCTGCTGAAAGAGACAGATTGAAGGGATTGTGTATCAAATAAGTAATTGTATAAACGCTCACCCCTGGCGGAATTTAAAAAATCCTCCAGGGAGGCGGGGGGTGAGGTCGAGAGAACCTGGGGATTAACTTGAGCCGCCTGTGTGGCATTTTGAGATTGGTTGGCTTTCCTCGGGGTGATGTTTTCACGTGCGGAAGGAGAAGGTTTGAAAGCACGAAGCCGGGAGATGGTGGGAAATGATTCAATGGAGTTTAGCCATCGACCTGCCCCAAAGCCTAGGGCTATTAATAAAAAAGCCAAGAACCATTGACGAGGATTATGCATGTAAACCGTTTCGGTCAGTATGGTGGTTTTGAGAAGGCCAGCTAAAGATTAGATTAAACAAGTGGATCATGATAGAACACTATTTCAGAGAGAAACAAAATGGTGAAATCTTTTTTAAAACCAGATGACGCGGTTTGACTCGTATTGAGCCCCATTGGGGAAAAGGGTGCAATTAGAAGTCATGAAAATTGCAATTCCTTTCCTTCTGATTTCAATGCTTTCCCAAGCAGCTCCGACAACTTTTACAGTGGATCTATCGAAAATCGTGAAATCGACAAAACCTCTCGTATTAGCGGAAGCCACTGAAAAAGAAGTGCGACTGCGTGGACCCATTGCCCGGATGAAATTTCACGAAACAAAAGCACAGTGGGCACAATGCGCTGATTTGCGAGGGGTGGCCTTAAAGCCATATCCTCAGTTGGCTGGTTGGATATGGAGCCTAGCTATTAATTGTGAAGTACGCGCTTTTGAACAAGCTTCTTCACGTTACGGAAAATTAAAAAACTTAGCTCAGGCCTTCCATGGTCGTCTTGATTTATTGGATCGGGGTCCCTGGGCACGCGATCTCAGAAAGGGTTGGATCCAAGCTCTGCAAATGCTTCGATCCAAAGCTCCTACCGCTAAGGAGAGGCAAAAATGGTCTCATTACTTGTACCAACGACCCGAGCTTCTGACAGCAGACATGGAAAACATCATCCTTCGAGATTTGCAGAAGCCATTTGCCGCCACGACGTCGGCCGTGACAGCTCAAGAAAAGCCAGTCCCGTTCAACGGAGAACCGTGGTGGGATTACGCTCGAAAAATGGACTATGTTCAAGTTGTGAAATCCCTTGAAGAGTACTTTGACCGAAACAAAGCTCCCTCTAACCTTCTTGGCGCAAAGCTTCTTTTGGGCCGAGGGTATCTATGGCTGGGCCAGTACGAAGACGCTAAAGAGACTTTTCAATTTCTACGTGAAAAGCATCCTTTAACACCCGAGGGAACTGAGGCCGCCTTTCGCTTGGGATTATTGCATTTGCGCTTAGGAAATCCACAACTAGCCGTCAAAACTTTCGATAAGTTAATTGAAACCGGACGGGAAAAAAACCCGCTCACTACACGGTACTGGAGACTTCGTGGCCTGCAGGCGGCTGGAGACAACGAAGCCGCTGAAAAAGAGCGCGAGGATATTTTAAATAAGTATCCATTTACTTATTTCGGGTTGAAACTGCGAGTTGAATCCCATCAAGAGGGTCGACTTGAGTTCCCTGAAACTCAGCCTGTTCAGACGCGAACAACTTGGGTTTGGCCGAAGTCAGCTGAAGTTCCTTGGAAAAGATCATTGGAGTTGATCGAGTCGGGGCTTCTCTGGGAGGCCACTTATGAATTACAGGAAATTTTAAGCTTGTCAGATGCGGAAGGTTTTCAGATGTGGGCTGAGTTCGCCGCGGATATGAAGCTGGATGCATTGGCCATTCGCTTTGCTCAGCAGGCGCAAAACTTGGATGAGCGTCTGATGACCTGGAGCTTTCAAAAAAAATTCATGCCTTCGACCTATGAAAAGGTTATTCAGGAGCAGGCGCAGACTCATAAAGTTGAACCGTGGCTGATTTGGGCCGTTATCCGTCAAGAATCAGCATTCAATCAAAGGGCGGTTTCTTCGTCCAATGCTTTTGGATTGATGCAACTTATAAGCTCAACTGCCCAAGAAGTGGCCCATGAGATAAAATCCAATCTTGCCATTCCTGACGAACTTTTTGTGCCTGAAAAGAATATTCCACTTGGGACCCGGTACTTGGCGAAAATGAGAAACAGTTTTGACGGTCACTGGCCCCTAGCCGTAGCCGCCTACAATGCCGGCCCCACGCGACTAAAGTCCTGGCTTTCATTACGAAAGGATACTGAAAATCTGACCACCTTGAAATCGGCTGAATGGCGCGATGAAATCTGGATTGATGAGCTTCCCTGGAATGAAACTCAGAACTACGTCAAGTCGGTGATGCGAAATTTTATTTTATACAGATTGGGTTCTCAAAAACATTGGACGATGCCACCTGTCTTTTGGTCTGAATCTCAGACACAGCAGGCTTCGGCAAACGGTGGTTCAATTGAAAATAACGAGACGACAAGGTAACCTGAAAGTCAGGCGAGTAGTGAAACGAGGTGTGGTAATGCGGCGAAAATCCAAGAACGTCTCGCGGATGGGGCAACGGTGGGATTACAACTGTAAAGGTCTTACAAGGGCTTTACTTTTTTCCTGCATGTTAGCTGCGGGATGCGCCCACAAAAATTCGCCATCGGACAGCGGTTCCACGAATGAGCGGAACGAATCTTCTCACTCTGCAGATGGTGCCGTTCAAGACCCCATCACCAGTTTCCAAATTAGCGAAGACTATGTAAAAGAGGCTAAAAACGAAGATGCCGAGCTGGAAGCCATCCCTGTGGAAGTTAATCCTTTGGTGGAAAAGTGGCTGACCTATTTTCAAGGCCGAGGCCGCCTTCATATGGAACGCTATCTGGCGCGCAGCACTCGTTACGAAAAATTGATGAAAAAAGTCCTACGAGACAATGGCCTGCCGGAAGATCTATTCTATATTGCCTTGATTGAATCAGGCTTCACTTCGAACGCCACATCTCATGCGTCGGCTGTTGGTTACTGGCAATTTATTCGAGGCACTGGAAAGCGATACGGTTTAGACATCAATCGGCTGGTGGATGAAAGACGAGATCCCGTATTAGCCACTCAGGCGGCTGCTGACTATTTCAAAGGGCTTTATAATCTTTTTGGCTCATGGTATCTGGCTATGGCTTCCTATAACGTGGGAGAAAACAGAGTCAAACGTGAAGTCATGAAGAATTCGACTCGTGATTTTTGGGAGCTGGTTCGTAAAAAACGTCTGCCTTCAGAGACGATGAATTATGTGCCCAAATTCATCGCCGCAAAATTGATTGCCAAATTTCCTGACAACTACGGATTTGATGGAATCGACTATATGCCCCCCATCGAGTTTGAGACCATCACGGTGAAAGAGCCCATCAATTTGCGGGCAATGGCAGATAAAATGAACATTCCTTATGAGGACTTCAAGGCTTACAACCCAAAATACAAGGGAGAAATCGCACCTGTTAAAAACGCGAGCCTTGATTTGCGCGTACCCGTGGGAATGTCCGAGGCGGGGTTGCAGGCTGCCGCTTCTTCAGTCGCTGACAAAGTCGAATTTGTGGCTGATGCGGGAGATACCCAGATGTATCGAGTGCGTAGGGGTGACACACTTAGTACAATTGCCCGTCGGTTCCGAACCAATATCGCCTATCTTCGCGAATTAAATGACATGCCAAGACGCTCACTGCTTCGAATCGGGCAGCGTCTGTGGGTGCCTGATAGAACGCCATTGAAGGACCGAAAAGATCCAGCGGCTGTGGCGGCTAGGCGGACTCGACGAGTTCCTGTGAACCAGGTTACAGGCGGCGAAGTGGTCGAAAATGGATATCGATTTTATGTTGTCCAATCGGGTGATTCGCTCTACACCATCGCCCAACGCTATAAAACTTCCGTCAACACTTTGAAAAAATTAAATAAGCTTCGCAAGGGTCGGATTATACGGGTGGGATTGAAACTTCGAGTCCCTGGTGACGTGAGTCCCCCTCGAGAAACAACCGACCGGAAGGATTCCTCTAAGCGATCTACCACCAAAAAAGTTCATGTGGTTCGCCGGGGGGAATCTTTGATTCAAATCGCCGGCAAATATCGAGTCTCTATTTCGCAGTTGAAAAGTAAAAATAATATTCGTAACGGATCTAAAATCTTAGCAGGAGAAAAGTTAATCATACCTGTTTCTGTAGCGAGTAAATGAGGTCGGGTTTTGAGTCAGAATGAGCATGATATACTAGATGTGGATGTGGTGCAGGTTCAAAAGCAATACTTTTTTGATGGCCTCGTTTTACCTACAAATCTTTATATCAAGTTAACATCGGGTCGGTATCTTCTCATCGGAAAAAAAGATGAGAAAGTACAATTTTCCAGTCTCGCTAGCTTCCAACGCCCGGATTCTGAGATCTTCGTTCTTAAAATAGAATACGAAGAGTTTATTCGAATGATGACAAACTTTACAGAACAGCTTGTTCAAAAGCCCGAGCTTCCGGCAGCCACAAAAGCCAGGTTCATACAGGGGCTGACTGATCATGTTATGGGTTTGTTTGGTCGAAAAAATTTCAGCAATGAACAACAGCTGAACCGCGTTTCCAAAATGGTTTTAAATCTTTGTCAGGACGTTCGGAGTTTTGATGAGGTTACTAAAATTCTGGATGGACTTACAAACGATGAGTCTCGGCACGCAATGTCCACGTGTATGATTTCCATTTTAATCTCAGAAGAAATGGGTATCAAGCAACCCAATATTCACGAAAAGATCATAAAAGCTTCGTTGCTGCATGATGTGGGATTGAGGTACATTCCCCCTGAGATCATTGCCAAACCCCAGCACTCCTGGACTCCCCAGGAGAGGTTGATTTATGAAAACCATCCCATTCAGAGCGCTGAAATTCTTAGAGATCTTAAGGATATTTCGAATGATATTTTGATCATGATCACAGAACATCACGAGAATGCGCTGGGTACAGGTTACCCTAAGCGGATCCGCGACGTTAAGATCAGCCCCTTAGGGCGCATTCTCATTGTGGCGGATTACTTTACGGATCTATTGTTTGAACGTATCGAATCTACAAAGGTCTACGATGCGCCAGCGGCCATCGAGTACATCGAAAATGTTTTGGGGCAGCCTTTTAATAAACAGGTGTTTAGAGCGCTGAAGAATATGATTAACAAGGATGAGCTGAAAAAGCGATTGCAGGGCTAAGTAAGGCCGAAAAAAAAGAGCCTGTTAGCAATCGTCCTAATTGTCTAACAGGCAAAGGGGAATGAAACCAATCCGTGTATATTTAAATGTCTTCCTTCCATACACACCTCTCAGAACCTTAAGGCGACTAACCCTTGGCAACTGGCTGGCATCACTTACGTGGAAGCCCCTCTAGTTTTGTGCCCTCAGTTTTCACCGAGTTTACCCTGAGACAAAGGAAGGAAATTACCTTAGTCTTTTAACCTCTAGGATCCTCCTTTTGAAGTTATTGTTTATGACCCAACTTTTCTACGCTGTAGTGCACTTGTTGAAGGGTACCTACTTTGGTGGAACGTCATGATGACCGAAGATTTGCTGGTACATCTGATCCCTCCTCGTTTGGGTTTTGCCTCTCTCGAAATCCATTCAAAAATTGGCAACCTTCAAGCCCTAGGATAACCTTCCGAAGTTTGAGTTACAAAAAGTTTTGGGCTATTTCTCAAAGGTGAACATGGCAGAGTTGGCCCTGATTTTTCATAGCGAAAACCGTGTCTCATTGCTGGAATAAAGTGACGTGTTTTGCACGATTTCAAAACTTTTTCATTCAAAACTTGCCTGATTTTGATTTCACTCGCACACATTTTTTGCAATGGCATTTGTTAAACATCCAAGTGAAGGGGATCAAAATGAGACATTGGCTTCTAGCATTTTTCTTTGTGGTGGGGATGGTAAATCTCGGAATAGCGGCTAAACCGAAGTCATCGGACGACGCAAAACCCACTGAGGGAAAAATGGCAGTCGAAATAGAAGCCAAAAGCAAGATGAAAAAGGAAAAGCAGAAAGTCTTTAAAAAGTCCACAAAGGCAGAAAAGCAAGTTAAAAAGAAAACAGCAAAAATCAAAAAGGCCAACTCCAAAAAATCGCGCAAGGCCGCAAGCCAACAGAAAACCCAAAAAATCACAAAGAAGAAAAGCTCTAAGAAGGGTGGCAAAAAAATCAAACAAGCGGATGCAAAGTGGAATCACGCCTGTACTGAGCTTTTGGACACCTCCGTAGATTCAACTTTGAAACTCGAAAAATCCCTGACCCGGCGTAAGAAAAAAATCTCGCCAGAAGAGTTCGAAGGGAAGGTTCAAAACGAAATGCTAGTAGTGCAGCTAAACGCGTGGGTCTGCGCAATTTCCTCACAGTTCGAAGAAAATCAGAAGGGCGCATCCATCGAAGAAGAATTTCTCAAAGACTATGCCCAACGGGTTCAGAGTCGCAACCTCTAACCTCCCCTTACTCCGCTTTCAGAAAGCCTTTCTTTTGCCCGAGCTCTTGGGGGGCGGCTGAAACTTCCTAAAAATTCAGACGCGGGCTCCTGCCCTCGCCAGCATCCCCGCACCTGCGGCGCGGGGAGCGCGTCACGCTTGCTGGAGGTCTGTATTTTTAGGAAGTTTCAGCCGACTTAGGCGCCGGAGACAGAAGACATTTCCAAAGTATCGTTTGCGAATGTGGAGTTCTATGTTCGTATTGCTTTTCTAGGCTTGAGCATCGTGCTGTTATCGCTACTATTACTGCTGCAATTACATAGCGTGATCATCATCGCCTCCAGCGCTAGATAAGGCAGTAGAAAAGTCTCTGGTTCGGGCTTGCATTAGGGTTGTAGGCCGAATCGAAAAATAATATCAAAACTCAAAAGGAATCTTCCCAAGTCGCCCTATAAAACCTCATGTAACCCGCTGGTTGGGCCTTTCTTACCTTAAAGGTACAGACCTCCAGCAAGCGTGACGCGCTCCCCGCGCCGCAGGTGCGGGGATGCTGGCGAGGGCAGGAGCCCGCGTCTGAATTTTTAAGGTAAGAAAGGCCCAACCAGCCCCCGTTCCAGGCAAAACCGGTCGAGATGGGAGATTCTAACAGGGACTTTTTAAGTCGTGCGTTCGGTAAGGGCGGAGGCCGCTTTAAGGAACGCCTGAGCTTCAGCACTGTCTTGATGGCTTTCAACGATAGGAATACCGGCTTCGCAAGCAAGCCCTACATTGGGATTAAAAGGAATTTCACCTAACAAGGGAATGTTCTTCGAGTCGATGTAAGATCTCAGCTCACCTTTGGGGAACATTTGGATTTTCTCTTGAGTGGCTGGGTTGATCATGTAGCTCATGTTTTCCACCACGCCTAAGATTGGAACCTGGACTCGTTCCCACATATCGATGGCACGTTTCACATCCGTTAAGGAAATATTTTGAGGAGTGCTCACCACAACAGCACCTGTTACTGGGACCTTTTGGGCTAAAGAAAGTTGGACATCTCCCGTGCCTGGGGGAAGGTCGACAACCAGATAGTCTAGCTCGCCCCATTGCACATCCCTTAAAAGTTGGTCCATGGCTTTAAAAAGCATAGGGCCGCGCCAGACGATGGCTGAAGTTTCAGCCACTAGGAATCCCATGCTCATGGTTTTGATTCCATAACGTTCAAGTGGCAGGAGCTTTTGCTCGGGAGTAATCGCGGGCTTTTGATTCAGGCTTCCCATCATGCGGGGCAGGGATGGGCCGTAGATATCGGCATCCAGGATCCCGACCTTTTGCCCTTGTTTCGCTAAAGCCATGGCTAAATTTGTAGCAACCGTCGACTTACCGACCCCCCCCTTTCCCGACGAAACCGCGAGAATATTTTTAATACCGGGGATAGGGCTTTGTTTTTCGAAAGGGTTCATGGTTGCCATTTTTAGACCTCCGCTTGCATCTAGGGTGGACTCCCGTGATAATCGAATTGGGCATGGAGAGCCAGTCTTTTTACTTTGGCCTATTATTTTTGGCCACTTTTATCTTTGTTTTATGGTTTATGGTGGGCCGAAAGGGCGGCTATGGGCCTCCTACGGTTTTGAATCTACGAAAAGGAGAAAATGCTGCAAGCCAGAAGGGGCGTGCTGTCGTTCAGGCAAACGACAGTGACACGGCCTCTTCGGGCGTATCTCCCATGCGGGATGTGACACCTTCGGTGGAGAGTCTACACTTGATGGAAGGTCAAACTCCTCCCAAGCCGCCCTCGCCGCCGCCACAGGCTATGTTCATGTACAATGGCCATGCGTGGGATGCCTTTGAAGTTCTAGGGGTTTCTCCTTACTCAAGTTTTTCTGAAATCACTTTCATTTACCAGAATATGATAAAAAAGGCTGATGCGGGAAAGCACGAGTTTTTACAAACCGCCTATATGGCCATCCTTAAAATTAAGTAGTTATGACTCTAAGACTACAGTCGCAGGCCTGAAATCTACTTTTTAGATTGTGGTCTACTTTCGGGGTGAGACATCTTGTGGGAAAATCGCAAACGACCTTGATGGCACATAAAGCAACTAGCTTCTGGATTGAGTTTTCCATCCATTCCATTGTTTCTAAGAACCTCAACGATTTTAATGTGACGAAGACTGACTTGAAAGGTGGGTTTGGAATCATCTTTCCAGTTTGAGGGGTTGTGACAGTCGGTGCAAGTGGCTCCAAGTTCTCGCGACAGTTGAACCATCTCAATCCTTTTGAGCTCTTGTTCCTCTTTGAAACGAGCGCTCGGGCTTTGACCGAAAGAGCCCCCAACAACGACAAAAAACAAAGAGAAGATTAGACAACAGGAAAACCAGAGTGGGCGCATAATATTAGTTTAAGGCAAATTAGAAAATGGAAAATAACTGATTGCATTAACTGGACTTACAATGGCCTTTCCGCTTAAATAGCTTTCATATTTTGTGAAGGAAATTTGCTTATGAAAATCAGACGCTTGGGAGACGAAAAAAACCTCGATCTTAATACGATAGTTTCTCTAAGTAAAAGGCGAGGCTTTGTTTTTCAAAGTTCAGAAATTTATGGCGGATTAAGTTCGTGTTGGGATTACGGTCCTCTTGGTGCCTTGATGAAAATGAATGTGAAACGAGCCTGGTGGAATGCCATGACTCGCAGATCGGATATCGTCGGTTTGGATGCCGCAATTCTAATGCACCCCATGGTTTGGAAAGCCTCAGGTCATGTGGATGGATTTTCCGATCCCTTAGTGGATTGCAAAGATTGTAAGACGCGTTTCCGAGCTGATAATACGGAAAGCTATATCAAAGAAAAAAAATGCCCTAACTGTGGTTCTAAAAATCTTTCAGAAGAGCGAAACTTCAATCTGATGTTCAAGACCCATATGGGACCCGTTGAGGATTCATCCTCGACGATCTACCTACGGCCTGAAACGGCACAAGGGCACTTTGTCAACTTTCTGAATTGCCAACAAAGCTCTCGCTACAAAATTCCATTTGGAATCGCAGCTATCGGTAAGTCATTCCGGAATGAGATCACCCCAGGGAACTTTATCTTCCGCACCCGGGAGTTTGAACAGATGGAGATGCAATTCTTTGTTGAGCCTGGAACGGATGAAAAATTTTATAACGAGTGGAAAGAAACCCGCTGGAACTTTTATCTCAAGTACGGCTTGAACCCTGAAAATCTGCGGTTTGCAGATCATCCGCCCGATAAGTTGGCTCACTACGCCCGCGCTGCCACCGACATCGAGTACAAATTCCCCATGGGTTTTTCAGAGCTAGAGGGAGTTCATAACCGTTCGGATTATGATCTAACTCAACATATGAAATTTTCAGGTAAGTCGCTTGAATATTTCGATGAGCCCAACAAAAAGAAATACATTCCCTATGTGATCGAAACAGCTGTGGGCTGCGACCGCCTTTTCCTGGCTTTTCTTTGCGATGCTTACCGGGAAGAAGTCTCTACCGACGAAAAGGGTGAGGATGTTCGGGTCGTTTTAGGGCTCCATCCTGAAATCGCACCCTATAAAGTGGCCGTCTTGCCTTTGTCCAAGAAAGCCGAACTGACCGGGCCAGCCGAAAAGTTACGAAGTCAATTGGCTGAAGAGTTAGATGTGGTTTATGACGAAACGGGTTCCATCGGGAAGCGTTATCGTCGACAGGATGAGATTGGAACGCCCTATTGTGTGACCGTGGATTTTGACACCTTAGATGACCAAGCGGTTACGGTCCGCCATCGCGATAAAATGACACAAGAACGGGTTCCGATGGAAGGTCTGACGGATTACATACGAAAGGCCTTAAAGTCATTTGCGAGCAAATAGAGCTTTCTGTCTAAATGACGCCATTGGCTCTCTTTAGCCTGACAAAAATTACTTGAAAAAACTAGGGTGGCATTGCTTAACTACATCTGCAGTGCCATAAGGCCAATACATAGGAGACGTGTATGCAAACTCAACTGGAAGTTGGAAGCGCAAAGAAGACGGCGATTCCTGAAAAATTTGTCTATTTTTTTGCAGCTGGCGAAGCCGAAGGCAATGCCGGCATGAAGAATATCTTAGGTGGGAAGGGAGCCAACTTGGCCGAAATGACCCAACTGGGTCTGCCTGTTCCTCCGGGGTTTACGATTTCAACAGAAATCTGCACTCACTTTTACGAAGCCGGCGGAAAACTTCCCGATTGGGTGAAACCCAAAGCTCTAGAGGCTTTGGCACGTGTCGAAATGAAAATTGGCAAGAAATTTGGTGATGTCAGCAATCCTCTTTTGTTCTCGGTCCGTTCGGGGGCTCGAGCCTCCATGCCAGGCATGATGGATACAATTTTGAATTTGGGTTTAAATGATCAAACCGTAGAAGGTCTTGCAAAAGTTTCTGGGAATCCTCGTTTCGCTTGGGATTCATACCGTCGCTTCATTCAGATGTACTCTCATGTTGTTATGAACATGAACGGCTCGCTTCTGGATGTCCTTCTTGAAGATATCAAAGAGGAAAAAGGCTATAAGTTTGACTATCAATTACAAGTGGACGACTTAAAGACTCTTGTTCAAAAGTTCAAAGATCAGGTGCGCAACCATACGGGTCAGATTTTTCCAACGGATCCGATGGAACAACTGTGGGGTGCCATCACGGCAGTTTTCAGCAGCTGGAACAATCAACGAGCTATTACCTATCGTGAACTACACTCTATCCCTTGGGATTGGGGTACGGCCGTTAACGTTCAGTCCATGGTATTCGGTAACATGGGCGAGGATTCCGCAACCGGTGTAGCCTTCACGCGAGACCCTTCCACAGGTGAAAAGAAATTCTATGGTGAGTTTCTAGTCAATGCTCAAGGTGAAGATGTGGTGGCTGGGATTCGTACGCCGAATCCCTTGACTCGAAAAGATGCTGAAGGCACCGGCCTTAAATCTTTGGAAGAGTTGATGCCAGACTCATTTGCCGAGTTAGTTGTTCACTACAAGAGATTAGAAAATTACTTCCGCGATATGCAAGACATCGAGTTCACCATCGAGAGTGGAAAGCTTTGGATGTTGCAAACGCGAACAGGTAAACGCACAGCGCGTGCGGCATTGAAGATTGCTTGCGATATGATGGATGAGAAACTGATTTCTCCAGAGGAAGCGTTAGTTAGAATCGATCCCCAATCTTTGGATCAATTACTTCATCCGACCTTGGATCCCAAAGCCGAAAAAACAGTTTTGGCTCGAGGCTTGCCAGCCAGTCCAGGGGGCGTCAGCGGTCAAATTGTCTTTACGGCTGACGAAGCGGCCGATTGGAAAGAAAAAGGGCTTAAGGTTATTCTAGTTCGCGTTGAAACCAACCCCGATGATATCGGGGGTATGGTAGCGGCCCAGGGGATTTTGACCACTCGGGGGGGGATGACTTCCCACGCGGCCGTTGTTGCCCGCGGAATGGGTAAGTGTTGCGTCGCAGGTTGTGGCGATATCTACATCGACGAACGCAGCGAAACCATGAAGGTAAAAGGCTACGTCCTTAAAAAAGGGGATGTGATCACATTGGATGGCAGCACCGGTGATGTATTCTTGGGCGAGGTGAAGACGATTCCTCCTCAGATTGACTCTAATTTTGAACGCATCATGAAGCTGGCCCAGGAGTATAAAAAGTTAGGCGTGCGTGCCAATGCGGACACTCCCACAGATGCCAAAATGGCTCGTAGTTACGGAGCCGAAGGTATTGGGCTTTGCCGAACCGAGCATATGTTCTTCGGACAGGACCGAATCAACGCTGTTCGCGAAATGATTCTAAGCGAGACAAAAGAAGAGCGTGAGAAGGCTTTATCGAAGCTTCTACCCATGCAGCGCTCTGACTTCTTCGAGCTTTTCAAAATCATGAACGGGCATCCTGTCACTATTCGTCTTTTGGATCCACCTCTGCATGAGTTCGTTCCTCATACGGAGGCGGAAGCCCAAGAGCTTGCAAAGAAAACAGGCTGGGATTTCGAACGCCTGCGTGCCAAAATCAAATCCCTCCATGAGTTCAACCCTATGTTGGGGCACCGCGGATGCCGTTTGGCCATCACTTTCCCTGAGATCTATGAAATGCAGGTCCGCGCCATTGCGGAAGCCGCCTGTGATATTGTTAAATCAGGGCAGAAACTGAAACCAGAGATCATGATTCCTCTTGTGGGATCAGATAAAGAGCTGGAAATTCTTCGTGAGCTCACAATTAAAACAGTCGAAGCGGTTAAAAATGAATGCAATGTGCAGTTCGACTATCTTGTCGGAACTATGATCGAGCTTCCGCGCGCCTGTATGACGGCTGACGCTATTGCAGAGCACGCGGACTTCTTTAGCTTCGGCACCAATGATTTGACCCAAACAACATTAGGTTTATCACGTGACGATGCCGGTCGCTTTTTAGGAAGCTATGTTTCCGCTGGTATTTATCCAAAGGATCCATTTGTTTCCATTGATCAAGTCGGTGTGGGTGGACTGGTAAAGATGGCTCATGAGTTGGGTCGCCGTTCTGATCCTACGCTCAAGACTGGAATATGTGGTGAGCATGGGGGCGATCCCGCTTCGATTTACTTCTTCCACTCTGTGGGATTGGACTATGTCTCTTGTTCTCCATTCCGGGTTCCGATTGCGATCTTGAGTGCGGCAAGGGCCTCGATCCAATCTCGCAAGACCCAGCACTGAGGAGTGCCGAAGCCGTGGATCTGCCCGAGAGCAGACGCGGGCTCCTGCCCTCGCCAGCATCCCCGCACCTGCGGCGCGGAGAGCGCGTCACGCTTGCTGGAGGTCTGTTCTCGGGCAGATCCACGGCTTCGGCGGTGCTGGCCCTTGGGGTTTGGATTACAGGGTGTTGGAGTTTTGTTTTTGTGAACCTAGCTCTGGTTTTTGCTCTTGCTTAAAAAGTGAGCCTCGTGGGGATAGGGTGAGGAGCTTACTCTTCTTGGCAGGATTGCAAATTTCTTAAGCTTTTTCGTGGTGTTTGGGGGCAGGAAGCTATGCGTAATCGTGCCCTTTGGCAGCTCGATTATTGACACAAACCATAGGCCTCGAGACAGTCAAACCTTGGTCGGGCTGTTATTTCTGAGCCGGAGGGGTTTGCATTGAGAATCAAGAAGCTTGAACTCATTGGATTTAAATCATTTAAAGATAGAACTGTAATTCATTTCGACGAAGGTATCACGGGTGTTGTCGGGCCCAATGGTTGCGGTAAGTCCAATATCGTCGATGCCCTGGTTTGGGTTATGGGAGAGATGTCGGCCAAGGATCTTCGCGGCTCTCAAATGACCGACGTGATTTTTGCGGGTGCTGATGGTTATGCCCCTTTGGGAATGTGTGAAGTGTCTCTGACCCTTGAAAATGATGGGGGTCCATTTCCCGTTAAGTATTTAAAATTTTCTGAAATTATGGTGACCCGTCGGCTGCATCGAAGTGGCGAAGGGGAGTATTTCATCAATAAAGAACCAGCTCGTTTGCGGGATGTGCAGGAAATCTTTATGGATACCGGTGCGGGCTCTAAAGGGTTTTCGATCATTCAACAGGGCATGATCGGTCGGATTATCACCGCCAAGCCCGAAGATCGTAAACACCTGATTGAAGAAGCCGCTGGAATTACAAAGTTCAAGGCCCGCAAAAAAGAATCCATTCGTAAACTTCAATCCACCGAACAGAACCTCGTACGTTTACAGGATATTCTGGGTGAATTGAAGCGCCAGATAGACTCTCTTCACCGTCAGGCTCAGCGGGCCGAGCGCTATCGTAATTTAAAACAACAGATCGAAGATTTGGATCTTTGGTTGTCTTCTAAGCAGTATATGGATCTGAAGGCGGCTGCGGATGAGGCCCAGCGTATTTTTAATGAAGCTCAAGCTGTGGAGGTCGAAGGTGAATCTCGGTTATCGTCACTGCAAGGTGAGCTTGAGGCGCTAAAACTCCAAATTTTAGAAAAAGAAAAGTCCCTCGAGGTATTACAGAATCAAAACTACGAAAATCAGACGGCAGCTCAGAAAAAGGAAATGGAAATTCAAGAGCTCAAGTTCGAAATTGAACAGGCCCGTCGAAATGAAGTCATGACCGGTAACTTGGTTCAAGAGTCTCAAGCGCGTATGGAGCTATTAAGTCGCGATCAGTCTGAACTGCAAAGCCAGGTGACAGATCTCGAAACCGAGGCTTTGCGCCTGAAGTCCGAGTTCGAAGACAAGTCAGCGGTTTTCCACGAACACCAAACTCGCGTTGTGGCCGTGGATGATGAACTCACCTCTCAACGTCGTGAATTGATTGCATTAGGTCAAGCGGACTCGGCTTTGACGGCTAAAATTCAAAGTTTAGAAGGGCAACTCGTCGCCATAGAAAGTCAAACTCAAGAAAGCGAAGGGCGCCTAGAAGAGATACGCCTTCAGAATCAGGACTTAGAGAAGCGTCGTCATCGTATTCAAAATGAGTTGGACCGCGAACGCCAACTCCAGTTGGATCTTTCTAATGATGTGGAATCCTTCGAGGCTAACAAAAGAGTCCTCACGCAATCCGCTCATGAAAAACAACAAGAGGTTCAGGCTATTAAAGACTCTTTGAACGAGGTGACATCTCGGCTGTACGGCTTGGAAAACTTGGCCAATGAGTTTGAGGGATTTGAAGAAGGCGTAAAAACTGTCATGCTTTGGAAAAAACAAAAGCAGACAGAAATGCACGCCGATGGAACCGTTAGCGAATCTGAAATTTTTCAGCCAGTTTCTGAAGTCGTCGAAGTTCCACCGGATTTCGAAGTGGCAATGGAAGCCGCCTTGGGAAATCGGTTGCAAATGATTCTGACCTCGGATCATGGCTCATCTCTTCAAGCGGTGGATTATTTAAAAGAGCAGAAGCAAGGCCGCTCCAGCTTTTATCGCTTTGAAGAGCTAAACTTTGTACCCGACTCAAACCCCTCATCAGAGCCTGGAGTAAAGGCGTTGCTTAAAGATGTGGTCAAGTCTTCGGACAAATTCCAATCAGCGGTTAATAAACTATTAGGGCAAATTGCGATCACAGATAATTTACAGACAGCTTTGAATTTACACTCCCACTATCCAGGCTGGACATTTGTCACCACTGAAGGCGACGTTGTTGACCCTATGGGCATCTTGACAGGCGGGTCTTCAGAGGCAGTTGAGTCAGGCTTACTCAAACGAAACCGTGAAATTAAAGAACTATCAGAAAAGAAAAATGAATGGGCCGGAAAGCTAGCTTTGGCCCAAGCCTCTTTGAAAAAAGTGGAAGAGCAGCTAGAAAACGTGATTAATGATTTTGAGGGAGCTCAGAAACGTAAACTTGAACAAGAAATCAAAGTCACTGAATTGAAAAAAGATCTAGAGAGGGCTCAAAACGAGTGTGAAAATGCGCGTATGACCCTTGAAAGACTGGATCGCGATCATCGTCGATTGCTCGAGCAAGTGGAAGGGCATCAAACCCAGCTGGCAGCGTGGCGCACCCAGCTTCAAGAGATGAGGACTAAAAAGGAAGCTCTTGAAGCCGACGTCCAAAATAAGGATCAAGAGTTACAAAACACTCGGCGTGGTATAGATGAGCTTCAGAGTCAGGTGACTGATCTGCAGGTGGCCAGCGCGACTAAGTATCAAGAGTGGCAAAGCACTTTGCGCCAGATGGATTTAGTCACTCGCCAAGTTCAAGAACTCCAGACTCAGTTGTCTCGCATGAGTGAAGAGTCAGAAATGTACTCTGAACAAATGTCTGAAAGCACCATGCAGCTTGAAGAAAAAAAGCTGGAGTTCGAACGATCTGTTCGACTTGTGGAAGAAACAAAGGCCACGTTGGCAAAGCGCCGGAATGAATTTGAGATGGAAACGACCCGGCTGCGCGACTTGGAAACTCAAAGGGATAATTTTCAGACTCAGCGAAATCAGCGATTGTCTGCCATGACCGAGGCTCAGCTGAAGCTGGATCAGGCAAAACTAAAAGAGCAATATTTGATCGATCAAGTCCGCGAGAAATACATGCGGGTTCTTTCTGAAATCGCTCCTGAAATTGCGGCTCAAGAGCGTGATCAAGTTTCCGTTGAATCCGATTTGAAGGAGCTGCGAGATAAGATCTCTCGCATTGGAGAAGTCAATCTTTCGGCTATCAGTGAATACGAAGAGACGTCTCAGCGTTATGAATTCTTGAACAAACAACATAATGATTTGGTCGAAGCTCAAAGTCAGCTACGCAAGGTGATTGATCGTATTAACCGAATCTGCAGCAAGCGTTTCAAGGAAACTTTTGATCAAGTGAATGAACGTTTCACGAAAGTCTTCCCTGTTCTGTTTGGGGGTGGTGAGGCTAAATTAGAAATCCATGAAAATCATGAAAAGGGTGAGATGGGTATAGAGATCATCGCGCGTCCTCCAGGCAAAAAGATGCAGAATGTGTCCTTGATGTCGGGAGGAGAGAAGGCCTTGACCGCTGTGGCACTTGTTTTTTCGATTTTTCTGGTGAAGCCTTCGCCATACTGTTTGCTGGATGAGGTGGATGCGCCATTGGATGACGCCAACGTTTTCCGTTTTAATGATCTTGTTCGTGAAATGGCGAAACGTTCGCAGATTATTGTGGTAACCCATAATAAGCACACAATGGAAGTAGCTAAAAAGCTTTATGGTGTGACCATGCAGGAAAAAGGCGTCTCCACAATGGTTTCTGTAAACCTGCAGGATATCAGTGCCTAGAAAATTGTTGACGCGCCGTAGGGTCTGACCTTTGGTAGGACAGACCCCTTAGGGTTAGCCTTGATATCTTATTTTGTAACCTATCTTAGTCTCTGGTGAATTGAGGGAATTTGTAGTAGACCTCAAAGCCATGAGAGAATCCCATGCTGATGCCTTGATCTATCTTGTAGTCTTTGTTGGTTTTTTGCTTTTTGCTATGGCCTTGCCCTTTATATTGAAGGCCTTCAAGCGCAAGCCGCCTATTTCAGAGCCGACTGAAGAAGTAAAAAAAAAAGAAATTGAAGAAAGGCCTCCGTCTCGTATTCTAAGCGAAGCTCCTAGACAAGAAGCTGCGCCTCCTGAAGAAGTCGTGGTAACTCCCCCTTCAGCTCAAGAGGTCGTGGTGGCTCCGGAGGTGCAGAAGCCTAAAGAGCCGGTGCCGACTGCGGAAAAACTTAAAGAGATCCCTGTCCCTTTGGCTGAAAAGTTAAAGAACACTCGCTCGTCTCTATGGGGACGTATGCGAAAAGTTTTTGAGGGGAACTCAGAGTCCGAAGCCTTGGATCAAATGGAAGAGATCCTGTTCACCTCGGATATTGGCCCCCAAACTGTTGAAAATCTTCTTGAAAAAGTTCGTTTTGATTTGAAGTCTGCCCAGTTAAAAAACTTTGATGTGGTTTCAAAGGCTTTGAAAGAAGAAATGGCCTCTATGATCGAGCCTCTCCATCCCAGTCCGATCAACTGGAACGCTCAAGGGCCCACAGTTGTTTTAGTTGTTGGAGTTAATGGAGTCGGAAAAACCACTACCATCGGAAAACTCGCCGCTATATGGGCTCAAGAGGGAAAAAAGGTCTTGGTGGCGGCGGGGGATACATTCCGAGCTGCCGCTGCTGCGCAACTGAAAGTGTGGAGTGAACGGGCCCAAGTGGAAATCTTTGCTCCTGAGCATACAAAGGATCCAAGCGGCGTGGCCTTTGAGGCGGTTCAAAAAGCCATACGGGATAAGTTTGATGTTGTAATTGTCGACACTGCTGGACGCCTGCACACGCAAGCTCCCTTGATGGAAGAGCTAAAAAAAATCAAACGTGTTCTGGGAAAAGCGTTAGAGGGAGCACCTCACGAGTCTTGGATCGTACTTGATGCCAACTCGGGACAGAATGCCCTGATTCAGGCTAAGGAGTTTAACCAGGCTGTTTCATTGACCGGTGCCATCGTTACCAAGATGGACGGCACTGCCAAGGGCGGGGTTGTGATTGGGCTTCACGATGAAATGAAAATTCCCGTTAAAAAAATTGGTGTTGGAGAAAAATTAGAAGACTTGCGCACCTTCGAGCCCCGGGAATTTCTTGAGGCTATTTTTTCTTAAGGGTCGCATAAATAAAGAAACGGCCGAGATAGTTTCTCGGCCGTAAAATCAACTAACGTGCTATCAACTTCTAGTTTTTCGGAGCGGGACATCTGTTGGTGGGTTTCGCAAATCCCCAGCGGACTGAAATGGCCTCGTTTGGATCTGATGAGTAGTTTCCACTGCTAATATTTTTAACCAGATCTATAATAGGGTATTTCTTTTCAGTATAGTCAATGACGACACTTCCACACTCAGTCAGTTGTCGAGTGACCGCTCTATTGTAAAGACTAACTTGTTTAATAAACTGCTTAATCTGTTCATCACGTGAAGGAGTTGAAAAGTTGTCGTATGTACCTGGGTCCATGCAACCATTTCTAAAACTTAATCTTGAGGGTTCAGCCGTTAGGATGACGTCAGCTCTTTGTTGGATTGCGCCACATATAGTTTTAACAATTCTCTCTTGCCGTTCAGATTTTGATTCTGAACGGGTCGCTAGGCGTGTCATTACGTCATTTCTGAATTCCGTAATATTCCGTCGGTCGCTTTTGTTATCACTATTTGAGCTGTTCCAGCAGTTAGTGTCAGCAATTTCGCTGTTACAAATAGATGAGCTATACCTCTCTCGTCCTAAATCAGTGAATTGCTCTGTGCTATATCCAATAAAATTTGAGTTTACTCGTTTACCAACTTGATCTGGACTAATAAATCGACGGAATCCAAGTTTTTCGTTTGTTGGTAAAAGCTCAATTTCGTATATCATGCTGAGGTCACGAACCTTTTTTGGCAAAGTTGATTGAATGAACTCGATAGAGCCAGTATTGCGGACATCATGTACCATTAAGGCGTGACCAGGGCCAGCTTCAGGATTAGGCGGAGTTCCAGTTAGAAAGGTCTGGATGGCCTCTAACAATGACATACGGTTATAGCCTTGGCGCAAATATACAACACCTGGGCGCAGATTTTTCGTATCTACAGAAATAGGATAAGTGTCTTGCGGTAAAGACCATGTGCCCACTCGATGTCCCAATCTCACTAGGAAGGCTCTTAATTTACCATTATTCAATGTGCGGGGAAGAGTGATCTCTTTTAGTTCACCTTTATCGTTTCGTATTTTGACCGTTTGTACCGTGTCTGAAACCCGATCAAAGCGATCCGTTTCGTTCGATATTCTTTCATCGTTATTAGCCCATCGAGTGTTGGTGATGAACGGTAGTGAGTTATCATGAGAAAAAATGGCCCTAGCTATATAAATTAAGTCAGCACAGTCAGTGGCGATTCCGTAGTAAGGGCTATTTATATTCGTAAACATATCAGTTGTAATATGAGTTTTGATCCACTCTGCATATTTATCTTCCCAGCGCTCGTCCCAAGTATTTTTGCTTTCCCATACGGAGGCATTTGAAATACTCATCGCCATCAGAAATGGGATTGCAAGCAACAAAGATCTTAATTTTAACATACATCCTCCAGACCATTTCATCGTTTCTTCGTAGGACCGAGGCGCAGTATAAAAAAATAGAACTATAATTTCCGTAATTAAATGCCTCTTGGTAAAATTTCTTGAAACTGTCAAACAATGACTAAATGTTCAACGAGGAGATGCTTCAAATCGGTGACAAGAATGGTCCCTATGCCTAAGTTTAAGGCAGCTTATGCGCGATTATGAAGATCAGGAACAGACAGCTTCCCAACTCCGCCTCAAAATTTTCAAACAGTCCTCAGCCGGTAGCACCTCAGCCGGTAGCACCTCAGCCGGTAGCAAAAGCCGGTATCTAATCATAACCTCTTGATTCCAGCCTCCCGCTGGTATTTTTGCCTATTGTGAGTAGCACAAAGAAGCTGAAGATTATGAACTTCATCAGTCCCCCCAGCCCACCGAGGTTGGATATGATCCAGCTGCAGTTGAAATTTAGAGCCACAGA
>CAZETK010000040.1:0-30767 GCA_964515195.1 uncultured Pseudobdellovibrionaceae bacterium
ATAATGAACGACAGTGTTATGGATCAAAGTATTTACGAATCCATCGCAGAGCCGAAACATAATTTTAATACTCAGGAGAAATGACATGGACTAAACTTAGTCTGGATTTAAATCCTACTGCAACACAATAAATTTAAAATCGAATCTTGCCCTTTCCGCCGAGCCATGGAAACACTTAGCCTTATGAAAATAATCAATCACGAATTCAGCCTACGTCCCACTATCAAAATTTTAACTTTAAATGCTGTTGTGGTCTCGGCCATTGTGTTCACCTCTTTGGCCGTGAATGCGCAAAGCTCGGTGCCGGCCGATACCGAAACTGACACCTCAAAATGGAGTCATGAGTCAGAATTGGCCATCGTAACCGTAGACGGCAACACCGAGTCTGAAAGTTATAACGGAAAGCAAAAAACAACTTATGCATGGGACCGAAATGCTCTTGTTATTGCGGGTCGCTATCTGGAAACGAAATCTGAAGGCATTAAAACCGCTAAAAATTGGGCTGCCTCAGGTCGGTACGAGCGTAGTGTCAGCGCTATCTGGAAATACTATCTCGGCCACGGGGCTGAATCGGATGTGTTTAACGGTTATATCCAAAAGGACAATACCGATATCGGTGCCCAGTACGAAATTCTGAAGACGGAAAAGCAGACTTGGGTTGCGGAAGTCGGTTATCGATATTCCCATCTTTATGATATCAATCGCGCCAATAGTTATGAAGACACAGGTCGCTTGTTCACTCAGTATAATCACGTATTGGCTGATAATCTCCGCTTTGAATACTGGGTAGAATATCTTCCCAACTTTGACAATCCGGATCGGTACTTCATCAACACAGAACCGAGTTTGAATGTGATGCTGAATAAAATCTTCTCTTTGAAAACAGCCTACTTAGTAAAGTATCAGAACCTTCGTGTCCCTCCCAACGAAGAAAATATCGACACCACTTTCACAACATCATTAGTAGCGAAATTTTAATCATTTTTCTTTAGGCGACTGTGGTCATTTTGGAGATTTGTGTTTTCCATGAGACATTTCTTAATGGAAATTTCCCTCCTCGCAGTGTAAATTTCACATGTTAAGTTCTTTGACTCTTGTGAAGCCAGTGGCTTTTTGAGACAAAGATAGAATTCCAAAATTGGACTCCCCTGAGAGGACCCTATGAAATATCGTATCCGCTTATCTGACATTCCCGAAGACGGTAAAGAGTTCCACTTGACTCGAGAGACTAAAGAACTGAACGGTATACTTCAGGATCTTATTCAGGATGAAGACTATGACATCAAATTCCAAATTCGACCTATCAACAATCGGGATTATTTATTGACGGGGACCCTGAAAACCCGCTCGCCTCAAGACTGCTCTTTATGTGGGTTGGATTTTAAATTCCCAGTTGTGGCCCAGCTTCACGAGATCCTTATCCCTCCGCAGCCTCAGCACCGGACAGGCCAGTACGCTCGGGTTAACCACGTTTCTGATGCGGGTAATCAAGGTCCCGGATCGCTGGAATACGACGAGGACTTGCATTTCAATGTGGGTGAATACGCCCATGAAGCCATTGCTCTAGAGATCCCCTTCAACGCAAAGCCAGAGGCCGATCCAAAGGGAAATTGTAAGATTTGCGGACTCAATATGGAGACCCACAATTTTGGATATGACGAGCCCATGTCGAAAGATGAGCCTCACAACCCATTTGCAGCTTTGAAGAATCTCAAACTCTAAGAAACCAGAGAAGGTTTCCAACAATGAAGTTGATTTTACACAGAATAAAGGGCATTTTGGCCCTTTCGAATTTTGTTTGATTAAGACACAAGACAGTTTAACGAGGTAAGTCATGCCAACTCCTAAGAAGAAAACCTCACGCTCAAAGCGTGGAATGAGAAGATCCCACGATGCTATTTCAGCTCCGGCGATAGCGATCGATAAGAAATCTGGTGAATTGGTTCGCCCTCACCGTGCTTTTAAGGGCGCCGATGGGGCCTACTACTACAAAGGTAAACAAATCAGCGCCAGTAAAAGCGAATAAGCTTTAGGGGAATATCATGGCAGATAGATATCGCACCCGGGTCGCAGGAACAGGAAGTTACCTCCCGGAAAAGCTGCTAACGAATCAAGACTTGGAAAAAATGGTGGAAACAAGCCACCAGTGGATTGTCGAAAGAACCGGAATTCACCGCCGTCATATTGCGGCTCCAGAAGAGGCCACGTCGGATCTTGCTTATCATGCTTCTGTCCAGGCTCTTGCAGACGCCAAGTTGACCCCCCAAGATATCGACGCGATTTTTCTTTGTACCGTAACTCCTGATCAACCGATGCCAGGCTCCGCCTGCTTTCTTCAATCGCGACTGGGATGTCGTAGCATTATGGCGGTTGATATGAACGCGGCCTGCAGCGGCTTTTTGTATGGGTTAACACTGGCTGATCAAACGATCCGAACAGGCCTTTACAAGCATGTTCTGGTCATAGGAGCTGAAACTTTAAGTCGCTATCTTAATTACAAAGATCGGGAAACCTGTATTCTATTCGGCGATGGCGCCGGCGCCTGGGTGCTTTCACAAACTCATGCGGATGATCCCAACGTCATCAAAACGTCCCATATGCACGCAGAAGGAAGTCTAGCAGACCTACTGACTTTAGAAGTAGGCGGAGCTCGTCGCCCCTTTCAAAGTCCTGACCAAGATGGACGTTTTATGAAGATGAAGGGTCGCGAGATTTTTAAAAATGCCGTTCGCACCATGGCTCATACTTGCAAAGAGGCACTGGCCGCTAATGAGATGACCATGGATCAGGTCGACTGGCTTGTTCCCCATCAAGCTAATTCGCGTATTATCGAAGCTGTGGCCCATCAGTTTGATTTTCCTCTCGATAAAGTCATTGTGACTGTCGATGAAACGGCTAACACTTCGGCTGCGTCGATCCCTTTAGCTTTTCAGATTGCACGGAATGATGGGCGCCTTAAACGGGGTCAAAACTTGCTTCTGACTGCGTTTGGTGCTGGTCTTACTTCCGGCTCTATGATGCTAAAATTCTAACGAGGTTTTACATATGAAAACTGCGATTGTCTTTCCAGGCCAAGGCTCTCAAGCCCTCGGCATGGGCTTGTGGCTTTATCAGAACTTTCCTTTAGCTCAACAAACGTTTGATGAAGCCTCGGGGGCCCTGGGATTGGATATTAAGAAACTTTGTTTTGAATCCTCAGAGGCCGAACTGGCTCTAACTCAAAACACTCAACCTGCCTTGCTTTGCGTTTCCACGGCCACCCAGCGAGTACTTCGCGAAACAACTGGATTGCAACCCACAATCACAGCGGGACATTCTATTGGTGAATATGCCTCTCTGGTGATGGCGGATGTTCTAGATTTTGTCACAGCAATGAAGGCTGTTCGACTCCGTGGTGAGGCTATGCAAGCTGCCGTTCCCGTGGGCCAAGGTGGAATGGTAGCGGTTCTGGGTTTGAATGAAGAGCAGATCCAAGCCCTTTGCCAATGGGCAGAGTCCGCTTCGGGACAGGGGCCTGTTCAAGCGGCGAATTATAATTGTCCGGGACAGGTTGTTATCAGTGGAAATTTGCAAGCTCTTAATTATTTACGCGAAAACTTTAAACCTGAAGTGGTTCCTGGCGAAACAAAACGGGTGAAGTTTATTCCACTGAATGTGTCAGCTCCGTTTCATTGCTCTATGATGAAACCGGCCGAAGATAAGATGAAAGAATTTTTAACTCCCCTCGCCTTTCAAAAACCCCGATATCCCATTGTTCAGAACCTCACGGCTACCATTTCTACCGAACCCGAAATGATTAAAAAAAATTTGATCGCTCAGGTTTCTGGAGCTGTTCGCTGGACCCAATCCATTCAAACCATTCGAAGCCATGGGGTTCAAAACTATATTGAGTGTGGACATGGCTCGGTTCTGAAAGGCCTCATTAAAAAGATCGATGACCAGGCCGAAGTTTACAGCCTGCAAAGCCTTGAAGATTTAAAGTCCCTAGAGGGGATTTTGAAGGCATCGGGTCAATAATCGAGAAAATAGCTTGTCTGGAAAATGGAAATTGCTCTAGGCTGACCCACGTGTCGAATTTAAACGATTTATCATTTTTTGTAACCGGTGGAAGCCGTGGAATTGGGCGCGCTATTGTGCAAGCACTGGCCCAAGCCGGCGCCAAAGTGGCCTTTTCTTATGCAGCTAATGAACAGGGTGCTCGGGATGTTTTAGCCAGCCTACCGGGTGAAGGTCATTTCATCGTACCCCTTCGGCTAGAAGATCCTGAAAGCATTCAACAGGCTATCGACAAAGTCCTTGAAAAATTTCCTCAGATTTCTGGTCTGGTGAACAATGCGGGTCTGACTCGTGACACCCTTATGTTACGTATGAAACTTCAAGATTGGGATGATGTTCTAAATGCCAACTTGCGAGGCAACTTTCTAGTCACTCAAGGCTTTTTAAAGTCTTTTATGAAGTCTCGCCAAGGTTCAATTGTGAACATAGCTTCGGTCATTGGCCGTACCGGGAATCCGGGGCAAACCAACTATGCGGCTAGCAAGGCCGGTCTTATCGGTTTTACAAAGGCTTTGGCTCGCGAAGTCGGGTCACGAGGTATCCGCGTAAATTGCGTAGCCCCAGGCTTTATTAAAACCGATATGACCAAGAACCTTCCTGAAGAGGTTCAAAAACAACTATTATCCCAGATACCTTTAGGGTATCTTGCAGAACCTGAGGAGGTGGCCGCTGCGGTCAAGTTCCTCCTGAGTCCAGAGTCCCGCTACATAACGGGACATACTCTGGATGTTAATGGCGGCATGTACATGAATTAAGAATTTAAGAGGAGATTAAAATATGGAAAATACTGAAAAAGAAACCTTAGGAGGAAAAATGTCAATCAGTCCGAAAGTAAAAGAAATCATCGTGGAACAATTGGGTGTTGATCCCGAGAAAGTAAAGCCAGAGGCTTCTTTTATCGATGACCTTGGCGCAGACAGCTTGGATATCGTAGAGCTGGTCATGGCCATGGAAGAAGAATTTGATTTGGAAATTCCCGATGAGGACGCTGAGAAGTTAAAAACTGTTCAGGACGTTGCCAGTTACCTTCAGAAGAAGGGTAAAGCCTAAGAGTTATGGAAACAACTCGAGGTCAGATTTCACTTCGTAGAGTTGTGGTCACCGGGATAGGGGCTGTCAGCCCCCTGGGCACAACTTGGTCTGAAACCTGGTCTCAGGCCCTTCAGGGGAAATCCGGAATCGCCCCGATTACGAAATTTCCTACTGAAGGTTTCGATGTAAAATTTGCGGGTGAGGTCAAAAACTTCAACTCGGATCTTTACGTCGAAAAGCGAGAGCAGAAAAAAATGGATATGTTCATCCACTATGCTATCGCCTCCACAAAAATGGCTCTTGAAAATGCGCAGCTAACAATCAACGATGATCTGTCCATGCGTACAGGGGTTATGATCGGGGCCGGAATGGGGGGACTCCCCTGGATCGAAGAACAACATCAACGGATGTTAGAAAAAGGCCCAGGTCGTGTCAGCCCATTTTTTATTCCCTCGGTCATCACTAACTTGGCTTCAGGCCAAGTCAGCATGATGTTCAATGCTAAAAACGTTAATTACTCCATCACCAGTGCTTGTGCCACAGGCGTTCACTCCATTGGTGAGGCTTTCCGTTACATTATGTACAACAATGCTGATGTGATGATCGCAGGCGGAACGGAAAGCGCGATTTGTCCCCTGGCCATTGCCGGATTTGGCAATATGAAAGCCCTGTCCACGCGCAATGATGCCCCTGAAAAAGCCAGTCGCCCCTTTGATAAAGATCGTGATGGTTTTGTCTTAGGCGAAGGCTGTGCTGTCTTGATTTTGGAAAGCCTCGAGCACGCCCTAAAACGTGGAGCCAATATTCTATGTGAAGTGACAGGTTATGGCGCCTCAGCGGATGCGTACCATATGACCTCCCCCGCTCCTGAGGGAGCCGGTGGTCAGCACGCAATGCAAATCGCTTTGCAAGAAGCCGGTATCAATCCTAATGAAGTTCAATACGTCAATGCCCATGCGACTTCCACTCCCATGGGGGATGGGCTCGAAACAACGGCCTTGAAAAAGGTTTTTGGAGATCACGCAAAAGATCTTTGGATATCAGCCACTAAGTCTATGACAGGCCATTTGTTGGGCGCAGCTGGAGCCTTGGAAAGTGCTTTTTGCGTTCAAGCCCTTGTTGACCAAGTGGTTCCTCCAACCATTAATCTTGAAAATCCCAGTGAAGATTGTGACCTTGACTACGTGGCGGGCGAGGCTCGTCGCGGAAAAATTAATTATGCTCTTAATAACAGCTTTGGATTTGGCGGTACCAACGGCTCCTTGATATTTTCCCGCTTTAATAAATGAAAGCCATTCTGATTGCCTCAGATCATGCCGGTGTCGAATACAAGCGTCGACTCCAAGAAAGCTTTTCCGATTGGAGCTGGAAGGATCTTGGGCCATTTGATACAGCCTCTGTGGACTACCCGGATTATGCGGATCATGTGGCCCATTATATCAATGACCACCCTGATGAAATGGCCATCCTAATTTGCGGATCGGGACAAGGCATGGCAATAAGAGCGAACAAGTATCCTAATGTTCGAGCCGCCTTATGTTACAATGAGACTGTGTCTTGTTTAAGTCGTGCTCATAATAATGCCAACATCCTTTGCTTGGGCTCTCGTGCTGTTGATTTTGAAACAGCTGAAAAAATTGTCACAGCATTCTTCAACACTCCCTTCGAAGGCGGGCGTCATGCTCCACGTGTTGAAAAGCTTAGCCTGCCTCTAAAGTAGATCCTTTCCTCTTCACGAACAGGAATTCTGTTAAGGGATTGCGTTTTTTCAGTGAAGAATGTGGGAGGGCTATTTGATGATTTTTATTCTGCTCTAAGCCACTTCAGCGGGTTGCCCTAGGTGGCTGTCTATGGAATGATTGTGGCACGATTTTGAACACCCTTATTTTGGAGAGTTTATGACTTGGTCTTCTTCTCAGAATTTACAAGAGTCTGATCCTGAAGTTTTTAAGATTATTGAAAAAGAGACGCACCGTCAGAAGACGGGGCTTGAGATGATTGCCAGTGAGAACTACACCTCTTTGGCTGTGATGCAAGCCCAAGGCAGCACGCTCACCAATAAGTACGCTGAGGGTTACCCTAACAAGCGCTATTATGGCGGCTGCCATTTTGTTGATGAAGTGGAAACTTTGGCCATCGAAAGAGCTAAGAAAATATTTGGATGTGAATTTGCCAACGTTCAACCTCATTCAGGGTCTCAAGCGAATATGGCTGTTTACCTGGCCGCTTTAAAGGCTGGTGAAACCATTCTAGGAATGGATCTTGCCAATGGGGGGCACCTCACCCATGGAAGCCCTGTGAATTTTTCTGGGATGCTTTTTCACGCCACTAGCTACAAGTTGGATTCAGAAACTGGCCGATTGAATTACGATACGATTCTTAAGACGGCTCGAGAAGTTAAGCCTAAGTTAATCATCGCGGGCTATAGTGCTTATCCACGGGTTTTGGATTTTGTGAAGTTTAAGGAAATCGCTAATGATGTGGGGGCTCAACTTCTTGTGGACATGGCTCACTTTGCAGGGCTTGTGGCCACCGGTCATCACCCGACTCCGATTCCGTATGCGGATTATGTGACCTCTACCACTCATAAAACTCTTCGTGGGCCTCGCGGTGGAATTATTCTGACAAACAGTGAAGAAAAAGCCAAGACCATGAACTCACGGATTTTTCCTGGCATTCAAGGTGGTCCGCTGGAGCATGTGATTGCGGCAAAAGCGGTGGCTTTCGGTGAGGTTTTGCAACCTGATTTCAAAAACTATATGGGTCATGTTGTTGAAAATGCCAAAGCTTTGGCTGAGAGTCTTCTTTCCGAAGGCTTACAACTTGTAACGGGTGGCACGGACAATCACCTTCTGCTGGTGGATCTTTCTGAAACGCCTGTCACGGGTAAAGTGGCTGAGACGGCTTTGGATGAAGCCGGAATCACAGTTAATAAAAATACTGTTCCCAATGAAAAGCGCTCGCCTTTTGTCACCAGCGGAATTCGAATCGGCACTCCCGCATTGAGCACTCGTGGAATGCGCGCTTCTGAAATGAAGATCATTGCCAAGTGGATTTCTCAAGTTTTGAAAAATCCCGAAGATGGAAATCTTAAGGCTAAAATCAAGTCTGAAGTCGAGACTTTGTGCCAGCAATTTCCGCTTTATTCCTAAATCTTCAGCATCGCAGATGTTCCTATGGTAGCCTATAAATCATGAAGACTCGTATGGTGCCACCACGTGAGTCCAGTCAGACGTCGACTGCGACAGTATTCACGGGCCTATCTATTAAGGCATTGGCTTTTATTTTGTTAGGCGCAGGGCTTTTCTCGGCCTGCTCCTCGATTCGAACGCGAAGTCAGCGCTCCGTTTCGGCTCAATCCGGCTCCTCTGTCGTCACTAGTGAAAGTGTTGATTTTAATAGTTCGGCACCTCAGTACCATCAAGCCGTCCAGTTTGACTGGCCCGTGGATCGGGCTCGGTTAACCCAAGGATTCAAGGCGGGAAAGCGACGTCGACATCTTGGTATCGACTTGGCTGGCCCAAGAGGCACACCTGTTTTATCAGCTCATTCGGGAATGGTGATTTATGCCGGCCGTGATTTTCGTGGCTTCGGAAAGATGATTTTAATTGAGAATGGCCGCGGCTGGGCCACCCTTTATGCCCATTTGGATAAGTTCTTGGTATCGGAAGGTCAAAAGATTCGGATTGGCGAAACAATTGGTTTGCTAGGCAATACAGGCCGTACCACAGGTCCCCATCTTCACTTCGAAATACGAAAAGAAAAACTTCCTGTCGACCCCTTGATGTACTTACCAGGCGGTATGGAAGCGTCTAGAAGGATCGCTTCTTCGCAGTGAACAGAGTCTTAGAACCTCTTTCTAGCCAATAAAAGTTACTTTACAAATCAAAAAGCCCTCTTTCGAGGGCTTTTTGATGATCTGTGAATCTTTATCTAAGAGCTGATTAGAAGACGTTGATGTTAGCACTCAGGCCAACATTGGTTCTATCGTCACGGATATCTTTAGGAGCAAACTGAATATTGGGGTAAAGATAGAAATCACGGTTGATGGAAATCCCTACTCCCATTGACTGATAGGGAGTTAACTGTCGGAACTGACCCCGATCATTTTCAAACTCTTGGAATGAAAAATAACCGAACACGGTTCTGAAGCTATAACGATCGTTGAAGGCATACTCAAGGAAGGGGTAAGCAGCGGCATCTAAATTGACTTTCGCATTTCCTTCTCCATCAAAGTTTGATGACCCTTTATAAAGAGTTTTCACTAACGAAAAGGTAGAACCAATAGATAAGCCAGTACCAACTTCAGCGATGACAGTTTGGGAGAGATCAAACATCCCGGTGGTTTTTACTGTATTGACATCATAATCAGTCGTAGAATGCACGTATGTTAGTGCTGTATAGGCTTGCAAGTCCATCAAGCGATAAGCAATATTGTACTCTAAGTAAGGACTAGAGACATTGGCATTTCTTGCATTTTTGCCAGAACCTGAGTTAGTTGCCTCATCAAATGTTCTATGAAAAGGGCGGAATAATGTTAGGCCTGTACCAAAATTCAGACTGTCCATATCACCCAAACGTCGTTTGATTGCAACATCTGCATTAAAGTAGGTGACTGTGTTTGTGTTAACTGAAGCACGATAGTTGGGGCGCTTTTCGTCTAATGGTTTTTCAATAGAGCCCCCTTGATAGGCCAATGCTGTTCGAACAGACCATTTCGATTTAGATCCCAAGGTAGCTCGGGCGCGAGCGTTGGTGATTTCGTCATCGATGTCTTTCATCTGCTTGTCTTTATCAACGACGTCTTCAACCTTTAAAGTTGATTCGTTTGTCTGTTGTGATGATACAGAAGTTGATGATGTTTGAGCGTTTGCAGCCATTCCCGCAGCCACAAAAGCCAATAGTAAGTGTTTCAAGGTACCCCTCCTTCAGTGGTGTATTTTTCTCTCCCCAAGGAACCAAAATGGCTCACGAGAGAATCTCATAGCAAAATGAATACCAATGGGATAGGGCCATTTCAACACTAATCCATGGGATCTGGGACGTTGCTTCCATTCCTTTTTGACAAATATACAGACGCAGCCTTCCCTTTAAATCCTGAGCTAAAGCAACTATTACAGGCCCATTGCGCGATATTACAATGGAAGGATTTCCTTTTCGGGGAAACTCCTCCATTTACGGGAAGCTGCGCTTTAAAGCCGATCAGATGCCAGACCAAAATATCAAGTCGGATTGAGCTGGATATTCAAATGCCTGCTTCAGAACAACCTGGGTCGTGTCCCATTTTCCCAAGGTGATTCGTAAAAACTGACTGCTGCTGTTTTCTCCGTTACGGGTCAGTCGATATTCAACACCCAAGTGCTCGTGCCCATTCCATAGATGCGGGATTCGATAGGTTCGCACATCCAATCGGAGTCGGGGGTCATCCTGAAAAATAACTTCGGTACGGTCTTGTTTTTTAGACTCACCAGATTCAATCCTCTGATCCACAACCAGTGTATAGACTTTCTTGTTAACAAAAATGGAGGATCTAAAAGATATCGTATTGTGCGTGACGTTTAGCACTTCAATGAAGCGATGTTGGACCGCGACCCGGTTAAGTTCCGCTCTTTCAAGCTGCAAGTTCTCCTCAGGGGTCGGCTTATACCCATCGACCACCTTATCCCACCTCTGCTTAATGTTCTCCTGATTCCCGCAAGAAAGAAGCCCTCCGAATAGGGCTATCAACAAGATGCTGATAAAAAATCTCATAAAGCCTCCTTGCTTTATCAACTCAAGACTAGCTTTCAAAGCTTTCAGAGGTCAATTTTGTTTTTTAATTTGACCTCTTCTGACCTGATTCGAGATCCTGTCATCATATGGCGGAAAAAGTTGGACTCGTTCTTTCGGGCGGAGGCGCTCGAGGCGCTTATCAAGTGGGTGTTATTCAAGCCATTGCCTCTTTGCTTGAATCGTGGGGCGTTAAGAATCCCTTTCGATTTTACTCTGGAGTTAGCGCAGGCTCTATCAATGCTGCTTACATTGCCAGCCGAAGCGATGAGCTTTCTGAAGGCGCCAAGGGACTCGTCGATATTTGGGGGCAACTTCGCTCAGAGCAGATTTTCCGTACTGATGCCATGAGTTTAGGGAAGATTGGATTAAAGTGGATGGGCGAGCTTTCCTTCGGAAGCCTTACAAAGGGGTCTCCTGTCAAAGCCCTCTTGGACACATCCCCCCTGCGACAACTGATTGACACAAATTTTGATCTAACCCGCATCAGTCGCAATCTAGAAAAAGATGTATTTGAGGCTTTAGCGATAACAGGGATTGATTACAAAGACTCAACAGCTGTCACCTTTGTTCAGAGCCGCGAAAAACATTTGGAATGGCAAAAACCTCGCAAGATCAGTGAGACAGCTGTGATTCGGGCGGAGCACCTAATGGCCTCATCCGCCATCCCACTCCTATTTCCACCAGTAGCTGTTGATAATCGATACTTTGGCGATGGGTCCTTACGCAATACCCACCCTTGTAGCCCCTTAATTTATATGGGAGTTCACAAGCTTGTGATTATCGGCGTCCGAACTCAAAATATGACAGCTTACGATGCCCAGAGTTTACTTGATAAGAACCCCCCGAGTACTGCCCGGGTCCTCAATGTTCTTTTGAATTCTGTGTTGATGGATGGGGTTGATCTGGATGTGGAGCGGATTCAAAAGGTCAATGAAACTGTAGCACTTATTCCGAAATCCCAGAAGGATGAATTTCCTTACAAACATGTGGATTACGTCTGGATAAGTCCCTCCCGTGACATTGGACAAATCGCGGCCCGTAAAAGTAAACACCTTCCCAAACTGATTCGTTTTTTAATTAAAAATCTAGGCACTCTTGAAGAGGCTAGCGAGCTTGTTTCCTATCTTCTCTTCGAAAAAGAGTTCACGCACGAACTTATTGAAATGGGTTTTGAAGACGGCATGGCCGCCAAAGAAAATCTAAAGAAACTCTTTCAGACTTAAATTTCCACCTGGATTCCCACTTCGATCACCTGATTGGGAGGGATACGAAAGAAGGCCGTCGGGCGTTGCGCGTTTCTGGACATGATGGCAAATATCTTCTCTTGCCACAACGGCATGCTGGGTTTTGCACTGGCCAATATGGTTTCACGGCCTAAGACAAAAGTAGTTTCATTGACCTTGAAGTTCAAATCCCTTTCCCGACAAGCATTTAGGATGTGTTTCATCTTTGGGATTTCCATGTAACCATATTTTACAATAATCCGGTAAAAATTCGGGATCACCTCTTGAAGCTCCAGTCGATTGGCTTTGGGAACCGTTGGAAATTCCAAAGTCTGGATAGTTAAGATCGCCACCCGCTCATGAAGAACTTTATTGTGCTTTAAATTGTGCAACAGGGGCACAGGCACCCCCCACGGGTCCCCCGCCATATACACGGCTGTTCCTGAAATACGAATGGGAGGTTGCTTTAACAACATTTGGCAGAATTCTTCTACACTTACAGATCGCTCTTTCAGTTTTTCATAAAGAATGCGGCGACCCCGTTGCCAAGTTTTCATCGCGATATATCCGCCCCCTGCAATCATTAAAGGGGCCCAGCCACCGTCATTAACTTTAGTTATGTTGGCCACAACGAACACAAAGTCGATAATGAAAAAGGGGACAAAAATTAAAACGGCCTTAAGCCAGCTCCACCTCCATTTTGTATTGGAGACAAAGAAAGTCATGACGGTGGTAAGAAGCATCGTCACGGTGACGGCCACGCCATAGGCTCCCGCCATTTGCGATGAAGTTCTGAATGTCAGAATAAACCAGATCACGCCACCAAATAGGGCCCAGTTCATGAACGGAACATAGATCTGCCCAGCTTCTTGGCTGGATGTATGCACAATCGTTAATCGAGGCAGTAGTCCCAACTGGATGGCCTGTCGAGTGATCGAAAAGACTCCGGAAATCATGCCTTGCGAGGCCATAATCGAAGCTACGGCGCTCAAGATAACCAAGGGAAGTAGTCCCCATTCAGGGGCCAACATAAAGAAAGGATTCGAAATCGCTTCCGGATCGGAATATAACAAGGCCCCTTGGCCAAAGTAGTTTAACAATAATCCAGGAAGCGCAACAAAAAACCAGGCCCTTCTAATCGGAGATCGTCCGAAGTGCCCCATGTCAGCATATAAAGCCTCCCCGCCCGTAATGACAAGGAAGACTGATCCAATCACCGCTAGAGAACCCACCTTATGGTCCAAAAAAAAGTTCACGGCATAACGGGGATCTACCGCCTGCAGAACTTCGGGCACCATTAAAATTCCGCGAATTCCTAGCGTGCCCAAAACGACAAACCAAACGAGCAGAACGGGTCCATAAATAAACCCGATTCTTCCTGTCCCAAATCTTTGAACCAAAAATAGAGCATTAATGATAAAAATCGTAATGGGTATGATATAGGGATCAAAAGCCGGCGTGACATACTTCAAGCCCTCGATTGCTGAAATAACCGAAATGGCAGGCGTGATCATTCCGTCCCCGAATAATAATGCGGCCCCCATCACGCCAAATGAAACAATGACAAACCGCCGTTTTGAATCACCTTTAGCCTCAATGGCAAGCGACCTCAGCAAAAGAGTCATCAGAGAAAGAGCTCCTCCTTCTCCCCTATTGTCAGCCCGCAATACTAAGGCCTGATACTTGATCGAGATAACAAGAATCAAACTCCAGAAGATAATCGAAAGAATACCTAGGATATTGTCATGGCTAAGTAATAAACCCGCTTCATTGAGGAATGTCTCACGAAGGGCGTAAAGGGGGCTTGTCCCAATATCACCGAACACGACCCCAAGGGCACCTAAAGCTAATAGCCACGCTGATTTAGAGGAGATCTCCGAAGGGGCAGCAGCCTGACCAGGTAAATTCGACATAGAGAAATAGTAAAGATATTCCCGCCACCCGTCACTCATATTCTTGCTTTGCGTCGACAAGGCTGGAGATCACTTGTTTTCACTTGGGGTTTAACTCCACAATACAAATGTGAGTTCAAACGAAAAGCCCAAGTGGTTCTTGTTAACGAATAATGAAATCAGTGGTCCTTACCACGAGGATGAAATTGCGCCTCTGGCGGCAGCTTCCCCTGACGCCTTGATCTGGGGCCATGGTTTAAGCGAATGGGTATCTCCAGGTGAGTGGAAAAAATCTCTATCGAGTCTTGATGAAATCCTGAAAAGCCTAAAAGAGGATATGAACCCATCGTGGATGCTGAAGCAGGGTGAGGACGAATCTGGTCCCTTTACTTATGATCAGCTTGTGCAGACTCTGAAGAACCATCCTATGCCTGCCGAAGTCTTATTCAAACAGTTGAACGAACCTGACTGGAATGACATTTACCATTATCCCACCTTGGTGGAAGAGGTCGGTATTACCCGCCGCCAGCATAATCGTGTCCCTATTTCAGGGATATTTCGTTACGAAAAAAATGGGATCTTATTTGATTCTCTTCTGGCCTCTGTCAGTCAAGGCGGAATCGGCATTGTGGAAGCTCAAGGAATTGCTGTCGGAGATAAGCTTCGAGGACAAATCGAAAGTCCTCAACTGGCCACTACGATCAACTGCCAATGCGACGTGCTTTATCTTCACCAAGATGGGCATTGGGGACTTCGATTTGTGAATCTACCTGCTGAAGCACAAACCATTATTATTGAATACACTCGGAAGTTTGCAGAATCCAACCAGGGACGTTAAGATTCGCGCCAAGCCCAAGTGGAGTTTCTTTTTCCCTGGAAGCCATCCCTGATCTGCATAGTAAAACCGTTTCGCTTCAAAGATCGTTTCAAGTTCCCCATACAGGCATAGGTGCTAAAACCAGCCTCATCGTTTCGGGCCGATTTTAGGACCATATCTAAAAACTCTTCGCTCCACAGTTCAGGGTTTGTTTTGGAGCTAAAGGCATCATAACAAATGACATGATAAAAACCTGAGGGCAAAGGCTTGGATTTAATATCGGCCTCTAGTCTTAAGCGACCTTCCGCTAAGGCGCTCATTGCGGATTGCTTGACTGTAAGAGTGTCTAGCTTGCAGGCCTCAGCCGTCATTTGAAGAATCTCTGTGTAAACAGGGTGAGACATTCCACCTTGGTAAAAGTTTAAAAAATTATCACGTAGGCCAGGCACGATCTCGAAGGAATCCAGCTCCCAATCAGTTATTGAGTAAGAACAGGTAAGTGCCGACATTAAGGTTTCCACATAACCCAAGCCTAATCCCACTGAAAGAACACGAAACGGTTTATTTGTCGCCGCTGTCGAGGTTCGGCAATAGTGATCCAATCCCCACTCTAGAGCTTTCCCATAGATGTACTGGGTCTCTGAAAATGCGCCACCCGTGTGATGCATACTTTCGCCGTTCAAGGGCGTCTTATTTATCAGCCTGAGAGTCGGTGACCCATCTTGAGTCTTTTCGATCAAGAAACCAAGTTCTTTAAAATCCATCTTCATTCCTGCCGCTGGCTTCCTCTTGAGGTGGGGATCAATGGCCCTTGACACGACAAGGCCGCTTTCGTATTGCTGACCCATGCTACCATTCACCCCGATTTCCGAGCACTATAAAAAGCTTTTTGGGCACAAAGTCTACAAAATACCCGTGGCCGTTGTGGAATCATGTCCGAATCGTGAAGGTCTAAAAGGGATGGAAACTTGCATCTTTTGTGACGTCTGGGGTTCTGCCGCCCGTGAAGAGGCTTTTGATCTCCCCCTGCCCCAGCAAATTGAAAAATACCGAGCCCATATACAAAAAAAATTTAAGGCCGAAGAATTTTTAGTTTACTTCCAAGCTTACACCAATACGTTCACGCGGCTTCAAAATCTAAGACAAAACTTTGAGTTGGCGCTTCAATATCCGGACGTCAGAGGGTTTGTGGTCGGCACTCGTCCTGACTGTCTGTCTCCAGGAGTATTAGATCTGTGGAACGAATTTCACCAACGGGCCTTTGTCGGTGTTGAAATTGGAGTGCAGAGTTTTTTTGACGATCAATTGCTATTTATGAAGCGCGGGCATACCCGCGAACAGAGTCTTAAGGCCATCGAAAAGATCGCAGCTAAAACAGCCGTTGATCTGGGGCTACACTTGATGTTCGGCTGGCCCGGAGAAACCCAAGAACACATGATCGAAACCGCTAAAATTTGTAACGATCTTCCCATTACCAATATTAAACTGCATAATGTCCATGTCTTAAAAAACACCGGGCTTGAAAGTCTCTACAACCAAGGGCTGTTTACTCCCATTGGAAGAGAACAGTATGCCCAACACGTGCAGACTTTCCTGGAACATCTATCGCCCCGCCTTTATATCCATCGTTTGGCCGCCTATTCCTCCCGTTGGGACGAATTGATTGCTCCACAATGGACTTCTGATAAGATGGGAACTCACCAATTTCTTGTTGACTGGATGAATAATCGTGGCAGCCGACAGGGATTGGCTTTCAAAAATGCTTAAAGATTTCTCAAACTAGTTTTGTCAATTAACCCCTGTCATTTGCTCAATTGATAAGCAGCGGCGCATTTTTTTTTGCATAAAAGGGGTCTAGGTCTTGGGTTCCTGGTTGATTTCCGAGGAAATTTTGTTCACTCTTGGATTCAAGAGATGAATGGGCCTTATGGACAAGGCGCTTGATAATAGCCACTAGATATAGGGATATATGCCCTTTTAGACTAGAGGATATTTCAAGAAACAAGGAGGTTCCTACTGGAACTTTATCTGTGGCGGAGCTGCCAAACCCGACTTCGGTCGTGGCCATCTTGGAAAACATTAAAAAATTAAGATTCTGAAAAATTGAGGGGGAAGGCGATGAGCAACATCGAGGCTGGCCATGTTGACACTCTGGAATTACTTTCGACACCAAGCATGAGGGAGGCTTCGGATGCTTACGGGCCTACAGCAGAGGGTTCAATTCCAGTTATGCGAGTGCGCAAGCGTGATGGCTCTCTCGAACCCGTGGATGTTACGAAAATTGTTGAACGTGTGACCTATTGTTGTCAGGGGCTTCGTGCTGTTGACCCACTTCGTGTCGCAACAAAGGCTATCTCTGGTCTTTATGACGGAGCCACTACGAAGGAATTGGATAATCTTTGTATTCAAACATCTTCTCTTTTGATTGGAGAAGAGCCTGAGTATTCAAAACTCGCCTCCCGCCTTTTATCAACCTTTATTGATGAAGAGGTCCGTTCACAGAAGATCCAATCCTTTGCGGAAAGTGTGAGTTTCGGTTTTAAGAATGGCCTTCTTAGCGAAGCACTTTACAATTTTGTGCAGACCCACAAGGCGGCCTTGTGTGCTGCCATCGAGCCCTATCGAACCGATCGTTTTGAATATTTTGGCTTGCGCACAATTTATGATCGCTATCTTCTTAAAAACCCGACTTCCCGCCAGGTGTTTGAAACACCTCAATATTTTTTCATGCGAGTGGCCTGTGGCTTGGCTACCCAATTAGATGAAGCGATTGAGTTTTACCGCTTGATCTCGTCCCATGATTATATGCCTTCGACACCAACCCTTTTTAATTCGGGAACCCTGCGCCCGCAGATGAGCTCTTGTTATTTATTGGATTCACCTCAAGATGATCTTAAATCCATCTATGATAAGTACACAGACATTGCTCTTTTATCAAAATTTGCCGGTGGCATTGGTGTGGGATACTCTCGGGTGCGATCACGGGGATCTTTGATCAAAGGGACCAATGGCCACTCCAATGGTATTATTCCCTGGTTAAAGACCCTGGACTCCTCTGTTGCTGCTGTTAATCAAGGCGGAAAACGAAAGGGTGCCGCCTGTATTTACCTTGAAACTTGGCATGCTGACATCGAGGAGTTCCTTGAACTTCGTGACAACACGGGCGACGAAGCCAAGCGAACTCATAATCTAAATTTAGCCAACTGGGTTCCTGACCTTTTCATGAAGCGCGTGGAGGCCGATCAGATGTGGTCTCTATTTGATCCTAATATTGTGCCTCATTTTGTTGACCTATATGGGCCTCAATTTGAAAAAGCTTACTCGGAAGCGGAAGAACAAAAATTATACGCTAAACAAATTCCAGCGCGAGACCTGTATCAAAGAATGATGAAAACATTAGCTCAGACTGGAAATGGCTGGATGACTTTTAAAGACGCCTCCAACTTGAAGTCCAATCAAACAGGGCTTCCCCATAATGTCATTCATCTTTCCAATCTTTGCACCGAGATCCTGGAGGTCACTTCGAATAATGAAACCGCTGTTTGCAACCTGGGTTCTGTTAATTTAGCCCGTCATGTGGTCAATGGCGAATTCGATTTTGAAAAGCTCGCTCGCACAGTCCGAGTGGCCGTCAAGTATCTGGATCGGGTTGTGGATATTAATTTTTACCCTATTGGGACCGCAGAAGATTCCAATCGCAAGTGGCGCCCCGTAGGACTGGGTATCATGGGATTGCAGGATGTGTTCTTTCAGTTGAAGCTTCCATTCGACAGTGATCAGGCTAAATCTCTTTCCACCCGCATTCAAGAAGAGATCTACTACAATGCGCTTTTCACAAGTGCGGAGCTAGCAGAAAAATTGGGTCCCCACGAAAACTTTGCGGAAACACGAGCCTCTAAAGGTCTTTTGCAATTTGATCTTTGGGGAGTGAAACCTGATGATGAAAATCGGTGGAATAAACTTAAAGAAAAAATTGTCAAAACGGGCCTTCGCAATTCTCTTTTGATTGCGATTGCTCCAACAGCGACAATCGCCAGCATCGTAGGATCATACGAAGCGACAGAACCACAGATTAGCAATCTCTTCAAACGTGAGACATTATCTGGAGAATTCCTTCAGGTGAACCGATATCTGGTGCAAGAATTGAAATCGCTGGGACTTTGGAATGAGGATCTTCGCAATGAGATCAAAATGTCAGAAGGCTCTATTCAGAACCTGGCATCAGTTCCGCAAAGATTGAAAGAAGTCTTCCGAACTGTTTGGGAAGTCCCTATGAAAGCCTTAATCGATATGGCCGCAGCCCGAAGCGCCTATATTGATCAATCGCAAAGTTTAAACCTGTTTATGGAAGCTCCGACTATTGGAAAGCTTTCTAGTATGTATATGTACGCATGGAAGAACGGCATCAAGACAACCTATTACTTACGCAGCCGTCCTGCGACCAGTATTGCCAAGACCACTGTGAAAAACAATAATGGCGCTAAAAAGCAGTACACAGAACAAGAAGCCTTAGCGTGCAGTCTGGAAAATCCAGAGTCCTGCGAGGCCTGTCAGTAGTCTTTGAAAATATCATCTGGGCCGATTCAGAAAAGTCGGCTCTGCAATTAAGGAGAACGTTGAAATGATACTCAACCCTGGATTTGACCTAACCCTAAGACCCATGAAGTACCCTGTCTTTTACGAAATGTTCAAGAATGGGATCAAAAACACCTGGACTGTGGATGAGGTGGACTTTTCAACGGATCTCGTGGATCTTCGCCAGAAGCTCACGCCAGCCGAACATCATCTTATCAACCGCTTAGTGGCCTTTTTTGCCACTGGTGACACCATTGTCGGAAACAATCTGGTTGTGAATTTGTACAAACATATCAACTCTCCGGAAGCTCGCCTATATTTAAGCCGGCAGTTGTATGAAGAGGCTTTGCACGTTCAATTTTATCTGACACTTTTGGACAACTACATTCCTCATCCAGACGAAAGGGCAAAAGCTTTCGCCGCCGTGGAAAATATCCCTTCTATCCAAAAGAAAGCCCAATTCTGCTACAAATGGATCTACTCTATTAATGACTTGGATAAACTTGAAACCATTGAAGATCGCCGTAAGTTTTTGATGAACTTGATTTGTTTTGCCACATGCATTGAGGGCCTTTTCTTCTTTGCCGCCTTTGCCTATGTCTACTTCTTACGCTCCAAAGGGTTGCTAGCAGGGTTGGCGGCGGGAACTAACTGGGTCTTCCGGGATGAGAGCATGCATATTGCATTTGCCACGGAGGTAATTCATTTAGCCCGTCAAGAAGAGCCTGGCCTTTTTAACGAACAAATGAATGAAATGGTGGTCCAGATGCTTGAAGACGCTATTGATTGTGAAATGGCTTTCGCTGAAGATTTATTGAATTATGGAGTAGCCGGCTTGTCCATCAAGGATATGCGGCAGTACTTGGAGTATATTGCGGATATGCGTTTGGAATCGTTACACATCGCCCCCCGCTTCAATGTGAAAAACCCTTTTGCCTTCATGGAACTTCAAGACGCACAGGAACTCACCAACTTTTTTGAGCGCCGAGTCAGCGCCTATCAAGTGGGCGTCTCGGGGCAAGTGACTTTTGACGAGGCCTTCTAAACTCAATGTCGGCGATAAAGAGATCTTCTAATTCTAAGAAAAAAATTTATGAGGGACTCGCGTGGTCCCTGTTTTTTTTAAGCTTGGGAATTTGGGGATTTTATCTGGGATTTACCTCGCCCAGTGGAACTTTTCGGGTCTGGGAGGCCGAGCCACAAGACGTACTTCTTTATACAGAATCCGAAGCCTTGGCTGATGTCTTTAAAGATATGCAGTTTACGGATTGGAATCTTTCCATCGCTGTCATAGATGAGCCGACGGAATGGGAAATCAAAACTTTGGCTGGTCGTGGAGCTCATTTGGTTCTAATCGAAAGAACATTAATGGAGCAGCTCAATCGAGTTTCGCTGTTAGAAAGGGCCCGTATACGAGTGCCTTTATTTTCTTTCCTTTACCCGGACTTTCGAAAACAGGACTGGGAAAAGGTTTATCTTCCTCTATTCTGGCAAAGCGAAGATGCCCACCTGAACACCGTTAAAATCTGGGGGTTCAGTGTTCCGCAAAACTCCCCCGATCGAAAGCTTTCTTGGAAGGCCTTCTACGAGTTGGTTCGTCATCCTCTTTTTAAGGCGAGACTGATGGGCTCACAGTTTGGTTTAACCTTGCAGGAATTTGAAGAGAGTTCGATTCCGGCCGAAAGAAAGCCTAGTTTCATTCGCCAGTGGCGAGAGCCCTAGTTTTTGATTTTGAATTGATTACTGTCGCATGACCAGCGTTGAACTGACCGTTTTGAAGTTAGGACGGATCTGCTGACCATTCTCATCAACGACTACCAATTGTAGATTTACCGTATAATTTCCGGCTGGTTGCCCTTGCAAGTTGATGGGAATATAGAATTTCCCCTGATTGCAGCGAGCCACAAAGTTAGGCGGAAGGACAGATGTCACATTCAAAGGCTGCATCCCAGAGTTTTGAATTCCCACTTCAATAAAATTTTGTGGAAAGAGGGAAGGATAACAAGATCCACTGATTTCACCAAGACTACTCCCTACTGGCATGATATTGGTGACGGGTGAACTTAAAACCATTAGAGTTTCAGTTGCATCTGCGACCCCTAGTACACAACTATTTTGAGGGCATCGGGTGGATTCCAACTCGTCGCTGAAAAGAGATCCTTCATGACTGGTATTACAGGCCGTCATAAAAAACGCCAAATAAGCCAAAAACAAAGCCGAGAAAAAAGCCCCCAAATGTTAATAATTCCTTAAAGCATGAATACCCCTTTCTTTAAAATAAGGGAAATCTCCCTAACCGCAAAGAGGAACAAGGTTAACTATCTCAAATTAAGACGAAAGCGGGTCGAGATCCCTCTCACCAAACTTCCAGATTGGAGGCTCATCAGCTGATATTATATAGCGCCGCTGCCTTCATCGCCAGGACCTTCGACGTTAAGGGCATCTTGAGCAGCGGCTAAAGCCGCTGCTTGCTCGGCTTCATATTTTGACAACCATCTGAGATCTTTTTGCGGAACTTCTTCACCCATTGTCACGGCATCACGAATATCTTGGGCACGCTGGCGATTCTGCTCGTCCTTCATGCGCTTTTTTTCTTCTTCAAAGAAGGCGGCCGTTGTGTCCACAGCCTGAAGCTCCTGTTGAATCCGCTCAAGTTCGGCCTCTCCGTCAGAGTATGTGCTGGCCACCACTTGAGACATACTATCGGTGATATCAGAAAGCTGTTCTTTCTTTTCTTCTTCGTCCCCGATTCCTTCTGGCAAAAGCTCATCGATTTGCGAAAGGGTTGGAAGTTCTTTTAGGTTACGAAGACCGAAGATTTCCAAAAATTTGCGGGTGGTCGCATATTGCATAGGACGCCCCGGAAGATCACTTTTACCTTCAAAGCTAACAAGACCTTTCTCCATCAAGGCCCGCAAAAGATGACCCGATTCGACACCTCGTATTTCATCAATTTCAGCCTTAATCACAGGCTGTTTATAGGCCACAATCGATAAAACTTCCAAAGCAGGACCCGACAACCGGAATGAACGTCCCTTCAACAAACGTCGCAGAAAACTCATATTATCCACTTTGGTGCGAAGCTGAAATCCTCCGGGGACTTCTTCTAAAGCCACACCTCGTCGAGCGCCAGCGTATTCCACGGCCAAACGCTCGATAATACGCTTGATATGGGATCGCTCTATATTGGTGCCTTTAAAAAGTTCACGCAGGGTCGAAAGGCTGACGGGTTTGTCCGATGCAAACAGAAGGCTTTCAATGATGCTTTCGGCCTGTTCGTCTTCAATAAATAATTTTTCTTCAATTTCGGCCGCCTCAAAAGATTCAAGCTCAGATCCTTCCACATCGGCTGGCTCGAAGGAATCCAAATTGTCCTCTACGGAGTCACCTTCTTCTTCGGCGGCTTCGCGCTCCTCGACTTCTTGTAAAGCTTCGCGCTCGTCTTCGCTTAGGATATCTTTTGGATCTTCAAACTTTTCAGACATGGCTGTCTCCGCCCTCTTCTAATTCTTTTTCAGCGTTCAAAATATCTTCATCTGTTGCCACTTCTTCACTGGCAAATAGAGTTTCCTCTTCTAATTCTTCATTCCCAGAGTCCATCAGTACAAATTCATCCGGAGAAACATCCGTAGTGTCGACGTCGCTTTTAGCTACCTCGAGCCCATCCTCTGAGGCACCCTCGAAGCCCAACTGCGCCTGCTCTTGTTGATTTTCAGCTTCCGCCGCTTTCAAAAACATTTGGTCTGCGGCGTCCTCGGATTGAAGTTGATTGTACTCTTCCACCCGTGAGACCACGTCAGTTTCGATAGGCTGTGTTGTCTCGACCCAAATATCTTGATAAACTTCAGATTGGTACAAAGAGGCAAAGCCTAACTTTCCCAGTTCCAAGAGTGATAAAAAAGTGATCAACGTTTGACGGGTTTTCTCTTCAACAGTGTTGGTCACCTCTTGGTAGCCGGCTGAAATCAAAGAAAAGAAGCTGACCCTCTCGCCCACTTTAAGAAAATTCTTAAGCTGTAAAATTCGATTGGCGATGCTCTGAGTTTTCGCCGTTACCTCATGGACCTTCTTCTTGGCGGATCGTAGAACTCGTCGATACATAGCGATCAGCGAAAAAAGGCCATTGTCTTCGATAATGATTTCTTCTTCACGCTCGCCAAAAGATTCCCGGATTCCACGGGTCCAAATATCACGACCCAACCAGGGGCGATCTTGAAGGGCTTTTGCGGCCTCTTTATACTTTTCATACTCTAAAAGACGTTGCACCAGTTCTTTACGGGGATCTTCCACTTCAATCACTTCGCCATTCTCATCATACGTGGGAAGAAGAAGCTTTGATTTAATTTGAAGCAGTGTCGCCGCCATAGCGATAAACTCACCGGCAACTTCCAGGTCTAATTCTTTCATCAACTGGACGTACTCAAGATACTGGGCTGTGATCTTTTGGATCTCGATATCCATGATATCCATCTCTTCTTTACGGATCAGGTAAAGGAGCAAATCCAGAGGACCTTCAAATCGTGACAACTGAATATGGTAACTCATGATTTCACAGTTTCATGTAACTCTATGGAGTTTCAAGAGTTTTGGGGGCTATTGTCGCAAGCGGTCATGTAAATTTTGATTCCCGCTCTTTAAGCGTCTGATAAGGACTTCAGCAAATTCATCGCATTTTTGCATGGGTTTTAAGCTGAAATTCCATTTCCTGCCTGTGATTATAGCCCTTGATGAGGACTTGCGATTCTCTGAAGGGAAACGATATATTGGGGTCATGAAAAAAATCATCCTGAGCGGAAGCACGGTCACTGGAAACTTAACCCTGGGAAATTATATCGGGGCCATTCACAATTGGCGCAAACTTCAGGATGAATACGACTGTTTGTACTTTTTGGCGGACCTGCACGCTCTTACCGTGACCCAAGATCCTAAGATTCTCCGAGAAAGAATTTATAGCTTCTTCGCGCAGTACCTGGCTCTGGGATTGGATCCCGATAAAAATGTGATCTTCATTCAATCTCATGTCCATGAGCACGCCGAGCTGGCGTGGATTTTTACTTGTCTCACCCCCATGGGTTATCTGAATCGTATGACTCAGTATAAAGAAAAAGCTGAAAAGCACGTTAAAAATATCAACGCCGGTCTTTTTACATATCCCGTTTTAATGGCAGCAGACATTCTTCTATATCAAGCGGACCTGGTACCTGTCGGCGAAGACCAACGTCAGCATCTTGAACTGTGTCGTGATGTGGTGGGATTCTTTGACCGCGCCTATGCCAAGGGTGTCTTTAAGATGCCTGAGGCTTTTATTCCAAAAGCCGGCGCCCGTATCATGTCTCTTCAAGACCCCACAAAGAAGATGTCGAAGTCCGATGAAAATGAGAAAAACTATATCTCTGTCATTGAAGATCCTAAAAAAATTGAAAAGAAAATCAAGTCAGCTGCGACTGACTCAGGAACCGAAATTAAATTCGATATGGAAAGTAAAGCTGGGATTTCCAATCTTCTGACGATTTATTCTGTCTTGAGCGGCAAGACTGTTCAGCAACTTGAGCAAGAATACGAGGGAAAAATGTACGGCCATTTGAAAGTGGACTTAGCCGATTTAGTTACTGAAACACTTAGTCCTGTTCGCGCTCGATATGAAGAACTCATGAAAGATCGAAGCTATCTAGATCAGTTGATGAAGTCCGGAGCCGAGAAGGCTCAGGCTCGTGCAGCCAAAACACTTCATATGGCTTACGAGGCTGTGGGGCTGGTCCGCCGTAGAGTTTGATCTCTTTACCAAGAGGTCAAAAGCGAATGCAGAATCATAACGGGCTTCTGAAGAACCATTAAAACTCCTGAGAAAATAAGAACTAACAATACGATTCCCGTCATATGCTGATTTCTTTCAAGCCAGTAATTCCATTGGGGTGGCAAAAACCGGGCTAGAACCTTTCCCCCATCCAGTGGATGAATGGGAAGCATATTGAAAACAGCCAAGAAAAGATTGATGAGGATAAACATATCCAGAACATTTTTGGCAGCCACAGTGGTTTGTTGGGCTGGTACAAATCGAATCATCATCGCCATCACAATTGCAGCTAAAATAGCCATTAAAACATTGGAAAGGGGGCCTGCCAAAGCAATCCAGAACATATCCGACCTGGGGTTTTTAAGACTACGGACATCCACAGGAACAGGCTTAGCCCAGCCAAAGAAAAAGGGAATACCGGTCACGATCACCATTAAAGGCAATAGAAATGTTCCGATGGGATCGGCGTGAGCAAGTGGGTTCAAAGTTAATCGGCCCAAAGCTTGAGCTGTGTTATCCCCTTTCCACTTGGCCACCAGGCCGTGGGCGTATTCGTGAACACAAAGAGCGAATAAAAAAGGTATAAAAATAAAGGCGACTCGACCGCCAATCGCTATAATATCCATAGCGGTATTCTAGAGCCCTAAACTTTGAGACTCAACCTTTATCCACTTCAAATACCCCTAATAATGATAGAACTTCAGCCGTTAACTCCATGGAAAACCTCAAGATATCTTGACCCTTGTGGGCAGTTCCCACTATTGTGAGCCCATTCAAAAGCTGATTATAAATGTCATATGTGCACCATCCCTATCGGAGGAATTATGAGACCAGCCTTAACCCAACTGTCCGAAGACGAGCTTCAGTTTCGCGACGCAATTCGAGATTTTGCTGAAAACGAAATCAAACCTCACGTTCAAAAAATGGACCATGAGGCTCAAATGCGTCCCGAACTGGTGAAAAAACTTTTTGAAATGGGCCTTATGGGTGTCGAGTCTCCAGAACAGTACGGTGGAGCTGGAGCTACGTTTACTATGGCCTGTTTGGCCGTTGAGGAATTGGCCCGCGTTGACGCTTCTATTTCCGTGTTGATGGATGTCCAAAACACTTTAGTGACCAATGCCTTCTTGAAATGGGGATCTGAGGCCATCAAAGAAAAATATCTTCCCAGACTCGCCTCTGAATGGGTGGGCGCCTATGCTCTCTCAGAAAGCGGAAGTGGATCTGACGCCTTTGCTTTAAAAACTCGGGCCGAGTTGAAAGGTGATAAGTATATTTTGAACGGTTCAAAACTTTGGATCACCAACGGAAACGAAGCTTCTTTATTTATTGTTTTTGCCAATATTGATCCTTCTAAAGGTTATAAAGGCATTACCGCTTTCTTGGTTGAAAAAGGAATGCCGGGATTTACAGTGGGCAAAAAGGAAGACAAGCTGGGAATTCGGGCGTCTTCAACGACTGAGCTTTTATTTGAAAATTGCGAAGTTCCTGCCGCCAATATTCTGGGCGAGCCAGGTAAAGGCTATAAGATTGCTATTGAAACATTGAATGAGGGACGAATTGGGATTGGGGCCCAAATGTTGGGTATCGCCCAAGGAGCCTATGAAGCCACCCTTCACTATACAAAAACTCGTGAACAGTTTGGACAACCGATTAGTAACTTCCAAGGTGTCCAATTCCAATTGGCTCAAATGCGAACAGAGCTTGAAGCCGCACGACTCATGGTATACAACGCCGCCCGTTTGAAAGACGCGGGTGTGGACTTTATTCAATCAGCTGCCATGGCTAAACTTTATGCCTCTAAAGCCGCCGAAAAAATCACGTCCACGGCCGTGGATCTTTTTGGTGGCAACGGATTTACAAAAGAATACCCTGTCGAGAAATTCTGGCGAGATGCCAAAATCGGCCAGATCTATGAAGGGACTTCCAATATGCAACTGCAAACCATTGCTAAATTGGAGTTAAGCGGTCGATGATTCGACTATTCTTGGGAGTCTTGCTTTGCGGGGGTTTGGGTTGGTCTCAAACCCCTTTTCATTTAAGTCTGACATCGCCACCGCGGGATCTGGACCCCCATCATTTGCGAGCCAGTTCGGGACAATATTTGTCCCAGCAACTTTTTCGACACTTCTACCGACTGAGCGAAGACAATGAATTTGTTCCAGAGCTGGGCGAGCGCTGTATTAAAAAACCCAAGAAGTGGACCTGCCACCTTAAAAAGAATCTGAAATGGAGCAATGGTCAGCCGATCACAGCCGAAGATTTTGTTCTAAGTTACCGCCGGATTCTCACCCGTCCTTCTCCGCGAGCGGACTTACTGGCGCCTATTGCCAATGCTCAGGATATATTAAACAAGAAGAAACCCGCCAGCGCCCTTGGTGTTAAAGCCGTTAATCCCCATACCCTGGAAATACAATGGGAAGTGGCCGGCTCCGATTATGAATATATCCTGATGAGCCCTGTCCTGGTTCCCTTGCCCGAGGGGGATTTTAAACCCCATGAAAACCGCGGCCCCTATAAGCTGACCCAAATCACCTCCCGACAGGTGGTGCTGGAACCCAACGAGCACTATCATAAAAAAAATGATCGTCCCCCTTTGCACTGGCTTCTCTATGAAGACACTTTAGCCATTCAAGCCTACCGCCAAAATCAGCTGGATTTTCTTCGTCGGATTACGACCTCGATGATCCCCACCTTTCAGAGACAGCCCGGCTTTCGCTGGACTCCCGTTAATCGCCTGGACTCTTTGGTGATGGGGCCTTCTCTCCTGAAAGATCAAGAGCTTCGGCGCAAACTGATTGCAAGCCTGGATTATCAGGAAATGCAATCCCTGTATCACTCTCCTCACAGGCCCGGATGTTTTGGAATGCCTTTGGATCTCTATGAGGGGGACGAGATCTGCTATCACGAACCTGCGCCTGCCAAGGAAAATTTGGACCGCTCGCTTAGCTTTATCTATTCGGCCCTTGGAGGGGAAGACCATAGACGCCTCAGCGAGTGGCTGCAAAGCCAGTGGCGCACAAAATTAGGAATTAAACTTCAGGTTAAAGGTCTTGAGAACAAGATTTTTCTTCAGCAGATTGCCTCCAGTCCCCCCGATATTTACCGCAAAGGCCTGAGCCCTGAAAACCCCACCTGCCACGGAAGCCTTGAGATTTTCACGTCGAAACATCCGGACAACTTTCTAAAATTTCAAAATCCCCGATTTGATGAGTTGGTGGGAAAACTGTCTCAAGGTGATTCCAAGAGTCAGAAGAAAATTTGTCGCGAGGCCTTGTTGATCTTGAAAGAAAGCGAGCTTCTCATCCCAACGGGGCGGCTCAGTTTTGCCATGGCGGTTCACCCGCAGTGGAATCATGTCCGCATCAACTCTTTAAACCATCTGGATCTATCAGAACTGTCAATGTCTGCGCCAGTTTCAGGGAAAACCTCAAAGTAGGACGGAAAATCGCAGCTGGTGATATTTAAGAAAATATTTATGGGCTGGCGCCCAATTTCTTTTCAACGCGATCCTGACGTGCAAACAATTGCGTAAGACCGTCCAAAACTATCTTATTCCGGTTATTCTGCTCTTCAACCAGTAGAGCTACTCTATGAACGGATTTATCAAGCTTAGCCAGATCCGCTTTCACTTCGTGAATTTCAGCCTTAACTTCGTGAAACTTCCCATCGGTGTGTGCCATCAATTCATCGCGAACCGAATAGAGCATTTTTTGAGTCACGAAGGCATCCTGTGCCGAGCGTGGGTAAGAGGTAGGGGGTGTGGGTACTTTTGATCGGTTTGTGCGGGACGGTTTTTTCATGGCGTGAGCTCTCTTTTATAATGGCAAAAAGATAATGCAACCCAAGGAGAGCGACAATACCAATGTGCAGATTCTTGCTCTTGAAAAGCCGAGTCAGATTTCGGAAGCCCGTAGATCCACTTCGACCTGATCGGTCCTGGCCTTCACTTTGAGGAGTCTCCCGCCAAGACGCAGCGTTTCGTCAAAATGAAAGTCCAACATACAGCTAGGGAAGCCCCCCACGCCGAGACAGAACCCTTTAAATTGGGGAGAGTCCAACTTCGTCTTAATTTGAGACACTCTAGTTAACCTAGCTTTACTCAGTCCCTTTTCAGGCTTCGCAATATTCCAATCGACATAAATTTTCGAGCTCGCTCAAGGTCCTAAGCCAAAGGTCCGATATAAATGAGGAACTCACATTAATACTGAAAGGAGTTCATCAACTATGTCTGACAAAAAAACACAACAACCTAAACAACCCGTCCAAACCCAAGTCCCAGGGAAAGTAATTTCCATGGACGATTACCGTTGCCACGCAGAGGGCTGCAAGTCTAAGTCCTCTCGAGCAAACTTCTGTGAGGAACACTTTCAGTGGTTCAAGGAAGGCCTCATCACAAAAGAGGGAGCCAAGGCCCAGGACTTCGATAAAAAATACTATCAATACCAAAATCGAAAAGCTGCCTAAGACTTTATCTACTTTTTGATTAAGAACAAAAACCCACCTTATTCAGGTGGGTTTTTTATTTGTTCTCATAGATGACTTTAACTTTTTTATGAACATCGAATAGGCCCTTCGCGTGCCTCTCACCGCTTTACTCTATGATCATGCTCATGATAGCGTGGCCCCTATGAAAGCTGCTATTATCACAGGTGCAGGTTCGGGTATTGGTCGATCCACAGCACTCTTATTTGCTAAAAATGATTTCCATGTTTTTTTATTGGGCCGTGATCTTCAGAAGTTGCGGGCGACACAGATGGACTGCGGCGAGCGCGCAACCCCCATTGTCTGCGATCTTTTTCAACAGGATCATATTGAAAGCGCTGTTCAGCAGATATTGTCCTCAGGCCACTCCGTTGAAGTCCTTGTGAATAACGCCGGGACCTATGTGGCCAAACCTCTTTTAGAAACCACCGAACAAGAGTGGATTGATCAATTTCAAATCCACGTCATGGGAGCTGTCCGATTGATAACAAGTCTATGGCCCCATTTTGTTAAAAACCATAAAGGCTCGATTATTAATGTAAGTTCTACCCTAGGGATGCGACCTGCCGCTAACACAAGTGCTTACAGTGCGATGAAAGCGGCTCAAATTAATTTGACTCAAACCTTGGCATTGGAAGGCGCTCCTCATAAGATCCGTGTGAATGCCGTCAGCCCTGGGATTGTCGACACGCCTATTCATGCTTCAGGATCCGTTGAAAAAATGCACCAAGCGCAGCCTTTAGGTCGGGTGGGACATCCCGAGGATATAGCCCGCGCTGTGTTCTTTTTAGCCACCGATTCGTCGGCATGGACGACGGGAGCAGTTCTACCTGTAGATGGAGGGATCAATCTATTATGATTTCTTGGATATTGGAAGCTCGCTTTTGCTCGGCTCATTTTTACCAACAGTCCCAGTGGACTGAGGAAAAAAATAGAATCGAATTTGGACGCTGTTACACCGATTACGGACACGGCCATAACTACCGGCTTCTGGCTGAGTGGGGAAACGTCCCCGACTCTAGGCTGTCCAAAATTCGCGAACAGTTCGATGAGGTCGTGAAAAAACAAGATCACGAGCATTTAAATTTCGTAATCCCCGAATTCAAAGACACTGTTCCCAC
>CAZETK010000041.1:0-4532 GCA_964515195.1 uncultured Pseudobdellovibrionaceae bacterium
TCTCTACGCAAACCGAATGGAACCAATTTAAAGACTTTTATTTTAAATCTCTTGAAGGAGATCAGCCATGACCGTGCATCTTAGACTGGCTTTTTTTATAACACTTTTTGTCCTCTCCTACCCCCTTCTCAGCCACTCGCAAAAAGTTACAACCATTAAGGGCACACGCGCTCTGATTGACATGGGAGATTTGGATTTACAAGTGGGCGACCGTGTCTTCTCGGTGGATGCCGCTGGCAAACGAAAGGCCATCATGGTTGTTCGCCAAGTTCGAGGAGGCCGCGCCGTGGTTCAATCTTTGAAGGGCCGCCCTGTCGTCGGTCATACGATTGCTGTGGCTCGAAGGGCTGCTAAAGGATCAGGCGCCAAGTCTGGAATGTTAGCAGGAATGAAGTCCGGATCTGCCATTGGTTTTACTGGCGCCTTAATGATGAATAAAATGAAGATCTCAGATTTTAATTATGGGACTCCCTCACAAAGTGCTTCCTTTGAAATGGAAGGCACTAATTTTGGTGTCGGCGGATTCTATGACTATCCCCTCATGCGAGAATGGTTTGTCCGCGCCCATGGAACTCTTGAGATGTTTGATGTCAGTAAAAAGTTAGGGATCGCTATCTGTGATGGCGAAACCACAACAGATTGTAATGCAAACTTTCTCCAAGTGGGCCTATATGGCACTCTTAACTATGTGTTCACACCGGCCCCTCGTCGGTTCTGGGTTGGCGGTGGCGGTGGCGTTCTGATCTACGCTTCAAAGGAAAGCACGGTCCTTGATACAAATAAATTCTTCTTTAATACGGTACTTTTGGCTTCTGCGGGGATGGATTACTTTCTTTCAAACACCACTTTTATTCCTGTGGCATTTGAATATCAGATGATTCCAGACAAGGAAGCGGGCGTTACCAGCATGGTCCTTCGCGCCGGTTGGGGAAAAACCTTCTAATCAATAAAAATATCGGCTTGAGGTGTTTGCGACAGATCAACCGCATAACTTTGCGGATCCTCGCCCAGTTTCTCCATGATCTCTTCATCATAAAAAAATTGACCGCTTTGATCACGATTCTGCAAAATCCACTGGGCGGCATCTGCCAAAATTTCTGGCTTTCGCGCCCGCTTAACCGCCTTTTCGCCACCTAAAAGATTTTGAACGGCTGCTGTGGCGATAAGTGTTTTGGGCCATAAAGCGTTGACTTGAATATTATGATCACGAAACTCAGCCGCCCACCCCTTTATCATCATACTAAGACCAAATTTCATCAGAGCATAAGGCAGGTAAGGTTCAAGCCATTGATCAGTGGCATTTCGAAACGGAGGACAAAGCCCCAAAATGCTCGCGTGGGAAGACTTTTTCAAATAAGGAAGCGCATGATGAACTAAAGCATAGTGACCTCGAACGATCACGTGATGCATCAGATCGAATTTCTTAAGAGAGACGTCGGATGTCTTTCCTAAAACAATGGCGCTGGCGTTCAAAACCAGTCCGTTAAGACTTCCAAATTGCGACAAAGCCTTTTCGATCACTGACACCACCGACTCTTCCTGCCGAATATCCAACACAAGGGGCAATGCGCGTCCACCCGCCTTTTCCACTTCTTCGGCCGCTGTATAGATTGTGCCTTCTAGGCGTGGGTGAGGCTCTGTTGTCTTGCCAGTGATGATAATGTTGGCGTTTTCTTTCTGGGCCATTTTTTTGGCGATGGCTAAGCCAATTCCACGGCTGCTGCCGGTGATCAAATATGTTTTCATAACAAAATTATAGGATTTCGAAAGTGTAAAAGCTAGGACATGATTCTTTCAACGCCTAAAATTCCACGAATTTTTTGCAGCTCTAAGATGGCGTTACTAAGCTGTGAACTGTCGCGAACTCCCACCTCAAAAACACAGGTGGCTTTTTTGTCTTTTGTCGTACGCACCTGGGCCGATTGGATATTAATGCCATGGACGGCAAAGGCTTCTGACATCAACTTTAAAAGACCTGGAACATCCTGCGAAACAACCTTTACGCGAACATTCCGTTCCTGACCCTGATCCGCTGTCTTACTGGTCCATTGCACCTCGACATTGCGCAGTTGATCCAGCTCAAATACTTTATTGCAGTCAGACCGATGAATCGTCACACCCCGTCCGCGAGAAATAAAGCCAACTATGGCGTCCCCAGGAATGGGGGAACAGCATTTCGCAAAATGCACCAAAACATCATCCATCCCATCTACGGACACCAACGATTTGGACTTTTTAGTTTTATGGGCAGCTGCACGTACAACCTTGTCCATAAAACTTTCATTTTCAGTCTTCACATCGGACTGTTTATGGGGAAGAAGCCTTTCCACTAAGTGCCGAGGCTCTAACTTTCCATAACCAATTTTAATATACATCTCCTCGAGGGAGTGCAGACCGAAGTCTTTTAAAAAAGTCTCGAAGGCTTCACCCTGCAAATGTTTCACCGCGGCCGCACCAAACTTGCGGAATTCCTTTTCGACCACATCTTTACCGAAAATCAAAGAGCGCTTTCGCTGCTCTTCTTTAACAAACTGACGGATTTTAGATTTCGCTTTGGAGGTAACTGCAAATTTTAACCAGTCTTTCGATGGCGACTGAGTCTTGGAAGTAACCACTTCAACCGTATCACCATTTTGCATTCGGTACTTCAGGGGTACCATCTTCCCGTTGACCCGAGCCCCTACACAGGTGTTTCCCAGTTCGGAATGTATGCTGTAGGCGAAATCAATAGGGGTTGCACCTTCTGGAAATTCCTTTACATCTCCGTTAGGGGTGAAAACATAGATTTCAGATTCAAAAAGATCGGTTTTTACCGTGTCCAAAAACTCTTCCGAATTTCTGACATTCTGATGCCATTGCACCAGTTCCCTTAACCAATTAGCTTGTTCTTCAGTCTTGGCTGCCGAGCCTTTTTCCTTGTATTTCCAATGGGCGGCGATTCCCCGCTCAGCAATGAGATGCATTTCCTGGGTGCGAATCTGGATTTCAATTCTTTCTCCCCCCGGACCCACAACCGTCGTATGCAGAGATTGATAATTGTTGGCTTTCGGCATCGCGATGAAATCTTTAAAGCGACCCGGGACCGGTTTCCAGATCGAGTGAATGTAACCCAGGACTTCATAACATTCAGGAATGGTGCTGACGATAATTCGAAAGGCCAATATGTCATACAATTGCTCATAATCAATATCCCGCGAGGTCATTTTTTTATAAATGGACCATAAGTGTTTCGAGCGACCAAAAACTTCAAACTTAATGGAAGTTTTCGCTAAGACGTCGAGTATCGATTTTTTTACATCATCGATATAACGATTGGTTTCAGCTTCGGTCTTTTTGATTTTCTGAACCAAAAAGTAGTACATATCGGGCCGGTAATAACGAAAGCAAAGATCTTCTAATTCTATCTTAACGGTGTTGATACCCATGCGACCGGCCAATGGTGCATAGATTTCCAAGGTTTCTAAAGCGATTCGTGCCTGCTTTTCGTAGGGCATATGGTGAAGAGTGCGCATGTTGTGAAGTCGATCCGCCAGTTTGACTAAAACAACCCGTACATCCTTCCCCATGGCCACAATCATCTTGCGAATATTTTCGCCTTGTTTTTCCACGGAATTCCGAAACTTCATCTGCGAGATTTTCGTCACACCATCAACAAGCGCTGCCACCGTATCACCAAACTCGCGCCGAACGTCTTCTAAGGTCGCATGGGTGTCTTCCACCGTATCATGCAAAAGTCCGGTGATGATCGTTTCTGTGTCCAAGCGTAAATCCGCTAGAATTCCAGCTACTGAAAGGGGATGTGAAATATAAGGCTCACCGCTACGGCGGAATTGGCCCTCATGATGTTTTTCCGAAAAAGCATAAGCCTTTCGAATCGTATCAAAATCCGAATGAGGATCGTAAACGCGGATGCGCTCGCATAAATCTTCCACTGTCTTGAGTGGTTTTTGCGAATTAAAATCATCAGAAGAGAGGGCCACAGCCGTCATATATTTATTTATATCGGACAAACCAGTCCCAAACAAAAGGCGGGTTTGTAGAATCGCGGTAAAATTCGTGATAAATTTTGGTGACTTGCAGCTTTACGGCCCAAAGTCGAGGAGGTTATGATTACTCAGATGGCTTATTCAAGTCACGTTCGATATCTTTTCGCATGGTTCCGAAATCCAGAGTGTTCTCGTACCCAATATTTCCGGCGGCCACTTCACGAAGAGCTGCCACAACGAATTTGTTTTGCTTAAAAGCCACAGTCGCCTCGGCACCCTTCATCAATTGCTTTACACGCTTGCCTACCATCAACACCAGTGCGAATCGGTTAGGAACAATTTCTAAGCAATCTTCAACGGTTACACGAGCCATGGATTCTCCTTAATTAAGGCCAACTCAAGATCGGCAAGTGTTTATTTTTAGGCTTATTTTAGATAATCATCAATGATTTTCTTGAAAATTGAGTAAGAGTCGTCAAAATTATCATTTACAATTCTTTCGTCAAAGTGAATGCTTTCTTGAATCTCCTTGGCTGCATTATGCAA
>CAZETK010000041.1:4542-22616 GCA_964515195.1 uncultured Pseudobdellovibrionaceae bacterium
TACGAACTTCAATATCCGCCGGCATTTGTCCATCTCGCTTTGAGATGCGACGACGCAGTTCGTCAATACTGGGAGGAAGGATAAATACGGATTTTGCCTCTGGAAATTTCGCTTTAAAGGTTCGAGCTCCCTGAACATCCACGTCCATAATAATGCACTTCCCTTTTTTCCAAGCCTCTTCAATTTGATAATAAGGGGTGCCATAAAGATTCGTGTGAACCATGGCCCATTCGATAAAGAAGTTTTCTTGAATTTTTTTCTCGAACTCTTCACGGGATACAAAATAATAAGGCTGGCCTTGGGACTCTCCTTGACGCATTTCTCGAGTTGTATAGGTGATAGTGTCTTCCAAGCGAGAGTCCTCCCGGCAAATACGCTCGACAAAACTGGATTTTCCCGCCCCACTAGGAGCAGCCAGAATGATCATACGTGTTTTTGGGTTCGGGGCAGACTCACTCAATATTTTGTACCTGTTCTCGTAGTCGCTCGATAATAGTTTTACCTTCTACCACAGCCTCTGTGATCGAAGATATTTGAGATTTTGAACCAATGGTATTCATTTCTCTATGAAGTTCCTGGATATAAAAATCCAATTTCTTCCCTTCGGACCGCTCACTCGCCAACAGTTTTTGCACGTTCTTAATGTGCTCTAAAAGTCGAACAATCTCCTCATTGACATCCGCTTTTTCAAGCTGAATCAGAACCTCTTGGGAAAGACGCTGCGGGTCGATCTCGATCCCTTTAAGCCGAGAGCGCATTCGAAGTTCAAATTTTTCTTGAAGTCGAGTATCCGCAGAGTTGCGAAGATCTCGAATCTTTAAAACCACACGATGAAGAAGTTTAAGTGTTCGCTCCAACTCTTTTTGAAGATTCAAACCCTCACGGCTCCGCTCGCGATTGCAGTTTTGAACCGCCTTTTCAAAGGCTCGTAAGACAGCTTTCTTTTCGGCCTCGGAGATGTCCTTTCCAAAATCCCGAATTACGACATCGGGCCAATGAGCCACGGTTTCAGGCCGAAACTGTGCGGGAGCTTTCATCTCTCGCGCCAGTTCTGTGAGGATCTTGACATACTTCTGCGCCAGCGGCCTGTTAAGACGGATATTTTCAGCCATGAGTTCACCCGATGTCCGTCGTTGAATAAAGACATCGATTGTCCCCCTCTGGATAGAGGCCTGAAGTCGCTTCTTCAGTTCGGGTTCTAAACTGAGGTATTCTTTGGGCAAATGGAAACGTGGCTCCAGAAAGCGGCCGTTCACACAACGAATTGAAATTTCCAAATGGGCCTGTGGTATGTGGGACCTAGACGTCCCGTATCCTGTCATGCTTTTCATGTCATCATCATAGACAAATTGAAGTCAGTCCTTTGATGCACCTTACAGGATTTGACATCTGTTTGCAAGATTGGGCCTACAAGCTTTATCTCCATTGCTTCTGAGGACTGATAAGACATTCACCTGGTGTATTATCGTATGACTTAGAGAATACCTGAGCCCTCAACCCACTTGATAGAACCGTCTCTTTGAAACCAGGTTCTCTGCTTCTTTGCAAGCTGACGGGTGGCTATTGCAATTTGTTCATGCAAAGACTCGTAGGGAATTTGATTTTCAAGGTATTGTACTGTTTCTTTATAGCCTACGGACTTTAAGGGAGCCCACCTTTTCAAACCTTGCGCTAACAAAGTTTTGGTTTCTTCAATAAGCCCTTCGTCCAACATTACTTGGGTACGGTTTCGAATTCTAATTTCCAAATCAGTGGCGCTCCATTTGACTCCAATCTTTTCAATCCGCCCGGGCAGCCCCACCACTTGTTCTTTTTCTCTTAAAAGATCGGTAATAGTCTTATCGGGATTGCATCGTAAAATCTCTACGGCTCGTGCAATCCGGTAATGGTCGTTGATGTGAAGTTTTTGAGCGTGACTTGGATCCCGTTTCTGAATTTCCTCGAACAGTTTTTGTGGTCCGTTTTCAACTTGAAGTTCAGATTCGATTTGATTTTTTAATTCTTCAGACGCCTCTTGAATTTCATACAGGCCTTTTTCAAGGGCCAGAAAATAAAAGCCCGTTCCTCCCACCACATAGATGGGCTTTTCACTGGGCACTTTTTCCAGCTCGGCTAAAAAAAGCTGTCGATAGGCGGCGGAGGTGATCTCTCGTGGGGGTGAGACAACATCAAACAGATGATGCGGCACCAAGTTCATTTCCTCTTGTGTGGGCTTAGCCGCTCCAATTTGAACCAGCTGATAAAGCTGAACAGAGTCACAATTAAAAATCACACCTTGATTTTCCTGGGCTAGCTTCAAAGCCAATCGCGACTTACCCGAGGCTGTGGGCCCTACAACAAAGATAAATTTTCTCAAGCCTCACACCCTACGACCAAAATCCTTTTCCAGCCGATCAAAACTCCACTCTACACTTACAGGGCGACCGTGGGGACAAAAACTGGAAAGAGGAAATTCATCCATCTGTTGCAACAAAGACCGCATCTCTTCATGACTCAAAGACTGACCCGCACGCACGACAGAGTGACAGGCCAAAGTGGCGCAGATGTCGACAATTTTTCTTTCAAAGACGAAGGAGCCGCCTTTGTCTAAAATATCATCGGCCATTTTTTCGACAATAGAAGAAAAAACACTGTCTTTTACAAAAACTGGTGCTGATTTAATACCCAAAGTTGAGGGGCCTAGTTGCTCCATCTTCACGCCCAATCTTTCCATCTCACTTTCATAAAGTAGTACGGCTTCCACTTGAGCAGCTGTTAGATCTAATGCTAAGGGAAATAAAAACTCTTGAATCTCGATGCGTCCCCCCTGCCAAGCTTGCATCAAGCGCTCGAAGGCTACGCGCTCATGAGCCGCATGCTGGTCGATAAGAAGCATTTTGTCCTCATCCTGAGCCACAATATAGGTTAAGGCCACCTGACCAACAACAGCCAAGCGAGACCAGTAACCTCCCGTTGGTGAAAGTTGTGGATTTTTCCCGAGGGATGGTATTTCTGAAAGTTCTTGAGATTGACGAGATTGGGCAGCCGCACGCAAATCCTCCACCCGTAGCGGAGTCTGCCGTTCCGAAACGTAAGATGAGTAGGCCTTCCCCGACGGAGTCTTCATTGAACTAGGCGTGAAGTCTTTGGTCCGAAATTGCACAGTTTCGAGAGCTTGATCCTGAAACTGCAAGGCCTGAGACGTGATCGGAGAGGCGCCAAGGTCGGCAGCGGCGGTGCCCCCCAGGTCCTGGGAAAGCTGAGTCATAGCGCTGTTTTTTGATAACCACGGCGCTTGCTCCAGTTCGTGCCGTAACGTGTGATGCACAAATCGAAACGCTTTAGAGGCATCAGCGAATTTCACTTGAGACTTTGTCGGATGAATATTGACGTCTACTTGGTCTTCCGGCGCCCAAAGCCGAACCACAGCCATAGGGTATTCACCGTGCATAAGAAGGCTTCGGTAGGCATCATTGACCGCAGCCTGAAGGGCACGATCCTGCACATATCGATTTTGTATAAACACCCAAATGTTTTTAGATGTCTTACCGACTCGATCGGGACCAGCAAAGTGAATCTGGACACGCCACCCATCGCCTTCATCGAAGGCTTCATAAAGAGGCGCTAAATCCAAAACCTGTTGAGTCCTTTCTAAAGGATTTTCTGTACGTTGATATATCAAGGACAATTTTTGATCTTCATAGTATCGGAATTCCACTTGCGGGTGGGATAAAGCGAGCGCTTTGATCATCTGCTTAATCGCCTGATTTTCAGCGCTAACAGACTTTAGGAATTTCAAACGGGCTGGAACATTCTCGAATAGCTTTTCAATGACAATACGGGTTCCTGCCTCACCACCGGTTACTTCAACTTCCGTTTTTTGGCCAAAGCTTGATTTAACTCGCACAGCTTTGTTTCGATCTGGGGTTCTTGAGATCAAAGTCAGCTCACTGACAGCCGCCAAACTGGCTAAGGCTTCCCCTCTAAAACCAAAAGTTCGCAAACGCCATAAATCTTCGCTGTCACGGATTTTACTGGTGGCAAATCGATCAAGGGCCATGGAAAGACTCTCGGGCTCGATTCCTCTTCCGTTATCCTGAACCTCGACCCGGCGTCCGCCCTGATGAACACGGATTGTGATTTCCGTGGCCCCGGCATCTAAGCTATTTTCCACTAGTTCTTTCACCATATGGGCCGGGCGTTCGACCACTTCACCAGCAGCTATTTGATCTCGGACTTCAGGACGTAATAGTTCAATCATAGAAGAGTCGTACAATTAGCGCAGCAGTGAGTCAACTTTGGTCCAAAGGGGCCAACTTGATTCTCTCAGATCCTCCTAAAAGAGATTCAATCCCGGCCCAATGGGCAATGTGCGTCAAATCCGAGGAGTCTTAGAATTTAAACTGAACTCCCAGTGATAAACTCGATGTTGTTTGCTTTTCCCAATAGAAGCGATACCAAGCCGAAACCGCGAAAGTAGAGCTCACCCGATAGATCAAGCCAACCGGAATTTGAATCCCAATCGTCAGATCATCCAGTTGATATTTTTTCACCTTTCCATTAACTAGAAGTCCCGCCTCAAAATGTGAGAACGTGGCGACTGGCCCCACGCCATAAAAGTAAAGGAAGTTCTCACCCAGGGGTCTTGGAGTCAGCAAGGCCGACTGCAATTTTAGCACCCATCCCTCTGCTGAAACACCGGTAATTTTTTTGTAATAGTCCGGAGGCTGCCAGGCAAAAGAAGCAGAAGAGTCAAAAAAGAAAGGACCCTTCCAAAGGGTGTCCATCCCTGTCCACCCCCAACCCACAAGATTTAATTGATCGTGGCGAACTTTGCCCAATGTTTTTTCCTTCCAATCCAAAAGCTCAAGACGAGGCCCCTGCCATCTTTGGAGCAGCAGAGTGCTTTCTTGACGTCTTTGTTCTCGATAGGAAGCAAGAGTTGAGGGCTGATGAGACGGTACCACTTTAATTTGGCCAGGTTTAATATCGACGGATGAAATCCACCCGAGTCTTTTATCTTTTAGGCGAATCCGATAAAAGGGACCTTTAGTATTATCGCTGATGTCGAACATTTCGCCTTGATTAACAGTGGCGATAATCTGAGCGTCGAAATCGGGAGTCGCATAAATATAGCTCTGCTCGGCCGTAACCGTTCCTGTTTGCGCAGCCCCCACTAAAAGGGGTGCCAAAAAACTAAGAACGAATTTGCCAAACACGATAAAAAGCCTCAATGACGATTTTTCCACTCATTTTGCTTTGTCCCGCCTTTCGGTCCACGAACCGAATGGGAACTTCGATGAATTTATAACCCTTTTTGGCAGCCTTGTATTTCAGCTCAATTTGAAAGCTATAGCCGTTGGATCGAATGGTCGGAAGATCTAAGGCACGCAAGACAGGCGCGCGCCATCCATTAAAGCCCCCAGTCCAATCCCGAATCGGAACCCCTAAGATCATACGAGAATAAAAACTTCCGCCTCTAGAAATCAGCTTTCGCATCCAGGTCCAATTTTCTGTACCCCCACCTTCTGTATAACGAGAGCCAATTACATAGTCGTGAGTTTCACCAGCCTTTAAGAGGGCTGGCAAATCCTGTGGCCGATGGGATAAATCAGCATCCATTTCAACAATAAAATCATAGCCTCTTTCAAGCGCCCATTGAAACCCGGCAATGTAAGCGCGCCCTAGGCCTTCCTTCCCCGCTCGGGAAAGAAGATGAAGGGCTGGACATTTTGACTGCAAGGATTTAACAACTTCCGCGGTTCCATCAGGTGAATGGTCATCCACAACAAGGATATGAACATCAGGCGCCTGCGCAAAGACAGCCGGTATGATTTCAGAAATATTTTCTTTTTCATTGTAGGTTGGAATGATGATGATGGATTTCATGCCTCTAAAGTAACCGCACCGCAAAGGGACCGCAATCACTTTTAACCAGCGTTATAGAGTTCGGGAAAGGCTCTTACCCCTTATAGAGACTTGAGACTTCTTCGCGGGCTCATCTGGAGGGCGCGTGGGCAAATTTAGTGGCGGCTTCAATAGGAAGTGGGGATCTTCCTGGCGTCGTTTTAAAAAGTCTTTAACAACTTCTGCTGCTGTTTCGGAGTTTCTTATATACAAGACCGGATCAAAACCACAATTGCGGCATCGAATGTGGATCCGCCATCGAATCTTCACAAACACCTCCGCCGTCATCAAAGCGACAACAAAGAACAACAGGCTTCGGGGGTCGTAGTCCTGCCAAATAATAAAACTGTAAGCCAAGGAGGCAAGAAAGCTCCAAAAAAAGTGCCGAAGACGGATGGATTTTTCCGTATAAACTCGACGAGGTGATTTGCAAAAAGCACAGTAACAATCTGTCCGCTTAGCCATTACACCTTTCATTATGCATGAAAAACGGTCCTGACACTAGGATCCAGACTTGGTGATTTCAGAGATTTCAGGAATAATCTACTTATGAAAACTTTATTATTTCTTTTATTGCCATTCCTCTGGACTCAAGCCCAGGCCTATGAATATGACCGCCCCGGAACAGTTGAGTTGACCTATGAAGATTTGGCCCACGAGTTAGCCCAAAAAAGAAAGCAACCTCTTCTCACCCAACGGCAGGGATTGCTCAATCCTAGCTCTAGCGAATGGTCCATCGGATTTGCTTTCTCACAGAACCAGTATCACCTGTCAGACGGGTCTAAATCCTTCAATCAAAGTGGTTTGGATTTTCGATGGACACAATCCTTTCACGAATCCCCTTTGAAACTTGAAGGCAGTGCCAAGAGTTTTGGGTCAGCTTCAAGCGGAAGGGGCTCTGCCGATACGAAGTCTTTAGGCGCCATGGCCAAGTATCAAGCGCCACTCCCCGATAATATTTCTTTTGTACTAGGAGTCGGCACTTCTTTAAATTTCATCCAAACTAAAGACAGCCTTCAAAGCCGTAGCGCGCAAGACTGGGCCCTGACGGCTGGGGTTGGCCTGAAGGGGCCCATCACCCAGAGACTTTCTTGGGGCCTTGAAATGCAGGCCGCTTCACCTCTAACCTCCCATACGCTAAAAGGTGGCCTTGAAACCAGTCTTTTGATTAGCTCATCTTTGTAAATAAATTGAATCACTTAAGATTTCGATTCATGCTCAAAGCATGAGCGACTTTCGGGACGTAACTCCTAACGCCGGCGACTCCATTAAGCAAGATATCCTGCTCGTTCGAGACTTTTTAAAAAGCCCCATTCAAAAAATCAGACAGCCTCTAAGTTGGAGCTGGAAGCGCACCGTCTTAATTTACGCGATCATCTCGTGGGTCTCTGGTATATTGAATGGGCTGATACCTCCGAACGTCTACAACATAGCCTTTGGAATATTTTTTCTTCCTCTAATCTCTTTGGTCACAAGCCATATTTTGACCGGATTTTTCTTTTACTACTTCCAGGTCTTTGAAAAACGTGAGGAGAATTTTCTATCTCTGTTCCACCTCGTTGCTTTAGCCAATATCCCTTTTTTAATCACCCACACTCTTTCAAGTCTTGTACCCCCTATTACGTTAATTGGATTGGCCTTTTCAGCTCTACTACTGATTGTAGGGCTGACAGATAACTTCAAACTTGATAAAAGAAAATCCATACGCCTTGTTGTCTTACTATACGTAATGGTATTTGCTGTCTGGCTATGGGAAAAAATCGATGTCAATAGAATCAGCCGATCCCTCTCTGTTCCTTATCAGGAAATTCAATAAGGAAAAAGTCCCACTCCCTCCATTTGATACAAAAAGTCTTATAAACTTTATACAAGCCTCCGCTCACCTGTCGGTGGAAATCGGTTGTGGCGCAGGCCTGCACCCTTTACAATGGTCTAAATCTCATCCATCCCGTCAGCTTCTTGCCATTGAAAAAACAAAAGAAAAGTTTCGCAAGTTCCAGGCTCGCTATATTGAAAGTGGAAGTCCTGCGAATTTATTTCCTCTTCATGCCCATGCAGTTTCGATCATCACACACTTAATTGATACACATTGTGTAGAGGAATTTTTCATTCTCTTTCCCAATCCGGAAATCAAAAACCCACAGGCCCGTTGGATTAGAATGCCGTTTTTCAGTGAAATATTAAGGTGCTTGAAGAAAGGTGGAATGATTCATTTTGCCACTAATGAAGATTTTTATGCGAAAGAGATCGAAGAATTCGCAGCTCAAACTTGGAATCTTCGAATTCTAGAAAAAAAGCTAGTGAATGACCCGAAAGCCGCAACTACAGCCAGAACTCATTTTGAAAAGAAGTATCTCGAGCGTGGTCAAACAATTCACTCGATCAGTTTGACAAACTCTCTATCCTAATTATCCGCTTCACTAAAAAGATTAATTCACTTTCCGGAAACGAGGCCCGAGGATGGGAGTCCTCGGGCATCAAACGGATAGGATAGTCAGTGTTAACCAATCAGCTTCAAAGCCATAGTGTTAGTAGAATTCGCTTGCGCTAATGTTGAAACACCGGCCTGAAGTTGAATATTATTTCGAATCATTTCTGATGAGGCCAAAGCCACATCGGTGTCGCGGATGCGAGAGTTTGCAGCACTTAAGTTCTCGTGCTGATTCATCAAGTTGTCGACCGTGGAAGTCATTCGGTTTTGAAGAGCTCCCAAATCTGCTCGCATCCCATTCACCTCGCTTTGAGCTCGATCCAAGCTGGCCAAAGCCTGCTGGGCACCTTCTTTAGAAGCGTAATCGACGCCTTCAAGATTAAGCCCGCTCAAGGTGGCATTATTAATAGAAGGATCCCAAGTGATACGATTATCTGACCCCTCACCATAAAGACCCACTTGGAAGTCAAATTGAGGAGATTCACCATTTAAGAGTTTAGTTGTACCCCAAGTTGTCACATTGGCGATACGATCCAGTTCTGATTTTAATTGTTGGACTTCCTTGTTAGTAAATCCTCTTTCCACGTCACCGACAGTGTCGGATGCCGCTTGGATTCCCAGCTCACGAAGGCGCGTTAAAATATTAGAGATTTCGTTCAATCCACCTTCTGCCGTTTGGATCATTGAGATCCCGTCATTGGCGTTCCGAGTGGCCTGTTGACCTGACCGGATTTGCGATTTCAAGCTTTCTGAAATTGCCAATCCTGCAGCATCATCTGCCGCTTTATTGATACGGCTACCAGAAGCCAATTGAGCCATACTACTCTGAATTACTCGCTGACTGCCGACAAGGTTTCGTTGTGCATTTACAGCCGCGATGTTTGTTGAAATTCTCATTCCCATTTTTCTATCCTCCGTTTTTAGTCCTGACCCGTCTGGGCCTTCATCTTAAGTCTTCAGTCCGTTAATGCTGACGACACTCTACCTTTCGTCAGTCCAGAGGGAAAATTCACGGGACCGACGTCCAGATTTACGGGACTATTTGCGGATCCAGGCACAATCTTAGGTCTGTAAAATCAAGACGAGACGCGACCACGACCAATTTCAGAGGGAAACTGGACTGACAGCGAGGTCAAGCTGGACGAAAGATGGAGAAGAAAATTGATCGAAGTAAAGAGATGAGGTTACAACACCCCTTCTTTGGGGAGGCCGTTCCTATTGCCTTGGTGGCTTACAGTTCTTCTCTACAATATCAAAGTAATCTGTTAATTTTTGAGCTTCTTGTGGATTCGTGGCTTTAAGATCATTTAATACTATTAAGTCTTTATCGTAGGTTTTACCGGCTTGAAAACAAAACCAAGAAAGCTGCTTTTGTATTTCCAGTGCCTTATAAAGCGTCTGAATAGTTTTTTGGTAGGTGTCTGTTGTTTCCTTATTAATACGATCCATCTGGTGGACTAGATCTGCGGTTGGCGCGCCATAGGAGATCTGTGCAAATATCAACACCTGAACAAAAATCGTCATCGTTTTAAACATCAGCGCACTCCTTGTTATCTTATAAAGATTCCAAGGAACTAATTGCAGAAAACAGGCCACTGCAAATTGAACCAATTAACAAGTGATAACCCTGTCTAAAAAGCTCGTCAGGTTAGAAAAGTTAAGTTCTCCGCCAGGAGCGGCCAAACTCGGCGCCCCTGGCTTAGGTGCGGCCGGCTAGGTGCGGTCGGCTAGGTGCGGCCGGCTAGGTGCGACCGGTGGAGCCGAAGCCGCCTGTGCCTCGCTCTGTGGAACTTAGTTCAGCGACTTCTTGGAAGTCAGCCATAATAATCGGAGCTATCACAAGCTGGGCGACTCGATCCTGATCTTGAATGGCAATAGGTGTTTTTCCTAAATTGATAAGAATGATTTTGACCTCTCCTCTATAATCCGCATCAATTGTGCCAGGCGTATTCAGAACAGTCAGGCCTTCTTTGACGGCCCACCCGCTACGAGGTCGAGATTGAATCTCAAAACCATGGGGAATTTCAAAACTAAGTCCTGTGGGAATCATGGCTCGTTCACCAGGCTCTAAAGTGATAGGCTTTTCTAATTGGGCACGGACATCAAACCCACTAGCGCCAGCGGATTGATAGGCTGGTAGCTCACCCTTAAAATGCGGCCACTTTTGGACAAACACTTTCAGTTTTTGCACACCCACAGCTTTGCTTGTAGATAGATTTGTGTTTAGGTCTGCGGATTTATCAATAGTTTCAGATCGATTCATTTAAAACTCCACTTCCTTCCACCAGTCTTCCTGTTTTGAAAGCGCTGGCCCCATTAAGACGCCAGCCATTTTCTCAGGCCTAATCCAAGTGTCAATAAACTCATGCATATCATCACTTGTGACAGACTGCACCTGGGCCACGATCGATTCAGGAGAGCGATACTCGCCTAAAATTAACTCATTCACAGCAATGGAGTTCATACGATTATCGACGTCATCAGATCCTAATAGCAAGCTTCCGATGGTTTGCGTCTTAAAGGATTCAATTTCAGACCTCTTAAGCCCCTGTTTTCGAATTCGTCCCAACTCACGGCGAATGATATCCGTCAGATGTTCAATTTTATCTGAATCAATCCCGGCATAAATATTCAAAACCCCCGTATCCACAAACGAATTGAGAGTGGAATAAATGGTATAAGCCATTCCCCGTTTTTCTCGCACACTCTGATACAAACGAGACGTCATACCTCCACCTAATGCAGCGTTGAAAATCACGCCCGGAAAGCGATCACGCCCCCTAAAACTTGGGAATGGCAGACCCACCAGATAATGAATCTGCTCCGTATCTTTTTCGCGGATAATTCGATGGTTCTTCCAGCGAGGTTTGACTCGTTTCGATGGGTACTTTTTTTTGAGTTTTGACCCTAAAAGTTCTTCGGTTTTTGCCACAAAGTCTGGATGGTCGATATTACCAGCAGCACTGATTAGCAGATGACTCCCTTGGTATTCATGTTTGTACTGGGTGTAGACTTCCCGCATTTTCATTTTGGCCAATGTGTCAATTGAGCCCAGTATGCTGCGACCTAAGGGATGCCCGCCGAAGCAGGCCTCAAAGAAAAGATCAAATATAAACTCTTCTGGATTTTCTTCCGCCATAGCGATCTCTTGAAGGATGACTCCTTTTTCGAGATTAAAATCCTTCTTTGTGAATTTCATGGAAGTCACCAGATCGCTCAATAAATCTAAGGCTTCGACCCAGTGATCTTTTAAAACCAGGGCATGGAAACAAGTTTGTTCCCGAGAGGTGAACGCATTAAGCTCTCCCCCCAGACACTCTAAACATTTTGCGATCTGAAAGGCGGACCTGGTTTTTGTTCCTTTGAAAACCATATGTTCTAATAGGTGGGAGATCCCCACTTGGTGAGCTTTTTCATCCCGTGTCCCGACATCAACCCAGATTCCAATGGCGACAGAACGGGCTAACGGGTGATGCTCTGTGATCACCCGAATCCCATTGGAAAGGACACTTTTATGAAATTTTCGATCCATTACTGCAGAAGAGCTTTGCGGGAAAGCTTAATGCGGCCCGCACGATCCACTTCAAGAACTTTTACATCGACCATATCGCCTTCTTTAAGAATGTCTCCAACTTGGCGAATTCGCTCGTGGGCGATTTCAGAAATATGTAAAAGACCCTGGGTGTTCGGCATGATTTCAACGAAGGCACCGAATTCGGCAATCTTCACCACGCGTCCCTTATAGGCCTTACCCACTTCTGCCTCGGCCACGATATCGTTAATCATGGCAATGGCGCGCTTGGTGGCTTCAGGGTCGCTAGAAGCGACGTGGATTTTACCACTGTCTTCAATTTCGATCTTAACACCCGTGGCTTCAGTAATGCTTTTGATCACCTTACCGCCGGGGCCGATGACTTCACGAATCTTCTCAGGCTTGATTTGGATTGTTTCAATACGTGGCGCGAACTCAGAAATCTGACCGCGAGGAGTATGAATCACCTTTTCCATTTCTCCTAAGATGTGAGCACGACCATCTTTGGCTTGAGCCAAGGCCTGTTCCATAACTTCAAAAGAAACAGAGTCGATCTTAATATCCATTTGTAAGGCTGTGATACCTTCTGGGGTTCCTGCAACCTTAAAGTCCATGTCACCCAAATGGTCTTCATCACCCAGGATGTCTGTCAATACAGCGACTCTATCGCCTTCTTTAATCAGCCCCATGGCAATTCCAGCCACATTGCCTTTAATCTTCACTCCTGCATCGAGCAGAGCCAAGGTCGCAGCACATACAGTTCCCATAGAAGAAGAACCGTTACTTTCCAAAACCTCACTGACGATACGAAGGGTGTAAGGGAATTCGGCGGCTCCTGGGATGACAGCTTTAATCGCTCGCTCTGCCAAAGCGCCATGGCCGATTTCACGACGGCCTTGACCGCCAAAGCGACCCACCTCACCCACACTGTAGGGAGGAAAGTTATAGTGTAGCATAAAGCGACGTTTAAGATTTCCCAGCAAGCTGTCCACCATCAGCTCATCATCCCCAGTGCCCAGGGTTACGGTTCCCAAGCATTGAGTTTCACCACGGGTGAATAAACCGGAACCGTGAGCACGGGGGAGAAGGCCGACTTCGCAAGCGATAGGTCGGACAGTCTTCACGTCTCGACCGTCGATGCGAACCGCACGATCTAAGATCATAGAGCGAGCCACACGGTACTTAATATCCTCAACGAGTGTGGAAAGCTCTTTTGTGCGTTTTGTTTTAAGATCTTTATCTTCAATCGAATCAACAAATTTTTCGACAGCCTGTTTTTTGGCTTCAGCAACCAAACCATAGCGCTCGCCTTTTTCTTTGGTGCTCAAAGCTTTTTCAATCATGGGCTGTAAATAGGCTTCAACTTCAGTTTTAAAACCAGGCTCGATCTGAGGGGGCGTGAAGCTACGCTTTGTCTTAGAGCCAGTCTTCTCACGAAGCTCGTCCTGGGCATTCAACATCGGTATCAAAGATTGATGACCGAATTTAAGTGCCGCCAAAGTGTCTTCTTCACTGATGAACTTCGCTTCACCTTCCACCATCAAGATGCCTTGACGAGTTCCTGCCACGATAATGTTCAGATCAGACTTTTCAATCTGTTGGGGGGTGGGATTGGCAATAAACTGTCCATCCACTCGACCCACTTGCACAGACGCCGTGGGGCCATCAAAAGGGATATCCGAAGTGTGAAGAGCGGCAGATGCACCCAATGAGGAAAGAATCTCGATGGGAAATGAGCCATCAGCTGAAAGCACCGTCGCCACCACTTGGGTGTCACATCGATATCCTTCTGGAAATTTCGGACGAATAGGGCGGTCAATCAATCGTGCGATCAGAATCTGATCTGTAGACGGGCGACCCTCCCGCTTAAAATAACCACCGGGAATTTTTCCGGTGGCGTAGAATTTTTCTTGGTATTCGACGGTAAGAGGGAAAAAATCAACGTCTTTAGGTTCCTTCGAGGAAACGGCGGTTACAAGTACCATGTTCGAGCCTGAAGTAACCAAAACGGATCCATCCGCCTGCTTCGCCAGTCGACCGGATTCAAGAGTAATTTGCCGGCCGCCAACTGAAGTTGTGACTGTAGTCTTCATCATCTTTTATTACTTTCTGATATCAAGTTCTTTAATCAAACTTTCGTATCCTTTTAAATCTTTTCTCTTAAGATAGTCTAAAAGCTTACGACGACGGTTTACAATCTTAATTAAACCGCGTTGAGAATGAACGTCTTTTTTATGAGTCTTGAAGTGCTCTGTAAGTTCATTGATTCGCGCTGTTAGAAGGGCCACCTGAACTTCAGAAGATCCTGTATCCAGATCAGCTCGTTGGAATTTTTTAAGAATCGCAGATTTTGTTTCTTTTGTGACGGCCATTAACGTCTCCTTTTTTGATGGATATTGAAATGTCCCCGGAATAGAGACCCAAGATAGCGGTGAGACCCTTCTCAGGCTATCCTTCGCCTGAACCAGCGTCATGGCTGTCGCTGGGCAAGCAGAGGTTCGTTTATAGGCCCAATGGGGCTCCAGGTCAACTAGGTGGAGGTGTGTAAATTCAAGCTCTTGCAATGCTCCACCACACCCTAGGATGGGGAATTTTTCTCGCTCTTGAGGGGCATCAAAGCTTTTGTGTTCAATCTGAGGCCTATGTGCCTTAAAATTAAGCGGTCCTGAACTTGCTTGAAAGCTAACTTAGGTAGTTTTTACTATTCAGGAGGCCTTATGCACAATGACAATTTTCCACGAAATTCATCACCTTTAGAACGTCCTTCCAATCCTGCCCCCCACAAAACTCAGACAACACAAGATCATAAAACCTTCGGAAACGAACCTGAAATTAAAGATCCGCCGAATCCCCATCAGCCCCGAGAATACGAGGTTACTGTCAGTAAACGAAAATCTACTGATTCAAGGCCACAACATAAAGGAAATAAGCGACTCCAGGAGTCCGAAGTCAATCAACCTAAAGATCACTCGGATTCTGATAAAACAGTACCGCCGTCTAAAAGCGCCCCTTGATCCCCACATAGGCTCCTAGGGGTGCGAATTGATAGCCCGCTAATTCCTGATGACGGCAATTGAAAATGTTTTGAATTCGACCATAGATTTCCATTTCCGGCTGTAAAAAGAAGGCGCCACTGAAGTCCATGACGTCATAGCTGCGAAGTCGAATACGCTCTAGACTTTGCGGATCAAGATCCCTTCGGGGCCCCACCCATCTGTAATTGATGGCTGCTGTCCATGGTGAAAAATCAAAATTGAAATTCAGAAACAGGCTCTGGTGAGCTCGGCGCAACAGTTGAAGTCTTGTTGTTTCATCACGAGTCTGCATCCAGGTTCCTCCTACACGTCCACTCCAAAACTGATGCGAGTCAATTTGCATCTGAAATTCCCACCCCTTGGCAGTGGCCTTTGAAATATTATGATACTTTGATGTCGCCACTTCAAAATCGATCAGATTACGAAAGTGATTTTCAAAATAAAGTATCCAAGCTGTCGCTTCAGAGGTTAGCTGCTTTTGAAGCGAGGCATCTCCGCTAAAAACTCGTTCAGCCTTTAAGTTTTCATTTCCGAACTGGGAGTAGAGTTGAAACAAACTAGGGCTCTTAAAACCGCTGCCCCCTTGGATTTGCAGCACTGTATCTCCGCTTTTAAAATCGTGGTTCCACTTAAAGCTCGAGTTTAGAAGAGAGTCCTTTTGTTGAGAACCCTGATCATGGCGAAGGGCGATCTCCACTTGGTTTTCTTTTCCTTTCTGGGAAAATATCAAGGCTTGTCCAAATAGAGATTGGGTCTGCTCTTCTATATTCTGAAGACTTCCGTTGAAGTTCTGATCCGAGGATCCTCGCTCCTCTTTAAACTGAAGCCCCAATTCTAAAGTTTTTTCAGGAGCCAATAGGTATTGATGCCATGTTTCGTACTTGGAATTCTGGCTCTTAAAATTTTCTTCAAGATGGTCACTATGTCGCGAGTCTGGTTCATTTTTGTAGTTTCGCTCTATCCAAGCCGAGGACAATGCAAGCCATGATTTTATTTTGGTGTGCGGTTGAAAGCTTAGCTTCAGGGCACTTAATGTTTGTGCGCTTCGTGAATGATAGTTGGGATCATCACCCAAAGGTCCACCGCTAAAATCCAGATCGGTATTACCTCGGATATTGCGAAGTTTTAAATCAATCTCAGAGGACTCACTCAACTGGTACCCGAGTCCGACTAATACTGTACTCTGATCGCTTGAATCTCTCTCGGCCTCTGCCCCCGCATCAGCTGATGAAAATCCCTGACTTCGAAACGATTGCACTCCAAAATTGTAATTTAAAGGGCCCCGAGAGCCACGGCTCTGCCAGTAACCCGATTCTGTTCTGAACGAGCCGCCTTCCAAATTGTAGAAGCTTCTAAAAGGCCCTTCTCCTTTTTGGGTGATAATATGAATCAAACCCCCAACAGCATCAGACCCATACCGCATGGCTTGGGGGCCTTTAAGAATCTCTATCCGTTCGATCTGGTCAGCCCGAACGAGGGATATATCCGACACTCGGGCCGTGGTGGTGGGGTCTGAAATTTCCACCCCGTCAATCAAGACCAATGTATGTTCGTTTTTAGAGCCACGAATAAAAATAGAAGCATTTTGCCCTGATCCTCCAGAAGTCACAATATCCAACCCGGCAACTTCTTTCAAAACTTCAACGAGATGAGTGTGCTTGGAGTTTTGGATTTCATCACGGGTGATCACCTGTCGATTCGGTTCTGATGTGCCGGATGATTGGCTCCGCTCTTCTATCATTACACTAGGCAATTGCATGGCTGAATCTTGAGAAAAATCAACGGCCCTACCCCATTGGCTGATACAAAGAATCAGAAAAACGAAAAGTGATGGTTGGATTCTTGAATCCAGTAAAACCGATCTCACTTGTGTCTTCATTCAATTTACTTGCGGGAAGACCCGCTTAATTTTAAAGCTTCGCCCTTTTTCATAGGCGATTAGGGCTAATAAGGTATCGTCACGCAATGGTAGAACCTGCAGAATACAGCTTTCTTCGGGGTCCACAGCTCCTATCAACTGCCGCCTTAGATCGTGACTGATTTGACCATTCAATAACAAGGTCTGATCAAATGACTGCACTCGCACTTTACGCAGATGAGGCAACGCTTGCCCCATAGGAATGAAATGGTCCAAAGATGTTTCCGCCGTTAACAAGGTCTTCGTCTCCTCCAATGTTTTAGCTTGCTCCAACCTGTAAGGGGACGATCCTGTGCGGACCAAAGACTTCATCGTCGCTCCACAACCCAGCAGCTCGCCCAATTGCTCTACCCAACTTCGAACAAAAGTGCCTTTAGAGCAATCAAGCTCCACCCAGAAACGCACTCCTGGTTCGCTCTTCAGTTTGACGTTCCAGAATTTCATCGGCTTTACAGGGATTTGAATTTCACCGATGGATTGATCACGGGCACGCTCGTAAAGTTTTTGCCCTTGCACTTTAACCGCCGAATAAATGGGAACGGGCCATTGAAATTCCCCTGTCAGAGTCGCTACCGCCGATGGAATTTTTGAAATCTGCTCATCTGTCACTGGGGCCGTTTGCAAAACTTGGCCTGTTACATCCAAAGTGTCTGTTTTTTCACCCAACAAGACTTCAACGGAGTAGGACTTATCGCCCTCCATGACATAGGGACTGAGCTTGGTGGCTTGGCCCAATAACAGAACCATGAGGCCAGAGGCCATAGGATCCAGCGTTCCGGAATGGCCCACTTCTTTGGTTCTAAAAATTCGACGAGCCTGATCCACCAGATCATGACTTGTGATTCCGGACGGCTTGTTCACCAGCAGGAGTCCGTTGAACACCATCACTCTTCTTTCGTTGTTTTATTCTGTTCAGAAATTTCGTTGAGAATTTTTTCGATTTTAAGGACTTGATCCGTTGTATGATCCAACTCGAATGCCAATTTGGGGCAGTAGCGCATCTTCAAAGTGCGGCCGATAAAATTTTGGATTTCAAAGGCTCGCTCTTGAAGAATGTCAATAACCTCTTCTCGCCGCTCGTCAGCTCCCAGCACACTGATATAGACTCGGGCCGCTCGCAAATCAGCTGGCATCTTGACATGGGAGACAGTGATCAGACCTGGCAACGGCGTGGAAAAGCCCGACTGCAGATATTGAGCAATCTGAAGTCGGATCTCTTTTTCCGCACGAGCTACTCTGCGACCATCACCAATGTTTTTCATAGATTAAACA
>CAZETK010000041.1:22626-30536 GCA_964515195.1 uncultured Pseudobdellovibrionaceae bacterium
GATTAAACATTTGCCTCTGTTTTTAGTTCTCGTTCTTTTTCTTCTTTGACGTAAGCTTCGATCACGTCGCCAATCTTAAGATCGTTGAAGTTTTCAATTCCCACACCGCACTCATAGCCTTGAGCCACCTCTTTAGCGTCGTCTTTAAAACGCTTAAGAGAAGAAATCTTGCCTTCATAAACAATCTTACCTTCACGGATAAGACGAAATTGATTCGAGCGTTGGATCTTGCCGTCAACAACAAAACAGCCCGCGATCGTTCCCACTTTTGGAACTGAGAAGGTATTTCGGATTTCGGCGCGACCCATGATCTTTTCAACAATATCAGGGCTTAACATGCCAGTCATGATTCGTCTCATATCATCCACCATTTCATACACGATGGAGTAGGTGCGAATCTCAACACCCATCTGCTTGGCCTTGTTCAGAGCATTGGTATCAGGACGAACGTTGAAGCCTAAAATCATACCCTGCGAAGTATGGGCGAGAAGCACATCTGATTCTGAAATCCCCCCTACGGCACTGAGTAACACCTGAGTTCTGACTTCCGAGTTGTTAAGCTTCGACAAAAGCCCCAGAATCGCTTCAACAGATCCATGGACGTCAGCCTTCACAATGATAGGCAGAGTTTTAAGATCACCTTGGGTTTGTTTGGCGAAAATTTCCTCTAATGTTTTTTTCTGACTCTGCTGCTGCTGATCCATCAAGGCACGCTCATGTCGAGTGCGCGCAACGTCTTCCGCTTGGCGTTCATTCTCAACGATATCCCAGCGATCTCCCGCAGCTGGAACCTGCTCAAGACCTTGGATCTCGACAGGGTAACCCGGTTCAACTCGCTCGACGGTTTCGCCGCGATCATTCATCATATGGCGGATACGACCTTTTGTTGTACCCACAACGATGTATTGTCCGACCTCAATAAAACCATCCTTCACTAAGAGAGTGGCAACAGGGCCTTTGCCTTTTTCCATCTTAGCTTCGATCACTAGGCCTGTACCAGATCGCTTCGGATTGGCTTTCAACTCTTGAAGTTCAGCGACAAGCTTGATTTGCTCTAACAACTCATCAATACCTGTTTTCTTCAAAGCGGAAACAGGGACATAGATTGTATTTCCTCCCCACTCCTCAGGCACCAACTCCATTTCTGTAAGTTGCTGCTTGATTTTGTCGGGATTGGCGCCTGGCTTATCCATCTTATTGATGGCCACAATGATCGGAACGTTCGCCGCTTTGGCATGACTGATGGCCTCTTGTGTTTGTGGCATCATACCATCATCAGCCGCCACCACGATGACAGCTACATCCGTCGCATTGGCTCCGCGCGCTCTCATAGCCGTAAAGGCCTCGTGCCCTGGCGTATCGAGAAAGCTGATGGTGTATCCATCGTCCAAGCTGACAGAGTAAGCTCCGATATGCTGAGTAATGCCGCCAGCCTCTTTTTCCGCCACCTTGGCAGAACGAATAGCGTCCAATAAAGAGGTTTTTCCGTGGTCAACGTGACCCATAATCGTCACGACTGGCGGACGTGAAGTGGGCTCCGCCTCTAACTCACCAAAAGCCACCTCTGTGACAATTTCTTCTGCGGATTTTTGAATGTTCTTCGCCTCCCAACCAAACTCGGGAGCGATCAAGGCGAGAGTGTCATAATCCAACTCTGTGTTCATGTTAGCCATAACACCATTTTGCATAAGAACTTTCACCAATTGTGGCGCCTTTAATCCCATGCTCTGAGCGGCTACACTTAATTTCATCGAACCATAAACTTCAAGCACTCGCTTTGAAGCTTTCGGAGTGGTGATTTGTGTCTGCATGGCCGTCCGTCCTAAAGCTTCTCTTTTTTTCCTAGGTTGAAACACCAACTCACGTTTTCGAAATTCAACCGCGTTAAATTGTTGTTGTTCCTCGAGTTCGCGTTCTTTGGCTGTCTGGCTAGCCGCCGCACCCTCTAAACGTTTGCTGCGTTTTGCGTAATCTTTTTTAGCCTTATCCGCATCAGAGTATTCTACAGGTTGCTCGACGATAGGTGCTGACTGCGCCACAAAGCCGGCCCTAATACCACGATTTACTCCACTTCGAGGTGGTCCTGAAAATCCACCAGGTCGAGCCGTGCCACCGGCGCGCCCGCCAGCTCCCGGAGGTGGCTGAACTCGTGATAAATCCATTCGTCCCACAATATTACGGCGGGGAGTGTTCACAGGAGTTGTTGAACTAGCGACACCACTACTTCCCACAACCACTTCTTTTTTACGAGACACAGTGGGAGCGGGCGGCGGTGTTGGAGCCTGTGCGGCTTGAGTTTCTTGGGATAGGTTTTGTGCAGCTGCGGCTTCGGGCTGGCCTGCTTGAGGTGTTGCCGCTTCAGCAGAAGAGGCACTGGGCTCAATAGTCGGCTCCGCTTGGGCTTCAACAGCTACGGGAGATTCAGGTTGCTGAGATGCCGCCACCGTAGGCTTCGTTAAAACTTCAGGCTCTTGTTGGCCAGGAGGGGTTACGAGTGTTTGCGGCTGAGCCGAAATCTCTTCTGTTGGCTGAGCTTCAGCCTTCGTTGTACGTGTCCGTATCGTTTTGGCTGTTGACGTGACTGGTGTTTCTGCTTTCTCCACCGTCTCAGCCGCGGCAGCAACGGCTCCCGCCTTACGCCTTACCACCGTAGCAGATTTCGCCTTCGTCCCCGTCTTCGCAGCGGTTTTTTTCACACCAGGGGCCGCCACTTTTTTGGCGGGTGATTTTCGGGCGGTAGCCTTCTTTTTGGGCTTGGCCGCTTTTTCAGTATCGGAACTTGCTAATTTGACTTTGATCTCTTCAAGAACGTCGGGCTCAAGCTCCGCCATATGAGACTTCACAGGTAATTTCCACTCGCGGATCCTATCCATTAACGCTAATGGCGTCATTCCGATCTCTTTTGCAAATTCAAAGACTTTTGGATTACTCACTTATTCTCCTTAAAATAACTCAACCCGAACTTTACCTTACGCCTCGTCAGAGGAGTCTTGTGAAAGCTTCGACAGCTCTTCCTTCAAGCGCTGTTCCGCCTGTTCTTTGGAAGATCCTGTGGCTTTCGTCACTTCTTTTTGAGCGGTTGGTAATGTGGGGATTGGTGTTCCTTCGCGTTGATACTTTTCAATAAGGGCTTTTGCGTCCTGAACCAACTTTTCGGCTTTTTCAGGATCATCGTAACCGGGAATGCTCATTATTTCTTCTACAGAGGCCTCAGCCACAGTTTGGAAGGAGCCGAAACCAGACTGGTAAATATTCTGAGCCATAGTTTCGTTCATCCCGGGAATTAACATAAGATTATAAATCGACTCAGCAGTTCGTGAAGAGGACGCGCTTTCCGAAAGAATATCCAACTTCCACCCCGTCAATTTCGCGGCTAATCGCACGTTCTGGCCTTTACGGCCGATGGCTAGACTTAACTGCGTGTCTGGAACAACGATTTCCATTTCACGATTGCCCTCATCAACAAAAACTTTTGCAATTTCAGCAGGAGCCAAGGCGTTTACCACATAACGGGTAACGTCCTCGTCCCAAGGGACGATATCAATTTTTTCACCTTTTAATTCTTGCACGATATTTTGAACACGCGAGCCCTTCATGCCCACGCAAGCACCCACAGGATCCACAGCGGCGTCTTTGGAGCGAACAGCGATCTTGGCCCGCTGCCCAGGTTCACGAGCCGCCGCCATGATCTCAACAATTCCATCGTAAATTTCGGGAACTTCGAGTTCAAAAAGTTTAATCAAGTATTGCTCAGAAGCCCGTGACATAATGATCTGAGGACCACGAGTGCTTTGGCGAACTTCCAAAAGAAAACCTTGGATACGATCGCCGGGTTTATACTGCTCTCCAGGAATTTGCTCTCGAGGCGGAATAAAGGCCTCAGTCCGGCCCAAGTCTACAACAATTGCGCCCTTTTCCACACGGCGAGCGATACCAGAAGCAATTTCACCTTTACGTTGTTCAAACTCATTAAAAATAATTTCACGTTCAGCATCGCGCACTTTTTGAAGAATAATTTGTTTGGCCGTTTGAGCCGCAATTCGTCCTAAATCCGTGGCTTCCATTTTGATCCCAATGGAGTCGCCAAGTTGAGCTTGAGAGTCGAGTTTCAAGGCGTCATCCAACGGAATCTCAACTTCTTCATCGATAAAATCTTCACGCTTTACAACTTCTTTGAATTCAAATAATTCAATTTCACCAGTCTCTTCATTGTAGCTGGCTTCAATTTCTCGGTAAGTACCGTATTTTTTACGGGCGGCAAGAAGCATACCTTGAGTGATCGCATCGACAACGACTTGCTTGTCGATGCCCTTGTCTTTACCGACTTGTTCGATCACACGGCTTAATTCTGAGAACATATTGTCTGCCATTTTCGGGATCCTCTCTCGTATCAACTTATAACCTTAAAACCTTAAGGTTTTGGTTTTCTTGTCATTTCAAATACCACTTTAGCTTTTTCAACTCGTTGCAGAGGAATCGCAATGTCCCCTTTTTTGTTTTCTAAAGTTAAAGTGTCGTTTCTAAAATCCTTTAATACAGCCTCAATTTTCTTGGCCTTTTTCAATCCTGGATCTTCCACAGTTCCGATTTCATCCAAGGGGGTGTCGGTCTTAATCCAGATCTTTTTGCCGATTACCTTTTCAAAGTGCCAAGGTAAACGAAGAGACCGATCCACACCCGGAGTGGAAACCTCAAGATGATAAGCCCCGCCCGGGACCAGATCTTCATCTTGTGCATCCAAAGCCTCATTTAAACCTTTGGAAACATTGGAACAATCTTCGATATTAGCGCCGCCTTCAGAATCTTTATCGATAAATACACGTAAGGTGCGGCCTTGTCCCAATCCCGAGAACTCCAGATCGTAGAGATAGCAACCCGCTTGGACACACACATCCTGGCAAAGTTGTTCAACTCTTTTTAGCCAATCCGTCATACTTATATCTCAACTCAATAAAAAAAACAAAAGGCCCAATGCGGGCCTTGCCTTCCTATGTACACAAAATGAGTGTTTTTAGCAAGAGAAGGCTTTAAGGCCGTTTAGACGGTGGTGAATAAATGAACACCAAAGCGTTTCCACCGTCACGGTAGTAATTTTTTCGAACGCCTAATTGACTAAAACCCAACTGGACATACAAATTTCGGGCCTTTAAATTATTTTCGTGAACTTCAAGCCCTACTGTGGCCCGACATTGCGATGCGTTATGCAGGTGATTCTGAAGCAGTTTTTGCATCCAGCCACGCCCCTGAGCCTCAGGACGCGTTGCCAACCAAAGGATTTCCCATCTTTCCCAGCTGGTCTGATAAGCGAGAGCCGATATCAACTTCCCCTCTTCGATAATCCCTAAGACCTGGAATCTGTCGAGACATTCTTTAAGACTCTCTACAGACCAATTGAAATGCGAATCAAAATTCAATGTTCGAGCCCACTCCTCTATTAAGGATCGGTCTTCACTATCAAGAGCGCGAATCATGGAGCCTTCTCGAAGTCAGTGGTCGGCTGAGGTGCTGCCGGCTGAGGTGCTGCCGGCTGAGGTGCTGCCGGCTGAGGTGCTACCGATGTTTTATCTTCCTGCAAATCATTACGAACTTGGTATTTGGTTTTAAGGGCACTCAGCCAATCTAGCATTCTTTGCTTTTGATTTTCTTTCTGAAGAAATTTTTGAATGGTATCTCGCTGCTCAGCTAGCGGAGTCGAACCGAACTTCACACGATTACGATCATAATAATCCTGAATTTCTTGATCCGTCACGATTGAAGTTAAAGAGTTCATTTTTAACTCCATGAAAATTTCCGATGTCCGCTTTCTTTCAATCCACTGACGAAGCTCATCCTCTTGGACTTCCAATTTTTTCCACTCCGAGTTTTTCTGCAGCTTGGATTTTGCTGTAAGAATTAAAGAATCAATCTCTTCTTTTTTCAGGCTCACGGCACCGAGGCTCTTGGCCTCTCGGTAGATGGCAATGTCAAAAAGAGTCGAATTATCTTCACTCTTTGGGGACTCCGCCAGGGTATTTTGAAGTTCGGATTTTAGTGCCCGACTCAACCAGGATGAGGCCTTTACTTCTCGGGTGGTGACGACTTGGAAAGCCGACGTTCCCACCGTCTGGGTGATGATAGGTCCCTTAGCAGGCTGTTGGGCCAAAGCCCATGAAAGAAGCAAGGTGAAAATCATGCTGACAGAATAGCCACCTTGGCGCCAAAAATCTACACCTTCATGCAAGAGGACTCATCAAAATCCAAAAACAAAAGGCTCGACCTCGATTTGAGATGAGCCTTTTGCACCAATCCACAAGTTTTTCTTAGTTTCCAGTTAGACTTCTAAATTAGAAGCCTACTTGGAAGGATAAACCATACATATAGTGATCTTCGTCTTCAACCGGCGTCCGATAGCCATACTGGTAATCGTTAGCCTTTTGAGGACTTGTGTACGCTCCACTGTTATACTTCAGGGAGCTTGTGCTGTAGTTCCGGTTCACCGCGACATTCTTAAGATAGCGGACATCGAAACCCAAAGACATTGTGGGACTGAACTGCACTTCCACTCCCATAATCGCCCCGATATCAAAGGCGTGAGAATTGGAATCGCTCAAGTTGTAAGGCTTAGTTCCATTTTTATCGGACCATTTGAAGTCACGATAAGAGTATTGAGCCAAACCACCCAGTACAGGTCGAACCATGCCTTTTAGGAAGAAATACTTCAAAGCCACGTTACCGCTGTATTGATCGACATCAAACAGATCAACATAACCGCCATACCAGCGAATGTTGTTGATGTTTTCAACTTCGTACTTGGAAACGATAAAACTTCCTTCAACAGCGTAAGTGTCATCATAACGTGTACCGAAGGTGAACCCCATCGAGTAGTTACCCTTAATATGATCCGCATCTGAAGCCTGAGTCACACCGACAATACCTGAGAAGTATTTGGTGGCAACAGGAGCCAAGGGCTCAACAGGCAAAATTGTTTCAGCCTTAAGAGCTGACTTCATTTCATTTTCCACCATTTCGTCTTCGGCCTTTTCAGGCGCAGGAGCGACAGGAGTTGGAACGACAATGATTTGAGGCTGAGGCGCTGGTTGAACAGTGGCCGCAGGCTGGGCAGGATTTTCCGCCCCTTGACCACTCAACTTATCGCCAAACAGAAGTTGGGCGCGACGGCGCTCATCTTCTAAACGGGCTCGCTCAAGCTTTTCAACAATCTGTGCTTCCGTTGACAGCTCGGCGTCTTGCCGGGCTTTTCGAATCGCTTCGGCGCGAGACTCCGTCAAAGGAGACGCTTCTATGATAGTGGTCGGTTGCTTTTGAACGGCAATCGCAGCAGCTCCAGCACCGGCTTCCGAAGTGGAAGTCACTGTGGGAGTGGCTTGATTGACGATATAAATAGGCTGAGCCTGAACTGGGGCCTGGGTAGAGGCTGCCGTCGGCTGAGCTTCAACAGTTTGAGTGGTGGCTGAATACATCTTACTTAATTCAGCATCCACTTCGGCATCTAGGTTGGTCTGAGCATACCCCATAGCGGTCAGTACGTTGAGAACCAACACAAGAGATAACGACTTCTTCATAAAACAATCTCCTTGTGGCGAACTCTTCCCCCGGAAAAGTCCTGTTGTTGGTTTTTATCCTTACAAAGGCAAAAGCACGCGGTGTGCCAACTTTGGGCTCTGAATATGAAGATTCTAAATCACTAGAATCACCTAAGATTACTAAATTGTCGAATTTACAGGGGCTTTCATTTGGAGTCGAAAAGTGACCACAGAAGTAACGGTTCGTGAAAAAAGGAAAAATTGGTGGCCACCTCGAGTCCGAAAAAGAGCTTGAACAGTGAGGGTGATTTTATTAGATTTCTCTTTCCTAAAGTTCAGTCTAATTTCCGTGGCTCTGTGGTGGAATTGGTAGACGCGCTGGACTCA
>CAZETK010000042.1:0-30403 GCA_964515195.1 uncultured Pseudobdellovibrionaceae bacterium
TGAGCTTACAAAATTGTATGTACAACATGTTTTAGAGCTTAATGGTGGAGTTAAAGAGAAAACAGCCCATGATTTAGGGATTGATCGAAAGACGCTGTATCGAAAAATTCAAGAGATCGACCAGGCTCGCGGCGCGAACCTGGCAAGAAGTTAGAAGTTGCCATAATAACTCCCTTCGGCATGATCTTATCAAATCATGCCGAAGAGCTGTGGGGCAACGACGAATGAATACCCTAGGCGAGTTTACGGAAAAGACCGTCGATATAAAGGCCTAAGCAATCCACGATGGATTGAAGACTTTGTTTTTTAGACACATGTCCTATGACGTTGAAATGCTTCGTTGACCTAGATTTCAAGATGCATTGGTTTCTATCGTATGCAGAGAATATGACCACGGGTACTTTGTTAGAATCCCACTGAATGGGAAGTTCGGGCTCATAGTAGAGGCCTTGTTCCAGCAGCTGCAAAGTCTGACCTCCAGTGAGGGCTGGAAGCTTCCAATCCAAGAATATTAAGTCATAGAACTCTTCTGTTAAAACATTCATGGCTTCAAACGAGTCCGTGGCTAAAGTGACTCGGCAATTGAACTTTCGGCTGACATAGCCTTTTAAGAGATTCCCGAGATCTTCATCGTCATCAATTAACAAAATTCTCTTTTTTGTGGCCTGATGGAAGTCTATTGTTGAGTAAATTATGTTGTCTTTGTATGCCGGTACAGTGCTGTTCATCGAAGTTAGCATTTATCCCCCTTTAAGATTTTGTTCAGTGAGGGAGCAATTCCAATGCCAGCCGTGTTTTTTGAAATTTTTTAGAAGATTTTGAAGACAGCTCCTGGTGTGAAAATGTTGATTTTATGTCAGTTTCCATAAAGTGTCGATAAGGATCGCAATAGAGGATGAAGTTCCGCCGTGCAGACACGGGCCATTAACGTGTCAGAAATCCTAAGTTTGAGGCGAAAAGGGAGCCGAATATCAAAGTGAATTAAACTCCTTAAAGCCTAATATGGCATCACAGTTGCTGCCTTAATTCTTGCCGAGTGTGCTAAAAAATTTATTCACCAAAGGAGTATCAATGGAGTCTACTTATAATAATCCAAATCAGAATATTAATCAGAGTGGGAAACGTAGCAGTTCAAGTGGATCATCAGAATTTTCACGTTCCTCTGGCTCAAGCTCCACCTCCTACGCCGGAGAAAAATTGAGCAGCCAGGTTGGGGAGGCTATCAATAAAGTTAAAAATGTGGATATGAACGAACAAATGGAAGCCATTCGTTCCAAGTACGATGAACTCTACTCGAAGTCCTACGATACAATTCGCAGAAATCCAATGATGGCTGTTGGTGGAGCTGCTTTTGTCGGATTCTTGCTAGGTGCTTTTTTCTGCCGCAAATAATCAATCGCGATTTTTTTCTAAGCTTGTCTGTGGCCTGGCGCTGTCGTGCCACAGAGGCACTTGTAAAATGGGGCTCGCGTGAGTCCCATTTCTAAATGCAAATTGATGAATAAGATAAAAAACACATGACGTAAGGAGACTTCATCATGAAAGCCGCTCTTTCCTACTTAGTAGGGGGTTCTTGTTTAATGGGGCTGTTATTTGGCGGGACACTTATGGCTGAGCCGTCCAATGTTGATTTGTCAGGATCTCCCAGCTCAAAGCCAATGGTAGAAGGCGATAATACAGGGGTCAACAGAGCCGATCGTCAAAACAATAAGTTGACAGCTGAAGACCAGGCCAAGGGCTCTCGTAAAGATGGGGAGATTACTCGACGCATTCGGGCTGAATTAATGAAGAATAGTGATCTATCTTCTTATGGGCAAAACGTAAAAATCATCACTTTGGATGGAATCGTCACTTTGCGCGGTCCCGTTAAAAGCTCTCAAGAGAGAGACTGGATCGCTAGCTCGGCTCAAAAAACCTCAGGTGTCCGTAGCATTCAAAACGAAATGACAATTTCAGAATAAACAAAATGTAATTAATGATGCGTGAGGGGGATATTATGGCGTACGAACATCAAAAAAAGGGTCACAAGGCAGTATTCGGAATTTTCTCGGAGCGGCTGGCTCTGGAGCGAGCGGTTCAAGCCTTGAAGGATACTGGCTTTCGTCCATCCGATATTTCTGTTCTTCTTCCCGCCACGGGTGAGTTGACAGGTGTTGAGGGGCTCGCCCATGAGAAAGGAACGAAGGCGCCAGAGGGAGCGGCCACGGGAGCTACTGGCGGAATCGCCTTAGGGGGAACATTAGGCTGGCTTGTAGGTATTGGGTCTTTGGCAATACCTGGGTTGGGGCCTTTTGTGGCGGCCGGCCCGATTCTGTCGGCCATTGCGGGCGCTGGAATCGGTGCCACAGTGGGCGGAGTCGCCGGGGCACTGGTCGGGCTCGGAATTCCAGAGTATGAGGCCAAGCGTTTCGAAACCTCTGTTAAGGGTGGAGGACATCTGCTCTCAGTTCATGTGGATGATTCAGAGTGGGCGCGCCGGGCCAAGGATATTTTAGAGGCTTGTGGGGCTCACGATATTTCCACTGCTGGAGAAATTTACGATCGGCGTTCCGAGCCCCAAAGCCGAAAGGATCTCCATCCCTAGTGAGTCATTTCAACTTAAAGCGGAACTCTTTACGGATGTGAGGGGGGAAGTTGTTCTGAATGATTTCCCGGTTTCCCCGTTGGCGCTTGAGATTCAAACGAGCGCCAACTTTTGTTAACGATTAATCGGGCACTTCTTTTCGAAAATAAGAAACTCCACGCCCATTGGGCTAGAACGGAGATTCGGTTTCGAAAACCAACCAAGTAGTAAATATGTATGATAAGCCAGGCTACCCAGGCTAGCCAGCCGCTAAACTCCAGTTTGTTTTTCTGAACGATGGCTCGGTGTTTTCCAATTGTGGCCATTTGCCCTTTATCATAGTAACGAAAAACTTCAGTGGGCTGATTGTTAATTTTAAGTAAAATGTTCCTAGCGGCGTGACGCCCTTGTTGAAGGGCTACAGGTGCAAGACCTGGAAGGGGCTGGCCGGACGGTCCCTTAAAATGAGCCATATCTCCAATAACAAAAATATTTCGAGATGATTTCAGGCTTAAATCCAGTTGAACATGGACACGGCCAGAGCGGTCCACTTCTTCGCCTAAAAGGTTTGCCAAAGGTGAGGGCTGCACTCCTGCCGCCCAGATAATGGTTTTAGCGTTGATCCGTTGATGACCTGCTGTAACTCCGTCTGCATCCAAACTTGTGACTCGGGTGTTTGTCATGACGTCAACTCCGAGTCCGCGAAGGTCTCGTTCCGCTGTGTGAGATAAGGCTTCATTAAAAGTGGGAAGAATGCGTGGCCCTGCTTCGATCAAAATAATCCGCGTTTCTGTTGTTTCTATTCTTCTGAAGTCTTGAATCAACACTGATCTGCTAATTTCCCCCAAAGCTCCTGCCAGCTCGACACCGGTGGGACCGCCTCCCACAACTATAAAAGTGAGGAGTTGCTGCTGAGTGACGGGATCCATTTCATTTTCGGCCATCTCGAAAGCGAGTAAAATCCTTCGTCGAATTTCCGTGGCTTGCTCCAATGTTTTCAGCCCAGGGGCGTTTTCTTCCCATTGGTTTTTTCCGAAATAACTGTGGTGAGATCCACAAGCGGCAATCAGGTAATCAAAATAGATTTGAACCGCATCATTGACGATGACAAAGCTCTCTTTCACATTAATGTGGGTGGCGACTCCCATATGAACCGCGATATTAGGAAAATTTTTGACTTCAGAGCGAATAGGCACGGCAATGTCTGCGGGCGACAGTCCCGCCGTTGCGACCTGATAGAGCAATGGTTGGAAAAGATGATAATTGCGCTGGTCCACCAGAATGACTTCTATTTCGGAATGTGGCCCAAGTTCTTTAGCGGCATTTAGGCCACCAAATCCTGCACCTATAATGAGGACTCGTTTCTTACCATCGGTTGAGAGTGGAAATTTTTTTAAAGGCCTACTTTCCATAACCGTTTTATAGAATGGAATGTATAAATAGAAAAGGGCAGAAGAGTCAGATTTGTGGCCTCACACTTAAAGAAACGGCGAATTTCCGAACGTGTGGATATGGATGACTCCGTCCAAGTATCAGTCACCCTCCGCCCTGTTAGGAGCGCCCCTAATCCTTTAACCAGGGGAGAAATGCCGCCCCCAGGACTCCGGCTTTATTCTTAGTCTTTGCGATGCGTATGGGGCATTCATATAACGAGTTGAATTCCTTAATCAGATTTCGATATTGCTTCTCCATCTGCCGAAAGTAGAGTTCTTGAATTTTGATAAGCCCACCACTTAGAAAGATTCCTTCCATGCGGAATCCGATAGAGAGGTTATAGCAAAGACACGCAAGGGCCAAGGCCATATCGTTGTATAAATTCTTGAATATAGGGTCTTTTGTGGCCACCAATTCTTCAACAGAATTACCATTAAAACCAAGTTCCTTCGCTCGGCGCACCAGGGCCGTCCCTGAGGCAAGTCCTTCGACGGTATTGTGAGCGAGGGTTTTGACATCACGTTTGAGATTTTCCATCTGTAAAATGCTATGGCCGAACTCTGAGCCAGCGCCGTTTGTTTGGCAAGGACGCCGATTAAGAATGACCCCGGTTCCAATTCCAGTCCCGACAGTCACAACAGCATAAGAGGTCAATTTTTTTGCTGAACCCACCCACCCTTCGGCAAGCGCTGCTGACATGGCATCATTTTGGAAGTGAATTTTACATGGAAAATTCACTTTCTGAAGAGCCCCTTCAAGTCGTTGGCGAATCGGAACCACTTTCCAGCCAGGATAATTCATGGGGTTGACCAGCAGGCCTTTTGAAACATCCATAGGGCCCGCGCTGGCAAGTCCAATGCCTTGAAAGCGAGACGGTGAACACTCTTTCGGAAATCGGTTTTTGAAATCTAAAACAATATCGACCATTGTTTGGATGATACGTCTTTGAGCGGTGAGAGGTGATTCAACTTTTTTCAAATTTACGGGAACTTTTATGAAGTCCAAGATTTTTCCGTCTTCAGTGACGAGGGCTGCCGCAAGTTTCGTGCCTCCAAGATCAATACCGATGGTATGCTTCATAGAACCAGCCTATTCAATTCTGATTCTGAATGCAACCGCCCTTGCCAACGGTCAGTATTGAAAAGTTTTATAGTGGACCCATCGGCTAACAGCTTCAACCAGTGCCCCACGTGTAACAGGTTTGGTGATATGTTCGTTGCAGCCCGCTTCCAGGGTTCGAGCGATTTCTTCGGGTAAAGCATGGGCTGTGAGCGCTAAAATTGGAGCCACATAACCTTGAGAGCGTAAGTGTTTAGTGGCCTGGATTCCATCCATTTTGGGAAGCTGGATGTCCATAAGAATAATATGGTAATTACCTTGAAGAGCCATTTTCAAGGCCTCTTCACCGTTTCCTGCCAGCTCAACGGTGGCGCCAACGCTTTCTAGATAACGTTTTAATAAAACTTGATTGTCGATAGCATCTTCGACTAAAAGGACTCGCACGTCTTTGAGCGTGGCCTTTGTCGGTGGTTGGGCCATTTCAGCGTTTGGCCTTACGTTAGGCTTCGGAATAGCAGACACCTTGAACGGACCGGCTTCCACTTTCAGTCGAAAGCAGCTGCCCTTGGTCAGTTCACTTTTAACGAGTGTAAGATTTCCCCCTAGCTCTTCAGCCAGTCGTTTGGAAAGAACAAGACCCAACCCAGTTCCACCGAATTGCCGTGTAATCGACTCGTCCGCTTGAGCGAAAGGATGGAACAGCTTATCTTGATCAGAGTCTGAAATCCCAATACCTGTATCGGCAATTTCAAATATTAAGTATTGGCGGTTTTTAGAGGAATCATCTTCAGCGGAAACAGTTAAAACAATCTCACCTTTTTGGGTGAATTTGACGGCATTTCCCACAATGTTGGTTAAGATTTGGCGAAGTCGGCCGGGATCACTGTAGGCCACCTCGGGAACTGATGGTTTAATTAAGGTTTTAAGTTTGAGACCTTTTTGCTCCACCATTGTTTTGAATTGAGATGTGACCTCGGTGATCACTTCAAGGGTGGAAAAGTGCGTACGCGTTACCTGCATTTTTCCAGCCTCGATTTTTGAGATATCCAAGACATCATCAATAAGTCTCAAAAGTGTCCGCCCACTTCGATCAATCCGCTCTAAAGCATCCCGGCGTTCTTCCGGGGTAAGATGGGGATCGCGTAACAATTCTGCAAAACCTAGGACAGCCGTCATGGGGGTGCGCAATTCATGTGACATATTTGCCAGGAATCTGGATTTAGCTTCGTTGGCGGCTTCCGCCACGTCTTTTGACTGGCGTAGAATATCCTGAACGCGACGTTGTTCATCAATATCAGTGCAGGTTCCGAACCACTTTTTGACTTCGCCGTTTTTATTCACAATAGGACGGGAAAATGTTAAAAACCAGCGGTAAATGCCATCTTTACCACGCAGAGGAAACTCCATTACAAAGGGCTTCCCATCTTTAATTCTAGCCACCCACTTGGACTTAGTTTCCTCCATAAAAGTCGGATCAATGATTCGATTCCACCCGTGGGTGATGGATTCAGATTGGCTAAAGCCAGTAAAATTGTACCATCTTTCATTAAACCAAAAGATTTTTCCATCTGGATAGGCCATCCAAACCATCTGGGGAATTGAATTGGCAAGCGTCTTAAACTGTTCCAGGCTTTCCCGCTGTATATTTTCTGCTAATTTTTTCGATGTGATATCGCGGGTGATAATAACGCAAAGATATTGATTGTGGAGCGTGTCAAATATCGGTCGTCCACTGAAGCTGAAATACCACTCTTGACCGCGGTCATTCCGACGCCCATGCAGTTCGACGCCTTCAAGAATTTCACCACGCCGAACACGATTCATTGGCCACTCCTCTACGGGGAGTAATTTTCCATCAAGCGTGTGCAGTTCGAAAATTTTGGAAAATAAATGGCTCTCTTTTAGCATCTCCCCCACTGTGGAATATCCGCTAATACGAGCTTGGGCTGCATTAGCAAAAATGAAACGGCCCTCCATATCCGTAAGGGCAATTCCATCTGTCACAGAGCTGAAGATCGCATCGAGCTGCTCTTGAGATTTCCGCGTCTCAAGTGATAGTTCACGGATTCTTGTTTCCGCCGCCTTCTGCTGGCTCTGGTCTGTCAAAATAAGGATAAGACCTTTTACCTGCTTTTTTGAAAAGTAAGGGATTAAGTGAAACTCAATGTAACGAGCCTCTTGAACTGACATGATCAGAGGCATACTAAAACTGACCTTCTCGCCTTGGAGTCCCTTTAAGATTAGGGACTCGATATGCTGCAATTCCGGAGCTGCAAAAATATCACGAAAGGACTGTCTAAAAATCGACTCTGAGGACAGCAGACCAAACCATTTTAGAAACAGGGTATTGGCCATTCGAAAGCGTCCATCCTTGTCCAAATAGGCCAGGGCAAAAGGAAGAGAGTTTACAATATCAGGTAAGTAAGTTCGATCCTCTTCCAAACTTGCTAGTTCCCCTTGGACCGTTCGTCCCTGGTTTCGCGCTTGAGCTTGCAGTCTTGTCAGCTCCGTATCTCGGCCTTGCATTCGATTCATTCAAATGTCTTACCGAAAAGTTCCTTAACAGTCGAGTCAGAATTCATTTTTATTTGATATAAGGCAAGTTAAATCTTGTTATTTGCCACTTCTATTAGACATTTTTTAGTTTATTGACTTAAAGCTAGAAGCGTCGCTCCCACTGCAAGACTAATTCTGAATTTTCGGGTTCATTGGGAGAATCCGATGACCAGCGGGCGGTCAGGAGCCAACGTTTTGATATTCTTTTGTGGAGTTCAACATGGGTTGCAGACTCCCAATCAGAGCCGATACCGGCTGTAACGTCTCCTGCTAATACGACTGTCGCTGTGTAAACTTGGGTGACCGGATTGTAATGAAAACTGCGAATTGGGGTCGATGCAAAAATCCATAAACCCAGCAGGCCGATGGCCCGATCTGCAATTGCAGCTTGGACGCTTCCCGCAGTCTCGGCATCAGCCGAGATTAACTGGTCGCTCGTTCGGTCGTATAATAAAACAGAAATGATTTCTGACTCTGGCAAGTAGGGATCACTACTAAGAGTTATGACAGGATTTTTAGTGTTCCCCAGGATGTCGATGTAGATTGTGTAAAGAGTTTGCTCGACTCGCAGACGCCCTTCCACAGGCAGGCCGGTATTTCCAATAGGTTCAAGACCTAGATGAATTCTTTCAACATTGACCCGCCTTTTTAAATACACGACCTGAAAAGGCTCGACATCCAAGAATCCAGACATATTTTTTTGTCCATGGCTTTTTAGATTCAAAGTCAAGGGAACATAGGGTTTGAAGAACTCAGCTAATAGCCGTATGCCCCCCTCTTGAGGTGTTTCTACCTCTAAATCAAATGTCATTTTAAATTTCCCTTGGGACTTTTTGGGCTTTATCGGTGTCTTTTGGATGCGTCGGTCTGGGGTGACACGAGGAATGCCACCGGCAGGGTCAAGAGGCGGCAATACCAACTGAAGAGCGTGGATCTTAGCCTTCGCTTCGAAGTGAATCTGGCTTATGTCACGACTGATAAGAACATCGGCCCGGATATCCGTCTTGACGGATTGTTTTTCAGACGTGAGATCGGTTTTTAGATTTAACGGGAACCGAGATCCATGGGAGGTCTGGCTGACAGGTCCACGTGCTTCTAAAAAGAGATTCCCATCTAAAACTTCGGCAGGTGCTGGAATCAGGATTTTATAGGCTCGAAATAAGGGGCGAAGGCCTTGAAATTTATGAATTCGGACTTCTGAGTCAAGGACCGGGTGAAATTCTAGCTTTCCGTTTCGTTGATCAATATCCATTGTGGCGGCTAGTGCGATTTCAAGGAGCTTGTTTTCATAACTTTCCATCGAGATGCGTGATCGAAGTACAGGGAGTTTTTCAGAGGATTGGGATAGCAAATTAGCAAGCCATATTTGACCATTTGCTTGAAACATTTGGCGCAACGGAAAGCGGCATTCACAGGACTTTTCAAGAGTCTGGTGCAACTGGGGTTTAATAAAAAGTAAGTCGATGGGAGAGTTTATAAGGAATTGTGAGGGGGCTGGTCCCCAGAACTGATCTGCCTTCAGAGGAGTCGAAATTCGGGCCTTAAGGTTTTTCACCTGGGGAATCAGCCCCGGTAGTCCGGAGATATTGCCATGAATCCGCATTTCAGCCAACGAGTCGCTTACGACCAGTGAAACTTCGGGATTAGAAAAAAGCTTTAAAGTCGCCGTTTTATAATGGAGAGGGCCGCGAGTGAGAATTCGGATTTCAGAGTTCGCATCGACAATGGTAATATGGGTTTCAGTTTCTAAATTAAATCCTTTCACTTGCAAGTCGGCCAGTAGCAGTGGCTGACTTGAGCCCAAATTTTTTAAATCTAATTGACCCTTAAGGCCGAACTTAATGGGGCCATTTGGCTGCGGAAGCGACCAATGGGCTTGAAAAACAATGTGATTGAGAGAGACAGCTTTTGCTTGTAAATTGGATTCAATTTGAAGTTGCCCGCTTGAATCATAAAGTTCAAATTTTCCGGTTTCAATTGAGAAGTTCTCAATTTCAATGTATTGATTGAAAATCTGAAGGGGTTTCAATGCCAATTGAACCCATTGGAAAATATTTTTTTCAGGCTTATCTTCTTGGCTTGCGATGGGCTGCGGTGGTGAAAGAGTCAGATGCGAATCCCCAGAACGAACCTCCAATTGTGAAATCAGGATCTTTCTGTGAGACAGATCCAATATCATATCGGCTTTAAGCGAGGGTACCTGTATATCCAAGGCCGGCTCTCTTTTTGAAATTGTCAGATCTGAGATTTTCACCAGTAATTGAAAGTTGAAGCCATGCAAGTGATCAATACTCAATTCAAGTTTTGACCAGCTAATCTTAGGGTCATTTTGAAAATATCGCGAACGCAGCAATTCAATTGTAGTTTCGGGATTGAAGTAGATCCATCCCAGTAATGTCACAACAAGGATCACCAGCGATGCCATCAGAAGAAGGATTAACCTAAAAAGTCGTCCGACTGCCTTCAAGCTAAAACTCCTGGCCAAAGCTAAGAAAGTAAACCCATCGTTGTGGGTAGTCCCGATTGGAAATATCTTGCTTCCAAATGCGACCTTTCGCGGCGGTGCCTCTTAGTGTTCCAAACGGAGAGGCCCAACGTAGACCTATTCCCTCTGAAATATAGAGGGATCCATCAAGTTCATACCGATTTTCCCCGAGCCGAGCTGCGTCCCAAAGAACGAAAGGTTGCAGTCCGAAAGGTAGCTCCTGAATTAGTCGAAGTTCCAAGCCTAGGTAAAAAGAAGTCAGATAACCAAGCCCTCCATTGTCCAAACTTTGACGTGGAAATCCGCGCAGATCACGATCACCCCCTAGAAATATTCGATCTTCTACTGGTAGTAGGACGCGGTCATTTTCTGTATCAATACCTTTAGCATCGACAACTATACTTTCAATTCGTGTTCCTAAAACCCAGAGAGGTGGTGAATATCCACCCAAGTTCCATAGGATCTTCAGGTCGGTTTGGTACCGATTGACATCTACCTGTGAACCGAGTCCTTGGTTTTGGCCTCGATAATAAAATGAAAAAGTCCATCCTTCGTACTGCTCGCGGATTAAGTATTCATAGAGGTGACTCATGATTTGTAAAGAACCTTCAAATGTCGGATAAGTGACATCCCCAGGCCCGACTCCTCTTACGGTCTTGGAGTAGTTTAAGGTTGGTCCCCAAAGGCCAGTCATTCTTAAATCCCACATATCCCATCTGCGACCGATATCAATTCCAGCCCTAGCGGTATTGGTTTCGTAGGAGGCCTCAACTTCCTTGGCCACTCGGAACCGCGGCCCTAAAAAGACTCGATTCCACCCAGGGAATAGATAGAGTTCTGATATTCCACTTAAGCTCGTCAAAGGTGGAGAAGCATGGAAGCTAAGGGTATAAGAAGAAGCCTTTTCATCAAGCTTTGCATTACGAAACGATAAATCGATAAATGGGAACTCCTCGGTTGAGGCTCCGATCCCAATACGTAAAATTTTTGGCTTACCGACCGAGGTTTCCAGTTTTAACAGGGCTGTGGTATTTTCACACTCGGTGATAAAATAGGCGCTTTGAAATAAGCCGTCAGACAACATTCGACCGGTCATCAATTGAGTTTTGCGGACATCGTACCATTCGCCTTCCGAAAAGGGTTGATATCGGTCGAGAACGTCATCATCGAGTCCCTCCAGCTGATCAAACTCTACTTTTCCAAACCTCATTCTCGATCCAACTTGTGATTGAACGATTATGGTATTGTTCCAGGCCTCGGCGACAATAGTGTTTTTGGCACAGGCATAACCGCGACTTTGAATTTCAAGATCTGACCAGGCTTTGACCTCATTGAGCTTTTTGGGAATCAGGGGCTCGCCAATAATTTTCCGCTTGCGATCCGGATTCAGAATGAGCTCTGAGCCTTCAATGGTGAGACGATGAGTCTTTGTCAAGGGACCGGCCCAAACCTCAAGACCTTCAGGTGATTGTTTAAGGCGGGGGCTAAAGTATCCCAAGTTTCCTAAAATTGTGCGAAGATGAAATTCAGCCTGCGCCCTGGGAATATTCGACCAGGCCTCGACCGCCTCGTCTGTCGCGCCGCAAACGAGAACCTTTTCGTTGTTGTTTAGTTTGACCTTTCCTTCCATTAAAATAATGCCAGGACAAAGTGACACTTGGGCAAAGGCCATTGGGATTCCGACAAAAATCGAAAGGGTCAGCAGCAAGAGTCTCATCAATTACTTTTAGAGGATCGAGAAATAGGCATCAAGAAGACCGCCTTAGATGAGTTAAAGATCCCTCTATTCGCGTTTTGAATGTTTCTATTAACAGTTTCTTGCTTGTGAGTAGGCACAATCTTACTAGTTTTCTTGGAACATAAGTACGGTGCCAAAATAAAATACGACTTCTATCTTGCCAATTTCCCAGGGTCCGATTAGTAAATTCTTGCGATTGTGGAGGTCAAAAAATGCATTTCAAACTAACAGTTTTCGCCATGGTTTCACTGTTGGGCGTGGCGTTTCCGTCCTATGCCAGCCGTGTCGAAGCCCACCCCGAGTCTACATCTATTGAAGGGCCTGGAACCTACAACATTTTAGATGATTTAAATCCACATGATCCTAATATCGACGAAATTATGAAAGAATATGACCGAATTTATGAAGAAGAAACCGGTCAGCCTGCGTTCGTGGAAAATTCTTATTCAGGATTTTATGAGTTATTTGGAATCGAAACCTGCAAGCGTCAGGATTGCTCGGTATGGGCCCAGATCGTAAAGTCGACTCAGACAATGTATTTATATTTGCAAGGAGAGTTGGTGGCCAGCTGGCCCGTTTCAACAGGTATTCGCGGCTACACCACCCCGAACTTTGACACTCATCCCAACGGACGAATTTACGATCGCTATACATCTGGTAAGTATCCAGGTGGAAACTACAAAGGGTTGGGGAATATGCCCTACGCCGTTTTTATTCGCGGCGGTTATGCCATCCATGGTACACCCGAGAGTAACTGGCCGAAACTGGGTACGCCCGCTTCTCACGGCTGCATTCGGCTGCACCCTGATTTTGGTTACCAATTTAATCGATTAGTCCGCCAATATGGTATTCGCGACACTTGGATTACCGTACACAATTAAATGTCCAAGTCCGAAAGAGGAGTCCCACCTTGGCTTTTACAGGAGGCTGTATGAAAGAGATTCCCCACGTAAAAGATTTTATGTCGAAAGCCATTTACGCCATAAACTCTGAATCCACTTTGGCTGAAGCTGAAAATGTCATGAAAAAATACAATGTCCGTCATCTTCCCGTCGTTCTAGGGCCAAAAGCTTACGGAATTTTAAGTGATCGAGATCTTAAGTACTTCAGCTCGTTAACAGCGGTTGACTTCACCAGCACCCGGGTTCGAGATTTTTGTGAAGAAAACCCCTATATCACGGGTCCAGAAACCCGTCTAGGTGACGTCAGCGCGGAACTAGCGGAGCGCCGAGTTGGAAGTGCCCTTATTGTCGATAACGATCAGCTTGTGGGGATCTTTACAACAACGGATGCATGTCGGGCTCTCGCCGATCTCTGTAGGCAAATTTAAAAGTTCTCTTAAAAATCTTGTATCCTTTCAAAGACGTCCGCGCCCTGGAGGGGGAAAAGATGGTCTTCGGCCTTTGAGTTTAAGAAAGATCCCTAGATTCCTGTGTTCATGAGTTGGTTGGCGACTAATCCAATTGTGTATTGTTGATAGGCTGACAAGAAAGGGATGGAGTCCTTTCCGCCCTCGTCTGGGATCTTTTCCACCATTAGTTTAAGAAGATCTTCTGTAGTGACAATGCCAACGGCCGCTCCTTCTTCATTGGTGACAACCAAGCTGGAGATTTTTTCTTGCAGCATTTTAGTGATGGCCACTTTGAGATGGGTATCTTCTGGAACGGAGCAGACCGGTGAGCGCATGATAGCCTCAACAGGGAGCTTTAGAAGTTCAGGAGTCCCGACAAAGTTCCGTTTGGACACAATTCCTACAGGGGTCGTTCCTGACTCATCCATGACAACTAGATGGCGTATGTTTTTACTGTCCATAAGATGATCAGCCTCTTGAATAGTTGCGGTGAGTTGGATTGTAATCAGATTTTTGGTCATTGTGTTTTGAACTGTTCTTACCATTTTAAGCCTCCTAGGTCGGCCATTAGCCTTGGGATTAGTGGATTCCCTCCATTAAATCTAGCTTTTTTATATAAATTCGCTCCAGCACACAGGAAGACTCTTGGCGCCGGAGCTCTTTTTTGCAGAGCACTACTTTCTATCCATATTGAGCACTGCGAAAGAGTATTGGGATTTGGTTAAGGTTGGATTCTAACGTGGACAACCTGGGACCTGTTTGGGATGAGAAAGGAAATTAACAATGGCCATATAAGCTACAAATAAGGTGTAGCGTTTCTACGAGGCTCCTAAAAAGCCTCACTATGGGGGGAAAATGTACCGATTTATTTCAATTGCTCTGTTGTTCGTGAGCTTCAACGTCTTTGCCGGTTTAGGAGACGACTTTCGAGAACTTAAAGATTCAGGTGCCAACTACGAAGTTATTGGGACTGTCTGTGAAGAGGTCGCACGGCTTAGATTTGAAGAAGAATTTCCTTCTCATCAATACGAAGTCACGACCGGAGTTGAATACAGTGATGGAAATAGAACGCTAGGTGAGTTGGATGTGGTTGTTTATGAACGCAACACTCAGGCTGTTGTGAGAGTGGCTGAGGTTAAGTGTTGGAAGAATATGCGGGGGGCCTTGACCAAGGCGCGTAGCCAGCGACAAAGATTTATCACTAACTTGCAATCCAACAAGGCCATTTACTTCCGTTCCTTGAACAGTACCCGTCAATTCAAGAAGTCAAACTTTTCAAAAGTGCGCGAGTTCTTGGCAGTGGCTCAGAAGGGATCTCGTACTGCCGGTTTTGACCGTGAATTGTCTTACCAATTGGATGAGTTGATGAAGTTGCGTCAGATGATGTTGGAGTGCCAACGTAAACATCAGTGTAAGCGGCCTCAGTAACCCTACTGAGCCTTTTAATTTATCCAAGCAGGATTTTTATAATAAAAAGGCATCCGTTTTGGATGCCTTTTTTGATTATTCAACCCATGATTTGTGAATTGCGGTTTACTATAATTTTAGGGTGAGGGGGATCATGTCCACCGCAAATCGGGCGCCTTCAACGTAATTATACTCAATATGCCCGGATAGTAGCACGGAGTTGTTTTCTGGATTATAGATCCAACCTTTTTCTCCAATAGGTATGAGTTGCCCACCGCCGTTGGCGAGATCTTCGGGCTTTCCATATCGAACTCGGATAAAAGGCAATTGTGTTTTGCTATCCCACTTTGGTCGCTGAGACAGTCGAATTTCCTTCTCCAAAGTTTTAACTGTGATTTCATTTCCGATACGGGCTAATTCAGTCCCGTAATCGGGGCTGACAAGCGGTAATATGTACTTTCGCTTAATGTCTTCAACAGAGCCGCCCCGGTCGTTCGCTTTAACAATGAATTCTTCCAGCAACTTAGGCCCAAAGGGGGAGCAGGTTCCATTGTTGACGCTTTTACCTTTTACGATATTGAAACACTGCTCATTATACTGGGGATGAATACGAAGAGCCCAATCCTTCTTATCGTCGGGATCTTCGGCTCTTACTAGGACACCATAAACGGCGATCTTATCAGCTTGATGATTTTTAAACTTTCTCACCTCATGAACGACTTGTTCGGGGCTTAAGCTATTGCCGGCGTCTTCAGCGTCTGTCACGATAATGACGACAAGTTGGGCTTCATCTCGCAAAAATCCTTCGTTAGGTTGTCCAGGGATGGATTTTTTTAACGCCGCAATAAGAGGGGTGAAAAACTCCTCAATCTCAGGCCCACCTTCTTTATAGGGAGCCACACCGATATGAATAGTGGAGGCGATAACCTCTGGTGTGCTGATTTTTCGACTTAAGAACCGTTGATCGTATATTTTCCCTTTAGAGTCTCGGATGTGGCGAAGTTCACCAATATCATAGGGATCTTTTTTTGTAGAACGAGCCCTCTCTGTATTATCCCACGTGGAGACCACTCCAATATGGAAATCAATCATACGATTCTTCAAAATTCCAGCGGTGAAGTGACTTATATTCCGGCGAATATTGTCTTGAGTGGACTTCATACTGTCAGAATTATCAACGATAAAAAGAATATCAATTTTGGGATTGAAATCCAGTTGGCTTTGCCCGCCGTCCTCCGTCACCCAATCAAACCGCTGTGCGGGTGGCATATCATAATGAGGAATTTCAACTTGAGGTTGTTCCAAGGGTCTTTGTGTCGCCAAAGACTCTGAGCGAGGACTGCAAGCAACCAAAGGTAAAAGGCTCAATCCCAGTGTGATTTTTAATAGGGTTGATGTTGGTATCACATTTTCCTCCTGATATTTCGAGCGCAGGCCTTCGCCGCGACATCATATTTATCAAGTTCGTCAATCCAGGGCTGACCGTCATCCATGAAGACAAGCTTGTCTTCATTTACCTTTTTAAAATCATTTTTTTGATACATTTCTTCGCCAAGCTTCAAGTCTGTGTGAATTCTTTGGATCGCCTCGACTTCGACAAGATTAAGTCGACGAATAATAAATGCATTCTTTTCAGTTTCCCGTTGGGCTAATAGCTTCACCCTGTTTTGAAGTTGGTTCGCGGACTCTAGCTTTGTTTTTTCTAAACTTAAATAGAGTTTAGGGTTCTGGTGCCTTGACAAGATTGATAAAGCTGCCTGGGAAATTTTAATGCGTAAAATCTGACGCTGAACTTCAATGTCACGATAGAACAAGGAAGGTAAAGATTTTAAATGGGCGCCAAATTGTCTTAAGTTTAATGGAAAAGTGGTGACGTTGTTCAAGGACTCTTTAAGGCTTTCATTAAAGCCGGTTGTGGCCAATTTTTGAATTTCTGCCAGTCGGTCCCTTTGCTTTTCTTTAAATAGTTGATGGGTGGCTAGTATCCCTTCATAGTCACAAATCATGAGCTGCGACAGTGACTGCAAGAAGAAAGCTTCACTGTTAACGATTCCGATGAATTGGGGACTAAGAAGAGTTTTAGCCTGGGCAATGGATTTTTCAAAATTATCCTGACGGAAGTGGGCCCAGCCCCTTTCCTCTACCGCCGTCAACCAGTAGTCGGATCGTTTGGGAATTTGATTATAGAGAAGTTCGGCTTCGGCGTACTTTTGCTCTGAAAAAAGCTTTCGAGCCTGTGCTATCAATGTTTTTGATTTACAGTCTACGCAGTTAGGAATGGCCTGAGTTTCGAGCTTATTAAAGTCGACAAGGGCGCGAATTTCGGAAGTTTGATTCTTTTGTACGGCCTGAGTAAAAGCCTGAGTCCAATTTTGGATTGAAAAATCCGGCTGAGACACTGTTTTGGCTTTAGCTTGCATCGAGGTCTTCGCGCGAGCCGAGGCCCTGGACTTTGCCTTCGCAGAAGCCTGGGACTTTGAAGCAGCAACAGTTTGCGGCTTGGGAGCCGCAAGAGATAGAGGCTCGAAAGCCAGGATCAGCGTAAAAGCTAAAGCTGAAGTTTTTATGATCTCAACAGCGGACTTTATCATCATAAAATCCATCCCATTCCGACGTTCGCAAATACAGTGTTTAAGGTTCTATCCCCAGTTACGGGTTGATCCTTATAGGTCTGATATTTCACTTCTCCGCGAAGACTGATATGTCGGCTTAACCAAGCTCCGACCCCCACGCCGGCTGAATAAATTGGAGTGGGCCCGCTTGAAAGTTCCATTTGTCCGGCACCAGCGATTAAATAGAGATCAAATTGCGTAACGCCCATATCCAGAAAGCTGGTTTTTCCATAGACTGGGTACCAGTTAACGACGGCCATAGTCGCGTTGAGAGGGTAATCAACATCCACGGCTTGTGCTGGTATTCCGCCTGCGGCATAGGTTTTTCGGAATTGATCAAAGACACGCTTACCTTCCGGCGTAAGGGCGTTGCTGTAATCGGTATAGTGTACACCTAACGACCAACGTGGAGTAAAGTGGTAGTTGGCGACAAACCCAAGACCGTTAGTTTTTAAATAGGAATCTCCGCCAGTATTTCCTCCATAAGAAACACCAAACTCTAATTTTTGTCGACGGTCTACGATACGGTCTTGCACGATTCGACTTTTAGTATAAGAGCGTAGACGTTGTGCTTTCTCCATTAAATCTTCATTGCCGCCTAAAGTGTCGACGTCTTTATTAAGATTAAAAGACGAAGGCTTTTTAGCTTCCGAGCGGGCTGCCCAGCTTGGCTCAAGACCGATCAAGATAAAGGCGCTTGTAATGAACAATATTGGGAATTTCATAATGACTTTCCTCCCTGACTTTTACAGAGGGCTTTTTCAGGGCTTGCCAGGACGGCACTGAGAGTGTGGGCTGTCGCATTCGAAGTGCTGTCAGCGTGATCCCAGGCCAGGAGTTCCAGTGTACCTGAAAGAGCATTTTCGCTAATGTCACAAGGGATATTCCATTTTAAGATGCAACTTTGCTGAAAGGGACCTTGGGAAGAAGGCTGACAATTGATCTGGGGGGCGCCAGGCAGAGTCGTGCCTTTTGCTTCAACCCGCAGATTCGCTTTCGAATCACCAGAAAGAACTCGAAACTTCAACTGGATATTTTCACCGCGAGAAACTTCCAAGTGTGCCTTGGGCAAAGCCGAAAAATCAAAGCGGGGGGCGCTGACGCTTCGAACATATTTAATTTGAACTTTAGCGGGCGTCTCGGGAGTGGAGCCGCCAAAAGAGTTATAGACTTTAAAACTCAATCGCGTGTGAGTGCGATCTGCACCTTTCATAAGGGAGCCATCTTTTGCTAACTGGGGCTGAACAGATATATTTTTTGTGTCGAACAGTCGATAAAACTTCCATTTAAACTGGCCCATGTATTCAGGTTCTAATCGGTTTGTATCAGGAATAACGTGGCGGGATCCATCCAACTCAAGATAATTTTGGCCTGGCGTGTAGCTAACACCATCGTAGCTTACCACTAAAATGGGCTTCTGCGGAGCCTTATCATCCGTTCCAGGTATAGTGACGACGACCGCAAAGGGTTGAGGAGCAGAACCTTCAAACATTTCAGAAGGCAGACCCTCAACTTTCATATCACGAGGTAAAGGCCGATTTTTAAACAGATACAGGAAGAGCGCTTGTTCGCGAACCAGACTCTTAAGTTTAGCTTCAATCTCTGGATTTTCGGCTGAACTAATTTGCGCTCTCAGCATAGTGATGAAGGTTTTCATCGGCTCATTAGCGGGTATCGTATGATAAGCGGGGAGCCACTTTAAATGGTAAAGACCCTGCTCGTTAGTAGAAGGCGTGAGCGTGGCACCTGGCGGTAGGTTTTCTGCCGTCAACTGGATTTTGACTCCTGGGATAAGGACCCGTGCACGAATATTATAGCTTGAACTTTCACCTTCGTTGAAACTTAACTGGGGGTCAGGTGTTATCACGATAAATTTATCATCCACAGTCGACTCTTCACGAACGATCTCAACAGGTTTTTCGACGACTTTCGTATTTGTGATAACAGTAGGCTTTGGAGGTCCCATTTCTCGTGCTTTTTGACCCTGCTGGCGGATTGTCGATAGATCTGAACCCACTGGGTTTTTCTTAGAGCCACAGCTGGCGATTAGAAAGACCACGGCTAGGGTTATACTCAATGTCTTCATATCGAACTCCTTTAACGACTGCTAACTCGCATCAGTTCAAACGGGTAAAGTACATCCACGCTGACGTTTCCGACGGGTCTTGGAAATTTCCAAGTTTTCATCCGGCCAACAATGCAGCTTTCAACCCGTTGTGATTGCAATGATGACTGAGCCACATTAGCTGTTGTCACACGACCATTGGGGCCAATGACAAAACTGACGGCGACTCTGCCGCCAATTGTGGGTTGCTTTTGTAACCCTTGTTCATAACAGTAAATAATTTGACCACGGTTCCGATTAATAACCGCAATGATTTGGTCACGATCCAAGCCACCCTCTACGGTAGCTTCATCATCAAGCGGAAGGCTGACAGCGGATTGCCCACCGACAATGCTGATTTTTCCATAACCAGCTTTGCCACCACCTGTGCCTCGGGTTCCATAACCACCAGCGCTCGTGGCCTTTCCTTCGGATCCGGCGCTTCCAGCAATCAATCCTGTTCCAGGCATATAGCCCTTTACGCCACCGCGACCTGCAGAGCCAATTCCGCCTCCGCCAGATCCGATGCCGGCAGCTCGAATATTTTTAATTGAGTTTCGATCTAGCCCCTCGTAACCCTTTTTTCCACTGGGTAGGCCGCCTAAGGCCGCTAGTGCTCCGATTCGTTGAACGTCAACAGCTTTCTTAGCTTGACGGGCTTTAATGGGTTTAGTCTTCAATTTTTTCTTGGCTACTAGTGGGCGATAGACTTTTTTGCTAGGCTTAACTTTTTTCTGAGAGACTTTAACGCGATGAACTTTTTCTGATACTTTTGGGGCTGGGGGCTTTGGAACGACGATGGTCACTAAAGTTTCATCTTTCTTGTCCTGAAAATACTTTGCGGTTATCCAGCTTCCAAGGCCCAGTAGTAAAGCAACGGCGACATGAGCTATCGCCGTCTTTTTAAGTATCATGTTTAAATTAACTTCATCGTCTTCGGCTGGAAGCATGTAGGTGGGGCTATTCGAATAAGAGCCTTCTTCGAGAAGTTTAATTCGCCCAAAGTCTTTTACAGCTACACCATTTTGGGGAATCTTATTTAATTCAATTTTTTTAATTAGCTGAAATTCAATGTCTTCGTCTTTAAGGTCGGCAAGATCGACAACGGCTTCAATGCGTCGGTTGCTCTGAATGTAAACCAGATTAAAGACGTCTTCGTGAACGGCGAGAGTGCGGACCTTCTGCCCCAGACTGTTTTCAAGAATTAAAAGTTTTGTAGCACCCATAAAAGCAGTTCCCTAATTTAATTCAGTTTCGTTCCCTGTCTTCTTGAGTACGATCGGCAAAGCTTTTTCGTCCTCCTAGAAGATCTTCGAGATATTTATCGTTCTCGACAGTCGCGGATGTTCCCAATGCAGATTGGTACTTTCCTCGTAAAGTCGTGCCATCAAATTTAAAGGAGGTCCCCAGTTGCACATTTGAATTTCTTTTTGGTTGGCCCCCCTTTTTTGCGGCCAATACGGAATTCATAGAGAGCAAAAGGCAGGCCATCATAATTGTAATTTTCATAGTTTCTTTTCCTTCTCTAAGAGGTTTAATCGGGCTTCCAGATAAGAAGGCATCAAGGGGTGACCTAATTTTGTCTCGAGTATTTTCAAATTTTCAATCTCGCGTCGATTATCAGGATTGCTAGAAACCAATTTTCGTGCTGATTGCAACTCTTTGACAGTGACTTGTGATCGTGACAACGAGCTGTAGAGATCGGATCTAAGACGGCCAGAACCTGAAACTTCAGACAACAATTTTAACCGTGGTCGCATCAGCGTTTGAATTTCAGGTCGAGCCATTTCATAATCAGTAATTAGACCTTTTATGGCTTTGGATTTTTCCCAAAGTTCATCCCGTTTTTGCTGTGCCGCCTGGGCGGTTTTGTAGTATGGAGTCAGGCGGGATTCGAGGATCTTTGTGTACTGCTTTTGTTGGTGCGGATTAAGTCCTTTTGGTTCGGGTAAAGACTTAAGATCATCTGCAAATCGTTTGTTTTCAGCACTGATGGTGTCTAAGGCTATCATTTGCGCGGTGATATCCTTGGACTTCAAGCTTTCATTGAGAAGTTGATCCAGTTCAGAAAGAAGCTTGATCCGTCTAGTGGTGTCCCGCTCGAGAGACTTGGCAGGATGGGTGCGAAGCCCAGCTCTGGCGATTTTACTTTGGATGTTACCAAGCCGCCCGTATAGATCCTGACTGAGGATAAAGCGGGCGGCTGAACGATTACGGAGTTCCGGAGTTTTCAAAAGCGGGATTAAAGATTTTTTATCCTGAGTTCTGGCATAAACAAATAGCACTAAATCATTTAAAGCTTGAGGGCTCTTTTTGAGAAACTTAGCTTGTCGCTTAAGTTCACGAACGGGGTTTTGAGAAAGAGCAACAAGTCGGGTGCGGACAACGATCTCTCGAGGCCCACGGAGGCCCGCTTTTAACGAGTTTTGATAGTGACGAGACGAATTGATTTGGGCTAAATCCGCCAAGGTCCCCAAGCGAAATTCGACTTCTACTTTAGAAACTTTAGGATTTTTGATTTTTTTAGCCCATGCGTAGGCGTCTTTGAAATTCAGATGCTTCTCGTGGTAAGTCGCCATATTGGCATACACTTCTTGTCTTTTACTTTCGGGAAGACCACGTTGTTGAAGTAGAAGCATCTGGGCCTTGATATACTGATCGCGGTCATCAAGCTTGTACGCTAAGACGCTCGCATTGCTGTAAAAGAGTATTTTTTCGCTTTCAGAGGCCTTGGTAAGATTAACGGCCATCGTTTTCTTTAAAAGATTCTTCATTTCAGATGTGTCAGGGTTCTTAGCGTTTGTTGCCCGGGGAACCTGATTCATTAGGGCTTTTCGAGCCAGCCCTTCAAATTCGGATTTTGCCTGTGGGAGGATTTCGGCGTAAGACCAGGCATATTGTTCGATCTGACGATCATCTTTCAAATGCGCCAGGGAGTCCAACGCAAGGTCCGCGGACTTTTTACGTAAAGTGGCATTCCCCTTTTTGTCGACAACAAGTTTATGAAAGGCCTCGGCGGCTTCGCGGTATTGTTTGGCTTGATAAGAGAGATAGGCCAATTGATAGCGAACTTCGAATTTTTTGTTCTCGTCTTGCGAGTTTTTTAAGAAATAATGATAACTATCGATTTTCAGCTTGGGCTTATTGGATTTTTCAGCAGTGGCCACTTCATCTACGAGGGCTTGATTTCGGTCCTTATCGGAAAAGGTCGAATTTGTACTAATACGACGGTAAAAATCAATGGCGACCGCATACTGGCCAATTTCGGTGGCGACAGCGGCGCCTCGGGTATGCATGTCTTTATCATCAGGAAATGTCGAGCTGTAAATCCCATAGGTGTTGATTAGCGAGAGATCTGGCTTTAGCTTTTTAGAACGATGAAGTTCTGTTACATAATGTTTCATCGTTTTTTGAAGTTTCACGCAATCTTCTGTCCGACGGCAGTTATAGTCTCGAAGAGTTGCTGCCGCTTTAGCAAAATCCTGGGCGGACTGTTGTGTTAAACCGCTGTCATAACCGGCTTGAGCCTTCATGACATAGGCATTCAGTTTTTCTTCAACAGTGAGCTTCGGTTCTTGAAGATATCGATCTAACAGGGTCAAGGCTGCTTTTTTTTGTCCGATTCGATTCACCTCTTCAGCGAAATGGAGAATCAATTCCTTGCGATTCGATTCAGGAATTAAGGCGATGTACTGCTGGATATGTTGATTTGTCACTGGCTTGCGGGCGTAAAAGGTTGCCAGGTCGCGAAGCATATCCAAACGGAAAGCTTGATCTTGAATCACACCAGCCTCTGTTGTGCGTGTAATAGAATCGGGCTTTAACAGAAGTCCGCGAAGACTGTTGATCGCCGTATTCAGCCGTCCCATGTTAAATTCACACCAAGCTTTGTTATAGATAATGAATGCGCGATTCTCTAATTCTTGATCTTTCAAAGCGACAATGTAATGCGGATGCGCTTTCTGAGGCTGGCCTTTTTGAAAAAGCAAATCAGCGAGGCCCACATGCGATCGGGTGAGGATGGTTTTTGCCACCGGCTTCTTTTTGGCCACTTTGATGACTTGTTCAAATAGAGACTGGGCTTTATTGATTTGACCGCCCATTTGGTAAAGATGGGCAAGCTGGAACAATATGCGACCATCACCCTTAAGATTAATATTATTTAGAAGAGCTTCATAGAGTTGAGTGGCGCGTTTGCGGTCATCTTGCGAACCCTTACAGCCCGTACACTCAGCTTCAACTTCCAGCATGAACCGCATACGGGCACGCTCGGCCAACAGATCAGCTAATCGCTGCTCACTGGCCCAGCGGGAACTGTCATTTTTATCCATCATTTCAAGGACCCGTTCCATCTTTTGCACAACAAGATCCTGGGCCTCTAGACTCATTTTTTCAGCATAGACCTTCACAGCCCCGCCCAGCAGGAAAATAAAGGTTAAAGCTGAGGTAATAAGGCTTTGTGTTTTCATTTCTGTGGTAACACCGCAAATCTTAATTTTTCGATTCCCGCCGAAGAACTGGCCTTAATGAGTGGATCCAAAGCGGAGTACGCTAATTCTTGATCCGCTTGGACCATAAGTTCCAAGCTCTTGTCGCTAGAGGTTTTTTTGAGGTTAGCCAGTTCATTTTGTAAATTTCTGGGGTGTACAGGCTGATCATTCAAATAAAGCTTTTGATCCTGGATTCGAAGAACCGCCATTTCTTTTTCTATGACGTGACCGTTTTCCGCTAGAGGAAGTTCTAAGCCATGGGTGTAAGTTTCGATAGCTCCACTTTGAGTTCCGATGAGTAAATAAATGACAATAATTGAAAACGCATCCACCAAAGATGTCAGAGGCAAGGCTTGTGCTAATTCACGAACGCCCATTTTCTTTGACGGGCTAGTACGAAGTTTTCGTGCTTCCATCAGGGGTGATCGCGTTTGTTTCAAAGAGGCAATGGTTTTCATTTTCCGCTCCTAACCTAGTGGCGACAATCCGACGCCTTCGAAGTTGAAGGATTTCAATTGATCCATCACTCGAATAACGTCTTTATATGGTGTGCTGGGATTTGGAAGCACTATTCCGGTTTTCAACTCAGGCCACTGACTGTGAAGTGATTCCAAGAAGTGATAGAGACCTTCCCAGTTAACGCCGCTTCGAGTTTTTCGAATTTCAGTTTCCAAGCGTGCCTTTCGGGCTTGTGAACTCGGAAGATCACGAAGCGATACGACAAGTGTTCCATCGTTTTCCATGGTGACCCACACGGAGGGGGGATTTTGACTGGCGTCAGCGCGATTATCGCCTACGGCCTGGCGAGTATCCAAAGTCCCAACCTGGATCCAAACTGCAGTGAGAAGCAAGAAGCATATCATCACCGAAAGAATATCGAGGATGGGTATAATATTGATTTCAAAATTCAGATCGTTCTTGCCCATGGCATTTCCCCGTTAGAATCCTAGTTTTGAGATTTGGTTTTCTTTACCGCAACAGGTTCATAGTGGTAACCAAGCTGAATAAAGAGATTTAATGCTGCTTTACTAAGGTCATCCGTCAAACGAGCGGCACGGTTTTGCAGAACCGCGTACATTACAAGAGCTGGAACGGCTACGATCAGGCCATAGGCTGTCGTGTTCATCGCCAAAGAGATACCATGTGATAGTATGGATGCCTTTTCAACGGGATTGGCATTACCGATCCCCGCAAAAGAGTGGATCAAACCGGTTATGGTTCCCAAAAGGCCCAGCAAAGTAGCCACGTTGGCAAACATCGCCAAGAATCCAATGCGTTTCTCAACGCGGGATGATTCTTCTAGAAGAACTTCATCCATCTTTAACTGGATCTCTTCCTTACCACCTAAATCAAGAGTAGCCTGAATGCCAGCGGCGGCGACAACTCCAAGAGGTTGAGATTTGCTCAGTTGTTGTGAGCGCTTAAGGGCCTTTTCCAGGTTACCTGAACGAATGTCCTCGTTGAGGACCTTAGCCAACTCCTTTTGATTCGGCTTTCGATTGATGTACAGGGCCATCACCCTTTCTATAACAATAGCCAGGGAAACAATTTGAGCGATCAGAATGGACCACATCCAAAAGCTATCGCCTGAAGTGAACCCACGACCAAGTGAAAGTAAAAATTCCATAGTGTCCTCCGTTAACTCAATCTACCAAAAGCAATGCTAATGCCGTTGCTTAGAAGAGTTAGGATGGCACGCAGGAATTTCTTTTGAGATTTTTACAGGAGAGAGACACAATTCGGAAGACACTGGGGTATGAGGTTAGAGGTCCGCCAAGATTTGAATTTTCTACCCTGGGGACCTCTTTGGATGAAGTTTATAACGACGGTTAGGTTCTAGTAACTTAGTTATGGCAATTTAAAATCAATAATTAGTCACATTGTGGAATGGTGAAATAGAAAGAGTGAGAGTAGATCTTTCCGATTTCATTACCCATATTTCTGTAAACATCTACACTGTGAGTAAGAGGAGCATCCTCTCGTACGGTTGTCCAACGTAAGCATTCGCCGCTATGAATCTCATTTACGGGTGCATGCTCAACACATCGTGATACTGTTCGGCTTCGGGGAAACTCGACTGTTTCACTTTCGTAGCTAGTACATTTCACTTCAGTTCTAACGAACTCATGGGCATGTGCGCGCTCGCCGGGCTTTAAGACACGGCAAATGTCGCCTTCACCGAAAACACAAGCAACTCGCGTTTCAGTATGGGCTGTACACACTCTGACGGGATCAATGCTTCTGAAATCATCTCCTTCGACGCAAAGATTATGAATGGGTACACCATTAAGTTGCGGCCACTCCGTTACGTACTCGGCATTCGCAAAGGAAGAGAATCCAAATGCGGCGATTAGAAGGCTAAACATAAATTTCATAATGATCTCCTTTTGATCAAGGTTCTTTGTGTTTTGGTGGCGCAAAGAAACCGATTTTTCTAAAAAGAGTCAAAAGGATCAAATTGGTTTGTTAACTTACTGTTTAGAGTGTTTTAAAACGCAAAAATTCATTTAATATGTTGAAAGCCAGAAATCCAAAACAACGCATTTAAAAGTAAAAGCGGGCGCCAACACCGCCCATAAAGAGAGCAGAGGTTTCAGGTATAACGGATATACCAGGAGAGACCTCGACATAGACTCCAATCGAGGGGTCAGTGCCTTTCCACTCAAGACCTAAGGGAAGTCGAAAGCCCAGCCCTACAGATCCAGAGTCCTTATCCAGATAACGATCTTTTTTACGTCGGTCATCAGTGGTGACGACGAACACTCCACCGACTCCGATATAAGGAATTAAGGAGTTCAAAAAGGGTTCTGATGTTCGAATAGCACTTGGATAGTGAAGAAGATAATCGCCATAGATTAAGACATAGTCGCTTAAATCAAAAGCCAATCCCCCTTGGACGGCCGCCTTGTTCGATATCCAATGTTTGCCGACTAGGGATGTAGGGTTCCCTAAGAAGATTCCGACGGCTGTAGGTCGGCCAGATTGGGCGAATGACAATGATGAAAGGGTCAATACAAAAATTAAAATCAGTTTATTCATAGCCTTACTCTAAACGGGACCTTTAATATTGTCATAGGGAATTTACAGGTCCAACAATGCACTCACGTCAATACTCAGGACCGGGACCGAGTTTGGCCGTCTCAAGAAAGTTTTAGCGAAAAAGTATACTTTAGTCTGGCGCCTTCTTGCGTCTTACCGTGCTACATTGATGGATAACATAACAGCAAAGGGCATTATTGTGACCACCAAGTTACTTCTATCTGTTTTCTTTCTGACTCTATGTGGATGTGCTGGCCTCAAAACACGACATGAGGTTTCAAAAGCACAGGCTAAATCAAAGGCCATAAAAAGCTACAGGGCACCTGCAACCTCTGAGAAAACAAGCCCAAAAGCATCTGAGGCTCTTAAGGGTCTTTCTGAATCTGAGTACATGTCAGATTCGGCTGCATCCAGTTCAGATGAGTCAATGGCTGCAAAGTCAGCAGACTCGAAGATTACCAATGCAGTCAACTCTGAGAAGCAAAAGATCCCCGTTGTGCGAAACGCCTTGGTGGAAAAATGGATACAATACTTTACGGTCAAGGATCGTGAAAGATTCCAAAGATTTCTAAATCGTGGTCAGAAATATCGGGACGTTGTAGAAACAGTTTTGGAAGAAAATGACTTGCCAGCAGAGCTTTTTTACTTAGCTATGATCGAAAGTGGTTATAGTGTAGAGGCCCATTCCCATGCGAATGCCAAAGGAGTATGGCAGTTTATTCCAGGCACTGCTACTCGCTACGGTCTTCGTGTTGACAGGTATGCGGATGAAAGACAAGACCCCATTCGCTCTACTGAAGCAGCGGCTAAATACTTGCGGGATTTATATAATGTTTTCGGCTCTTGGCCTTTAGCTATGGGGGCCTACAATGCCGGTGAAATGCGTATATTGCGAGCTGTCTTCCGGGGCAAAACCCGTGATTTCTGGAAATTGGTGGACGCTAAAGTTTTGCCAAAGGAAACTGAAAATTACTTTCCCAAGTTCCTGGCTGTAGTATTGATTGGAATGGATCCTTCAGCCTACGGGTTTACAAATCCAACCGAGGTAAGCAGCTTTCCTAGCGTCGAAAGCATTGAGGTCCCAGGATCATTATCTTTAAGTGAAATTGCCCGAGTTTCTAAAATCCCGATTTCGGAGCTAAAGGCAGTCAATCCGCATATTAAGGCGACAACTCCTCCAGGTGGAAATTATGAACTTTGGATTCCCACCCAATTTGTAGCCTCGATCAATCGTTCACAGAAAGAGCTGGCCCGGCTTTCAATGGCAAACAAACGACAAGTGGCTCAGTCTAAAAGGCAGAGTGGCAAATCTCACCACATCGTTCGTCGTGGAGAAAATTTAAGTATAATTGCAAAGAAATATAAAATGTCAGTGGGGCATCTTAAGCGGATGAATTCTTTGAAAACCAACAAACTGTATGTGGGCACTAAACTTCTTGTAAAACCGAAATCCTATAGCCCATCCAAGACTGTCCGTTACACTGTTAAACGAGGCGATAACTTAACCTTTATCGCCAAGAAGTTTAATACGACAGTGAGCCGCCTTCGAAAGATTAATAACCTTCATCGAAATAAGATTATGGTTGGGCAGGTTCTAAAGCTGGACGCCTCTTTGTAAACGAATAATTGTCCTGTCCCTTCAGTTAGACGCAACAATCAAAAAATCGCAAATTAATGCTCCCTAAAAAAAGTTTTTAGGGAGTTTTGCTTTCGAGCGCTTTTGTTCGCTGATCAAATCTTGCTACAAGACTGTACACGCTAGGAACCACAACTAAGGTTAGGATCGTAGACACAAAGACGCCTCCGATGACAGCAATGGCCATGGGTTGGCGGGCTTCGGCGCCGGGACCCAAACTTAAGGCAGCAGGTAAAGCACCCGCGATTGTCGCAATTGATGTCATCAAGATAGGGCGTAGCCGGTTAGGGCAGGCCTCCATTAAGGCATCATATACGGGAAGCTTCCGGAAATCCCGAGCCTGGTTGGTAAAGTCTACTAGTAAGATTGAGTTCTTCTTTACAATTCCCATCAACAGGATAAACCCAATCATGCTGAAAAGATTGATGGATTGCCCTCCGATCAGAAGCCCCAGGAATGCCCCTGAGAAGCTGAAAGGCAAGGCGACAAAGACAACCATGGGGTCGATAAAGCTATTAAATTGTGAAGCCAATATCATATAGGCCACAATAAATCCCATAACTAAGGCAAAGATTAAACTGAAAAAACTTTGCATGAACTCTTCGGCGGATCCACTCAAACGGAATGAATAGCCATCGGGTAGAATAGAGCGGGCAATCTGTTCCGCTTGATCCAAGCTCTGCTTTTGACTGAGACCTTGCCCATAGTTCCCGAAAATCGTGACGGCTCTTTCGCGGTTTTTACGTGTAATAGTAGAAGCCACTTTGGCTTCGCGAAGATCTACGACAGAGGTAAGAGGTACTAGTTCGCCGCGATTATTGCGGACATAAAGGCTTTTAATTTTTTCGATGGGGGATCGGTCATCTTCTTTCAGTTTGACCCGAATATCATAACGATGGCCATCTCTTTCATAAGAGCCGGCCACCGCTCCTCCGATGGCGGCATTGATAACGGTTCCAATAGAGGTGACATCAACGCCGCGGTCAGAGGCCTTCTTACGATTTGGAATGATCTGAATTTCCGGAGCCCCCGTTAACAGATCCGAATTCACATCAGTCATGACCTTCTTGGCCTTGATTTCTTCAACAATTTTGTTTGCGTAGTCTCCAAGTTTGTTCCAGTCAGGACCTTGAATTGTGAACTCAACCGGGAATCCACTTCCGCCGCCGCCCCCGAATCCCTGAGTGGAAGGGTCTTGAACCTGAGGGCGAGCTTCTGGAATGGCTTTATTCAGGTATTCTCGCGTGACTTCAATCAACTCTTGTTGACTAAGCTCGTGGCCCTTTTCGGGATCAATCCCTCTCTCGCCCCGTGGGTGCAGACCAATAAAAAACATAGCAGCATTGGTCTCGCCCCCGCTGAAGCCTCCCGCGGCCACAAACGAAGATCGCACTTCAGGTCGATTGGCTAAAAACTGCTCGACGACTTGGGCCCGCTCGTCAGTCAAACTAATAGCTGTGCCGGGTGGGTTGGTCATCTGCACCATCATCATGCTTTGATCTTGGGCAGGCTGGAATTCTCCCTTTAAAAGCCCTACTGAGGCAAAGGTTATCAGAAAAAAGATCAAAGAACCTATCACCACTTTCCAACGGTGGTTCAAACTCGCGGCAAGAATTTTTGAGTAACTTTCTCGAAGTCGATCGAAGGAGGCTTCAAAGGCATGTCCGAAACGAGTGGGTCGTTCAATTGTTCCTTTAAACTGATCGGCCCGCATAGGTGTCAAGGTGAGGGCTTCGAGCAAGGAAATCATAACAGCTGCACTGAGAGTAACCCCGAACTGGTAAAGAAAACGCCCGATGATACCTTCCATAAAGGCGATAGGAAGAAAGATCGCCACTAAAGATACCGAAGCTGCCATAGCGGCAAACGTGATCTCCCGAGCTCCAAAAAGGGCGGCTTCGCGCCGTGATTTTCCCATCTCGCGATGAC
>CAZETK010000043.1:0-29844 GCA_964515195.1 uncultured Pseudobdellovibrionaceae bacterium
TCATAATGCTTCTTTAAAGTTACAGAACCTGCGCGAGCCATATTAAGAAGAAGCAAAAAATAACTTATCTCTTCTCCATTCAGTCGCAAAAATTCGCCAATCTGTAGACCATGCTCGGCACTAAAATCTGATTTTCCAGACAAAACTTGAGAAATAAAACCCGGTTGGCAGCCAAGATGCGCGGCAAGTTTTTTGCGCTCTCCGCGGCTCTCTCCCTTGGCTGGTAATTTTTTATTCAGATATTCGCGGTAATCACTGTACTGAAAGATGTCGATATCTTGCATGTTTCAGCTCCACTTATCTTATTAAGAATTATGAGCTTCTTTAAAAGTTAAGTATATACTTAATTTTTTGTTTCTAAATTAAGAAAATATATAACCGCAACACAGACGCATGGTGTTATAAATGAATCTCCTAACCAAAATAACTGAAATCAGGAGGTTTTATGAAAACTTTAATCTTAATCACTATAGGGCTTTTAAGCTTCACGCACCTAGCGCAAGCCGAATGTGAAACGCCGACGAAGATAAAACCGGGCTTCACCTACTCCTCTGTTGAGTGTGATGAGCTAACAGGACAGGTCTATATTGACGAGCCCATGGTCAACTATTTCGGCAATATAAAACGGATCATCATATCGGATACTGTTCGTGTTCAAAAGAATTATGAATCAAGCGAATACTCACAAAGAAATAGTACCTATGAATACGACCATAGGTCGGAAAAGCGCGAATATGCAATTGAAGCTGCCTTTAAGCCCGCAACTTATTTCCATGCCCTCTGCAAAGCCTACGGTTTCTCATGGGCCATAAACATTAAAGCCCCTCTTCTATTTTCTTATTTCTCAACAGGAGTTGAATTTCAATATAATGGAAGTCGTTATGGGCTTCACTCACCTGCAGAAGTTCGGTTAAGTGCAACCAAAGTTCCTCTTCAAGCACTTATCTGTAAATAAACATAAAAAATAGACATCTTCGCACAAAGCATAGCTTAGCTATCTAGGGCTCAGGCTTCTGAGTTCAGCAGGTGCACTCCGATAGTCTGTAGAGATAATGTGGTCGACTCTTTCGTTAATATTTAAGGGTTCGCCCGGCAGGCTTTGAAAATCAATAAGTGCACAAGAAGCTTCATCCTCTGCTGAACAAGCCAAGGCAAAAAGAGTCACCACTACCTGTGAAGGAGCGCCAAATACAAAGTTATAACTCAGGTCAATTAGCGGAGGCGGCTGGCCTTGATTTAGAGGTTTACAAAGGTTTGGATTTTTAGTTTCGAACCAGGTTAGATGTTTCGTCTTGATGTCTCGACCGAAATGCTGCTTGGTTCTAACTTCACTAATTTGTATGTCTCCGAATCCTGTATCCAAGTTGCACGTGGCTTGCTGAGCAAATCCTTTTCTCAGTTCGACTCTCATCCCTGTGGCCCTTTGAAGATCCATAGGCCCTATGAACAAAGGCTTGAACTTAACAAGTAGCGAAGAAAAGGTAAAGTCACCGGTACCCTCCTTGAACAAAGGCGGCTGTTGCAACACCTCATGCACGGCAATGGCTATTCTCATGGCTTCCGCATCATCTGTTGCGTATTTTTCTTTTAAAAGAGCCCACTCTGTCGGATTCAAAATGAACGTTCCATCAGAAAAATTTTGGGCCACACGCGGCTTCCCTGTGGTGGGATCCACAAGCTTATCATCCAGGAAAAACTTTTGTCCGCTTTCTAGATCATCAATTATAGAATACAACGTGTTTATATCCTCAGAGGTTAACTGTTCACCATTCCCGAATCTCCAGCCAAATTGACTGTAGGCTTTTAGCAACTTGACACCAATGCGAGCATAGTGAACAAAACTTTTAAGGAGTTCTTCCCGATCAATCAGAATCGGTCTATTCCGAAGTTCCAATTGGTCTACCAATCGATCCTCATCGCCCCCTCCACTGGTGGCCCCGCCATCATCAAGTCGGCGGAAATCACCAGATCCATTTCTTTGAGAGCCTAAAGTGTTCCGGTTAAAATCATTAGGTTTAATAGGTAAAGATAGGTTTTCCAGATTGCCCCGTTGGGGTTTCAATTTAAGTTTTGAGATGGGGCTGGGAGGAGGAAGTTGAATCTCATAACTAGGTAGGTGCTGCCCATGAGGAAGCGAGAATGAATGATAACCTTTGCCATTTTGATTAAACTGGCCTTGAGCAAATTCGCTTATGCTCAGGATAAGGCTTAAAATTATCAAAGTACTCTTCATACGAATCCTTCTTACTCAACTGACACAACACTTCGCTATTTTGCAGGTTTTCACATCTGCTAATTTTCAGCTCTCTGATCCTTGAGGGTTGGAAAATATCTTCGTTATCTTTTATTGCAACCCATGCCAACGCCTCAGAAGCGACTCAAAATGAGAAATTCGGCCTCATCTCTTACATATGGGGAAGTCAACTGACAACTGTAGAACAAAATATGGCAAGCCACCAATCTACATAGCCAATCTACATAAATAAGTTGATTCAAAGACATCGTAGAAAAAGCTAGGCTTCTTGAGGATAGGAAGAATTAAAGCCAAATCAGTCCATCCCCGGGTTTAGATTTTCGGGGTTTCCAGTCAAAATTGTGAAGTCGATGGGCCGTGATGCCAATGAAATTTATCTTAAGACAAGGTTTCGGCGTGATTGTTGAAGGTCAAGAGCGGAATTACCCTGATTTTGAATAGAGGGATCCATTGGCGGCTGATTTGCCACTACATGCTTCAGCTGTACAGCTGAAGCATGTAGCCGATGTAGAGTGGATCATGAAGACCTTCATTCGCGTCGCCTCTTACCAAGTGACTCTCGACGAGATCAACAAGCGTGGAATCAAGAATAAGAACGGACGCGAGTTTAAGAAAAACTCCCTGACGACCCTTCTCACCAACATGAAATACATAGGTAAGTGGGAGTTGAATGCAGAAAACAAAAACAAACCTACGAAAAAACTCATGCCTTATGAACAGCATCGCGTTGTCGATCTTCCCCACGGGTGCGTGATCGACAAGGACTTGTGGCACAGGGTTCAGCAGACCGTGGAGCGGCTCAAAGGTAGCAAGGCCAAGAACTGTCGCATTGAGCGGTCATATCCGCTCTCGGGACTTCTCAGATACGTCGACGGAACAACTTTCGGTGGGAGTGCAAATTGGGGCCGAACCAAAAAATCGTATTACTACATGAACTGTCGTCACGGTTTCAGGCTGTCGGCCGAGGCCATTGAACTCGAAGCAAGAAAGACTGTGACCGACATCATCAAACAATCCCCTAAGCTCCAACAAGCGATCGTGGACAGAACCAATGCGATCCGGTCATCGCTTGATCTGCTCCAAAAGCAAAGAGAGATCATTGATGCAAAACTCGCAAAGGCCAAAGCCGATCGGATCAAGTTGGACAAGCGGCTTGATTTTCTTTTGTCCACGGACAATGAGACTCAGGCAGAGTCATTTCGTGAGGAGTATGTGGAGGCGGTCAATAAGTTGAGTGTGGAGGTGGAAGATTTGCAAAGGCAGAAGTCGGTCATCGAGACGAGTCGGACCGATCTTCAGGAAGATGAATTGAACACAACCTCATTGGTCGCAAAGGCGGAGAAGATTCAGGCATTGATTCAGGCCAAGGAACCCGCTGCGCTCAAGAACGCATATCAGGCACTCTTCAGTGAAATCGTGGTGGGCGAGGTCGATAAGAATGGGAAACGAAAACTGGAGTTTAGGATCAGGGGTTCAGGCCCCTATGAGGGGGTGTTAATCGGCGGAACAAAAAGTGGTATTGTCGAAAAAATGGCTCACCAATCCTGGCCCAATACCACAATCGGTTCCGCCAAGAATTTATCAATGATTTCAACGTATCAGTCAACCCCGCTCTATCAGAATGAGGATTTCCTCCGGCACCTATACCTCGAAAAAAGGCTCTCAACACGCCAGATTTCGCGTGAAATCGGTTCCGCCAGATCGACAGTCAAAGAAGCCCTCGGTCGGTTTGGCATTCCCCTGCGGTCAGACGATGAGGCCCACCGACTGAACAAAGGACAGCTTGCGTATGGCGAGCGGATGGTGAATGGACGCGTAATCCCACACCTTGGAGAGCAGAGGGTCCTGAGTCAAATCGTCGAACTGCGTCGTAAGGGTGAGAGTTACGGCAGGATTGTTGGCTGGTTAAACTCTCAGAACTTACCGACGAAGAATCAAGCCGAGAAATGGGATCGCCCCACGGTCTACAAAATACTTCAACGATCTCTCGATACGCCCCGCCGCTACATATGTCGGTTACAGCATAATTAATTCGATCCAGAGAATTTTAAGATAACTTTGCCTAGGTTGTTGGCTTCGACTGGTTTCGCAATATGAGCTTGAAAACCTGAAGCTAAGGCATGCTTGGCATCCTCCTCTGTTGCACACGCGCTCAATGCCAAAGCAGGAATACGGCCTCCATTACTGGGGCTCAAACTTCTAATCTTCCGTATCAAGCTATAGCCATCTTCACCTGGCATAGCGATGTCACTGACCAAAATAGTGGGTTTAAAAGTAGAAAGTGCTTCGAGAGCTTCACCTGCTGAACCAACAGCCATGACCTCAGCACCAGTGGACTTAAGGTATATACTTATCGCCTCACGTGTACCATCATCATCATCGACAAAGAGTATTCTTATCCCATCAAGCTTGGCAGCGAAGTCTTTGGTTTCACCGTCAGTAATTAGTGGGGGTTCTGCGCCAGCCGCTATTTCGGCCTGAGTGATTGCGGATTGGTGTGATACAAGCGGGAACGTTACTGTGAAAATCGCTCCTTTGCCGTCGGTAGCATTTTCCGCAGTGACAGTTCCATTCTGCAATTCAACCAAACTGCTGACAATAGAAAGTCCAAGGCCGAGACCGCCGTGCGTTCGAGTTGATGTGCTATCGGCCTGACTGAATTGTTTAAAAATGTGCGGAAGAAAATCAGGAGGAATTCCCTTACCGTGGTCAGACACCTTTATCTGAGCAAAACGCCTACCCCGCTCCTCAATAAATTTAAGCTCAACGTTAACGACACTCTTCTTGGGAGAAAACTTGATCGCGTTGGTAAGAAGATTCCAAACAATTTGCTGTAGCCGAACGGGGTCGCCGCGAATCATCGCTGGCTCAGTGGCGAAATCAGACTCAATCTGAATGGATTTCTTCTCTGCCATCGGTCGAACTGATTCGATAGCTGAACGAATGACGGGGACCGGATCAATTAGTTTTATCTCTATGGCAAGCTTTCCTGCGGTGATTCGAGAAATATCAAGAAGGTCATCAATAAGCTGACTCTGTGTTTTAGCGCTCAGTTCAATGACAACCGCACCCTGTTTTGCTTGTTCAAAATCGACCTTTCCCTGAGAAATCAACTGTGCCCATGTGAGAATCGACGAAAGGGGAGTCCTTAGTTCATGTGAAAGGGTTGCTAGAAATACGTCTTTCGCAAGACTTTCTTTATCTGCCTGAACGAGAGCTTCTCCTGTCTTTCATTCTCTTTTTTTAATTACATCAATGTCAGTCAGTACAATGATTGCTCCATCAATTTTGTTATCAATGGTCTTGTACGGACGAATTTGCACCCGCAACCAGTTGCCACTCGTATCCTTGACCTCGATTTCCTTTGGACTCAAGGTCTCACCCACTTCCGATACCAAGCTATCTAGGTTCAAATCGAACTTAGGTTTAATATCACCGATAGGACGACCAATGTCTGTGGGAATTAAATTAAACGCACTTTTGGCTTTTGGTGAAAACCGACGCACACGATGGTCGCTTCCTACAATTAGGACTGGAATTTCTATGCTTGCCAATAGATTGTTAAGATCACTACTGAGCGATGTAAGATCAGCGTTTCGTATCTGTAGCTCCTCATTGACCGTAACAAGCTCTTCATTAGTTGACTGAAGCTCTTCCTTGGCGGTCTCAATTTCCTCATTAGTGCTTTGGAACTCTTCATTGGTACTTTGCAACTCCTCATTGGCTGAGGTCAGCTCCTCTTGAGTAGCCTCATATTGTTCAGTAAGAGACTGTTGGTAGTCCTTGGTTTCCGAAAGTTCTTTCATCAGTTCGGCAACACGCCTGTCCTGGCCCTCTTGGCGTGGCTTGCCCCAGCGATTTTTACCTTTATATTGTTTTCCGCCCAGGATTGCTTCCGAGGCAGGAGTCTCCTTAAATAGAACTAAAAAGGTGCGGTCTCTTGGTGGGCTCTTTGGGTTAATCGGAAGTACTTCGATTGCAACAGTTATATGTTTACCATCAGCTTCGAAATGTAGCCCCCGCCGCTCAATCGACTTATTTTCCTTTTTGACAGATTGAATTGTGGTCCGAAGACTCGCCAGCAGTTCAGGCCGAGTCATCTTTAGGAGATTAAGACTAGGTTGACCGGTGGCTGGCTCAAGAAACGGAACCGTCCGACCACGAAACTGCAAAATATCAAGATCAGTATTAACGATGACACTCGGAGGAGAAAACTTAGACAGGATGATTCTGTCAGCATCCTTCTGAAAATCGCCCCCCGCCTTGGTGAAGGCAGGTACATTTTTTATCGTTTCTGGCGACTGTCGCAAGTGTTTGGTCGAAAAATGGATTATTGGCGTTGGTGCATTCGACTTGGAATAAATTCTATGCGTTTTCTCCAACAAATTAAACAGCTTTGAAAACTCCCCTATATTTTCTGATCTGCCAAGCCATAAACACCCACCAGGCAAAAGCCCATAGTGAAAAATCGGAATGACTCGCTTTTGTAGGGCCTTAGCAAAATAAATCAAAACGTTACGACAAGAGATAAGATCTAGCTTGGCAAACGGTGGGTCGTTGGTCACGTCATGCCGAGAGAAAAGGCAGAGATCTCGTACAGTCTTATGTATTTTAAATCCGCCCTCTGTTTTATCAAAAAACCGTTTTAGGCGGTCCGTTGACACATTTTGAGTAACACTTTCGGAGTACTGCCCAAGGCGAGCCTTTTGAAGCGCTTGCTCACTTATATCTGTTGCAAAAATTTGGATTGGATTTTTCTTCCCAGCTCTAGTTAGAAACTCAATTAAAGAAATAGCAATAGAATATGCCTCTTCACCAGTCGAGCATCCTGGCACCCATATCCGAATGGGCGCCCCCGAAGGTTTGTTCTTCAAAATTAATGGGAATACATGTTCGGTGAGTGCCTTAAATGATTCAGGATCACGAAAGAAATCAGTTACGTTTATGAGGATGTCATTAAAGAGGGCATGAACTTCATCATCATGGGCTTGGAGGCGCTTTGCATAATCCTGCAGACTCTTTGTTTTTTGCACCATCATTCGCCGTTGAATACGGCGCATGATAGTTGTTTGCTTATAGTCCGTGAAGTCAATCTTTGTGCGTTCTTGTAGCAGAGTAAAAATTTTGTGAAGCGTATCGTTGGAACGAGACACTTCTGGCCCTGCTGTTGCCGCATCAAACTCGTCGTCACGCGGTTTTTCTAAATTCGGTTTCTCTTCCTCTGCCAGGTACGGATGAGCCGCAATTCTTGACAGCTCCTTTGTGATATCCTTTGGTTGCAAAATTTGGTCTACAACTCCTGCAGCAATAGCACTTTGAGGCATTCCCCCGTACTTTGCAGAATCTGGATCTTGAGCGTAGGTAACTCCACCCTCAGCCTTGATCGCCCATAAGCCCATCGTTCCATCACTACCTGTCCCAGACAAAACAACGCCAATCGCTCTACGTTTCTCCGACCGAGCAAGGGATTGTAAGAAAAAATCAATGGTCATATTTTGACCAGGAGTCGCATCACGAGGCGAAAGCTTTAGAACACCCTCAAGAATTCCCATATTGTAATTTGGTGGGATAACGTAGACGTGATTGGGTTTAATGCGAATTCCGTCCGTGACCTCTTCAACTTTCAATTTTATTGACCTGGAAATAATATCAACGGACATGCTTGGGTGCGTGGGATCTAAATGTTGCACAAGAACAAATGCCATACCCGTGTCGACGGGCATGTTCGAGAGAACTTGTATGAAGGCCTCAAGGCCGCCCGCCGAGGCACCTATTCCAACTATTGGAAAACCGTTGCTGGAATTTGCAGGTCGGGGCTCCGCTACTTGTTCTCCTTCTTTTTTCTTATTGTTCAGCTTGTGAGCAGACTTCATTATGTGTCCTCGTCCAGGGAGACACACGAGACCAACTTTGATGTGCCCACTGGATGTTATTAGTGCTTATAAGGCTCGTGGTATCCCATTTCAATAAAGCGATGAACCTCTTCAAGAAATTTGTCCTTATCCGCAGGCTTGCGGATAAATCCGACGGCTTTGCTTTTTGGAACCACGTCCATCCCAGTCAGAAAAACAATGGGAACATCTTTAATAATTTCTGGTCTTTTTTTCTTCAAGCATGGTCAGGAATTCAATCCCATTCATGTCCCCCATCTGCATGTCGAGAAGAATCAAGTTGGGTTCATCAATCTCAGAAAGAATCTCAAAGGCCTCGGCACCACTTTCTGCCGTGAAAACTTCGTATCCCTCTAATTCAAGTAAAATCCTCTGGAGCTTTAGAGTATCGAAGCTGTCGTCAACCACGAGAATAGACTGCTTTGATGAAGCGGTTTTCCTGGATTTACGGAATTCTGATTTTTCTGCAAAGGTGTCCATCGTCTCCTTTTTTTAACAGAGCGCATTATCCATCATGGATGGACCAAAGTCTATGGAAATGATGTTGACTTACCGTAACAATCTAAGTATTGCGCGCGCCAAATCGATTGAGGGCTGAACTAGCGGGGCTAGGTGCCCTATCAAGTATCTGAAGGCAATCGACCGGAGTATATGATAGTGTGCCCCGTGAAATGCAAGATCACGTAGACGAATCTGAAAAATCAAATCTCCCAACTGAGTTCATTCACAAAGTGAGTACTCCTTTAGCTAATTTTTTGAGAATTGAGACGGCATCCGGGGCGCTTTTGCTCGTTGCGGCCTGCTCAGCCTTTATCATCGCGAACTCGGGGTGGTCCGAAGCTTTTCTCACATTTTGGAAGACCTACATCGGTTTTCATTTTGGCTCCTTCGATTTTAGCCGCTCGATTCATCATTGGATCAATGATGGGCTGATGACTCTTTTTTTCTTCGTTATCGCGTTAGAGCTTAAGCGCGCATTGATTCTCGGAGAAATGAGAAACTGGAAAATGGCTGCCTTGCCCCTTGCGGGAGCTTTCGGCGGGATACTCTTTCCGGCAATGTCTTATCTCATACTTGTCAGACACTCTTCGGAAGTCCACGGATGGGGGACAGTTGTGGCTACGGACACGGCATTTGCTTTAGCCTGTCTCGCTCTCTTTGGCTCTCGCATTCCTCATGGTTTACGCCTGTTTCTACTGTCTTTGGCGATCTTCGATGACATTGGTGCCATCCTGGTTGTGGCTTTAGGATATGGAGAAGCGCTCAACTTCGTGGCACTTGGGCTTGCTGTCGTCATCCTCACGTTAATCACTGGTATGGCACGGATAGGAATGAGAAGTGTTGCTATTTATACTTTATTGGGTGGAGTAGTTTGGCTTTGTTTTGACGTCTCCGGCATTCATCCCACAATAGCAGGGGTAGCATTAGGCCTCATGACACCTACTCGTGGGTGGGTGAGCGATATACGCCTCCGAGCCATTTTCTCCAAGGTTCTTGCTTATCCCGCTGGAGAGCATTGGAGTGGAAATAAATCTGACCGAAGTGACTTGCGGCAAGCAATGAGAGCAGCAAAAGAGGTCCTTTCTCCCGTCGAGCGAATTGAAATGGCCCTGCATCCTTGGGTGGGTTTTGTGGTCATGCCCCTTTTTGCATTTGCCAACGCAGGAGTTGTAATTTCAATGAAAGATTTTAGCCACCCCGTTGCTCTGGCGGTTGCTGTTTCCTTGTTTTGCGGAAAGCCAATTGGAGTTTTTCTAGTGAGCTGGATTTCCGTTCGCTTGCGTATTGCGACTTTGTTCCCAGGCTTGACATGGTCATTGCTAGCTGCTGGCGCCATCTTGACAGGAATTGGCTTTACAATGTCCCTTTTCATTGCGGAGTTGGCTTTTGCACCATTGGTGCTTACCTCGGCAAAACTTGGGGTTTTCATTGCATCATTACTATCAGGACTCTTTGGTATAATTGCATTAAGTTGGGTTATTTTTAGAAAACAAAAGTGACTCCTGAATTATTGCAAAGCTCATCGAGGTGTATTACGCAGGGGTTACGGTTGAGGGTGTGTAAACCGGCGGAACAAAAAGTGGTATTGTCGAAAAATTGGCTCACCAATCATGGCCCAATACCATGGTGGCGTCCGCCAAGAATTTTTCAATGATTTCAACGTATCAGTCAACCCCGCTCTACCAAAACGAGGATTTCCTCCGGCACTTATACCTCGAAAAAAGGCTCTCAACACGCCAGATTTCGCGCGAAATCGGTTCCGCCAGATCGACAGTCAAAGAGGCCCTCACTCGGTTCGGGATACCTATGCGACCGGAGGATGAGGCTCACCGCTTGAACAAAGGGCAGTTAGCTTTTGGAGAGCGGATGCTGAGCGGTAAAGTCGTTCGACACATTGCGGAACAAAGGGTCTTGGCGAAAATGCTCGAACTCCGTCAGCGCGGAGCCTCATACGGTAAGATCACGGATTGGTTGAACGCTAAAGCCATTCCGACCAAGAACCGCGCCACGAAGTGGGACCGACCGACGGTCTACAAAATCCTCCGTAATTGCTCAGCTCACTGAACTGCGATATACGGTTGTAATTCCAAGAGGTTCGGTCAACAGCGGTCTGATTCAATTTAATTTGCGCATCCACTGACGTTGCCCTGCTTGTGTACGAGCCAATGGGTAAAGGGGGTGCCAATGAATCCAATTCTAACTATCGCATCCTTAGACTCTCGGAGGATTTTTGGAAGGAATCACCTGTTATGGGCCAATATGCTTTATTAGTATGAGTTCCACTGATCCAAGGTTTTTTGGCTTCTCAGAATTTCTCACCGGCCTCGCCTTGATGGTACTAGCTTGGACCATAGCTGATGTTCGCTATCACTTCCGACTCAGAACAGCTCCGCTTCCACTTCAAGGTATTACGTTCTTTGGAATGACTATTTTAGGAATACTAACCCTTGCTACAGATTTATGGCGGGCGCAGGAGTGGCCCGTCCCAGTTGGTCCCCTTACTCCCGCAATCTGGCAGAGCATTTTAGGAGCATTGTTTTTACTGACGTTTCTGCTTTGGGCTTGGTTCGCGTTTATTAGACCCCCTACTTACGGAAGATTAAACTCAGGAAGGTTCGGTCGAGTTTTATATCGAACGATACTAAATGGATCCCCAGAAGAATTGGCCGTAGTTGCCGATGAGTTGGTGCGCTCGATAAAGAGAATTGTCCATTTTGGAAAACAAAGGCGTAATCGCCGTACTGAGCAGTTACCCCCTCCTGCGCTAAAAAAAGTTGAAGAACATGCCAATGCTATTTTGCTTTTAATATCTGATCCGCGCTTTTGCCGTGCAATCGTAGCCTCTTCTCCAGCTACCGCGCTGGCTATCTTTCAAGACATTGCTGAAACAAGAAAGTTTGATCTACCGATCGGTACTTTCGCCAAAAACATAGTGCTAGAAGCTATGAACAATAAGAACTCCTTCCTTTTCCACGAATCCGATGGTTACGAAACAGGCTTTATCGGCTATCACAAGCCGCTGACATCGGTGATGTTCGGTAACTCCGAGATGGTAGAAAGTATTCGCACCCTTCTTGATCCCGATGGTGTGAAGATGATGGGATGGGATTCCGAGCAGTGGGAGGCATACTGCCGCGTCGCTCTCTTAGCCTTAGAGGATTGTGTTACCAAGGGAAGGCACTATCACACATTCATTCCTTTTAAAGTCAAAGATCATTTGACCTCAGCCACACGCGATCTTTATCAGCTCGATGGTGTGGACAGCATCGGCTGGGGTAATGAGCCTTGGGGTAAACTTCGCGTAGTAGTGAAATTCATCAGAGATTTGATTGAGTTTCTAGATAAGCATCCGCTCCCCGAAGGGCTTCAAATCAGAAATAGAGAAAGAAATCGGCTTGCCGATTCCATCTACGATCAAATCGCAGAACTGATGTTTGAAGTAGTATTTGCTGCATCGGCCGTAACTTCACCTAGAGGAACTTGCTGGAGCATCCAACACAATTCTGTTTGGTCTGATTTATTTTGGACCGGAAGAAGTAATGGTCCTGCCGGCGATGTCATTCGTTTCAAATTTCGCAGACTCATTTACGATGAAATTACGCGAATGAATAGTTTTGTGAACTTCAAAGGAGCCAGGATCTTGGGCTATTGCTTAAACGTGATGGGCTTAGAGATCAGAGACAATGACCTTCACACGAATAAAGCCCTTCATCAAGCAATCCTATCTTGGACAAAAAAGAACTTCGCATGGGTACACAGTCAAAATCCAGAAGTCGCTAAGGCTTGCTTAGTGGAGGGATTTTCTTTCGATGAGGAGAATTCCAGAATTGTTCGCACTTACCCCGCCGAAGGGTTACGGCGAGAACCGGCGCACTACTATTTCCCAGTGGACCCAGCTTTACCAAGGGAATCGCAATGAATCAGTCTTTAGTTGCTTATCTGGATCATCAGATATGGTGCGGGACAGCCGAAAGGTCTCCGACATATTTAACTTTGAGGGATACTTTGGAACGAGCCGCGGATCTGCAGAATGTTTTTGTTCCGTATTCTATAGTCCACGTCCAAGAGTTGGCTGAGTTCGGTAAAATATCCGGCCTATCGAGAGCTGAACGTATTGAAAAGGCGATGCCGACGCTAGAGTTCATTAAGAAAATTAGCCGGTCACTCATCTTAAAAACCAATGATGATTACTCGAATTTCACTCTAGATCACAGAGACCCGATTGAAGCCTTTGAAACGTTGACAGAGGTTGAACTCGATGCCGCCAGTACACACAACTTTACAGATTTCATACCAAAGACAATGGTGCAAGAAATCCAAAGTGTTTTTGCCGTCGGGGCTAAAAGGCTGAACAACATGACTGAAGAAGAAGCTATCGAGCAGATCAATTCCGGCTTTAAGAGCTTTGTTGAAAAGTGTCAGTCTGACCGGGACTTTCACCGAACCTTTGTCGACGCTTCAAAAAAGCAGTCCGAACAGTTGGTTCTCAAGGGCCACTCACAATCGCTATCTGCGCTCGATCAGGCGAAACAAATCGCCTTGCAAGGTCTCAAGGAAGGTAATCTCAATGAAGAGGAAAAGCAATCCGTCCAGAAGGTCATCTCGACACTGGAACTACAAAAGGTACAGCTTGAGGAACAGCTACCCTCTCAAATTCAAGCAGTGCTGGACTCGTGTGAAAAATCTTACTCAACGGGGCCGCTAACTTATTCGTTTGATCTTCTTCTGGACCAGATAGATCAGTTTGCAAAGGGTAAGTCTCTGCCACGGTCTCTCAATAAAACAATTCTCTTAGATTTTTTTGGATACAAATCAAAATTGGGCAACCGAAGATCCGACTACTACGATGCCATTCACCGTGAGTATGCCAAAGTCTGTAATTGTTTTGTGACCGATGATTCTAAACTGCAGGAGAAGTTAGGCGCTTTGAATGGCCCGATTGTAGGGACAAAGTGCCTCCTTCTAAATTCCGTGAGCTTTGAACAGACCTTGCTCCAAGCTCTAAGTAGCATGAAGGTTGAACAAAAACCCACGGGCAGAAGTTCCAAATGAAACAGTACCTCACTGAAAGAGCGTTTTTGTGAAAAGACGTTTCCCTGCCGACATACAAACTAAGATGAGCACGGCTGAATTAGAGCTTTCGGCAATACGGGACTTTTTCTCTTCCAATTGGCTCTCAAAGGATTTACAGACACCAGTCCACAGACTGTGGAAGGACCCATCTATTGTCGCAGGTTTGGAGTTGTATATTTACGATCAGTGTTTGAGGGCAATTCCAAACGTTTCAAAAACTTGGCTGGAAGATAAAAGAGAAACAATCATCAATCACCCTGATTCAAGACATATTGCCGGATCACTTACAGAGTTCATTTTTGCTGGAATGTTTAGTCTCGGTGGTCACAAAGTAAATCTGGCCCCCAAATCGATGCCCGTCTATGATTTTACTGTCGAGAGTTCTGGTAAAAAGACTCCCTACGTTAGCTGCAAATATGTTGGAGCAAAAGACAGTGAGCTTCGGTTTCTTTCCGACATGAAGAAGTTCGAGGGTGATATTAAATCAATTCTCTCTCCCGAACGACCAGTACATATTTTAGTTCAGGTTTACGAGCGAAATCTAACTGCGAAGTTTTCCGAGTTAGTTCAGCCGCTGAAGCAGATCTATAACCAGTACAGGTCAAGTCCTCCAGATCATTTTGGGGTTCTTGGTAAAAAAGACAGATTTTTTCTCGGGCTTGGGCAATTAAGTCCGTTAGATGATGGGGTTGTGTTCAGTAAACACCGCCCCTCGTACACCCTAATTGCCGCGCACGAAATACATCCTAATGAACAGTTAAAATTCAACGATACCGTGATAAAAGCTGACTCTGATTTCGGCACATTGAGCGCGGAAGATAGAGATGACCGGCTTCACCTTCTCACGGTTCTAATCAATCCATCGTTGGATTTTAGTCGGGCTTGCCAATGGGTCGACAATGAGTTTCAGGAAGGTCGTCTGAAAAATCTGGAGTGTGTAATGATTGCCCGTATTCAACCGACTCAGGAAATTCATCCAGATGGAAGCTTCAACAATGTTATTACTACTGAGTACCAATTTATCGTCAATAAGCAGATTTCCAGCGAGACCTTAAAAGATGCGTTTGGCGGCTCTGGCATTAGTCTTCAGGTGCCAGTCGGCAAGACGTCTCAGTCCACAACGAACATTGAACTCAAAGTGCGAGATCAGACAATCAACTTGAACGGTCACTATGTTCACTACAGTGGCGAACACTACTACGGCAAAGAAGGCTTGGGGGAAGTTAAAATGACCACTTATCCCAATATTCAAATCCATACCGATTGGGATTTGTTGGATGGCCGCATTACCCTGGCCCCCAAGGATCAAAACAGAACCAACTTTGTTTTGATTTGATTAGAACGAATTGTCTCTTGGAGTCATTTCTTTCGGCGGGACTTTGCTGAACTAACAAGATAGAGAATCGATCGATTCAGCCTGACAAGTCAGCAGTTCGACCGACAAGTCAGTAGTTTGATCGATAAGTCAGATTTATCTGAACATTCGGCAAGTTGAACCCGAAAATAAGAATGAATGGAATTTGCGAAAACACTAAAGACGTTGATACGTCAACGGGGAACTACGACCAATGAAGTCGCCCGTGAGATCAATGTCAGTCCGAAAACAATAAATGACTGGCTCACAGGTCGTACTCCAAGGGACCTGGATGCGGTAAAGCGTTGCGCCCAACACCTCAATGTGTCGGTTCACTATCTTCTATACGGTGTGGATGATGGCAACGGTTCACTGGCAGCTATTCTGGACAAGACAGAGATTTTTGCTGGCATCTTTGAAATCACCATCAAGAAGGTCAAGTCAAAGAACGAGTAAAGAGGACGCCTACGGCTTTTTGAAAGAACGGACGATAGATCACTTGGTCTTATGAACCAAGATGGACTCAAAAGGAGATGAACTTATGAAGACTGTAGTGGGAGCAATACTCACACTGATCCTAGTTTCAACCGCGACTGCCAATGCCGAAAGCAAACCAAAGCGCGACCCCGTCCCTGGTGGCGCAAGAGCGGACCATGAATTTTACAAAAAATGGGAACGAATGATAAAGGATCAAAAGTTCCCTCTACTGCCAGCAAAGGCGTCAGAGATTCCCTTGCCGGACCTAAACAAAGCGTCGACCGAAGGTCGCCAACGCTACATCTTCCACATGGATGTCAACTCGGTTCACATCAATGACAAAACGGATTGGGACGGCAAATACTACAATATGGTCTACAATTCCAAGGAGTTTGGAGTTGTCTTGCTTTTGGTCATGCCTAAGTACCGAAAGTGTTTTGATGACCTGAAGAAAAAGTTCGACCAAATGCAATGGGTCGTTTTCGTTTGGTCTGAGTGGGACTTAAGAGAAGAGGGTCTCGGTAAAGTCAAACAACTTGCACTTGAGTATCCACGACAGTGTTTGGGCCAACTTAAAACAACTGGATCAAAACTCAAGGATGCGGTCGGCGAATTAGAATAAGCTGAACCAAACAATCCAAAGTAAGTTTGTCCCCGACACTCACCCCCATGAACCCGACGTGACGGTATTGAAGTGAAATAGATAGAAAACAGGTATCTTCGCTGCTCACATGAGTTCGGCGAACGAGCGTCCTCCAACGAAATTTATGTAGAGGTTTTAGCTACTTCCGTTGGTTCATCTTCCGAGCCAAAACAAACTCTGCCATCACAGTTAGGGGTATAGGTGTAGGTATCACTGACCCCCGAGAACTCGCCCTTGTCCTTACGGTCTTTGTCATTGCTCTCGTTGTAAAGTGGACTTAACATTCACCTATGAGACAGGAGCCGTACAGAAATAGGTTGTGGAGTGAAAGAGAAGACCTCAACGCAGGTTTAGCAGCAAAGGGCGAAGCAGAACTAACCCAAGAAAAACTCGCTAAGTTGGTCAGGACTTCAAGGCAGACAATCATTTCTATCGAACAGGAGCGGTCAATGCCCAGCTACCCTCTTGCGATCAAAATCTGGGCTATTCTAAAAAAGTACGGCAGCAAAATCAGCTTATTCGACTTGTTCCCCGTACCCGGAGTTAGATTGAAAGGGAGCCACGGTGGGAACTAAGAAGGCCACTGCTGAACAAGTCCGCAAAGTATTCCAGCAGTTTCTCTATTTTCTTCAGATGCCGATGTCGACTCAAAAACTTTCTAGCCTATCGATAGGAACGCTCCGCGCGTTGGCTCGGCAATTCAAAGCCTACGACGGTGTCGAAGCAAGAACATGGAGTAAGAATCGTTTGGTTCAGTTTATTTGCGGTCATCAAAATGATCCCTCGCAATACCGACCTCTGGAGAAATTGACGGGCATTGAATATCCAAACATCGAGGACCAAATGTACCGTCGCCTGTTTGAGGCTAAGGTCGATCCGTGGAAACGACCGGGACGGGGTTAAATCTCCAATCAACACGGTTCCTTTGGAGACGGTCCTTTTTGAATTCAAATTGATCTTAATTTGAACCCGATCCTAGATTCGTGCCCACCGACTCTATACGGTCCCACAGGGCGCTCAGATCGACCTATTCGTGGTCGGCCACGAACCGAAAACTTCGCCGAAATTCTTAGAAGTTATAGAAAGGGTCCCCTTTTTATAAAAATGGCGGGACCGGAGGTGAACCAGGAGAGACAATAAGGTCATGGGTCAGACATTTATTTACAGTCGGGTTTCGACCGGACTTCAGGACAATACAAACCAGACACTCCGACTTCGAGAAATGTACCCTCATGCGATTGTAATCGAGGAAGTCGGTTCGGGTGGCAAGCAAAGACCGGAGTTAGAAAAGCTACTTCAACGTCTTCAGCCCGGAGATGAACTGATTGTCTTTGCACTCGACAGGTTGGGAAGACGAGCGAGTGAGATTTTGCTTTTGGTTGAAGACCTTGACCGTCGAAAAATCATTTTGAAGAGTATCCGTGAGTCACTCGACTTCAGCACGATTAGCGGGCGGTTTGTCTTTCAAATCATGGCCGCGTTGTCCGAGATGGAACGACGGCTTATCTCCGAGCGAACCAAACAGGCGATGGATACAAAACGAAAGCAGGGAGCCGTCTTCGGTCGGCCTCGTTTGTATGCACAAGACCTCGTCGAGAAAGCTCGCAGACTCAGGGCGGAGGGAATGACTCTCCAGGCGATCGCCAATGAGACAAAGATGTCGATTGCACGGGTTCAACAAGTTACTCAGAAACGATCGTCATAACCCCCCCCACTGTCTTTTCCTGGGAGCACTCCAAATTCCCTTATCCCATTCAGGGGTCTCGCCAATAGGAGTGGGTTTTCGGAAAACCTCGCCAGTCATCACTATCTAAAATATCAAATCGATTTGAAACACGGAGCATAAATTCATTCGGATGATTTCTCATGGCTTCTTTGATAAGAGTGTCCTGTTTTGGGGAAGGGACAGGTATGGGAATGGCAAGGACAAGCGTTTGTGACATTCAACTGGACGGGTTCTCTCTTGATGACGAGAACGATGTTTTACCCCATGAAGACCTTCTTAAAGAGAAAACATCAATAGATCCCGCACTCGTTTACTCGGCTCTTATATCTCAAAGGCTGACGGTGAAAGATGCCTATATCGAAGTCGGTCCCTATTGTTTTCCAATCTCTGACATGATTGACGTGAGTGAATCTGAGCAAAAGAGAGTCAAAAGGGGTGCGCCCAATAGCTTTATTCCGCCAAGGGATTACATCACAACTGACCCACCATACACGAAGTCAGTGTCTAAGGCTGCGGTTCTCAGGGCATACAAGAAAGTGGGACCGCGAACAGAGAAGTCCTGCGAAGACCGCCTTGTGATGAAGGGCACACTCATTTCTATCGCTCGGTCATTGAACGATCTTCTCATCTATTCTGGGGAGCACGATATGGGGAGCGATTTTGACAAGTCCGAGTTGCGATACGACGTAATCGCTGACTGGATCAACTGGATGTTCCTCAAATGTTACGGAATCAATAGCAGGTACAGTGGAGAACAAATCCGTCAAATGATTAAAAGCAAGTCTTCTTATCTAGGTCGGTTCGTTACAGTTCCATTTGAGGCCTGTTTTCCGGAAATTTACCCCTAAATTCGAATTGGTCGTTTCTCGGTTATGATCCCCCCTCAACCGGATGGGCAGGGATTAGGAACGGCAAGGACTCTTTTCTAATCTCCCCGTCCATAACGTAAGGAGGAGATTAGATGTCAAACACCATTCAAAAAATTATGACTGAGCTTCAGGAGCCGATGTCTCGGTACAGCGGCCTGATTCTTCATCAGCTCGACAGCATTTACCCAAAAGACGAGAAGCGTGACTTAGTCCGACGGGCTGTGCTCGCAGCTCTCGGTCAGCGGGGTCTCTTAACAGAAATCCAAAACATTCTTCGCTCTCACGAAAATGAAATGACAGGGAAAGGGGGCTGATCCATGAGAAATTATAATATCTCTGGCGCACAGGTAATGGACGATCTCGGTCTCCTACTTGAGCATTGTGCCATAACTTATGCTGCGAGACGGTTCGTTCCGATGGCAAATACATGGATTCGACATTACACGAAGAGTAGCCCGTGGCTTCCAAGAACAAGTGACGACTACTTTATGTTGTATGCCTTCTATGAACAGGAAGTCGAACATGGTTGCGATATAGAAGAGCTTATAGCGCTAATCTGCTGTGAACACCGAGGAACAAAAAAAAGACTCTCTTTTAGCAAGGTATTCTTTGATCCAGATTTTAGACAAGATGTGAGTGATCCACGGTTTGACAAGTTTAGAAAGGAAGTCACATCAGACTTAAAGAAGTTTGGCGGTGTGGGTAGAGCACTTATCGATAAGGTCATTGCAGATGATCGATCGCTCCAACGCATAGAAAACAACGGTAAAGTACTTCATTAAAAAAGCCGAGTCTGGCTCGGCTGTGGTTCGATCGAATCTGTTGCTGACACGACTGATCCTATCAGCCCCCGAGCCGGACTGCAACTAAAAGGGGGTAACATGGCACTAAAGAGAAAGAACGAGAACGCAAAAAAGAAACCGCAACCAGTCGATGACGCTGATTTCGATCTAAACGAGTCGAATCGAGAAGTGAATGATCTTCTAAGAGAGCCTATTCAGTCGACTCTCCCTTCACCGTCAGACGCCGTTGAGTGTTTTCGAGTTTATGAAAACCTGAGTAAACGGTCTGGCATCGCATCCGGCATCAAACTCAAGAAGCACTTACCGCACTTCATAAAAATCGCGTGGATTTCTAAGAGGTCAGGCAAAGATCAGGTTCAATACATCAAAAGAGCCGTTGAACACCTTGTCGGCATGAACAATGAGTTTCCTTTACCGTCACTGCTTCATGCAGAAGGTGTCGTCGAACTTGTTAGTCTTGCAGATGCTAAACCAGATGCAGCGGTGCTCGGATACAAAAAGGCACTCCATTTAGCCAAGACCAATCGGTTTCTTAAACTGGAAGAGGACTCGAACTATCATGCTGCGGTCGAAAGATTGAAGTGTCTTGATCTAGCCAATGCAAACTTTGACATCCACTACGTTGATTTCCGTCTCGCTCAAGTGGGAGAGGAACGGCCCGATTGGCTCGCCAAAGCAATGAAAGAGCATGATCGGAGAGAACGGCTGAGACTCACTGAACTCGATGATTTAGTCGGAGACGGCGACGCTGTTGAGTTCGACGATTTAGGCGAGATCGAAGACCTCGATTTGAACGACGACTTTGGAGGCGACCATGTCGAAAGGTAAAAAATCCAAAGAGAAATCTACTACACCAAAAGAGTACCATGAGATGTTGGACTACCCTCCGAAGCTGCTAAGAATCCTGGTTCAGGTTGGAACACTTAACCCAACGCATCTCGTTGTGTGGCTCACGATCGTGGACCGCTTCAACGTAAACGGCGACATAAAGGAGGAGTGTTCCGATCAAATAGAGATGATTGGCTTGCGCTGTAACCGTGGTCAAGACACGGTAACGGCTTGCGCTAATGACCTTGTGAGATTAGGTCTGCTCGCACACAAATATCGAGTCTATGAGAAAAACAAAAAACACGAACTGCCCTGTATTGATGAGGCGTGGCGGCTTTTACGAAGGCTGCACGAAGAGGGACGATCCAATCAACGAAAACCAATTCGAGTCTTCGTTCCTGTCAAAAAAATGCCGACCCTTTACGAATTGGGAATTGAACGTTGGGATGAGAAGAACCGACTCTACGGTTACATTGGGGAGAAAGATCTGGATGCTCAGGAAAAAAATCCTGACACCTCAGAAGAAATTCCTCACTTCCAAGGAAAATCCTCCCGACTTCGAAGAAAAAAATCCTCAAGTGGGGGGAAGAAAACCCGCCATAATGAGACTAACGTAAATGAGACGAACTCAAGTCAGACGAATCTTAATGGAGACGAAAGGAATGTTATTAGTAGATCAAAAAAACAGTCATCCAAAGTCATCCTGGAACAGGATCTTAGTGGATTACCGTCTGACCTTGTTGAACTGGCGGAGGAGTTTGCAGATTGGTTTCTCAGGAAGTACGGTAACTATCCTGATTTTGAACTCGATGACCCAAGAACTCAGAAGTCATTTGACCGCATTCGGCAAAATCTGAATCGAGTTCTCGCGGCGGGTGGGACTCGCGACGGTTGGGTTGAAAATGAGCGTCCGAGACTTGAGGTGGCTGGAAGCCAAGGCGGTAAGAGACGAGAACCAAGATTCCGTTTTTTAGGAAACCCCGATTCACTAAAGAATTACCTTGCGGTGCTCGAAAAGCGGTCACGCGGTCCAATTCTCAACACTCTCTCAGCCAAAGACCTTAAGAGATTGATCGACACCGATCCCGACGAAGACCTAAAATTCCTGACCTGCCTGTGTTTGATCCAGGAGTTTTACGGTCACGATTGTTCGGTCGATTCTCTCAATAGTCAAATGAGTGATCTCGGCCTTGCGGGAGCCGAGTTTGATTTGACCGATCAGAACGTCTCCTACGTTGGACTGAAATACTTAGTTCATTTTGGTGAATTGCCTCGGTGGTTCCCTGAGACCGTCGAACAGTTCGCCGAAGAATCATTGTCCTCAGTCTTTTCCCGGGACTTAGTCGTAACTCTTTTTAGTGAAGCCAAGAAGCGTCTCTCAAAAGAAACGGAGGGCATCGATGAAACTTGAAGCCGTATCCATTTCAAAAATCAAAAATGACCTCGGTAAGTGGGCGACAGTTTGTCTCGTTTCTTCTGTGGCCCTCGGAATGTCGTTCGCACTGGTCGCGGTCAATTCTACTGAAATCAACAACTTCGACCGTCAACCAAGTTGTAGCCCTGCTGTAGTGGTTTCGACTAACATAGAGTCCGGCAAAACCTGTACCTCCTGTCATCAGTGGCGGTGTTCATCTGAGTATCATCGAAACTCATCAAAGAGCGATCAACTTGAGAGTCACTGTAAGAGCTGTGTCAGTCGTCGCAAAGAACTGAAGCGATTGGCTGCTCGACGACTAGAGCGGAAGTGCGAAGCGTTCACATCGGTCATTGTAGGCGGCCTAAACCCCGATGCGATCCAAAGGTTTGCCGGAGTTTTTGGTGCGGCCGCGAAGGAGGTGTTGGATGACTCAAAAGAAAAAGCTCACTAGAACCGAAGAAAAGTTATTGATCGCAAAAATGGTTCAACTTTGTCAGGATCGAGCTGCTGAACTAATGAAGAAGTGGAAGCCGTCGAATAAGTCGTGGCCGACCAAGAAGGGTGGGGCTTACATAAGGTTGAGCACGGAGCATCAGGTGCTTGTAGATGGTGGTTCCCTTGAGCAACAAATCAATCAAGCTTTTGATGAAATGATTGAGCGGTCAAAGGAAGACCAAATCAACTACCAGATTGTCGCGGTCTTCATCGATGCCGCCATAAGCGGTCAGACAGATGACCGCGCAGAGTTTCGTCGACTCCAAGTTCATGTCAGGAAGGGCAAGCTCGCTTTTGTCATCATCAAAGACGTAGCTCGCCTGTTCCGTCACGCCTTTCTTTTTTCTCAGTTCTTTGAGGGCTGCAATGCCGTCGGCTGCGAGGTGATGTTCAAAGGACTCCCCGTAAATCCGAACGACCCGAACGACGTCTTAAAACTTAGGATGCTTGCGGCCATAGCTGAGTTTGAGGCCAGGAATACTTCTAAGCGAGTCCGTGAAAATGTTTACTCCGCGATGGTTCACAACGGTAAATTCAATGCAACCCATAAGATGCTCGGGTTCGATCAACTCGAAGTCAATGGATCGCCAATGGTGGGTCTTTACAAAAAGAATCCTTCCGAACTTAAGATTGTCGAATGGATCATGGAGACGTTCATTCGCGTCGCCTCTTACCAAGTCACACTCGACGAGATCAACAAACGCGGAATCAAGAACAAGAATGGACGTGAGTTTAAGAAAAACTCTCTGACGACCCTTCTCACCAATATGAAATACATCGGTAAGTGGGAGCTGAACGCAGAGAACAAAGACAAGCCAACCAAAAAGCTCATGCCCTATGAGCAGCATCGCATAGTCGACCTTCCTCATGGTTGCGTGATTGACCGTGAGCTGTGGGACAAGGTTCAGAAGACAGTCGAACGCCTAAAGGGGAGCAAAGCCAAGAACTGTCGCATTGAGCGGTCCTACCCGCTCTCTGGCCTTCTCAAGTATGTTGACGGAACGACTTTCGGCGGTAGTGCAAACTGGGGTCGAACTAAAAAGTCCTATTACTACATGAACTGTCGTCACGGCTTCAGGCTGTCCGCAGAGGCCGTGGAGCTTGAAGCACGAAAGACCGTGAGCGAGATCATCAAGCAATCCCCGAAGCTACAACAAGCCATTGTCGACCGAACCAATGCGATCCGGTCATCGCTTGATCTTCTTCAAAAACAGATGGAGATCATCGACGCGAAACTCGCAAAGGCCAAAGCGGATCGAGTTAAGTTGGACAAGCGGCTTGATTTTCTTTTGTCCACGGACAGTGAGGCCCAAGCGGAGTCATTCCGCGAGGAGTATGTGGGGGCGGTCAATAAGTTGAATGTGGAAGTGGAAGATTTGCAAAGACAGAAGACGGTCATCGAGGCAAGTCGGACCGATCTTCAGGAAGATGAGTTGAACACGACATCATTGGTCGCAAAGGCGGAAAAAATCCAGGCACTGATTCAGGCCAAGGAACCTGCGGCTCTTAAGAACGCGTATCAGGCTCTCTTCGGTGAGATTGTTGTGGGAGAGGTCGATAAGAATGGGCAGCGAAAACTGGAGTTTAGGATCAGAGGTTCGGACCCCTATGAAGGGGTGTTATCCGGCGGAACAAAAAGTGGTATTGAGATAAAATTGGCTCAGGAGGAGGGACTCGAACCCCCGACCCAGCGGTTAACAGCCGCTTGCTCTACCGACTGAGCTACTCCTGAACGCGAAGCTAGATAATTATGTTTTGTGTTCTCTAAAGTCAAGACCAAGGCGGGGCTAAATTAGGGCTTGGAAATCCAAGACTTCAGTATCTCGCTAAGCTTTTGGGAGCGAAATGGGAGGCCTTCGACTCTAAACGAGTCCAATTGTGTATTGGCTTCTAATATTGCCATGGATGACTTTGAGGCGGCTCGAACTAGGGGAAGATATTCCTGTTGTTGAGAGTTGACTTGGTCGGCCTCCACTTCAACGGTGCAGATCTGGCGGATGGCCTCTGGCGATGTCACCTTCTTGTCTTTTAAGGTGACTTCATCAACACCATCAGGGCACCAATTCCACAACTTACCCTGAGTTTCAGCATTAGGCCCAAAAAGAATTCCAACTGATGCTTGAAATGAGTCTCCACGCACATATTGCATCGCGTAAATCACGCCCGCCAGCACGGCACATAGAAGAGCAATGGTCAGGAGATTCCGATTGAAAGAAGTAGGACTTTTTCCCATAAAAAAATCATAGTGGATATTCAGCGGTGATGGCAACTCTACCTGAAAATTCACAAATATTTTAGAGGCCCAAATTAAGGATATATCGCAAACCGCTTTGTTTTCTACGTCCGAATAACTGCTTGGATTAATTGAGAAAGATGGTGCACTCGAGAGGATTCGAACCTCTGACCACCTGATTCGTAGTCAGGTACTCTATCCAGCTGAGCTACGAGTGCGCTAGATATTGAATTAACGAAGCCCATTTTAATAAACCTTTCCCTAAAAGAAATCAAGAGAGGGCCCACTTTTTCGATAAATTACGCTTTCAAATCTTGATCTTGTTGGGGGCTCTATGGCAGGTTGGGTAAGATTTTCAGCTCCTATACGTTGAATTTAGACTGTTCATCAAAAGCCTGGAGAGGTGGGTGAGTGGCTGAAACCAAGCGTTTGCTAAACGCTCGTACACTCAAAAGGTGTACCGCGGGTTCAAATCCCGCCCTCTCCGCCATTCTTCGCTGAGTCCGCAAGCGCGATCATCAAGAAAATCAAATGTTCTAAGTAGTTGAAACAACAACATGGAGTCTGAAGACCACCAGCTTAATCTTTCGCCAAATTTCGCAATATTTCATGAGTATGCTTCTTTTTTGCTTCTCGATTGCTTCCTGCATTTTGACCCATGCGGCCCTCTGAATTTTTAAAATCAGATAAAGGGGAATCCGTATGAATACAAATCGTGTTGCGTGTTATGCACGCGTATCCACCGATCAGCAAAGCACTGGGCTTGAATCCCAGGTGCGCATTTTGAAAGACTACTGCCAGAAAAACGATATCCAGAACTACGAAATCTTTATGGACGAAGGCATCAGCGGAACCAAATCCAGTAGGCCTGCTCTTGACCGCATGATGGCGGCCGTAAACTCTGGAGAAGTTTCGTCCGTCGTCGTTTATTCATTTTCAAGATTTGCCAGAAGCACAACTCACTTGCTGAATGCCTTACAGGTCTTTAAGGCCAAGAATGTCTCATTTGTTTCACTGACTGAAAAAATTGATACGAGTACACCCGTGGGAATCGCCGTTTTCAGCATCTTGGCGGCCATTAGTCAGCTCGAAAGGGATCTCATCGCGGAAAGAGTGCGTGCGGGCTTAGCGAATGCTCGCGCAAAGGGGAAGCTCATTGGGCGCAAGAAACAAAGAGACTCGGATCTGATAAGAAAACTTCTTAAAGCAGGAATGACGTTTCGGCAGATTGCTGTCATCGCAAAATGTTCGCACGGCTCGGTCTGGGCTGAGAAATTTGCGATGATGAAGAACGAGGCTAATGGACCTCAAGCCGAAGAACAGCAAGTCGTTTTTCCAGACGTGCCCAATGAAAATTCTGCGACTAAATCCGTCGCATAAAAGTCATGTGAAATTTATTTTTTGTCCGCCTGGGCCCGTTTTAAGTTGGACGGGCTCAGGCTAGGATTGAAGTGTTTATTGGTCAAAAGTAAACTGGTAAATAAATTCGTCGCTATCTGTACCTTTAAAATTATCTGCGCTCTTAATAAAACCGATTCGAACCATACCCAGCTTTTCGACCATCGTAATAGAAGGGTTATTTCTGGTGTCGATCCACGCTTTGACACTCTTAATGCCGAGCTCTGAACCTAGAAACGAAAGAATTCCGCGAAGCCCTTCGCTTCCAAACCCTTGTCTCTGAAACTTTCGGCCAACGGTGTACCCAAGATTCGAATCTAGACCTTCCTTGACACCAGCTTGAAAATGTCCCACGGCTTCTCCAGTGCTTTTCAAGCGAGCAACCCAGTTTAGCCAAAGCTCATCACCCTCTGGCGATATCCTTTTGCTCCAATACGCATATGTCTTTTCAAGTTTTTCCCAGCTCCGGAGGATCTTGCGGAACAAAGTTGTAGAGATCTGGGTCTCTTAAAAGAACCACCATTTCTTTGGCATGGGCTGGTAATATCGGCTCTAGAACCAGTCTATCCGTTTCAATTCGTAATTTTTCATCTGTAGGCAATTTTGTTTGCATATTAGCTTGTCCTCAAATAGCGTTATTTAGCCCGTCAGGGATTACTTATAAACTACGCTGTGGTGTCACTATAGACCTACAATGCCTAGCACTCATGTTGCAATGATATCTCAACCGAGGAGAATCTATGAAAAATCTAAAGTATCTAATCTGTACCTTAATGTTGCATTTAGCTTTTTTTGCCAACGCTTCGACCTTAGGCGATGAGTTCATCCGCCTAGGTCAAGAAATCAACAACGTATCTTTGTCATCAGATCAATTTCAAAATCTCAGTATCAAGCTTGATGAGGCTAAAAGTATTTTAAGCGGAGGAAATGGCGCTAGCGGATTTATTTGTATTCAAGGCACAGTAAGTGGTCCTGGCAATCAAAATATCTGGACGGGAGATTCGCAGGCTTGTTCGAACCCACAAAAAGTTTATATTCAAGGCGATTACGCATGCGTGACTGGTACTCTTTATGGCGCACAAGGCAGGCTTAAATGGACAGGAGACTCTAATGCTTGCGGCGATCGCACAAAAGTTAAAATCGGCCAACGTTATGCGTGCGCTGTAGGGACAATTTATGGACCCGGTGGTTTTGAAAAATGGACTGGCGATTCAAATTACTGTGCAATTGCGGTACTCAACTAAAAACCCTTCAATAATTTCCACAGAGCCAATGCATTTGCGTTGGCTTCTTGATTTTGCGGTGGGTGTTCGTAAGTACAAAAACCGTCTGCAATTCAGAACACACCTAAGTTTTGGAATTCACTCGCGTCAGCTCTCTCGCCGTTCGTAAACACAAACAAAAATTTTTAGACAATTCCCAAGCGCAGCGCGAGCACACATTTAATGCGCCTTAAGGCGCATTTTCGCGTTGGCACGCTCGTTGATATTAGTGATCGACAAGGCACTTCTTCTAAGACAAGAGCACTGACTTACCTGCCAAAATCAAAGTGTCACTAGGGGGGACACTTCGGCGGGCAGCGTTGAGTAGCAAGATTTCGGCATTAACTATTTAAAACATAATAAGAATTCCGCCCGCAAGAAACCAACTGGCCATCGCCTGTTTTTCCTGACCACTCCCCCTCTACGATGGGAAGTGGTCAGGAAAGTCGCTGGCCAAAAAAAATCTGCGGGCGGTGTAAAATATTGGGGGCCAAATGAAAGAAGGCACAATCCCCAAGGCAATAATCCATGATGACAATAGCAGGTTGAGGGCAGAGGTAAATCAGGGTAAGAACGTTTCTTTGCTCTTTGAAAACCGAATCGATCGAGAGTGGCTAACAACAATTGAAGCGGCTCATGTTTTAGCGATTTCGCCGAATGCACTTCGCATCCTAGTCCATCGAGGACAAGTGCGGGTGTACAAATTCGGCAGGCGTTTACGATTTAGGCTGGTGGACCTTCAGGCCCTTTTTACAAGAAAAGGAGCCTAATTATGGCGATCAGACACTATATCAAAAACGGTAAAAAACTCTATGAGGCCTACATCAACGGGTATTCAGCGCGAGGCACAAGGGTGCAGCGCAAACGTAAAGGAATCGAAACTTTACGAAGAGCTGAGCAAATTGAGTTTGAGTTAAAAAGGGAGCTGGCTCTTTTAAAAGAAGAAAAAGTAGCGCCCTATTTTGACGAATGGCTCAGTGAGGCTTTGCACATCATGAAGCTAAATTACCGGCTTTCCACCCACTACACTTATGAGAAAACCATTAACAAGTGGATCTCTAACGTGTGGCAGGGGGTGGAGCTAAAAGCCATTACCAAAGCGGATATCCACGAGCTAGTGTTCGAGAAAATATCGCGAGAAAGCACAACGGAGCAGACCAGAAAATCTGTTCTTAAGGTGCTCAAGCGAATTTTTCAACTGGCGGTGGATCACGGGAAGCTCGACCGCAATCCCTGTCACGGGATGATGGTGAAGGTTCCTGAGACCGATAAAAAGGTTCTGACCTTTAAAGAAGTGGAGCTTCTTTTACAGGAGGCCAGAGCAACCAACCATCGATTTTACCCGATTTGGGTTGTAGGTTTGTTCACAGGGATGCGCTCAGGAGAACTCTACGCTTTAAAATGGAGCGACGTTGATCTGGATAGTAAAACGATCAGCGTCAGCCGAAGCTGGAGTTCCAAGAATGGCTTTACTTGCACCAAAAACCAAAAGACGCGGGTGGTGCCGATTTCTGAGGAGCTTTTGGGATTTTTAAAAGAATTAAAAATCTCACAAGGCAAAGAGGAATTTGTGCTTCCGCACCTAACGGAGTGGACAAGAGGCCAAGGAGCCAGGGTTACAAAAGAATTTTGTAAATCCCTTGGTATTACGGATATTCGCTTTCATGACCTAAGGGCTACGTTTATCACGCATTTGCTTGCCCGAGGTGAATCACTCGCTAGAGTGATGGCCATCGTGGGGCATGCAGATATGGAAACGACAAACGTGTACCTTAGAAAGGCTGGCATTGAGCTTCAGGGCGGCACTGAAAGGCTTGGATATAAAGTTCCAAGCCAGGATGGCGCTAAAATCCTGAATCTCTTTGCCAAACCAGCAGTCACTTGAAAGATCGTGCTTCTTATTGCTTCATTCGCTTGACGGGAGAGGGTGAAGAGATGAGAAGATTCAGTAAGTTAGGCGCGAAACGGGGCATTAAAAACCCTCTCCGCCATTCTTTGCTGAGCCCATGGGCACGATCATCATGAAAACCAAATGTTCTAAGTAGGGTTACGGTTTATTTACAGATACCTTCAGCGCGTTGACCAGAAAGGCCGAAGGTTACTACATTAGGATTCTTGCCTTCTCCAGCCGTAACGTGAACATCCAGCGAAATTTTATCGAAATCCACCCTGATTCTTTCAAGGATTGTACCGTCAAGCGAGGCTCCTTCAGAGATGACGTCAAATGTCCGGTTTATAGCTATTTTACCTAGATTACCAATTCTTACTCTATAGAAGCTCAATTGCGCATGACCAAAATCAGTTTTGATCAATCTTGATATGTTGTCGACTTGGACGTTGCATTCAGAATTTGCTACTGGTCCCGGAGCTATATTGGCATGAACAAAGGTTGAAATTGATAACGTGGCTATAAAACTAAAAAACATCACAAGAGAGTTCATAAAATCTCCTTCTTCCAGATCTTAAACTTTCAAGTTTTGAGCCATCTTCAAACCCATTCGGTTACATTGGGTAACTCATATAGAGACAGATGCTTATTTACGCGCGCCTGTGCCTACATCTTGAACGAATAAAAAGTAAATGAATCTATACATACAAAACTACCGCCGACGTCCCTAAA
>CAZETK010000044.1:0-28416 GCA_964515195.1 uncultured Pseudobdellovibrionaceae bacterium
AACAAAACTGGGCTGTGTATTTTAGCTCGAAGAGTTCTCATTCTGTATTGACCTATCTAGAGGACCAAGGTGAAGACCTCACAGGTCTGATAGATGTGTTGGGATCGCACTTTGAGCTGATGCGAGACACCTCCAGTTGGGTTTCAGCTCCCGAGATGGAATATTTTTTAGAAAAAATCGCTCAGTTGCATGGCTCACAACAACCCGATATTTTGAAGCGAGTCGGTCATAAACAAGCTCAACTTCACTCTTGGGGTGTGCTTGACAGTGTTTTGAAGATGATGACAAAGCCTCAAGAGATTTTCGTTCAGCCCCAACGCTTCATGAGCTACTTTGTGTCGCCAGAGCCACCTTTGGAAAATATCAATCGAACAGATGAAGGCATTTCCTTTGATTGGCCCCTGCCGGGAGATCAATACCCTCACGTAACAGAGTATTTGAAAGCTGCCTTGGAATCGCTTCCCACTTACATGGGGCAAGAATTGGCGGTTTGCCGTTGGGTCAACATTCATCTGGAAATCAAATGGCCGATGAAATCCAGCACTTTATTCAAAGAGGATCTAGGGCATCAGATCTCTCCTCAACTTTTGCAAAATGTGGTTGAGGAACTCCAAAAAAGCCAGCGTGACTTAGAAGAAAAAAACCGTGAACTTCAGTCCAAGAATGAAGAGTTATTGCAATATACACAAAATTTAAGTCAGGCCCCTGTTACATCAGCACCTCGATTTCAAGATTTGACGACTGATCCAGAATTCCCAGGTCATCGCTTGGTGCAGAACGTGGCCCGATTGCACGATTATCTAGTGCGGGCTCAGCAGCTAATCACCATGATTTTGGCGGAAAACAAAGCCAATGCCGCAGTCAAAGAAGCCATGCGAAGAATGGATTGGGACTATGTTAAATCTCAATATCCACGCACGGTTGCTGAAAGTGTCGAGACTTTGCGGCAAATGCAGAATAAGCATCGACATTACCAAAAACCTATGCCGAAGGAGCCTCCTCATGTCTGAGATCATCGAAGTAAAGGCCCGCGAAATTCTAGACAGCCGTGGTAACCCCACGGTGGAAGTGGAAATCTTGACCTCTCTGGGGCAGCTTGCGCGGGCGGCAGTTCCCTCTGGCGCATCCACTGGGGCCCATGAAGCCTGTGAACTTCGAGATGGAGATAAAAGTCGTTACTTGGGTAAGGGTGTTACTAAGGCTGTTGAAAATGTTCGAGACAAGATCGCTCCTGAATTGATTGGTCTGCCTTGTATGGATCAAGTTTTTATTGATCGCCTCCTTCGAGACCTGGATGGTACCGAGAATAAAACCAAACTGGGAGCCAATGCTATTTTGGGTGTCTCATTGGCTGTTGCGAAAGCGGGGGCCATGAGTGCGGGTCTGCCATTGTACCGTTACGTCGGTGGATCCCAGGCTTGCCGCCTTCCTGTTCCCCTGATGAATGTTCTGAATGGAGGCGCCCACGCCAACAATGGACTCGATGTTCAAGAGTTTATGATTGTGCCTGTGGTGAAAAATTCATTTCGTGAATCTTTACGGGCAGGTTCAGAAATTTTTCACACTCTTAAAAAAATTCTCGGGAAAAAAGGTTTGTCCACGGCCGTGGGAGATGAGGGGGGATTTGCTCCCAAGTTATCCGGTAATCAAGAGGCTATGGACCTTTTAATGGAGGCAATTTCCGAAGCAGGTTATGAACCGGGTCAAAATGTTTTTCTGGCTTTGGATGTGGCTGCCACCGAACTTTTTGATAAAGGTCATTATCGCTGGGAAGGAAAATCTCTTCTGCCCCAAGAGCTTCTGGAAATCTATAAGGCCTGGAGCGAAAAATATCCGTTAGTCTCGATTGAGGATGGTTTTTCAGAAGATGATTGGGACTCTTGGCAAAAAGTGACGGCCTCCCTAGGTTCGGAAATTCAGCTAGTCGGTGACGATTTATTCGTGACGAATCCCAAAAGACTTAAGACGGGAATTGAGCGAAAGGCCGCCAACGCTTTGCTTGTAAAAGTAAACCAGATCGGCACTTTGACGGAAACTTTTGAGGCTGTTAACTTGGCTCAACGATCCGGCTACAACACAGTTATGTCCCATCGGAGCGGTGAAACCGAAGACACTATCATTGCCGATTTAGCCGTGGCATTGGGTTGCCAGCAAATCAAAACCGGAAGTCTCTGCCGTACAGATCGAACCGCCAAGTACAATCAACTCCTTCGTATTGAAGAAGACCTGGCGGGACTTGGACAGTATTGGGATAAGGATGGATTTTTTTTCAGAATATAGTCCAGTCCTTCTCCCGAAACGACGTGCTTAGTTTTACAATAGGCGTATGAGACCGATCCGCAAGACTGCCCTTTGGGTTCGAGAGACCCTTAATCATCCCACCCATGTATTTTTATTTTGCGGGCTGTTTTTTGTTCTGACCTTATCTTTAAACGGTGTTCCGTTGCGTCTTTGGGGACTGCATCGAGATCTAGACCGATTCACCCAAGAAATAGCTAAAAATCGCAAAGATATCAGCCTTTTAGAAGCTAGGCTGAAGCAGGCTAAGGACCCCTCATTTATTGAAAGAGAGGCTCGTGATAGGCTTGATCTAGCGGGTCAGAACGACCTCATATTCGTTTTTCCAACGCAGTGAACGTCTTGTTATTTTTGCAGGACAGCAATCGTGCCCCTTGCTATTTTCAATTTTAGGTCTAGAATCATAGCTCTAAATTTGGTCATAAAGCCTCATTATTTCAATAGGTTAGTGTGGCCGATCTTAGAGAATCAATTGCGAACATTGTTCGAAGAAGGCTTTATGTCAGATTCAAAACCTCGATGGAAGCATGATGAAATTCGACTCCTCCGACTTCGTCTTGGATGGACTCAGGCAGATCTCGCAAGAAGACTTAGTTGTGATCTTCAATTGGTTGAATCACTCGAGATCGGATCAAAGGTTGCAGCCATAGAGGTAGTCCATAAATTAGAACTTATTGCACACCAAGCGGATCTATGTGGCGAAGAAATTCAAAACAGACCTGTAGCGGAAAATATGTGTGACCAAGAGCAGTTGGGTCAGGTGGAGCTTAACAAAATCATTAAAAAATTATAGTCTCCTCGGGATGAAAAAAATTTATCTCGTTGATGTCAGCTCACTTTTTTTTCGGGCCTTTTATGCTATTCGTCCTTTAACTGCCCCCAATGGAACCCCTGTGAATGCCACCTATGGACTGATGTCCATGTTGGTTAAGCTACTTAAGACAGAACGACCTAACTACCTTGTTTTTTGTTACGATCGGAAAGAGCCTTCCTTTCGCAAGGACCTCTATGAAGCCTATAAGGCTAATCGCACCGAAATGCCGGACGATCTGGCTCAGCAAATTCCTTATATTAAGAAAATCGCCGACCTCTTGGGAATTCCTTCATTAGAGGTTCCTCAGTACGAGGCTGATGATTTAATTGGCTCTATCACCCGTGTCGCTTTAGAAAATAAATTTGAAGTCGTGATTGTTAGTGGCGATAAGGATTTCGCTCAACTTATAAAGCCCGGTGTGATCCTTTACGACACCATGAAAGAAACGAAAATGGGTCCTAAAGAAGTGGTTGATAAGTGGGGCGTACACCCCGAGCAATTTCAAGACTACCTGGCGATTGTAGGCGACTCTTCTGACAACATTCCAGGTGTGAGTGGATTAGGTCCCAAGGGGGCCCAGAAACTTCTTGTCAACTATGGGTCGCTTGAAAAAATTTACAGCCAGTTGGATAAGGTCACTCCGGCCGGGACACAAGAAAAGCTTAGAAAAAATCAAGATATGGCCTTTCTTTCGAAGAAGTTGGTGACGATTGATCAAAATGCACCAGTGGACACCAATCTGGAAAGTTACCGTCTGCGGGGAATGAAAAAGCCAGAGCTACGAAAACTATTGCAGGAGCTAAACTTCAGAACATTCGAAAAAAATCTTTTGGGTGACGAATCATCGGCAGGTGAAGTGGAAGACTCGCTATCAGCGTCCGCTGCGGATTCGGTTATTGAAAGTGCAGTGATTTCGGAATCCAAAATCTCGTCGCCCAGTTCAACAACCTCTGAGGCGCACAAAGATGAGGTTTACACCGTTACGGTGCAAGAATTCTTGCAACAAACCCAATCTTTAAAAAGTCTTTGGGCCTGGTCACAGCCTCAGGGGTTGTTTTTCTTCGATGAGAACCGAATTTGGAGCGTCACAGGGGACCTCGCTCAACTGCAAAAGGAATTGGAAGCTCGAAAGGTTCTATGGTCGGGATTTGATTTAAAATCATTCTGGCGCGAGCTTCAGGGTTTTAATCCCCAAATCCGTTGGGATTCCATGATCGCAAGTTATGTGGTTCGAGCTGGTGATTGCTCTGATTTTCATAAGGTCTATCATATCAACACGGGTGAAACCCTTTCTGATTTGGCAGGTCCAGGAGAATACTTAAGGGCCCAGCTTCAACTTAAAAATGTGCTAACTGAAAAGCTAAACTCCGGCGGGGGTGATAAAGTATATCGAGAGCTGGATTTGCCCCTGGCCCCGATTCTTTTGCGAATGGAGAGGCGAGGCATTAAAATTGATGTGGAATATCTGAAAAACTTCAGCGAAGAGTTAGCCCAGGATCTTGCGAAAACCGAAAAGGAAGTATGGGATTTAGCCGGGGAAAGTTTCAATGTCGGCAGCACCAAACAACTGGGCGCGATTCTATTCGATAAATTGAAGTTACCCGTCATTAAGAAAACCAAGACCGGTTACTCTACTGATAATGATGTTCTTCAAGAACTGAATCATCCCATCGGGAACTTGGTGTTGGAATTCCGTGAGCTGGCCAAGCTGAAATCCACATATGTAGATGCTCTTCCAGCGTTAGCTCATAAAGATACCCACCGGGTGCACACCCATTTTAATCAGGCACTAACCACCACAGGACGTCTTTCAAGTACAAACCCCAACCTGCAAAACCTGCCGATCCGGACCGAACGGGGAGCAAGAGTTCGTGAGGCTTTTATTGCAGAAAAGGGAAGAAGGCTTTTGAGCGTGGATTATTCGCAAATTGAACTTCGGATTTTGGCTCATATTTCACAAGATAAAGGACTTATTCGCGCCTTCCGCGAAGATTTGGATATTCATGCGGCGACGGCAAGTGAAGTCTTCGGAGTAAAACTATCTGAAGTCACGGCTGATCAACGCCGTAAAGCTAAGGCTGTTAATTTTGGAATTGCCTATGGCCAGGGAGCCTTCGGCCTTGCCGAGACACTGGGGATTCCACGCTCAGAGGCCCAAGCCATTATCAAACGCTACTTCGAAAAATTTATTGGCATTAAAGAGTACATTGAAGAAACAGTGAAATCTGCCTATGAGAAAGGCTATGTCGAAACTCTGTTTGGCCGACGTCGTTATTTGGATGAATTAAAAAACCGAAGTCCCGCAATTAGGAAGTTCGGAGAACGAGCGGCTATTAATGCCCCGATTCAGGGAACGGCCTCGGACCTGATGAAAAAGGCCATGATCGAGCTGGATCAAAAATGTCCCTTGGATCTTCTACTGCAAATTCACGATGAATTGGTCTTTGAGGCCACACCTGACGATATTGCAAAATGGGAAAGAGAAATCATTCAAATCATGGAAAGCGTAATGAAGTTGGATGTCCCGCTAAAAGTAAACGCAAAGTAAGAGAACCCTTTAAGACTGTAACTAGCCTTGAGATAAGTTAGTCAAATGGGCTCTTCGTGTAATCTATTATTCGGTTTCCCAGCCGACGACTCGGCCTCCCTCAAAGAAAATGATACGTTTTTCTGTTCTATGACCGTCTTGTGTCGAAACTGATCGGCTGTAACGCCATCTTTCATTTTTAAACAGAGGATTGCCTGAAATTTCACGCAATAATGGTTCTCCCCATGATTTGCGAACGTAATCCATGGGCATTCCAATGGCGATATCACCGGATTTGATGATTTCTTGCATCTCCCGGGTCGGAGTCTGCGAGCGAGTCCACACCTTCTTATCAAGTGCCCACTCCTGTTTAGCATCGATATTGGGTAGGGATAGGTATTCCAACCTCTCTTTTTGATTTCTGAACCAAGGTAAAAGTTTGGAATAATGTTCCTTTTCCCGCTGTGTGGAAAGGACTCTTTCATAACTTTTAATCTGGCCACTGACCCATTGCTCATCGCTTTGAGATACTGATGAAGTAGGAGAGTTCAGGCTTTCTCGTTGTTTTCGCTCATGTAATCGTTTTGACACCGAGGAGCAGGAAACTTGAAGAGTTATAAGAAACAGGACCAGTAGACGTATCATCATATCTGTGGATTCTCAATTATATCTTGAAGACTTCCCAGTCCTGTTTTTATGATAGTCCAAGGAGAACAATTTTGACTGACAAAAAAACTCCCGGCACCTCGTCGAAAGTCGAGGACGAGAAAGCGGGCGCAGAGATTGATCCTGATCTGATGAGCTTGGAAGAGCTTGATAAGGTTATCGCGGAGGAAGATCCCGATGCTTTACAGGGCTTGGAAAGCGTTCGCGATATTGGAGAAGCTGATAGTTCTCCCACCCTAGAGCCTTTACTTCCTGAGGAGTATCTTAATCATTTAAAAGCCCCCCGACTAGGGAGGTGGATTCAGAGAACTAAGACCAAAGGAATTTTGCTTTGGATATGGGCTAAGACACAATCTGTTGAAAGTGGAAAGCGACTCATCACTTGGAGCCTTAAAACCTTTCAGGATTTGCAGCAGCAAATCCGAAGTTACATCAAAACCTTCAAAGAATGGCCGCTGAATCGACGTTTAGCTTTTTCCATGGGAGTGGTTTTACTGACAGGAACTTTTATTTTTACCTACTTGGCATTTGTGAAAAAGTCTTTTCACACCAAACATGAACTTTTCATGACATCCTTATTAAGTTGGTCAGAAGATGTTATTGAAATCGCGGACGGGACAAATAATGAGACCTTCTACAATTCGACAAGAATCCCCAAGAACATTTTTAATTTAAGAAAAATCGTTGTAAATATCCGTCCTTCTGAAAATTCGGGTCCCAATCCCATGGCAGCCTTTGAGTTCAGCCTTGAAGGAAATTCGACAGAGGTTTTAATTGAAATAAAGGATCGAGAAGGGGAAATCCTGGATCGTGTGCAACGTGCTGTTGAAGAATATTCTTTTGATGAACTCAACAGTGCCAACGGAAAAAGGATGATAACAGAAAAGGTGAGGGCCACCATCAATGGCCTTCTCACCCTTGGGAAAATTCGTCACGTCTTCATTCAAGGTGTTATCTTTAAGCCTTAAACTTTATATTGATCAATATCGATGCTGTAATACTTAAGACGGTCATGCAAGGTGCTTTTCGGCATTCCCAAGTCTTGGGCTGTACGCCTTTGGTTTCCTTTATTGGCCGCCAACCGTTTGATAATCATCTGCTTTTCAATTTCTTTCATCACTGGAAGTGAAGCTGATGACGCTCCCGAGGTTGTTATAAAATTGAGGGGCTTATCCAACAGATTCTCGATATGATCCTCTAAAATGTATGTTTCGGGGTAAAGAGCCCGAGCTCGCGCGACCACATTTTTCAGCTCTCGAATATTTCCAGGCCAAATGTGTTTTTTCATTCGTGTGATGGCTGGTATGGAAAAGCGGACTCGGTAAGTTCTGGCGAAATCCATCAAAATGTCTTCAAAATCTTCCATTCGACAGGCCAATGGGGGTGGTGACATCTGAATCACATTTAAACGGAAATAAAGATCGGATCGGAATTCTCCAGCTTGAATTTTTTCTGTTAGATTTTGGTGGGTGGCGGCAATGATTCGTACATTTGTTTTAATATTTCGGTCACTTCCAACGGGGTGAATCTCGCTGTTTTCTAAGGCGCGCAGAAGCTTGGCTTGAAGCGAGTAGGGAAGGTCTCCAATCTCATCTAGAAAAAGAGTTCCTCCTCGAGCTGTTTCAAAGGCACCTTTGCGATCGCAGATAGCTCCAGTGAAGCTTCCTTTAACGTGGCCAAAGAGTTCACTTTCCACCAAAGTTTCTGTCAGTGCCGAACAATTGACGCTGACGAAAGGAGCCGTTGCCCGTGGGCTACACCGATGAATCTCCTGTGCGATAATATCCTTTCCAGTACCGGAAGGGCCTAACAACAATACTGGAAAAGAAGTTTTGGAAAGATTCACCAAGGATTGCAGTTCACGGCTCCAAACTTCATTTTTACTTTTGAGCTGACATTCCGCATTGGTGGTCATAAGACAAAATTGAAATTCACAACTTCCAAACTTCAAAATATCACCAGGCTGAATCTCCGCTTCAAAAATACGGATGTCGTTGATGAAGGTTCCGGCGGCAGAGCGCATATCTTTCAGGAAATAGGCGGCTTCTCCACGTTTTTCAATTCGGGCATGGCGCTCGGAAACTGATTTATCAAAAAGGGCTCGAGAACAACTTTCAGAAGCCCCGATGGTGAAAAAATCGTCCAAAACAATCGGTTCCTGATCGGGGGCCATAGGTTTTAAATAAGCTATCATAAACTCACCTCTTTCTGTCCGATCTATTATTCAAGAGGCGGACCAGGGCGGATTCGCGCTTAAGCTGCTGAATTCATTGAATATTAAAAATCTTCATTCTTGTGAATGGTTCCCTGTTCTAAGAATTGAGAACCGGCGCAAGCTTTGATAAATTCAATCATGCGCTCCAAAGTTGAATATATTAAAAGTGCTGTCTACCCGGAAGATTTTCCTCAGACAAAATTACCAGAAGTGGCCTTCGCGGGGCGCTCTAATGCTGGGAAATCCTCATTGATCAACGAAATTTGTTCCTCCAAAGTAGCTCACGTCAGTCAAACTCCTGGTAAAACCAGATTATTGAGTTTTTTCAATGTTCGCCAAAAGTACATTTTAGTGGATAGCCCTGGTTATGGTTACGCCAAGCGGTCCAAGCAAGAACAAGTGGCTTGGGAAAGCATGATGCAAGACTATATCCAAGAACGAGAAACCCTTCGAGGTTTGATCCTGGTCATGGATATTCGCCGGGATTGGGGCGGAGAAGAAGAGACCTTAAGACAGTACCTGGAGGAAGCAGGTATCCCGATGGGAGTGGCTCTGACGAAAATTGATAAACTGCCGAAGGGCGAGATTATCTCAAGATCCAGATTTCTATCTAAAATAACGGGCTTGAATGCGATCTTTCCGATCTCTAATCTTAAGAAGACAGGCATTGCGGAAATCGAAGAATATATTTTTAAAAAGTGGGTGGCCAAAAAATGAAAACCTGGGTTTTAATTCCAGCGCGATTCGCGTCCACACGCTTTCCGGGAAAACCACTGGCTTTGATTGCTGGAGTTCCACTTTTAGAGCGCGTCATCATTCAAGCTCAAAAGGCCTCACAAGTGGAGCGAGTGGTCATTGCCACTGACCATGAAGAGATTCAACATCTTTGCGAGAAGGTGGGTGTTTCCGTTGTGCAGACAGATTCCGATTTAAATTCGGGTACGGATCGCATTCATCAAGCCCTGAAAAGATTAGCGGCACCCTTACAGGATTCAGATGTGATCATTAATGTTCAAGGTGACGAGCCTCTAATGCCTCCTGAGTGGATCGAAGGGCTGATCAGTTTGTTTAAGCGTGAACCATCTTTGGAGATGGCCACTTTGGCGCATCCGCTTGGGTGGGATGAACTGGAAAACCTTAATAGCGTGAAGGTCGTTTGTGATAATAATGGATACGCGCTCTATTTTAGTCGATTCCCAATTCCTCACTCGCGTGAAAAAAAAGGCGATAAACCCATTTCTTTAAAGCACGTGGGGGTTTATGGTTATCGATACGGAACCCTTAAGAAGTTTTGTACCCATGCGGCTAGTCCTTTAGAAGTTAGTGAAAGCCTAGAACAGTTACGAGCTTTGGATATGGGAATTCGAATCCAGGTGATGCCCGTAGCGGGGGCCAGTCAAGGAGTTGATACACCTGAAGATGTGCAAAAAGTTGAGAAGTTATTAAAGGGGTGAAAATGAAAAGACGCATTTCAACCAAGAAAAGCACCAAAAAGCCAATGCAACAAAAATTTATTTTTGTAACAGGCGGGGTCGTTAGTTCCATTGGGAAAGGATTAACGGCGGCCAGCTTGGGGACTTTGTTGGAGGCTCGTGGAGTTAAAGTCAACATTATGAAGTGCGATCCTTATTTAAATGTTGATCCTGGAACTATGTCGCCATTTCAACATGGCGAAGTTTATGTCACAGAGGATGGAGCCGAAACTGATCTTGATTTGGGGCACTATGAAAGATTCACGGCCGCTGTCATGCATCGGACTAATTCTGTTACGGCTGGCCAGATTTATGACACCGTGATTTCCCGAGAGCGCCGTGGAGATTACTTAGGCGGAACTGTGCAAGTCATTCCCCATATTACCGATGAAATTAAAGATCGGGTCTACGATCAGGCTCAGGGCTGCGAAGTGTTGATTGTCGAAATTGGTGGAACGGTAGGAGATATCGAAGGCCAGCCGTTCTTGGAGGCCATTCGTCAAATGAGAAACGAAATGGGACATGGTAACAGCGCCATCGTACATGTGACCTACGTCCCGTATATTGCCGCCGCCGGTGAACTAAAATCAAAGCCGACACAGCATTCCGTCAAGGAGTTACGCGAAATCGGTTTGCAGGCCGACTTTCTTGTTTGTCGGAGTGAGAAGCCTTTAGATGAATCCTTAAAAAAGAAAATCGGACTGTTTTGCTCGATTCCAGTTGATCGAGTCATTGCCGCGCAAGATTCTAGCACGATCTATGAGGTGCCACTAGCTTTACATCGAGAGGAATTGGATGAACAGTTGACAGATTTCTTGGGCCTCAAGACGGTGAAACCAAATCTTCGCGGTTGGCAGAATATCGTTAAGATTCTAAAAGGCTCTCAAGAAAAAGTACGTATCGGTATTGTGGGAAAATATGTGGATTTAAAGGAGTCGTATAAATCTTTGCACGAGTCTTTGGTCCATGGAGGATTAGCTCATAACGGAACTGTCGAAATTGTTTATGTCGATTCAGAAAAATTGTCCGATCGTTTGACGGCTCAAGCTTTGAGCGAAGTGGACGGAATATTAGTCCCAGGGGGATTTGGCTCTAGAGGGGTTGAGGGAAAAATGTCAGCCATACGTTTTGCTCGAGAAAAACAGATTCCTTTCTTTGGAATCTGTTATGGTATGCAACTCGCAGCGATTGAATTTGCACGAAATGTCTGTGGTATCAAAGACGCTACAAGCCGAGAGTTCGCCGAAAATAAAAATCGAGGAAATTTTGTTATTGATTTTATGGAAGAGCAAAGGGGGCAAGAACGCCTAGGGGGTACGATGCGCTTGGGCTCTTATGCTTGTTCTCTTCTGAAAGGCAGCAAAGCGTATTCGATCTACAAAACGCCTGTAATCCACGAACGGCACCGTCATCGTTATGAATTTAATAACCGGTATCGAGACCTGTTTGAAAAACACGGCATGATTGCATCCGGTACGAATCAAGAAAGAGATTTGGTGGAAATTGTTGAGTTGCCAGATCACCCTTGGTTTATTGGGGTTCAGTTTCATCCCGAGTTCAAATCAAAACCTCTGAATCCCCATCCTCTTTTCGTGCATTTTTTGAAAGCGGCTTGGAATCGAAAAAAGCTCGTTGACTCGACTGCGAAAAAGAAAAATAAGAAGACCGAAAGTGAAGTGAGGGTCAGTTGAAAGAACAAATCCTGAAACAAGCCTTGGAAGTTTTAGAAATTGAGGCGGAAGCTATTTCTGGCTTGAAATCCAGAATCAATGGTTCATTTTTCGAGGCCGTCGAGCTTATCACCCAATGCTCTGGCAAACTGGTGGTCACGGGAATCGGCAAATCTGGTCACATCGGAAAAAAATTGGCCAGCACGTTTGCTTCGACGGGGACTCCTTCCATTTTCCTTCACCCGGCTGAAAGTGCTCATGGAGATTTGGGGATTTTATCTTCCAACGATATTTTACTGGCCATTTCTTATGGAGGTGAGAGTCGGGAGTTGATGACAGTATTAGGATACGCCGCCCGCAAAAATCTACCGTTGATAGCGATGACAGGTCGAGCGAACTCCACGCTTGGAAGGGCCGCTAGGGTTTGCCTGGATATTTCCGTTCAAAAGGAGGCCTGCCCACACAATTTGGCTCCGACCGCCAGTAGCACAGCTACGCTGGTGCTGGGCGATGCCTTGGCTATGAGCGTTTTAGTGGGCAAAGGATTTCGGCCCGAGGATTTTGCGGAAATCCATCCGGGTGGCAGCTTAGGCGCAAAGCTTGTACGTGTCGCTGATATCATGCACCAGGGAGAGGCCATGCCTCTAGTCACGCCTGAAACCTCTGTTCGTCAGATTGTCAGCATCATGACTAATAAGGATGTGCGCGGCACAGCCGGAGTCATTGACGGAAGCGGAAATCTGATTGGCGTCATCACAGACGGCGATATCCGTCGTCGACTTGAAAGATCAGAGGACCCTCTTGCGGGAACAGCCCGAGAATTGATGAATCAATCACCCAAAACAATTGATAAAGGTGAGTTGGCAGAAAAAGCCATATTTTTGATGGAACAAATGCGAATCCAGACTTTGTTTGTTTTAGATTCTCAATCTTCAAATCCTCATAGGCCTGTGGGGATGGTGAACTTCCATGATCTGATTGCGGCTAAAGTCCGGTAGTTCAAAAAACCTATTGTCCTAAGTCCAGACCTAGCTTGCCCGCTGTCCGTTGCCTTCTCAAAATGAGAAGGTGGACCAATACGGATAATCCGGGGACAAGGTTTATGAGACTTAAATCATGGAAATTCTTAATTTTGCTTTTGATTCCCTACCTATCCTGGTCTGCCACGGATATTGAATTGCCGCCAGAGGAATTAGCAAAAGAAACCGTTCTGCCGGTTTTTGAACGACCAGATATGGTTCGCATGAAAAATGTGATCACCAATAGGCGATTTGAAATGGGTATCAATTTCGGATGGATGATGACAGAGCCGATTTTCGATACGTCCAAGATAGGGGTCGCGGGCTACTATCACACCAATGAAAATTCAGCGTGGGGCGTTCAGTTCTATGCCAACAGTACGGGCCTCTCAACCTACGCGCGCCAACTGAAAAAACAATATAACCTTGACTACAATAGAGCTCCAAAACCTGAGTACATGGCTCACGTGGATTACAACTCCAAACTATTCTACGGAAAAATGAGTGTGGCCAAAAACACCACCATCAATACTCACTTGCAGGCCGTAGCCTCTGCAGGTTTCACAAAATATAAGCACAAAACCTATCCTGGAGCTTCCGTGGGTATGGGCTACAAATTCTATTTCACACCCAGCTTATCTCTTCGAACTGATCTTAGGCTTTTTATTCATGAAGCCCCTGTTCCATTTAAAAAAGATGCATTGAAGCCTGGCCAAGACCCCGTTCCCGAGCATAGTAGTTTCAAAGATCGTATTCATTTCACGAATGTTCTGGATATAGGGCTTCATTATTTGTTTTAAGGAGCGACGAAGTATGAAACATTGGATGACAATAGCAGTGCTTTTACTGTCCGGTTTCGCTCCGGTCTGGGCTCAGGATAGCGATGTCGAAGAGCTTAACTTGATCGAATTGGAGTTGAGGAAAGGGGAAACCACGACTCGTAGCTCAGACGATTCAGAACCCACTTCATCGGAGGCGACACGAACGCAAGGTGCAGAGACCAAAAATTCAGAAAGTCCTACCTATGATGACCTTGGCAATCTTGTCGAGTTTAAACAGGTATCTGTGATTCAAAAGCGGTATTTACCGCGAACGGGTCGCTTCCAGGCATATCTTGGCCCTTCCATTACGTTAAATGACCCTTGGTTTAACGTTTATGGTGGAACACTTCGGCTGGGTTACAATTTTTTGGAAGCTTGGGGTATAGAGGCCGGGTATTCATTCATGTCCACTAACAAGTCACAAGCCCGTAAAGAACTGGCCGATGAAAACAATATTACAACGGAAAATTTTGTCTACACCAAGAGTTATTACAATATTGACATCAATTGGACGCCACTTTACGGAAAGATGGCCTGGTTCAACGAAAGAATCCTTTATTACGATACCTATTTTTCGGTTGGATTCGGGGGAACAGAAATTCAAACCGGGGATGTTCAATCCACCTTTCATTTCGGCTTTGGCCAGATCTTTTCGATCAGTAAATCCACGGCGTTTCGCTGGGATCTAAGTTGGAATTTTTTTGAAGCCGATCAAATCGATAACTCTCAAGGTGCTTATAACAATGTCTTTCTTTCCGCAGGTCTGAGCTTCTTCTTTCCGGAGGCCACTTACCGATGAAAAAAATTTTACCTCTCTTGATATGCCTCTCTTTTCTTGCATCAGCGCAGTCTCAGCAGGGACGTGGCAAAGTGCGGCCGACGAAAAAGGCCGCCAGTTCAGTTCAAAAAAAGAAGCCATCCGTTTCCCCTCGTGTACGGAAAGTAGCCCCGCGAACTCGAGCGACGGCGCCTCAGACCTCGTCTGATCTAAGACGGCAATTATCACATGCCCTGCAGTTGTCTCAGAGCGGGCAATATCAAGCGGCGGCTACTCAGCTTTTTAATTTGGCTAGACGCCCTGAGCTTCGCAGTGATCGTCCCCAAATCAAGTATATCTTGGGGCTGATGCTTGAGGAGCTTAAACTGAGCCAAGTTGCGGCCTTCCAATTCGTTGATGTTATACGATCCAATCACCATCGTTATACAAAGTTGGCCATCGACAAATTGGCGACTGTTGCGGATGAACTGGGGGACGACACTCTTATCAACTATGCTATGGCGAAAGTGAAGGTGATGGATGTTCCAGAATCAAGCCGAGATATGGTGCAGTTTCGTATCGGTGAGATCAGGATGCGAGCGCGCCAGTACCAAGAGGCCATTCAAACATTTTCAAAAATCGGAGTGGGCAGTCGTTATTATAGCCAGGCTCTTTTTCAAAAGGGATTGGCCTATTTAGAGATGAGTCGACCTCGTGAAGCTCTCAATGTCTTTAAGACGATGCATTCAGCTCGTCGTAATGCCAGTGTGACAGATACTAATAAAGTGGCCGCCCAACTCGCTATTGCTCGGTCGTATTATCAATTGAAGGATTGGGATAAGGCAATTGAGTCGTACTCTGAAATTCCTCGTGACCACGTCCTGTGGCACGAAGCCTTGTACGAACAAAGCTGGGCCATGTTGCGAGGTGCGCGCTTCCGTTCGGTGCTGAGCAACTTTCAATCTCTTCACTCGCCGTTCTACGAGGATGATTATAATCCAGAGTCTCTTATCTTGAGAGCTATCGTTTATCTTTACATTTGCAAATACGATGAAATGGAAAAAGTTTTGGGGCTTTATGAAAAGACCTATGTCCCGGCCCGGTCTCAGATTTCGGTTTATTTGAATAATAATTCGAAGCCTTTAAGTTACTACTCTGAAGTTGAAAAATGGCAGAAACAGAAAGCGTTACCCGCTGATGAACGAACGGGTCTGCGGCTTCCCGATCGGGCACTCAATTATATTTCTCAATCCGGAAACGCTAGACGCTCTTTGAACTATCTCAAGCGTCTCGAAAACGAGAAAAAAGCCATAGAGGCGAACGCTTCTTTGAATTCAACTGCCCTGGGGCGATATGCGACCAAGGTTCTTAACAACCGCATACGTAACACAAAAATTAACATAGGCGAGTTCGCTAAAGTCCAATTAGCAAATATGCGAAATGAATTGAAAGACTACGCCGAGCAAGTATCCTTTGTTCGATATGAAATGATCAGCGCCCAGAAGGAAGTGGTCAAAAAACGTATCCAAGGAACAGATCTTCCTGAATCTCGCATCGACGATAATCGCTCCCGTCAGTTTTATGTTCAAAATGGCTATCAATATTATCCATTCAACGGAGAGTATTGGTTGGATGAGGTCGGAAACTACCAATTTTTAGGTAAATCAAGTTGTGAGTAATCTATGAAAACTTTAATTTTTCTAACCACAGTGCTGGCGTTTAATGTTCAAGCAGCTCCAAAGAAGAAAACTGTCGGAGAATTCTTGTCGCAGGTACAACAGGAAAGCCGTGGAGGAAAAATAAAGTCTGGCCAAAAGCAAGGCATCAACATTCCATCCTCAAATAAGAATTTAGGCTTCAGTCCTAAATCCAACTCCGACATGGAAAAAGTCAAACCTCCCCGCTCAAATGAGATTCTCAGGACGGCGGCCACTGGTGATTTGGCTGAATACGAAAGAATTTTAAATCGGCAGATTGATGAACTCTTTAAGCTGACCCAAAAATTTAAAAACAGCGATAACAGGGGCGAACTTTGGTTACGTTTAGCAGAACTTTATGTTGAGAAATCGGTTTTAATCGACAGCCGTGCCCAAGATGAATTTGACAAGCAGGTCAAACGTTTTAACGAAGGTAAAACAAAGAAGCGCCCAGTGTTGGATGTTCGACAGGCACGGGATTTGAATCGAAAGGCCATTCAGCTTTATGAATGGTTTCTAAAAGACTTTCCTCGAGACAGTAAAGTCCCTCAGGCGCTTTTCTTTTTAGGGTTTAATAATTTTGAATTGGGACAGTTTAAAAAAGGGGTCCAATATTACGAAAGATTGATTAAAAATCACCCCAAGAGTCCGTTTGTCAGTGAGGCTCAGTTTTCATTGGCGGAATACTACTTTGAAAATGAAAAGTGGACTCAGGCTTATAATCGCTATGCAGGCCTGTTGAAGCAAAAAAACCATCGATTGCATACCTACTCAGTTTACAAAGCATCATGGTGTCTCTACCGACTGGGCCGACATGTAGAAGCCTTAAACTACCTAGAGTCGATAATTCGTGGTGGACAGAGCGGGGGTGGAGACGAGCTTGCTTCTAAAAGAATTGTGAACAAGGAAAAGCTTGAAAATGAAGCTCTACGGGATATCGTCGTTTTCTACGCCGCTGCCAAAAAGGCAGAAGAAGCGCCTTCTTATTTCCGCCGAGTCACAGGGCAGGATAATGTTTCCAATTATATTGAAAAGCTAGCCTACTATTACAGTGACAAGGGAAATCGTGAGCAAGCGCGGCTCAGCTTCAAATACATCATTGACCAGAATCCACAAGACCCCAAAGCCTTTGAATATCAATATCAAATTGTTCAAAACTATTTCTATGCCAGAAATACAAAGCGCTTTCGAGACGAATTGTTCGGTTGGGTTCGAACTTATGGACAAAGTGGCGCGTGGGCACAGGCCAATCGTAATAATAAAGACTTAATCGTAAAGTCAGAAAAGCTACGTGAAACCACTTTGCGAAACTATGTAATGCAACAGCATCAAACGGCCCAAAATTCTCGGGCTCCCTTTTCTCAGGCGGCTGCTGATGAAGGGTACAAAATCTATCTCAATGAATTTGTAAACTCGTCTCAGGCTGCCGATATGCATTTCTATTATGGTGAGCTTCTCTACGATATGAAGAAGTACGATGAGGCCACGACTCAGTACCGATGGGTTGTGGAAAATGGTGAAGGAAGTAAATTCTACTCGAAAGCAGCTAGTAACATCATCCATGCGGCCGAACGATCTTTGCCCACAGATCAAGAGATGCAAAAGAAAGTTGGCAACAGTACGGATCCTATACCCTTAGATCCGCGTGCGGAATCCTTTATGAGAGCGGCCGAGTGGTACATTGCGAAGTTTCCCACGGGCGAAAAGACGGCTGAACTGCGATTTAGAACGGCTCGGTTGTACTACCAGCATAATCAGTTTGATAAAGCCAATAGTTTGTTTAAAGAGGTGGTTCAAAAGCATCCTCGTACAAATTACTCCGAGTACTCCGCCAATCTTATGCTGGATATTTTCAATTTGAAGAAGGATTATATTGGTCTTGAAAAAGCCGGCCAGGAACTTTTGCAAGTCCCTGAGATCGCAGGTTCTAAAACCGGTGGCGAAATCAGAAGAATATTAGAGAAGGCAAGCTTCAAAAAGGGTCAAGATCTTGAGGCGGGTAAAAAGTATCTCGAAAGCGCTCAGCAGTTTGAAGCATTCGCGGAGCAAAACCCACGTTCTGAATTGGCTGTTACGGCGCAGTACAATGCGGCGGTTAATTACGAGCGTGTCGGAAATATGCCCAAAGCGATTCTCCTCTATACCCAGGTTACAAAGTCTAAGTCTAAAGATGACGAAAAGCTAAAGCCAACAACCCATAAACTACTAGCACGGATTTATCAAAACGCCTCTCTTTTTGATGACTCGATAAGGCATTACAAAGAGGCCATTAAATTGAATCCTAAGGATCCTCTTACAACTAATTATAAGTATAATATTGCCATTATGAGTGAGACATTAGGTCGTAATGGCGATGCCTACAACTACTATACTGACTATTTAGAAAACACTAAAAAACGTTCCGAAAAAAAAGAAGTGCATTATGCTTTGGCGGAAGTAGCGCGAAAGTTAAATCGCCGAACCGCGGCCACCGAAAATTATGAGGCCTATCTTTCTTTTGGCAATCTAGATTCCTCTAAGCAGGCAGAGGCCTATCATCAGCTTATAAAGCTTCAGCCCCGGAGTAAGGCGCAAGAGGCGGAAAAGTATGAAAAGAGACTTCTGTCCTTCGCTAATCGAAGTAAAAATCCGGTGGCTTTAAAGTATGCGACACAAATTAAATTGGACCAGGCTCTTAAAACTTCACACGAGTTTAAAAGCGTAAAGCTTCCTGCCGATTCGAGAAAACAAAGTCAGGCCGTCGAGAAAAAGGTTCAGCTTTTAAATAAATTGACCAAAGAACTAAATGACATTGTTCAAATGAACAGTGCCGAGACGATTGTTTCCAGCCTAGCCGTTCTGGGCGAGGCGAATCAGCATATGGTGAACGCTATTCTGACGGCGCCTTTACCGAAAGGGCTTAATGCCCAGGAAATGCAGATGTATAAAGATGGCATCAAAAAACTCGCAGATCCTTTTTTACAAAAAGCCCGTGACAGTTACAAATTAGCCGTTCAACGGGGGCAAGAGCTGGAAGTTTATGGATCTCATTACATCAGCTCATACCAATATATGAATACGCAGGACTCAAAGGAGTATTACCATAACGGTGAAAAAGTATTTGATACTCGATTTGTGAAATGGAGCGTGCCGTGAGAATTCTGATAATTGGAATCTTTTTATTTTTGGCGGCTTGTTCGAGTTCGCAAAAGTCCGGCCCATCGGCATCGTCGAATCAAGAAGGTTTAGTGGATATGACTGATGTTCCTCATGCAGGAGCCCAAGAATCGGCCGCCTTGCCTCCTGCGGTGGAGTCTGAACCGAATGCTCCCTCGACGACTGTCGATGCCACTAATGCAAAATTGGACGCCGCCATTAAGAAGCAAGATGAGCGTGGAATTGCAATCGCGGCCCGGGAGATCTTGATTCGAACCCCAAATGATATTAAAGCCTTGAATGCTCTTGGGCTTTACCATTATCGCCGGGGAGAAATCGACTTGGCGAAAGCTCTTATCGCCAAGGCCATTGCCGCTGATCCGAAAGTTTCCATGTTGTACGCAAATTTAGGCCTAATTCACCAAACGCAGAAGGATTTGGGTGAGGCGATTCGCTCCTATCGCGAAGCCTTGAGGCTAGATCCTTACAATCCGGTAGCGGCAGCTAATCTTGGTTCTATTTATGCGGATCAGCTTGATTACCGAAAAGCACAGGCTGCTTTGGAGGTGGCTGTAACGCGTGGACAAAGAGACTGGAAAACGCTGAACAATTACGGGGTTTCTTTGATGGCGATTGGAAAATACAATCAAGCCGAGGTGCAGTTGAAGCGCGCAACTGAGCTTCAACCTCAAAGTGCAAACGTGTTAATGAATTATGCCATTTTGCTCATTGATCATTTGGCCAAACCATCCGAAGGTCTAGATGTTATCAGTAAGATCCGTTTAATCGGAACCGGACCAGACCTCAGAAAACAGGTTTTGGAATTGGAAAATAGAGCAAAATCAGGCTTAAAATAGAGATGAGGTAAGTGTGGTACGTACTTTCTTCTGGTTGGTCATAATGCTGATACCTTTTTGGGCTTTTGCTCAGGGCACTGGTGCATCCAACAGCCAAAGTGAAAGGCGAGCCACGATAAATTTTGAAGATGAGTTGGTCGAAGGTGCGACGAACAAACCAGAACTATTTTACTTGTTTCAAAAGAAAAATTTTAATTACGGAAGATTGATCAAGCTTCGAGAAAACTTTATTCCCGAAATGAGAAGAACATCAGAAGATTTGCAGCGTAGTCGGGGTGGAAATTGAGATCGCCGGTCATATTAAGGGTCTTTAAAGGACATCAGTTAAAAGAGGTCAAACAATTCGATCTTGAGCAGATCGTTATTGGCCACAATACTGATGTGCAATTGGATTTAGATGATCCCGAAGTTTCTCCAATCCATTGTATGATCGAGTTACGCGAAGATGGTTACTATCTTTGTGATCTGGGCTCCGAAACGGGGACCTTGATGAATGGGCAACGCGTTTTGGACGAGCCTATTCACTCAAATGATGAAATTCAAATCGGCCAATATAAAATAATTTTCTTTTCAGGTGTGCCAAAGGCAAAAACAGTGGTGGCAACGCCGCCGCCATCCAAAAAGGAATCAGCATCTGAATCTGAATCGAAACCTGCCCAAATGAAATCGGCGGGTGTAAGCGCACCCATTACGCCAAAAATTCCCCAGGCAAAAGTTCCTGCTGCCAGCGAAGTGGAGGCCATTACTCAAGGCCGCCCTATGATTCGAGAAAAGAGAAGTTCGACCACTGGTACTCGTACCTCTGTGAAGACTTATGCGCCGCCATCTCAGGTTCAGGATTTAAGTCAATATTTGAAACCCCACAAGGGTGGCTCAATTGAAGTCTTGGTCTGCTGGAAGGAACGAATTTTACAGGCCTATCACTTTCGCAAAAAAGGCCTTGTAAAAGTCAATGTGGACACTGAGCCCAATGTGGCGTTACCGACAGGTGTACTGCCGAGGGGTTTTCGTTTAATTGAATTAAGTCAGAACGCGCGAGTGTTCTTTCCGCCAGAAACTCAGGGCGAGCTAATCACTTTGGATCAAAAGTTGGATCTGGCTGATCTTCAGCGAAGTGGTCGGGTTAAGCCCCAAGGAAGTATCCTTACAATAAGATTGGAACAAAACGAAGTTCTTCTGTTAAAGTTGGCTAATTCAGATATTCAAGTTGTGGTACGATATGTTCCGTTGACGCCTGTCGTTCCTTTGATTCCCCCCCTCATGTTGAGTGGGGGAGAACTGATGGGCGTTTTGATCGCCCTTGTTATGGTGTTCCTACTTTATCTGACCATTTCAACGATGAATCCAGCGGCACCATTGGCAGAAGAAGAAGATCTCACTCGAACGGCGCAGATTGTTTTTGACAACAAACCGATTCCTCGTCCACCTACGCCGCCCCCTCCTCAGCAGAAACCGCCTGAAGAGGAAGTGGTGAAAGTGCCGCCACAGCCTACTAAAAAGGCCAAGATCGCGGACGAAACCAAAAGTGCATCCCAAAAAGGAAAGGCTAATGTGCGGGCGGCTCAACGAAACCAACGAGCAGGACGGGCTTCAGAGTTAGCTCCTCGTCCCAATGCGAATAAAAATAAAAAATTTGGTTCTATTCAGCAGGGTGGGGCGGTGAAAGTGGGAGCGAAGGACTCTGGCAACGCTAACTCCCAGATCAAGGATGTTTCCAAAGTGGGACTTTTCAGTGCCTTCGGTACAGGTGGGGTCCGTAAACAATTAGATCAGGCTTACTCGGGTGCAGGTGATATTCTAGGTACGGCGGGAGAAGCGACAGGTTCGGTAGGTATGGGTGAAGATCGACCTGGTGACGATTTGGGGTCTCGCTTTAAAGATACCGGTGCCGGAGGAAAGGGTGTTGCCATCCAAGGAATCGCTGGAGTCGGTACAAAAGGGAGAGGCTCTGGAATGGGTACCTACGGATCGGCAGAAGGCTTCGGTGACAAAACCACGGTGGCGATCCAGCCAGGTGGGATGGAAGAAAATTTTGTCGGAACCATTGATCGCGCGGCGGTTCGTCGAGTAGTCCTGGCTCATTTAAATCAGATAGAAGCTTGTTACACTCGAGAGCTTAATAAATTAGATAGGACACGACGGAGCCGATTAGAAGGTAAAGTTGTCTTGAGATGGGATATCGTGGAAAGGGGAGCTGCCAAAAACGTAAGGGTGGTGAGCAGTTCCTTGGGCAATAAAAACGTAGAACACTGTATGCGGGAAAGATTGGCCACTTGGCAGTTTCCCGAACCACCCCCAGGATTGATAGGTGAAATCACTTATCCATTCCTATTAAAACCCGTTAATTAGTTTTTTAAGGAGGATCACCGTGAACCCAACAACCGTTCAAACAGTGGAAACTTCATTCAGTATTGCTCAGGCCTTCCGAGATGGTGGGCCGGTCATGTATCTGATTGCAGTTTTAGCAATTCTGACCATCATCCTTGTCGTGGAGCGGTTTACTAAAATCCGAGCCATGTCTATTGATAAAAAAGAATTTACCGATCAACTTTATCGTCTTGTTGTCGCCGGTGATATTCGACAGGCTATATCTTTATGTGATTCCAGACCGGCTCCTCTCACAAACACCGTGAAGTCAGGATTGATTCAAGCCATGAATAAACGTCCAGATGAAGAAGTGCAGGTGGCGATGGATGCGGCCGTACTTCGGGAAATGCCGAAAATAGAAGGTTACACTTCATTCTTGGCAGTTTTCGGTAACGTTGCGGTTCTCTCGGGCTTGTTGGGAACGATCGCGGGGATGATCATTTCTTTTGGCGCCGTGGCCGCCGCGTCCAATGATAAAAAAGCAGAACTTTTATCAAGCGGTATTTCTCATGCATTAAACTGTACGGCTTTCGGGCTTCTAGTCGCGATTGTCGCTATCGTGGCCTACGGTTGGTTCCAGCATCGTATCCAAAAAGTAGAAAATGAAGTTGTTGAGACTAGCATGACACTTTTGAATCTAGTGGTGGCCAATCGGGATAAAGTAAGAGATTAGAGAGGCGCACAATGGCTGAAATAGAAGCAGGCGGTTCTAAAGGGCGAAGAGTGAATGTGGACTTGAACCTAGTCCCATTCATCGACTTGATGAGCGTGCTCATCACGTTTTTGCTCATATCTGCAGTGTGGGTTCAGATCAACATGATTCAAATGGGAACCTCATTCTATGCTCAGCGAGATGAAGATCGCCCACCGCCGGAGATTCCTCCTCACGCTGATGTGGTTCTCAAGGTAGATGTTAAGCAGGCCGGTTATGTTTTAACCTTGGGTCGGCAAATCTTATCGTTTCCTAATAATGGAACAGAATTTGATAACGAGAGCTTACTCACGCATTTAAATAAAGCGAAAGAACTTTATCCCGAAAAAATCGATGCGGTTCTTGCGGTGGCTGATGAGCTTCCCTATGAACGTATGGTTTTTGCCATGGATGTTATTCTTAAAGCCGGCTTTCCAAAAATCAGTTTAGCAACGGGGAATCCATAATGGCCATATTCAGACCTGGTGAAAGATTTCGTTACCATCGAATTTTGAGACGGCGAAGTGGAAAGAGGTCGGTCACAGCGGTCTTATCATTGACGGCCATGGTGGATATGTTCACCGTTCTTGTTATTTTCTTGCTCCAGGCTTATACCTCAAATCCAACCATTTTGATCAATCCCGAAGATGTCAAATTGCCGCAGGCCGAGCAGACCCGGGATCTGCAGCCGGCAACTGTCGTTACAGTCGCCAAGGGAAATGTATATGTAGAAAAGCTGCAAGTGGCTACGATGGAGGAAGTCAAGGCCTCGATTGATTGGATTCTGCCGAACCTTCGAACAGAACTTGTCAAAATCCTGCAATTAAGAAAACAAGAATATGATAACTTGCTTCGAACGCGTGTTCAAAATATCATCGGCTCGAACGCAGATGAAAATATGGATGCCAACGATTGGAAGAAAGTGACGATACAAGCGGACAAGGATATTGATTATCTCTCTGTCAAAAAGGTTATGTACACTCTTGCGGCCTCAGGCGCCGGTGATATCAACTTTGCCGTGATGAAAAAAGACGAAACTGAAAATGTTGAGTGATGCGAATTGCCTTAATCATCTTTCTTTTGATTCTAGTTTTCTTTGAAATTCTGATCTTATTTCCCAAGCAAACTGATCAAGCTCAAAAACAGGTGCAGGCCGAGAAATCGGCCCCTGAATCTCAACAATCTGAAGTTCAGCAGAAAATTCAGGGGTTGCATTTGGTCGAAAGCCGGCAAGGAACGCGCGATTGGGAGTTGTTCGCAAGGCACGCTCAAAGTTATCAAGAGCGAAACGAATGGGATTTAGAACAGGTTCGAATTCTGTTCTATAACAACGAGGTTCAGGACATGGTGGTTCGTGGTGATCATGGCCGGATTCATGCTGAAAAACGAGATATGAGAATTGAAGGTAATGTAGAAATCGAAACTGCTAATGGCTATATCTTTCAGGCTCCCTATGTTGAGTACAATTCAAAATTACGGTTGATCCAGTGCGCAGGGTTGGTGCAAGTGAAGGGTCCCATTGAGCAGCGAAAACGTTCCCTTTTTATGAAGGCAACAGGGATGAGAATCCCCGTTACAGAAAGAAAGATGTATCTGGAAAGTCAGGTTTCCGGTTACAGAGTTTTTCCCAGTGAAGAAAAAACTCTAACATTCAAAAGTGAATCAGCAGAGCTTTCTGCCATCACCAAGACGGCTGTTCTGCGAAAAAATGTCATTATGAACTACAATCCCATGGTTATGAAAAGCCAGGTAGCCACTTTTTCATACAGTGAAGCCACAAAGGAGTTCCAATACCTGGAGCTTGACGGAAAAGTTGAGTTGAAAGACCAAGGTCGGCGTGCCGTCAGTGAAAATTTAAAAGTAAATTTTGAAAAACGGGAATTTACGTTTTCCGGCTATCCGCGTCTTTATCAGGGCGACGATGAACTAGTAGGCGAGCAAATCATCTTTATGGACAATGGTAAACGGGTTAAAGTAGAAAATGTCAGGGCAAGGGGCAGTTTGAAAGAATGAGCACACTCAAGATTTCCGATATCTCGAAAACTTACAAGAAGCGGACAGTCGTCGATGGCGCCAGCTTCGATGTTCAGTCCGGACAAGTCGTAGGACTCCTAGGTCCTAACGGTGCTGGAAAGACGACTTCCTTCTATATGGTGGTTGGCCTGATCAAACCAGACTCGGGTCATATTTACATTGATGATAAAGAAATCTCGCAGCTTCCTATGTATAAAAGAGCCCGTGTGGGATTAAGCTATCTTGCCCAAGAACCCAGCATTTTTCGAAAGCTTTCTGTGTCTGATAACATTCTAGTGGCACTCGAAGCGCATGGATATGAAGGAGCCAAGAAGTCTGAGACGCTCGAGATGCTGCTGAATGACTTTCGTGTCGGACATATTCGTGAGAGTTATGGTTATTCTCTGTCTGGCGGAGAAAGACGACGGGTGGAAATTGCTAGAGCTTTAGCTTGTGAGCCTCAGTTTTTGTTACTAGACGAGCCTTTCGCCGGGATTGACCCGATTGCGGTGGCGGATATTCAGAACATCATTCGAGAGCTCAAAGCCAAAGGTCTAGGTGTTTTAATTACGGATCATAACGTGCGTGAGACTTTAAAAATTTGCGATTATGCTTATATAATGAAAGATGGCAAGATCCAAGTCAGCGGAAAAGCTGATGAAATTGCCCAATCAGAGACTGCTCGCAAATTCTATTTGGGAGAAAACTTTAGACTCTAATCAGAGTTAGAATGGAAAAATGGCACTAAGACAAAGTTTAAATCTCAGTCAGAATCTCGTTATCACGCCTCAGTTGCAGCAGGCTATCAAGCTCTTGCAAATGTCCCGCATGGAATTGGAAACAGCTGTCCGATCCGAACTTGAAGAAAATCCGATCCTTGAAGAAACCGTGGATCTAAAAGAAGAAGATCTCAAAAGGACCAAAGAGGCCGCAAGTGAAGTCGAACTACCATCAGAGTCTTTAGACCCCAACACACAGGATCCCCGCAAGCAGGATGAGTTCGAATGGGAATCCTATTTTGAGCAGAATCAAAAGCCTCCGAAAGATTTTTCATCTGGCAATGAAGAGATCATGAATTATGAAAATATCATGACGACGACTCAGTCGCTTCAGGACTATCTTTCATGGCAAGTGAAAATGAACGGATTTTCTGACCATGAAGAAATCGCGGCTGAGGCCATTCTGGCCTATATGGATGAAGATGGGTATGTAAAGGCCTCGCTAGAAGAGTTAGCACAGGAAGAAAATATTCCCCTCGAAGATTTAGAGGATGCCCTTTCTTTAATTCAAGAATTTGATCCCCCAGGCGTGGGCGCCCGGGATTTGAAAGAGTGCCTTCTCATTCAAGCTCGGCATTTGGAAGAAGACACCACAGACTTTGTTTATCTCATCCAGAATCACTTAAAAGATCTGGAAAAACGAAACTATGAGGCCATTGCCAAGGCGATGAACAAAGATGTTCTTGAAGTCATTGATATTTGCAAAATCATATACTCTATGGAGCCTAAGCCGGGTCGGGCTTATCATGAGAACGATACTCATTATGTAACTCCCGATGTCTACGTCTATAAAGTAGGCGATGATTTTGTGGTTTCTTTAAATGAAGACGGCCTGCCGCGTCTGAAGATTTCGAACTTCTATAAAAATATGCTTAAGGGTGGCGGGGCCAACAAACAAGAACAAGAATATATCCAGGAAAAATTAAAGTCAGCCGTATGGTTAATCAAGTCTATCCATCAACGTCAACGAACCATCTACAAGGTGGCCGAAGCGATTGTAAAGCGCCAGAGGGAGTTCTTTGAAAAAGGAGCTGGGTTTTTAAAACCCATGGTTCTTAGGGATATTGCAGGTGATATCGGAATGCACGAATCCACTGTCTCCCGAGTGACAACTGCCAAATATATGCACACCCCTCAGGGGATTTACGAATTGAAATACTTTTTCAATTCTGGAATCAGCGCTACGGATGGTGGCGATGCTTTGGCCTCTGAATCCGTTAAGCTCAAGATCAAAGACTTGATTGCAAAAGAGGACCCCAAGAGCCCACTATCTGACCAGAAAATCGCGGAACTGCTCAAAAAAGACGGCGTCGATATCGCACGTCGTACGGTGGCTAAGTACCGGGAGATGCTACGGTTACTACCGTCCAGCCAAAGAAAAAGAATCTATTAAGCTGCGTTCATGTGAACTGGGTGATAAGGTTGGTCTCGATTTTTCAGAAGGTTTGCTTTAAATAAGCTAGCTCTTAGTTCATAAGTCTCTCTGTAGTAAGATGTCGGTTGCGAGTGCTTAGACTTCTTGTTACTCATTATAAAATACAAATGAATTGGGAGGAGATCTCATGAAAAGGATTTTTGACGTTATCAGAGTTATGGCTTTATCATCGGCATTAGCCGTTCCTGGCCTCGCGCAGGCGGAAAAGCTAACAGTGGATCCAGCTCACTCATCCATCACTTTCGAAGCTGTACATTTAAAAGTCTCCAAAATTCCGGGACACTTTTCCGAATTTTCTGGAACCATTGATTTGAATGAAAAGGATATTACGAAATCAAAAGTTAACTTCACTGTTCAGGTCGCTAGTATCAACACCAATGTCCCCAAGCGAGACGAGCATCTGCGATCGGGTGATTTTTTCGATGCAGCCAAGTATCCAAAAGCCACTTTTAAAAGCACATCCATTAAGAAATCCGGAGACGATCTTGTCTTAGAGGGCAACTTGACTATTCGAGGTGTCACCAAAAAGGCAACATTTGACGTAAAGAACTTAGGCAAAGCCCAGGATCCTGCGATGAACGCTGAAAAAACTATTTTTCAGGCTACGGGTAAAATCAACCGAAAGGACTTCGGAGTCAGCTACGGACCAGATGAGATTGTGAGTGATATGATCGATCTGGTTGTTAACCTAGAAACAGTGGCGGCCCCAGCCAAGAAGTAATAATTTTTTAAAAGGGCGATATGGACCTTAAAGCCTTGATTCGGGATGTGCCCGACTTTCCGCAGCCTGGAATTTTATTTCGGGATTTTACACCGCTTCTGAAGGATTCGGCGGCCTTGGAATTTGCCGCCGAGCAATTAACGTCTCATACGGATCTCAGCCGAGTCGATTATTTTGCTGGCATAGAATCCAGGGGTTTCATTCTGGCCATGCTTCTGGCGGCTCGACACAAAAAGGGATTTTTACCAATTCGTAAAGCTGGGAAACTGCCTCCTCCTGTCGTCGAAGTCAGTTATGCCCTTGAATATGGTCAAGCCAGTGTAGAATTGAACCCGGGACAAGGCCGCATCATGATCATTGATGATGTCTTAGCGACGGGTGGAACCTTGCAGGCTGCCATCGATGTCAGTCACAAAGCCGGCTATGTTGTTGAAGATGTTGCTGTTTTGATTAATTTGGTGT
>CAZETK010000045.1:0-27280 GCA_964515195.1 uncultured Pseudobdellovibrionaceae bacterium
TAAAGGTTATGGTGGAAGTTCCTGCCCCGATATAGCGACCTGCTGTAAAGTTGCCAGCCACATAAATATCTCCACCATTGACGGTAATAGCTCCAGTTCCGCCATTGGAGTTACTAATGGAAAGACTTCCTGAGGCGTGGATTGTGGGATCGCTTCCAGCGAAGTTCCAAGTGGAAGCAATCACACTTCCGCTGCCCCCTCCACCAAAAGTCAGATTGTTTGTGTTTAAGGCATAATCAAGTGTGATAGTGAAAATTTGCTGCGGACCACTGGAGTTGAGTCGACTGAAACTAAGACTTCCGCCGTTATCTATAAAAGTTGTACCAGCTTGAGCTATAAAATCACCGGCCGATTGTAAGGTTCCAGGAGGAGCGGTAAACGAGCCTTGCAAGAGACTAAATTTCTGTGCAATCAAGTTGGTGCTGCCAACTGTAGGAGTCACCGTACCGCTGGTTTTATCAATTACCAAATGAGGTACCCAACCGTTAGAACGTGTGGATTCATAAGTTTGATCACCAGTACCGTTAAGGATAAGATCCGTAGGAGTCGAAGTGCCTTTTCCGTCAGCGCCGGCATCAACGATCAGATTACCTTTTAAGTAAATTGTGCCCCCAGATGCCAGGACGTAAAAGTAAGTGTCTCCTGCGGTTTTACCTATTTGAAATTGGTTTTGAACATCGAAGCTTCCTGAGTTAATCAGAACCCCGTAGTATCCAGTTGATGAATAACTTCCCGAATACTGAAGGTTATAGAGCTCAACATTTCCAGCTAGATTAACCTGGGCATAGGTGTTGATAGGTAAAATATCGTTATCATCAAATCTTAAAAGACCGTTGTTGTGATGAAAAGCTCCGGCTGTCATATCAAAGCCTGAAGTGACAAGCATCTGAGCTGAAGTCGCCGTAAAGTCTCCACCGTTCAGTGTGAAAACACCGTTAATTGTGATATTGCTGTCTCCACCCACAAAGGTGCCGTTAGCTTGAGTCCACCCATCTGGGCCAATGGTTATGGTTTTTCCACTATTCTGGGTAATAGTTCCGCTGTAAGCAGTATCGATCTCAATACCAGCTACTGAAACATCGATATCAGCGATGCTGTTGCAATTAGCTCCGGCACAAGCCCCGCCATGAAATCTTGCGATATTGCTAGCGGTAGGAACGGAATAAGTGGCCCAATTGTAGGGATTGCTCCACAAATTATCTCCCGCTAATCCGGTCCAGATAAATTCCGCTGAAGCGTGGGGAAGCAGGTGAAAAAACTGACCCACCTGGGCCATTCCGCCAGCACTTACAAGTAGGCATAAACCTACAGTCAGGCCTACTCGCTTTATCCAAGTCGATGAGCTGATTAGATGCTTCTGACCACGTCCCACTAAATACCTATCGGTCGGCACCAGAAAAAGCCTTAAGAAATCCGGGGACTTGATTCATATTGAGAGTGACTTTTGTTTCATATCAAAACAAAAGTCTGTTATGGGTTTCAAATTAAGAAATACACGTGCTTTAGGCTGCCCGGTTAGAGGCAAAGATGTAGCGGCTGTTCTTGCCCTCCCCACTTCGCTTGATTCTTTTTGTTGTTATCCCTTTATTTAAAAGTGTGACAATTGTGGGCCGAGTGACTCCAAGAATTTTGGCGGCTTGGGCGCTGGTGAAGCTTCGCGGGCCAATCTGCAGACGTAGAAATTGAAGTTTTCGTAACCATTCTGGCACAACATCGGCTTTAAAAGTCCGCTTGACCCTAACTCCATGAGAAGGTGGTGCGTGCAATATGTAGTCACCATACTGCACCTGTATCCTAAGGCCGCAGTTGCTAGATTCAGACCAATGGTTGAACTGATAAAGGCAATTACTGACTCTTTGCGGAGAGGTGAAGGGGTTAAAGTATTCTTTGTGGTAAAGAAAAGCAAAAACTTTACCCAGCCGGGGCGGCTGATAAATATCTTGAGCCATTAACTGGATAAGGCTCCATGATGTGGGTCTCATTGTGACCCCTAGTTTTCTATCCGTAAGATCAAGACAGATATCGCGTGGAGAGTTGAGGACATCACCAGGGCAGTACTCAAAACATCTATTTGCAGGAGAAATCCCATAAACTTTCAGTATTCTTTCATGATAGCTTTTATAAGGAGTTCCCAGTAGGATCCGCTGAATTAATTCGTGATCACCTGTTAATCTGGCGTAATGAAAGTCACAATCTCGCAGCGTTTCCCAGTTTCTTGATGCGAGGGCCTCGGCTCTTACTTTCAAGAGCGCTGAGCGCGCTTCCGAGCTTTTGGGTGAAAGGCATAGATCAGCAATGGCTTTCCATTTATGAATGTACAGTAAGTAGCGGCCACCTTGTGAAAGCATGAGTTCCTGAGCATAATTCAAAGTGCGAAGGGCTTGGAAAAATTCGTCTTTTAGAATTTCCATTTGGGCTTGCAGCTCAAGGCAGTTGCCAAATAAGACTCGATAATTAGGTTCATTGACGAGAGTGGCTTTTAATTCATTTAATAAGCTTTCGCCGCTCTTCAGATCACTGACGGCGATATAGGACGCCAGCAAGTTAACCTTGGCGATAATTTTTTGATAGGCGGTTGGCTCGGGTGATTGGATGTACAATTTCAATAGCGGGATGGCTTCGCTGTAATCCCATTTCATGATCAACAAAAAGGCCCGTCGAAGTGTGGCTTCGACGGAACTTTTCACTCGCTTTAAATATTGTCCCGACTCTTCAAGCGCACCGATTTTCAACAGAATCGTCGCATACACCAATAGTGCTCTATCGTTTGCAGATTGAATGTTTTCCCTGTCCGCACTTATCACGGGGTGCAAAATTCGAAGTCCTAGACTGTCGTTATGGTTTCGACCGGCAAGCCGTGCGAGATCAGGAAGATATTTCCTGTCAGGATGCTCTTTTAAGATCCCAATGAGGGCATCTAGAACAGCTTCGCTGCGCCCTTCTTGAGTCCATGACTCAAGAGTCGATAGCATTTTTTGAGGGTCCAAGTTGAAGCTCATTATCTTGCCTCATATTGAAACACGTCTTTTAAGACGCTGAATCTACAAGACTCTTCGGCATTTTCATTAAAATCTTTAAATTTCAGATTCTCTTACGATTTTTTTATTCTGAGGGAGGTAAACGGGGAGGCGTAGGGATGAAGTCAATAATTCGGGAATTCGATAGCACCTTAAGTGATAAGAAAGACTTGAGCCAATCTATCATGCATGAAGTGCTCCGCTACAGAAGCATTAAAAGTGCGAACGACTTAGCTTTCGATACCAAAGAAAAAACAGGTAAAATACAACCCTATACCTGGGCTGATTTTTATCAACAAGCTTTGCGTACAGCCTATGCATTAAGGAAGCTAGGCTTGCATGAAGGCGAATGTCTGGCTGTCATCTCTCCTAATGGACTTCAATGGGAGTCATTATTTTATGGCGCCCTTATGAATAGATCTATTGTCGTAGGCATCGAAACCCATGCTACCTTCACACAGATGGCAGCCATTTTAGAAAACTCTAAAGCCAAAATTCTTGCCGTTCACGATTTGGCAATATTGAAGCGTTTACCTTGCGAAGCCATAAGCCAATTGAAGGCAGTTATTAATTTGGGAAATAGGGATTCTTTATCATCAGAATTACAGGTCATACCATGGGACGAAATTATGAACTTTGAAGAGGCACAATTGACGCCACTTCAGGGATCAAGCGATGCGCCTGCACTTTTGGTATACACATCCGGCACAACAGGAACACCCAAAGGTATTCTATATTCGCAGCGGCAGTTGGTCGAAACCGCATTAGAAATTGCGCAGACTTTAGGAGATGGAACATCAGAAGATCGTTTTGTGTGCTGGTTGCCTGTTGCCAACCTATTTCAAAGGATGATGAATCTCTGCGCCCTTATTTTGGGAGCGAAAGTAAGTCTATTGGCAGATCCATTATCGGTGGTTGATGAGTTATCCCGTATCAAGCCGACATTTTTTATCGGAGTCCCAAGGTTTTATGAAAAGGTGGCCGAACGTATCCAATCAAAACTTCACTGGATTCCAAAATTTGCACAGAAACTGAGTTGGCGGGTTATCGCATGGCAAATCAGAAAAACCCTGGGCGGTCACATCCGGTATATGATTTCAGGATCAGCCCCTTTGTCTTTGAGAGCCCGTGAGTTCTTTGAATCCGCTGGTATCCCTATTTTCGAAGCCTACGGTCTTAGTGAAAACGTACTACCTGTTGCCATGAATACTCCGTCGCAAAACAAAGTCGGATCGGTGGGAAAGCCTTTGGATAAAAACATTATTAAAATGACTGAAGAAGGTGAAATTCTTATTAAGGGTCCTAGTTTAGCTAAAGGCTATTTCCACTCAGAGGATCGATCAAAGTGGGATGACGAGGGTTTTTTTCATACGGGCGACCTTGGATACATGGATGAAGAGGGATTCCTTTTTCTAACGGGTCGGAAGGGGGATATTATTAAAACCTCGAGTGGTCGAAAAGTCGCGCCTGTTGCGATTGAAACTACCATTCGTGAACTCGACCCAATTGATGACGTTGTCATTATCGGGCATGGCCGAAAGCAGCTGATGGGTCTTTTGGTTCTTAAAAAGAAGGACAAGCCTTGTTCCCAAGAAGAGATGAATGACTTAAAAAAGGCGTTGATAGCGTCCATGTCAGGGCTTCACCCCTGGGAGCAAGTTAGATGTTTTCTGGTCTTATCAGAAGAGTTAAGCATTCAAAAAGGGCTTTTAACGGCCAATCTGAAAGTTAAGCGTTCTGCCGTGGAAAAATATTTTGCAGAAGATGTCAATCATCTCGAAACAAGTTGGCAGAAAGCAGTTGCCGAGATGAGAAAGAGTACGTCTCAACCTGAGGCGCTGCCAGTTCTTCTTGTCGAGCAAGACAAGCTTCAGCACCAGAAACTTCAGCTTCATGCTAAACTAGAAGATACCGATAATTTATAGGGGGGATCAATGCCATTGCGATGGAGTTTTAAACTGAGCTTTATATTGCTGGTTTTGCTCCTGCTTTTCCAAAACTGTTCAGAGGTTCAGTTTGGAAAAACAGCAGAGAAAAGCTCCCCTAGCAATGTTCTGCCAGAGTTAACCTCCGAGAGTGGTAATGGCGGGGTGTATGAGGGCAAGATAATTGTCTTACATCACTATATTGACGACTTTACCTGTGAAAACCGAAAGCAGCCTGAAAGTATTCTGATCCGGGATTCCGACAACAAGTGGAGAATTATCAAAAATAAGCCTGACAAGTGTGCCTATGTTAACGGTGAAATTGTAGAAGGAGTTGTCTACAATGCGGCACTAAAGCAGGCCACGTTTGAAAACAGAACTTATATTGTTCCAACACCTTACTATGTGGATGCCAGTGAAGAACCCAACACGCCTGATATCAACCCCGAAGATGGCGTGTGTGAAAATATAAATTATAAATGTTCCCTACGCGCATCAGTCCAGCAAGCGGGAGCCATATCCTCTTCGGGCTCTACGATTATTCATATACCACCAGCTCGCTATCGCCTGACCTCAAGATTAGGGCTTGATTTGAAGGGTCCAAGTAATTCCATCACACTTCTCGGCGCCGATCCCAGCACTACCATTCTGGATGGACAGGGGGCGACTGACATTTTGGTGGCAATGGGTGATATTCGCACGGCCAGAGTTGAAAATTTGGGGTTTGAAAATGGAACTCAAAATGTAACTTTTGGCGGCTCTGTTTTTTCATCACTCTGGCTGAACGGAAAGATTGAGTTCGTGAATTGTCGTTTCGAGAATAATCAAAGCGGAGCCCCGATTTACATTGGGAATGGCGCGGACGCCGACCTTGCTGTTCGCCAATCCAAATTTATTAATAATCAGGATGGCGCTATTTCTGCTTGGACAAGTAGAAGTTTAACTGTCAGAGACTCGCTTTTTGTTGGCAATAAGAACTTGGCGGTGATTGAGATTATGACGGCACTTGGCGGACGCAATGTTGTCATCGAGAGTTCCACTTTTTCAGAAAACGATATTTCTCTTTCATGCATGTCTTGTCAGCAGGCTACATTAAGTAACGTCACATTCTATAAGAATCGGAGGGGGCTCCATATCTATGGCCACCCAAGTCTTCCTAGTGAAATTAATATTAATAATTCTACGATCTATGAAAATGGTTCTGAGAATCTATTTTTATTATTGAATAACATGGCCAATGTGAATCTCAACAACACGATCCTGGCTGCTAATCTCGCAACCGGAAAGAATTGTGTCATCACGCTGACTGATAGCGGAGGATCTCAAGCCCCTTTACTCGATGAGGCGGTCGTTACGACAAACAATCTCATCACGGACACAAGCTGCGGTTTTGCCGGAACAGGCAACTTGATCACGGCTGATCCCAAGTTAAGCGAAATAGGCGATTATGGTGGCATCACCCCCACCCTTGTGCCCTTGCCAGGAATCTTGGCTATTGATGGAGGTGATAACCGGACTTGTCTTACCACTGACCAGCGGGCCTTACCACGACCTGTGGATCAATTGGGAACGGGACCAAGGTGCGATATTGGCGCTGCGGAGGTTCAGTGATATCAAGGCCTGCAGGCCTTGATATATAAGTTCTCATGTCATCTTGAATTGAAACATCCTTGTTAACGGCTTGAATTTGCAAGCTTCCTTTAGTTTTCCATAAAAATTATTAAAATTTAGTTCCTCTTTCTATTTCTCTATTCTGAAAGGGTATTTAACCCTAACAAAGAGGATGATTATGCTTTCTTCCAAAAACATTCAGAGCGCCTTTGGTTTTGTCAGCGCTGACCGCATTTTTGTTGATGAAAAAGAGGTGGCAACCCGAGCTAAATCAACTCTGCCGGCGCAAACAATCCCTTCTGTTTTGATCTATCCTGAAAGTTGTGAAGAAGTGCAGACCTGTGTCAGAGTAGCTGCGGAACTCAATTTACCACTTTGGTATGTCAGCACCGGAAAAAACTGGGGCTATGGGTGTAAAGCGGCTCCTTATCCGGGAGGAGTGACTCTGGTTTTGGAAAAAATGAATCGGATTCTAGAAGTGAATACCAAATTGGGATATGCAGTCATCGAGCCGGGTGTGACTTACCAGCAGCTCAACGAGTATCTTGAGAAAAATAATATTCCTCTGTGGACAGATGCCGCCGGCACGACAATGTCAGCTAGCGTGATTGGCAACGCCCTAGATAAGGGAAGAGGGCTTACGCCCTACGCGGATCATTTGAATGCGCTTATCGGGTTTGACGTCGTTCTGCCTGACGGGTCTTTGATGCAGACGTCCCCCCATAAATCCTTTAAGAGCCGCCATATTTATAAATGGAGCATTGGGCCCTATGTTGATGGATTGTTTGCTCAGTCCAATCTTGGAGTGGTTGTGAGATCAGGAGTGCTTTTAATGCCAAAGCCTGAGGAGTTTGATTTTTTTGCGTTTGAGTACACGGCACCGCGAGAAAAATTTTCGGCCTTTATTGAAGACTTTCGCGAACTTTTCTTTCAAAAAGGAATCCTTTGTCATCCGCATTTAGCCAACGACTTTGCAATGTTGTGTATTGTGGATCGATATCCCGATCATCTTGTCGATCCCTCACGCGGATATTTGGATGAGCAGGCGTTGGAATCATGGAAGCGGCAACATGGAATCAAAGACTGGACTTTTGGTGGCGGGCTTTATGGCACCAAGATGCAGATTGCCGCTCAAAAGTCTCTGGTAAAAAAATATTTAGGTCCTTACGGCACTTTACGTTTTATTGGCGCAGGAGTAAAGCCGACCATGTGGGGAAAATTTTTTCGCCAGGCCGTCATGCTTGGGGCGCGTTTAGCTGGAAAATCCGATGAGTTTGTTAAACAGATTTTTCCAGCGATTGATCTTTTTAGAGGAAAACCCACAGATGATTTTGCTAAGCAAGTTTATTTTAAATCCAAGCTCGAGCGTCCAAAAGGGCCCTTTGACCCCGCACAGGATAATTGCGGATTTGTATGGACGGGCCCTCTGGTTCCATTCACCGCTGAGGATGTTGATCACATCATGAAAATCGCGCGCCCCATTTTTGAGAGGTACAAATATGATTTTTTCGTCGAACTCATTGTTGAAAGTCCACGGACCTTAATTGCGCTCTTCGGGGTTTTCTTTGATCCGCAGGATACTGATGACCGTGAACGCGCCCAGGCTTGGTACGAAGAGCTGCGTGAAAAATCAATCGAGGCAGGATACTCGCCCTATAGGGAAACAAGTTATTCCACCACAGGGGCCTTGGACGGAAATCCAGAATTGTCACAATTCTTAAATCAAATCAAGGCAACGGTTGATCCCATGGGGATACTGGCTCCTGGTCGATACGGCATAGGGCGTTCGCCAAAGGGGCGGATCAAAACTTGATTCCTTACAGAAGGCCCTTTAGGATCGAAGTTCAATCTGAGAGGCCTTAACGAAACGAGGAAAAGCAAATGATGTCCAGAATTTTGGTGACAGGAGCCTCCGGCGTTGTCGGGGGCTCAGTGCTTCCGTTTTTGCCCTCATCAAGCCGCGTATATCTTTTATTGCGCGCAAAAGATGCTGAGCATTTAGAAAAAAGAAGGCAGGAGATTCTCAATTTTTATGGGATCCTCGACCCGGATCAGAGATCTCAATTCGTCGCGGTTCGAGGCGATATCACCCAGGAAAACCTTGGCCTTGCTGATGACGATATCAAACAAGTTTTCGAAGGGCTGACCCAAATCATCCACTGTGCAGCCAGTGTGAATTTGGAGATGACGGCTGAAGAGGCGGCGGCTCACTCGGTCAAGCCCGTTCAGATAGTTTTACGGATGCAAGAGAAGTTTTCGACCGCTCACCGAAGGATCAAGGTCGACTATGTCAGTACGGTGGGGGTCAATGGCCGACGTCAGGAGCCCTTGCTGGAGCGGCCCATTACCGAACTTAGAGGTTTTCATAATACCTACGAGTCAAGTAAGGCTGAAGCTGAAAGGTATATCTACGAAGCTATGGTGGCGGGGTGGCCTATTACAATTCATCGTCCCAGCATGGTGGTTGGAAACTCACATGACGGGAAGATCCTGCATTTTCAAATATTCTATCTCATCGTGACTTTTCTAACGGGAATTTTAAGCAGTCGACTTTTACCTAAGCTTGACTCTTTATTTTTGGATACCGTGCCGTCAGATTATGTTGGAAGGGTGATTGCTTGGTCATCCCAATCGGAGAAGTCACACGGGCGAATCTATCATTTATGCACAGGACCCGAAAATTCCATTAACCTGGAAAAACTACGGCTACTGATTTGTGAGCAGATGAAGAGCTTAGGTCTAAAGCCGCCCAGAACATGGCAGATCCCTTTGGATTTGTTCATCTGGGCCATGAGTATGGCTAAAAAAATGACTTCGGATGAAAAATTAAAGCATCGCTTGGATCAGCTACCAATGTTTTTAAAATATGCTCGCATACGCCAAAAATTTTCAAGCGCGGAAAGCCAAGCAGATTTAATGAAGGTGGGCATCAAGCTTCCGCTTCCAGAAGAGTATTTACCTAAAGTACTGCATTATTTTTTACAGGAAAAAAAGCATCGCTTTTAAAATTTCAAAATCAGAAAGAGTAATTCGCTCGTGACCAAATATTGCAAAAAGATCCGCTATCTAGGCAACTTTGTTGCGTGCCACCCACAAGTCGTATTCCGCTTGGATGCGGACCCACATTTCCGCAGTCGTTCCCAAGACCTTCTCAAGCACAAGAGCAAAATCAGGAGAGATTGAACGCTTGCCATTCACGATTTCATTGATTTTTCTTGGTGAGCAACCACATTTTCCTGCGAATTGGGATTGATTAAGACCCATCTCTTGCAAATAAATTTCATTTAAAATAGTTCCAGGATGCATTGGCTTTGGATTTTTAATCATAACTACCTCTTAATGATAATTTTCAATTTTGACGTCACTAAACTCGCCACTTTTAAGTTTATGAAGCCGAATGTTTGGCGGTTGCCCCATTATTTTCAAATCATTCAACTCTGTCGTGCCATGCATAATCGTTAGGAGCGCTTTTGCGGCGCTAGGGCTAAAAACTGCAAGCATTTGGTTTTACTTTACTTCTTCTGGGCGAGAACGAAGAGTTCGCGGCCTTGGCGACGCTCGGGGGATTTTTTCCAGCGCCCCCAGAATAGGAAGTGGTAATCTTTTTCCAGACGCTTTCGCAGTTCCCACTCAGTGGCTCCATAGGGGGGACCTGTTCGTTTTTCAGCTGCGAAAAAAACACCCATCAAATAGCCGCCTGTGATCAGGCAGCGATTCCAGGATTTAATTAAGTCATTGCGCTTATCAGGAGGAACTGCACAGAACAAAGTGTGCTCCAGAATCAGATCGAAATTTTTATCAAAGCTTCTTGGCAAATCAAAAGCATCTGCCTGGACAAACTCAATGGAGAGGTGCCCATATTTTTGTCGGGCCCGAGTCAGCGCGGCTTCTGAAAAATCAACGGCGGTGACCAAATGACCTTCCTGAGCCAAGTAGGCAGCGTCATGACCTTCCCCACAGCCCAAAACCAAAGTCCGGCTTTTGGAAAGTCTAAGTCGTGGCAGCATATCTTTGAAGGCGGGATGGGCCATTTGCAGATCCCAATTGGGGATTGGCATTTCTTGATAAATTTCACTCCACTTAGTGGGAGACCTAAACTCATCTGCCGATAAAAATGCGGGCTCGGGATAGTAACGAACCCCTTGAAAGGCAAAACTGTCATCATCGAACTCTTCCAAGTAATCAAAAAATTTCTCTTGAGCTGATCGAAGCATAACAAAGGCGATACCACTTTGGCTAAGACCATGAACTCGGTCCCATTCATCAAAGTAGAAACTTTGAGGGTCCAAAGCTGCAGAAAATCCATAGGTATTAAGGCCAATCAGTTGAGAGCTTTCAACTTTAAGATCAATCAAGACCCAGGGAGCCTCAAACGCTTCAACAATATAACCGCGTTCGCCATCGTGTGAAATCAGAGTGCCGTTGTCGGTGTATTTAAGGTTTTCGAAAAGCCGCTGAACCCGCTCCTGATCTGAAACTCTTTCCTCATTCTCGAGAAATCGTCCATGTTCATCAATGGCTAAGAATGAATCAGGGATCGAATTCATTCGGGTTTGGTTTCTGGACCGGGTTGGTGATTTCCCGGAGTGGCTGGCGTGGATTCCATCTGAGAAGGCGTCTCAGAGGAGCTGTCAGCAGCTTCAGGGTTTTCGGAGTGTGACCCGCCAGAAGTCACGACAGAGCCATCTGTAAAATTAAGAGATTCAAGCTCGGTCTCAATGGACTGTAAAATCCATTTGTCGATAGTCGGGTCTTCCGTAGGCTCACGATGAAGCATGGCCTCGCCTTGAATGAACTTTTCAGCGCTACCACCTTGCTCATCTGGCTCAAGAAAGCTGTAAGTGAAAACCGCGCGAATTTTGTTTTCAGACACGGGGGATGTCCAAATTTTAACAATGCGAAGATTTTCTGCCTCTGGTTTTTTGGACTGGAGAGTGTTGCCGATAAGCTCCGCCAGTTTTATCTGCACGCCGGAGTGCGTCTCAAAGCCAATGGCGGAAGGTGTATGGATAACCTGCCATGTCCAGATTAAAAGCGCCGCTAACACTAAAGGACTTATGATTTTCTTCATTGATTCTGCCCTCTTAACTATGGTTTTTTATAACTCATGAAAATACAGCAAGTCATCGATTTTGTAGAAGACTACTCGAAACCCGGCTTTCAAGCAATTTGGAGTTTCGTAGTCAACGTTATGCGACCCTTTTCAGCAGGGATGGGGATGCGGATCTCCCACTTAAGCCCAGGCCATGTCGAGCTGGTTATTCCTAATTGGTTAAGAAACAAGGATGACCAATATCTTCACGAAGCCACTTTTCTGACGGCGGCTAAAGAAGGGCAAAGGCTTTGGCTTCAACGGTTACTGGGACCCGAAACAGAGTTTGAAGTCATGTCCTTTTCGATCCGGAATTTGAGTCCCGTCGACGGCGGAGCCCGGGTTTCCTTCACATTTGAAGAGGGTGAACGCGAAGTATTTCTGCATCAATTACAACAAATGCGACAACATGAACAAATTTTTGTTTGGCTGGTCCGTGATGAAAATGAAAAAGTTTGCGCCGAAGTCGAGATTAAAGTTCAAATTTCTCTTCCAGCCCGAATTGAAAGTGTGAAGAAAAAAAAGAAGAAAGTCTAAGCCATGCCTGTTCTTGAAACCAATGTGGATGCTAATTCTGAAAGCTTCATTGAAAATCAAAATGCCATGCTCGAGCAGATGCGCCAATTTAATGAGCGACGCGCTTTGGTGGAAAAAGGCGGTGGTGAAGAGGCCTTAAAAAAACACAAGTCCCGTGGGAAGTTAACAGCCCGAGAAAGAGTGCAAGGGTTGATTGATAAAGGGACGGCCTTTTTAGAGTTTTCATCGTTTGCGGCCTGGGAAATGTATGGAAACCAAGCCCCCTCGGCCGGAATTATAACAGGGATCGGGACTATACATGGAACCGAGTGTGTGATTGTCTCGAATGATGCCACCGTCAAGGGCGGCACTTATTTTCCTGTGACCGTTAAGAAACACCTTCGAGCACAAGAAATTGCCATGGAAAATGGTTTGCCCTGTATTTATCTCGTGGATTCGGGCGGTGCCTTTTTGCCGATGCAGTCAGAAGTCTTTCCGGATCGGGATCATTTCGGGCGTGTATTTTACAATCAGGCCAGGATGTCAGCTGAAGGCATCCCGCAGATTTCTGTGGTCATGGGGTCTTGCACGGCGGGTGGCGCCTATGTCCCGGCCATGAGTGACGAAAACGTTATTGTGAAGAATAATGGAACGATCTTTTTGGGAGGGCCGCCTCTTGTAAAAGCAGCTACAGGCGAAGAAGTCACAGCTCAGGAGCTAGGCGGTGCCACTGTTCACTGCGAAATAAGTGGTGTGACGGATCACTTTGCGGAAGATGACGATCATGCTCTGGAAATCAGTCGAGATATTATAAAGCATTTGAGCAGAAAGCGAGTTGTGAGTCTGAAAGTTCAGCCCCGAACTGAGCCCCTTTATCCCGCCGAAGAAATTTATGGCGTGATACCGAAAGACCCCCGCATTCCCTACGATGTCAGAGAAGTAATTGCGCGAATTGTGGATGGAAGCGAGTTCCATGAGTTCAAGCCCCTATATGGAAAGACGTTGGTGACAGGTTTTGCTCATCTGTGGGGCTTTCCCGTGGGAATTATTGCCAATAACGGGGTTTTGTTTTCTGAAAGCGCATTAAAGGGTGCTCACTTTATTGAAATGTGTGAACAGCGCAATATCCCTTTGATCTTCTTGCAAAATATAACGGGATTTATGGTCGGGAAGAAATATGAAAACGAAGGCATCGCCAAGCACGGAGCTAAGATGGTGATGGCGGTTTCCAATGCCCACGTTCCTAAATTCACCGTGATTATCGGCGGTTCCTACGGAGCGGGAAATTACGGGATGTGTGGACGTGCCTATCAACCACGTCAGCTTTGGATGTGGCCTCATGCCCGCATTTCAGTGATGGGGGGCGAGCAAGCGGCGAACGTGTTGCTCACTGTGAAGAAAGACCAGTTAGCCGCTAAAGGCACCTCCATGAGCGAAGATGAGCAAATGGAATTTAAACGCCCAATTCTTGAAAAATATGAAAAAGAAAGTTCGGCTTATTTTGCCAGTGCACGTTTGTGGGATGACGGAATTATTGACCCTATTGACACTCGAAGAGTTTTAGCTATGGGAATCGCATCCAGCTTGTATAAATCTTGGGGAACCAGAAAACAGGGCGTATTCAGAATGTAAGGAACGACATGATTTTAGTTGAAAAAAATGATCAGCATCTTCATATCAAATTGAATCGACCTCAGGTTCGGAACGCCTTTAATCCTAAAATGATTCAACAGCTCACTGAGACTTTTCAGACGGTAAAGTCTGATAAAGACATCAAGTATATTACCCTATCAGGAGAAGGGTCAGTTTTTTGTGCGGGGGCTGACCTGACATGGATGCAGTCCTTGGTGACAGCCGATTATCAACAAAACAGGTCTGACGCCGAAAAGCTTCATGGATTATTCGAAACAATTTGGGACTGCCAAGTTCCCGTCATAGCCCGGGTGAAGGGCGCAGCTTTCGGCGGAGCCCTAGGATTAATGGCTTGTGCGGATTATGTTTTATGCGATGAAAAAACACAGATGTCTTTTAGCGAAGTTAAACTGGGTATTGCTCCGGCGGTTATTTCGGAATTTTTAGTTCGCAAATGCAATGTTAGTTTTGTATCGGCCTGGATGATTTCTGGACTCGTTTTCAATCCCGTTGAAGCGCAAAAAGCCGGACTTGTTCATCAAGTGGGTGATGAAAAGTCATTAGATGAACACTATGCCCATTATAAGAAAAGCCTTGATCAGGCGGGCCCTTTGGCAGTCCGTGAAACAAAGAAACTACTGCGGGACCTGACCAAAAATATAGATCAAGGCATATATCAAAGAACAACGGATTTGATTGCTAAACTTCGCGTAAGTCCAGAGGGCCAAGAAGGGCTTAAGAGCTTTTTGGAAAAAAGAAAACCAAACTGGCGCCCCTAGACGGATGACAAAGACTGATTTAGGAAAGTTCTGATATGAAGAAAATTAAAAAGCTCGCTATAGCCAACCGTGGCGAAGTGGCAGTTCGAATTATTCATGCCTGTCATGAACTGGGGATTGAAACGATCCTACTACACTCAGAGGCAGATATTAAAACCCGTGCTTATCGTATGGCCGATAAAACAATTTGCGTGGGTGGAGCATCGACCTCGGAAAGTTATTTGAACATTAAGGCCAATGTTCAGGGGGCTGTCGCTGCTGGTGCCGATGCCGTTCATCCTGGATTCGGCTTCTTGTCAGAAAATTCTGATTTCGTCGAGGCTGTGGAAGAAGCGGGGCTTATTTTTGTGGGGCCTTCAGCAGAAGCGATGAGGGCAGTTGGCGACAAGGTGAACTGTAAGAAACAAGCTTTGAAGTTAGGCATCCCCTTAATTCCAGGCTATTCCGGCGGTGACCAGTCTCAAAATCGATTACTAGAAGAAGTGCAAAAGATGGGTTTTCCCGTTTTGGTCAAGGCCGCAGCTGGGGGTGGAGGACGCGGCATGAAGCTTCTTCATAACCAAGAAGACGCGCAAGAGTTGATAGAGTCAGCTCAACGTGAAGCTCAGGCGGCTTTTGGAAACCCCACCGTGTTTTTGGAAAAATATCTAGGTCGCGCCAAGCATATTGAATTTCAGGTGTTCGGGGACAGCTCGGGCCAGGTTGTTCATTTTCATGAACGGGAGTGCTCGGTACAAAGGCGACATCAAAAAATTATCGAAGAAGCTCTTTCGCCCGCTGTAAGCGAAGATTTGCGCCGCCGAATGGGAGAAGCCGCTTGCCTACTTCTTCAGAGTGTAGGGTACAAAGGTGCCGGAACGGTTGAGTTTCTATTGCAGGACAATCAGTTTTATTTGCTTGAAGTCAATACACGTCTGCAAGTGGAGCATCCAGTGACAGAAATGGTCATGGGTCTTGATCTTGTAAAGGCACAGATCCTAACCGCCCAGGGAGACTTCGTATTTTCACCCACTAAAACCTATTGTCCTCAAGGTCATGCAATTGAGTGTCGTATTTACGCCGAAGATCCAGCACTCGGGGGAATGCCAAGCACCGGGAAACTAGGTCTTATCCAGTGGCCCGAGGGGCCAGGTCGTCGATTTGAATTTGGCTTTGAAAGAGGAGACTCTATCACCAGCTTTTATGATCCTATGATGGCGAAGGTCATTGTTTGGGATGAAAGTCGACTTCGAGCTATCGACAAAATGATTCGGGTTCTTAAAGACACTGTTATATTTGGGGTTAAGACCAATATTCCCTATTTGATTGAAATTTTGCAGCACCCAGAATTCGTCAAGGGGACTATGACTACACAGTTTATCGAAAAGCACTTTGCAGAGCCGATAAAAGTTGAAAAACCCAACGAAGCCGAACAAGCTCTTATTCAGTCTTTATTGAACTCACAACCCTTTGCGAAACAGACGGTCGCGACTGTGGCCGGATATGATTCCCCTTTTGCGGGAAGCTGGAGATAAGTCATGCAAAAGTTTTTTGAGTTTAAGGGGAAGAAGCTAAGCTATCATGCTGACTGGGTCGGACAAAATCTGTGGGTTCATGTGAATGGAAAGACCTTTCTTGTGGAAGCGCAAAAAGAATCACGCCGAGGGCGCCGAAAACTCGAGGGGGCAGGGCATAATAAAATCTTAGCCCCTATGCCCGGAAAAGTGACAAAAATTCTGGTGAAGGATCAGCAAGAGGTCAAAAAGGGCCAGGCCGTGATTGTCATGGAAGCTATGAAGATGGAATATACTCTTAAAGCGGAAATGAATGGGACGGTAGGAAAGATCGCGGCAAAGGCTGGTGATCAGGTTTCCTTAGGTCAGGTTCTGGTAGAGCTAAAGGAAAAAACAGCATGAGTCGAGTGACGATTGTTGAAGTGGGACTGCGAGATGGATTGCAAAATGAATCTGTTTTTCTATCTGTTGATCAACGGGTCGAGATATTAGAGGCCCTTGCCCTGTCAGGCTTAAAGCGTATTGAAGTGGGGGCTTTTGTGAGGGGCGATAAGGTCCCACAAATGGCGGGAAGTGCTGAGGTTCTGCAAGCTGCTCATGATCTTAAGAAGTCAAAAAAAGTTCCACGGGATGTTCAGTACTCAGTCCTCGTTCCTAATATTCAGGGGTGGGAAGAAGCAGAAAAATTAAATCCGGCCGAAGTGGCGATATTTGCCTCATGCACGGAAAGCTTTTCGCAAAAAAATATCAACTGTTCGATTGAAGAAAGCTTTGAGCGCTTTCGTCCCGTGGCTCAAGCTGCGAAAAAGAAAAAGGTTCGATTAAGAGGCTATCTGTCGGTTTGTTTTGGTTGTCCCTACGAGGGGAAGGTCCCTGAAAAGCAAGTTATCTCGGTGGTCAAAAAAATGCTTGAGCTCAAAGTGGATGAAATTTCCATAGGTGATACTATTGGCGTGGCCACACCTGGAGAGGTTCAGAGCCTTTTTAAAAAAATTAAAAAGATTGTGCCAGCTCGGAAACTAGCAGGGCATTTTCATGATACCCGAGGACAGGCTCTAGCTAATATTTTAGCAGCCTATCAATTGGGGATTCGAACTTTTGACTCTAGTTTGGGGGGCTTGGGTGGTTGTCCCTATGCGCCCGGTTCGATGGGGAATGTCGCCACAGAAGACGTGGTCTATATGTTTAATGGTATGAAAGTCGAAACAGGTGTGGACCTTTCACAACTGACCTCGTTGAATGCTAAAGTTTCAGAGTGGATGAGTAAACCTCTGCCGTCGCGAGTCTCTAAAGCCATGCAAAAATGACTTAGTCGTGGCCTATAATAATCCAATATTGATTGAGTAAGTGACGACGGGTATGGAACTTGCTAAATACTGACCTCATGGGATTAAGGCTTGTAGGAACTACATTGTTTGCGACGTTTGCGATCATTCTGTTAGGTTTAGCCAAGCTTCATCAAAAACCGCTCTGTATAAACTCCCATTTCATTGAAAAAATAACCTTCGCTGATCAAAGCGGAGTTTTTCGATGTGCTCTTAATAAAACCGTTCCCTATTCTGCCGAGTTTAAAAAGTACGAAAAGCTTCTTGAAAGTGAGATTGTGCCTTTTGAGCGTTGGATTCGTTCTTACCTGCCACTTAAAAGCCCACGAATTCACCTTCATTTGACATCCTCGCCCCAGTTGATTCGTGTCGCGGGTACGCAGATCTTTCTAGATCCCAAAAATTTGGAAGAGACCGGACTTTTGCAGCGTGAAATATTGCGTTTGGCGCTTAAGAACATGGAGCCGAAACCGACTCAACTTGAAGCCTTGGCAGAATTCTACGTGCGGATTTGGAATCGATCCTTCTACTACCAATTCGGAGGAATGAGTTCTTATCTGTCTTATCAGTGGTGGCAACAGTACAACAAATTGGATTTGGGTAGTCGTCATCGGTTTTTAGGAAATTTACTCACGACGACTGATCACTATTTAGCAGACCAAACTAGAATCGCCGACTTTGATTTTTTGTTACTGACCTCTCAGTTAACCGGCCCCACACTTTCTGAATATGATTTTGTCCAGCAGAGATCTCGGGGTCTTAAGTTTGGAATTTGGTATCAAAACTATATTTATCATTTACCTTCGCGGAGCCGACTGCCTTCGGATTACTTTCAAAAAATTCAAGCCCATCACTTCGTATGGGAATCCTGTGCCGATTTGAACCTTCAATCCTTGGTGCAAATTCCGGCCGAAGTCAGAAAACTATTAGTCGTTCAAAACTGTGATCCACAGCAGAAGATTGATTACACACAGTATGTGGAAAAAGGAGTGGAAAGCTTTGCAGCCCAATATCCGAAGCTCAGCTTTGTTCGCTTTGATGTGCCTTCATTGAAATCAAAAAAAGATTTTATCAATTTGCAGTACAAGATTTTTGATCTGATGAGCAAGCGTCAGACGGATAATCCCTTTTTCACGGCTTTCGGTTGGCAAGAGGTGAATTTAGACCAGAAGCTGCAAATCTACGTTCCGCGCGCCTATATAGACGCCGTGGAATTTTTCCGTGTTCAGTAATCAATAGGCTCCAATATTTTTGATCGGATTAATGCCTTTGGCTCTCGCGGCTATTAGCTTTTTTTAATTACTTAGTTTGCTACGGCTATAGGCGACTTCGTTCCGAAGTGATTTCACACGATTTTTAGAATCCACAAAAACAACGGCCGGAGTATGCTTTTTGGCCTCCTCCGAGTCGAAATGACCGTAAGACACGATAATCACAAGATCGCCTTTCTGCACTAAGCGGGCAGCGGCTCCATTTAAAGTGATCTCTCCCTTGACGCCTTCAATGACGTAGGTAGAAAAGCGTTGGCCGTTGGTACAATTATAGATATCGACCTTTTCATTGATAAAAAGGTTGGCAGCATTAATCAACTCAGGGCCTAATGAGATCGAGCCCTCATAAGAAAGGTCGGCGCCCGTGACGGTCGCTCTATGAATTTTGGATTTCATCATTTCAATCATCATTGTGCACCTGCCGGGTTCATTTGAAGACTGTATAAAAGCCCTTTTAAAACAAGATCGGGGATAACGGCATCAAAAACTTTTTCTTTTTCAAATAAAATTGAAAAACCACCTGTACCCACAATTAATGGCTTTTCACCTGCAAAACATTCCTGTGTCAGTCTTTCACGGATCTCCCGAATGGCACCAAGGTGACCGTAATAAAGGCCGGATTGGATGCTTTCAACGGTGGTGCGTCCCAGGGCGTGATCGCTAGGAACAATTTCCACGATGGGAAGCTTGGCCGTACGACTTTCCAAGGACTCCATCGAGATCTTCATGCCAGCGATGATAGTTCCACCCAAATAATCGCGCTCGTCTGTGACCACATCGAAGGTGGTGGCCGTTCCGAGATCCACAACAATGACATTTTTTTTCGGATAAATTTTGGATACCGCTATGGCATTGGCGATACGATCGGCTCCTACCTCAAGCGGATTTCGGTATTTGATGTTAAGCCCTGTTTTAACTCCAGCCTGAAGAATAAAGGGGTTCATTTTAAAATACTTTGTGCAAGTTCCCCGCAGAGAGTAGATGACATCGGGAACAACAGAACAAAGGGCGATTTGGGTGATACTTTGAGGATCCACGCCATTTTCCCTTAAAACCGAGCGAAGAAAGACACCTACTTCATCGGACGAATAGCCTTGTTTGGAATTGCGACGAAAGCTGAGGTGCATTTTATCTTGATCGTAAACACCACCGTAAATTTGTGTGTTACCCACATCCAAAGCGAGAATCATTTTAACTCTCCGATTTTTTCTGAAAAATATTGAACCAATCCGTTCACGCCACTAGTGTTCTGTTGGAATTCTGATGAAGTATAAATATGAAATTGATGGTGGTTTCGATCCATCAAGGTTTTCGTGTCATTATGGACGACATAATCAGCTTGGGAACCTGCTACAAGCGCTTTGATTTTTTCCTGAATTTCAAGTGGGGAGAGTTGAGACGTGAGTTTAAAGCCGACAAGCTTGATGTTCTTGTTACACGACCATTCTTTCAGTTGATTTATGATTTTTGGATTTCTTTTTAATTTTAACGTCAGGTCCTGATCGGAAGAAATTTTGCCAATTTGTTTTTCAACGGAAAAGTCACTAACGGCTGCTGTATGAAAAATCCAATCATAGGAAGTTTGAGCCAATTGCCGACGCAATAAATCTTCTAATGAATTAAAATCATCAAATCGATGAAGTTCATAAAAAGTTTCTGGTGTAAGGGAGGAAGATTGAGCCAAATCCAAAGTCACATTAAAGCCACATTGGGCTAAATTGGAAGCCAGTTTCATCCCGGTTTGACCCGTACTTCGATTTGTCAAAAAGCGGACTTCATCAAGGGGCTCCCGTGTTCCGCCGGCAGTTACTAGAACTTTGGGAATTTTATCTGCCCTTGACGAGAGCGGAAGTTCAAGTGGGTGGGTTGTTACCGTCGTGATGGAGTTTGGGTCTGTGTTGACATCAGTCAATCCTAATGGTCCCTGTATAGGCTTTCCAGAGGATTTTAAGCGTTTTTCAATGTCGGCCAATAGCTGATCAGGCTCCAAGAGCCGACCGTAACCAGTTTCGCCACAAGCCAAAACCCCTGAAGCCGCCTCTAGGATCTCTACGCCGTAGGATTTTAATGTGCTAATGGATTTTTGGGTGGCTGGATTCAGATACATGGCCGTATTCATGGCGGGTGCTACGAGGAACGGCTTTGTAAATTGGTGTGCTAAAAAAATTGTGGTGAGAAGGTCATCACCCACTCCAACGGCGCAACGGTTGATAAAGTGAGCACTGGCCGGTGCTGCGAGTATAAGATCGGCCCATCGTTCGAGATGGATGTGTTCCATTGCTGAACCCGGCTCAAAAATATCACTGTAAGTCTTTTGGCCCGTGAGCCCCTCTAGAGTAGCCTCACCAATAAATTTCAAGGCCGAGTGAGAGGCCGCCACTTTGACCTGATACCCAGCTTTCACTAACTGGGAAATCAGAGAGCAAACTTTATAGCAGGCAATGGAGCCTGACATTAGAATCAAAATTTTATTTTGTTTTGAGTTCGACATTATCAATTAACCTCGTTGATCCTAAATAGGCGGCTGCTAGGCGACGCTTGCCGAAGTCTTCAATGTAATCTACTTGAAACCCTTCAGCGGTGAGAAGATTGTGAGCTTCTTCGGCCGTACTGGCGGTGCTTATGGCTTTATAGATTAAGTGAGCTTTTTTCTTTTCCACATCAGAAAGCCTTTGATTGCGGGAGCTTAGGGCCAACCCGTTTTCTTCTCGGATAGTCGGAACTGGTATGATTTCCACATCTAAGAAGTAGGCTTCCACCATACCCTTGATCAGAGTCAATTGCTGAAAATCTTTTTCTCCAAAATAGGCTCGTTGGGGCTTGCTAAGATTTAAAAGTTTCATCACCACCGTTAAAACACCATCAAAGTGTCCAGGGCGGTGGGCCCCGCAAAATTTTTTTGAAAGCTGATTTTCGGTAATGCGATAGGAGTACTGATCGGGATAAAGTTGGGGATAAGTCGGCGTCCAAAAATAATCAATTCCTGCTTCGCGCGCCAATTTCAAATCTTGTTCTAAATTAGAAGGATATTTTTCCAAGTCCTTTTTATTGTCAAACTGAGTGGGATTAACAAAAACGCTAACTATCACGTGATCATTTTCAGCCCGTGCCTTTTTGAAAAGCTCAATATGTCCTCTGTGAAGAGCCCCCATGGTGGGAACAAACCCCACCGAGCCATGAAGTCCTGAGCGAATGGATTTTAACTCAGCCAGAGTTTGAACTTGTCGAATCATGAGTAGCTTTCCTTCTCATTGGGAAATTTTTGATGAATGACGTCGTCATGATAGTGATTTAAGGCTTGCTTGATTTGTTCGGCGCCTTGAAAGTACTGACGTAGAAAGGTGGGTTTAAAACCTTCGTTCAATCCCAACATATCCTGAAGAACCAGGACTTGGCCGGCGACGCCAATACCAGCCCCAATTCCGATCACGGGAATTTCCAGCTCGCGACTGATCTGTTGGGCTAGTTCAGAGGGGACGCACTCTAGTACCAGAGAAAAACAACCGGCATCCTGAAGGCGTTTGGCATCATCCAGGATCGCTTGGTGAGTTTTTTCATCTCGGCCCTGAACTTTAAATCCACCCAAACCATGAATGGATTGAGGCGTCAGTCCAAGATGTCCCATAACAGGCACACCGGATTCCACGATATGTTGAATGAGGTCCAAGTGGCCCTTGGCCCCTTCAAGTTTTAAGGCTTGGGCACCAGCTTTCATAAGAACCTCAACGGCGTTCATATTGTCCGTCAAAGCCTTTCGATAACTTAGAAACGGCATATCGGCGATCAGAAACTTTTTGGGAGCACCTCGTGATACACTCAAAGTGTGTGCGGCGATCATCTCTGTTGAAATATTCAACGTGGTGTTTTCCCCGTGCATGACCATGGCGGCAGAATCGCCCACAAGAATCGCATCAAGATCGGTGTCATTTATAAGCTTGGCGAATGTATAATCATAGCAAGTGATCATTGAGATCTTTTCGCCTTTGGCTTTTTTCATAAGGAATTTTTGAAAGCTCATAGGAGTCCTTTCATGAGGTCTTCATAGACCTTGGCGGCTGCTGGCGGAAGAGCCCGCAAGTTACGTTGAATGGTTTCTTGATCTTGGCGCACCCAAGGGCCAGTTAAAGAATTTTCAGGTGAAGTCAGAAAGTTTTTGCTGATCTGTTGAATGTAAATCAAAGCGCCTTCTTCTTTCACGCCGATGGACTTCAATTGCTGAAGCGCGGATTTCCAAATAGTCTGGGCTCCGGCGGCGCTAAGAACGCACCAAGCATGGTACAGAGGTTTGTTCTTTTCATCGAGAACAAAGCTGGGGTTGGGAAGCTCAGGTAAAATCGATTGCAGAGACGCCGCTCCGGTTATGGCCCAATGCAGAGACTGATAAGTTTTTAAGTCAAACAGTGTATCTGAAAAGCTCATCAAGGGATGACAAGAGATCATTGCAGGATGATGGAAGGCCCCTGAAAAATGCACAGTCTGATGAGGGGTGTTGACCAGATGACGATGGTAGAACTCCATAAGAGCTTTGTCTGAAATGGCCAGTAAGACCTTGCGAGGCTGGCTTAAGAGGCCCTTGAGAAGTGGTTCGGACTGCGAGCGGTCCCATTGAATAAAAGGAATATGGAGCTGATCAAAATAATAGCTTAAATGCCGCGCCAGTCGACCATTGCCGACTAAGATATAAGTGAGATTTAAAGAGTTCTCAGTAATTTTCATATTCCTGGTACCTGTCATAAAGATCAAGTCCGTCCCCATCACTACTCCACTTAGCCTGACTTGTAAAGATTCGATGCTTTACCTGGGAAGCAAATCAGGGTAGCTAGGGCTATGGGAAAGCTCTATTGGACTCTGGTCGTTTTGGTCATCGCCTCGGGCGTGGGTATTGTCTTAAATTTCGGGCTTAAGGGAAGAACTATTCCTAAAATCAAATGGGCTTATTTTGCGAATGCACAAGAGGCCTCCGATGCCGCTCAATTAAGACTGCGCCAAGAATTTATGGCTTTTAATTTGGTCTTTATTGGGCCACATCCTGAAAATGAATTGCATATCGAAACCAGCTTAAAATTCATTTCTTGGTTACGGACCCTGGGCAATAATGTGCTGATTGCTGACCCTCGACTGAGTGAAAAATCTGGTATCTCGGCCGATCTTAGTCTGAATCTTATGACAGAAAAAGAGAGGTTTCTGACTGGTCTGCGACAGACACCTCAAGGTTATCGAGTGATCGTTTGGGCTCCTAATCTTTACGTGACCCATGTTCTGACTGATTCACCGATAAGCCAAATCGCATCAGATCTTAGAAGTTGGAATTATGGAGTGTTGTCTTTTACGACCTTTCCCGCCAATCGTGAGAGTGAAGCTGAATTTGAAATTCCTTGTCAGACTGGCGATGCAGACGCTTCGGGCCTGTCCCAGTTAGGATGTTTTATTCGGGGGCAGGCGCGCCCTCATTATCGCAAGCCTCCAATGCCAGGAAAAATTCCAGGCTTTCTGAATCACGTTCGATCACGAGAGTACATGTTTTTCCTGGGAAATTAGAATGTGCCCAGATTTTAACTAAAGGTATATCCGATATTTATTTAGGGTAGCAGCGTGGAAAATCTTCGATTCTGAAAAGGCTTTGGCTGACGATCCCCGCCTGTATTGAGGAAGCAAGCTGAGGTTCTTTCCCGCCAATTCGATGCAAGGTAAGTTTAAATGAAAAGTTTTTCTTTCTTGAATTCGTAAATCCTTCGACGGTTAAGTAGAGGGTGTGTTTTCCAAGATTCAAAAGGGGGGGATACATTTCTGTGTAGTAATCCTTAACTTCGTGGCCGTGAGAATCAGCTTGAGAAATAGATTCAATTGTTAGATAGGGAGTCACTTGGGGAGAGTAACCTTTTGTCCTTAGATTGTGGATCACGCGATCAGTTTCTTTACCAAGATGAGGCATGAACAGAGCGCAATCCACCACTGAAAGCCGTTGGTCATTCCAGTATTGAAGTTGTGCTGTGAGCGTATGGGGCGAGGATGGCATCGCTTTCCCTTGGGCTGCAAGAGCGTAAATCAAGCTACACAGAATACAATACAGCAACCACTGGTTCACAATCTCTCCTTGGGATCCCTGTCATGGGACCCAATCAAGATATAGCAAAGTCTTAGCCACATTTTGTATCAAAGTGAGACGCCAGCGAAGAATAGGGTGGATTTGGATAAGCTGGGGACGACTTTTGTTAGACAGTGGGACAGTGAGCCTACGCCCCCAGATTTTGCAGATAGCATTTAAATTTAGTTAGGATGTACGGCTCTCGATCAATTTAGCTTCTCGCATTGGAGTCGCAGGAAGCGGTCTTCATCCGTATGAAGATTTAGAAACAAAGCGGAATCCCATGATGAAGATGAAATTCTTTGGTAGCTCAGCTTGCTTTTCGTCTGCTCAAGTACGAGCTCATTGTCAGAAAGCTCATGAACAGAGGCGTTGAGCAAGAGGCAATCTCCACAAACGGGCCGTCCACCCACGGTCATTAATTTTTCGACATGACCGACATTTAATTTCGTGTATTCAGATGGGGGGGGATTTTCGAGTTTTAAAACATTAAGATCAGAAGTGAAGGGAGTGGAAATTCTTCCAATAGAGTTCTTATTTTCCAGATCCAACTTCAAATAAACGGCCCCGCGAGGGTGCTCACTTTGGCAGAAATATGTTGGAAGAGCTGAGCTTGCAAAACTTGTAGCTGCTATCACTTGCGAAAAAAGAAAAGTGAAAAAAGATGGATTCATAGTCCGTGCCTCCGTTGGGGGGCATGATACTGCATAAGTGAAGGAAGCCAAAGCCCTATTTTAATAAGTGATATAAGCCAGTTCCACCACAAAAGGCTCATCGAAATGTATGTCTTCGCTAAGGATACATTAAATGAGCCTTGGCCCATTTATCGCGACTCGTGACTTAAAGGTCTTCGAGGGGCACGGAAGTAAGTTCTAGGTGAAAGCTCTGTTAAATCACTTAGTTTCGCCATGTAAACACAGGCGTATCGCTCAACCTGATAAGCAAGATAGCTTTCTTCATTCCCAGCCCGCATAAGTTGTCCCCATTGAGGGTTATAGAGCGATTGCTGTCGTTTGATCAGCCCTGAAATTTGCGTGTCGATTTCTGTGATGTCCTTTTGCAATTGATCAACACGACTGTCGTCGATTTTGGAGCCTTCAATTTTTTGTGTCATTAGATCGGTAAGCTCTTCTTCCAAAGGTTCTTTAAGCTTCATAAGAGTTTCAATTTCGTCAATCAGGGGTTGGGCTTTTTGATTGTTTTCGATTTCATCGGCCAACTCTTCGATCACCATGGCTGTTCGCCAGTTGCAGTCTTTTTTCAATCTTAGGATGTCGCCATAGATATGATCCCCAATGTAGAGAATCTCATCTCCATCCAATCCCAATTCCCGTGTGAATTGGCGCGCATTTCCCCCTTGATAGATGCCGGGCCCTAAACGGTCATAAAGATTTGCCATAGAGCCATCTGCGGGATTTATTACAAGATACTTATTGTTTTCATAGAAGAACTTCGGCTTCGATGCGTACGTGATCACCAACTCGAAAAGATCCTGCCAGGACTCGTGTTCTTTTAAGAAGGGATTGATAGCATAATCCAGCAGGAGTTTCGAATAATGGAAATCGGAATTGGTGAGAATAAAAATCTTTTTTCCGTGTTTTTTGTATTTTTCAAGCCCCGCCACGACGGACGGATCTTTGATGATATAACGATCTAAATTATTTCGAACCTCTGTTTTTAAAGTACCGTCACGGTGGGCCTCATCCAAGGCGTCCAGGACATCGTCTGCGATTTTAAAATAATCAGGATATTGGTTTTGCGTATCGAGATCTTTGAGTTCCACGATCTGGGCAAACAAAACCGCCAGTGAAAGTGAAAAGAAGGTATCGATGGCCAGATATTCGCCCGTGCTAAGATCAATGTATGTGGACTTGTAGATTTTTTGATGGCTTTTAAAGTCGATATGTTTCAGCCCATGGTAAGAGGTTCGAATAGCTGTATAACGGTTGAGCTTTAAAAGGTTGCCTTTATCTCGATCGATCACCAAACCGCGAAGGGCAAAATTGTAATCAAATTGCAGCTTCTTCAGGGCTTGTGGATAACTCTTATTAGCGATTAACTTGTCAATGATAATGGAATGAGAAAGTCTTTCGAAGTTTTCGCTGTTATATCGGACAAGAGTGTGGTCCATGTCCAGTCCGATGTATTTTATTTTTTTAAGATTCAAAGTGCGATTCACATAAACTTTTTGTGTCATATTCCGTATTTTCTACCTCACACCTAAGACTTCTATGATATGACTAAACACCATGGCTAACAAGAAGGAACAGCTCGACGCTCTGAATCCCGAACAATCCCAGGCCCTTGATCTGCTTCGCTCGGGAGAAAATGTATTTTTAACTGGTGGAGCCGGGTGCGGGAAGTCCTACGTAATTCGTTATTTCACCAAGGACCTTTCTCCCAAGCAAATGCCCCTTTTGGCCAGCACTGGAGCGGCCGCCGTACTTGTGGGAGGGCGTACTTTTCACAGCTTTTTCGGGTTAGGAATTATGGAGGGCGGGGCGGATGCCACATTTCAGAGAGCTTCTCGGGAT
>CAZETK010000046.1:0-26362 GCA_964515195.1 uncultured Pseudobdellovibrionaceae bacterium
TGGACTACGATCTTGGATATTTTGATGAAAAAGGAACTAGAGTAGAACCGGTAGATGACCCCTTTGGGTTCCAAAAAGTGTAAACGATGTCTCCGGTATAAAGTGTAAAGCATGTCTCCGGAATGGACCCCGAGGGGGTGTCACGCCGGTTGCTAATTTTTGGTCTATCGGGAAAGTTGGCGGGGTGGACGGGACTCGAACCCGCGGCCTTCCGCGTGACAGGCGGACGTTATAACCAACTTAACTACCACCCCGCAATAAGAGATCACGCAAGAAGTGTTTTTATACTGGCCTTGTGGATCGCGATCAACTAATATTTTCGGTACTCTTAAATTCAAAGGAGAGCCCGTGAAAAGCCTTATTTTTTCCGCCGTTTTGCTAGTTTTTTCAGCAACTTATGCTCAAGGAGAAGAGACCTATCAGCTCAAGGTTAACAGCACTTGCGGATCCTGTATTAAGAAACTCAATAAGTCCGTATGTGAACCTTTTAAATCTTCGCTGACTGAGTGCTCTCAAAAGGTCGGTTCCATGACTTTGAAGGGTAAGAACATCGATTTAGCGGCCGTCAAGAAAGCCATCGCCGATGCGGGCTATGAGGTTCAAAGCTCTGAGAAGCAAGAGGACCATTCCCACCACGACGGCCACTGATTATGGATGGATCTTTAATTTGGCTCGACATGGAAATGACGGGTCTGAATGTCGAAACTGAGCGACCCATTGAAGTCGCAGTTATCGTCACGGATTTTGATTTTAAAGAACTCGCCACCTACGAAGCCGTTATCCGTCAGCCTCAAGAGTTCCTAGACCGCATGGACGACTGGAACCGTACCCACCATGGTGAATCAGGCCTGCTTGAAAAAATCCCTAAGGGAAAGGATATGGCCGTGGTGGAAAAGGATTTGGTCGACATGATCCGCTGGTACTTTCCTAAGGGTCGCGACGGCGCAGTACTGGCCGGAAACTCCATTATGCAGGATCGTCTTTTTATCGAGCGCTATTTCAAAAACGTGGCTGAGCTTCTGCATTACCGCATGTTGGATGTCACCGCTTGGAAAATCATTTTTAAAGACAAATTCAAAACCGAGTACAAAAAGAAGAATCAACACCGAGCTTTGGATGACATCCGTGAAAGCATTGAAGAGCTAAAGTACTACCTTCAATTCATCAAAATAGATCCTGAATTACTTAAATAATAAAAAACCCTTAAACTTTCTCTCGAAGACCTCAAAAAAATGAGATCAAAGGAAATTTTAAGGGTCTTTACAATGGCCCCACATCGCAGGGCCATTCTTAAATCCATCTACCTTAGTAACGATAGTGTTCTGGTTTGTAAGGGCCAGCAGGGTTCATATCCAAGTACTTGGCCTGCTTGGAGGAAAGTTTTGTCAATTTCACGCCGATATGATCCAGGTGAAGAGCCGCAACTTTTTCGTCCAAATGCTTAGGCAGGCGGTACACATCAATCTCTTGGTACTTGTCACGATTCGTATAAAGCTCAAGCTGAGCCAATACCTGGTTCGTGAATGAGTTGCTCATCACGAAGCTGGGGTGGCCTGTAGCACAACCCAGGTTCACCAAACGGCCTTCCGCCAAAACGATAATCTGACGTCCACTTTTCATTGTGTGAATATGAACCTGAGGCTTCACTTCGCGGCGCTTGGAATTTTTATTCAACCAGGCCATGTCAATCTCGATATCGAAGTGACCGATGTTGCAGACGATGGCGTTTTCTTTCATCTTTGTGAAGTGCTTCTCAGTGATGATATCACAGCAACCCGTAGCTGTTACAAAGATATCGGCCATAGGGGCTGCTTCTTCCATTGTGGTCACTTCAAACCCTTCCATGGCCGCCTGAAGAGCGCAGATCGGATCGATTTCAGTAATCAATACACGAGCGCCCAGGCCTCGAAGAGATTGAGCTGAACCTTTACCCACATCGCCGTATCCAGCGACAACTACCACTTTACCCGCCATCATCACATCCGTGGCACGCTTGATTCCGTCTGCCAAAGACTCACGACAGCCATAAAGGTTGTCAAATTTCGACTTCGTAACAGAGTCGTTGATATTGATAGCCGGCACTTTTAACTTACCTTGGTCGCGAAGCTTAATCAGGTTGTGCACACCTGTTGTAGTCTCCTCGGAAAGGCCGATAATTCTTTTCATCTCTTTGGCAAAGCGTGGCTCATGCATCATATTAGTCAAGTCGCCACCATCATCCAAAATCAGATTGTAACCATCTTTGCCCCAACCTGTAATGGTCTGCTCGATACACCAGTTGAACTCTTCGTCAGTTTCGCCCTTCCAAGCAAACACGGGAATTCCAGCCGCCGCAATGGCCACTGCTGCGTGATCTTGAGTGGAAAAAATATTACACGAGGACCAGCGGATCTCAGCACCTAAGTGAGTCAAAGTCTCAATCAGCACCGCAGTTTGAATGGTCATATGAAGACAACCCGCAATACGAGCTCCCTTAAGGGGCTGTTGCTTTCCATACTCTTTACGAAGGGCCATTAAACCGGGCATTTCCTTTTCAGCAATTTTAATTTCTTCACGGCCCCATCGTGCCAGCTCATTGAAAACTTCTGGGTTTTCCATGGCGGCTTGGCAAACCCGATAATCACGTTGGTTAAAGTTGGCGGATTTCGACTTGGTAGCTGATTTGTTCACTTTTTTTGTCATAGCTTTTCCGTTAGAAATGGTTTGGGTTCTCATATGCACCTTTATTGCTGTGTTAAAGACTCTGTGATTATACAGAGTTTTACAATTATGCCAATGTTAAGATTTCGTAGCCCGTCTCAGTTATCAACACGGTGTGTTCGTATTGAGCCGAAAGTTTTCCATCTTTTGTTTTGTAAGCCTTGATCGTGGATCCCGGAATATCCATCTCGAGCAGCTTATCCGTTCCCTCATTAATCATGGGCTCGACGGTAATACACTGATATGGCAACAGCTTCTCGCCTTTACCCTTTTTTCCGATGGAGGGAACAAAGGGATCTTTATGAAAAACTCTCCCAATTCCATGTCCTCCGATTTCTTTAACAGTTGTATAGCCCTGACGGGTGACAAACTTATTCACTTCAAAACCAATATCACCCGTAGTGCCATAAGGAGTAATGGCTTCGATACCGATCATTCGAGCTTGATCGGCCACTTCGCAAATTCGACGAGCATCGTCGCTTACCTGACCAATCAGAAACATTCGTGACGTGTCGCCAAAAAATCCCTGATACTTAGTGGTGACATCCACATTCACAATATCGCCGTCTTTAAGGGGAACATCATCCGGAACTCCATGGCAGATCATATCATTCACAGAGGTGCAAGTGTACTTGGGATAGCCATGATAGCCAATACAAGCGGATACAGCCCCATGGGTTTGCATAAAGTCATTGCAAAGCAAATCCACTTCAAATGTCGTCATCCCCGCTTTGATATGCTTAGCCACGTAATTAAGAGTCTCGGCGGCAATTCTACAGGCCTTCTCCATTATACGGACTTCATCAAGACTAAGAGGGGCTTCAAGATTATTAGGTTTAAACATAAGGCTGGTTTTATCACGGCTTATGTTGCAATACAATGACCCTATAAAAACCTTAAATATTACCGAGGACAAGTTCGGACATGAAGGTAGCCATCCACTAGCGATCTCACCCATTTGGCCCTTTAGGGCTTTTTAAAGAGATATAAGACCAAAAAGAAAAACCCTCGAAGCTTAGGACTTCGAGGGTTTTTAGACTTATATTCAAAAGTCTTTCTTCGATACTACTTCAAGTGCTTGTTAACAATTTTAGTCATTTCGAACATGTTAACAGTGGCCTTACCGAAAAGAGGCTTCAACTTGTCGTCAGCATTGATGTTGCGACGGTTTTTAGCGTCCTGAAGATCATGCTTCTTAATGTAAGCCCAAAGTTTTTTAACAACTTCGGTGCGAGGCATTGGAGAAGAGCCTACTACAGCCGCCAAAGTGGCGCTAGGAGTAAGAGCCTTCATGAAAGCTGGATTCGGCTTACGCTTGGTAGCGGACTTTTTAGTCGCCTTCTTAGTTGTTGTAGCAGCTTTTTTAGTCGCCTTCTTGGCTACTTTTTTAGTTGCTTTTTTGGTGGCTTTTTTAGCGGCTTTCTTTGTCGCTTTTTTCTTTGCCATTGTGTCTTTTCCTCCGTTAGGGGTTGTTTTGTTTGTCTCTGATAATGGAGAGTTTAAACAGTTCCCCGCGTTTGTCCAAAGAAAAATGAAGAGTGATTTCATTTTTTTCGAGGGGAATAGCCTTACTCCCTAGGGAAAATGTCATTTTCACCCCCTTATAAAAGCTAGTTTTCAGAGGGGGAATGGCTTTAAATACCATTATTCCAGAGGAGAAAGACTATTTTAAGAGGGTTTCCCCTAGGGAAATAGCTCTGATTTCCTCCTCCATAACCAGTGAAAAAAAGCGCTGTCAGTATTTTGACATCCCTTTTTTAGCTTTGAAAAACTCAGGCTCCCCCTGTGAAAAACGGCTGTTTCCAGTTGAAATGCCGACTTCTCGACTCATGCGATTCCACAGATTACCGATAAAAAGATCATGCGGGACAAGACTTTTCTTGAGATCCTCACCGAGAAAATAACAAAAGCCATCGAGGCTCAAAGGGAGACTCAACAGGTTGAACCCGCCTCTTCTTCCCTTTTTCCAGATGCACAAAATCAAGAGATCCCTCTTTGGGTAAGTCAAATCCCCCTAAGAAAAATTGAGTTTCAAGCACCTAAATCTCAAATTCTGGGTCGCGTTTATCCTCTTAACACACCCAAAAGCCGACCCACGCATGAGCGCCCACCTCGTAAAAAACATAGCCTAACCGAGCGACAACAATTGGCTTTGGGTTATTTCCTACGCTGGAAGGTAGGTTTACGCGAAGATTACACCTATGACGAGCTCAAGCGAGCCTTCCGCAGCCTAGCTATGAAGCTACACCCAGACCGCAACAAGGGTATGGCCACTTATTATATGGAAATGAAAAGGCACTACGAAAGCCTGAAAGAGGTTTTCTCTAACGCCCCCGAAATTAAAACATAAAACCCGCGAGACTTGCCCACGGGTTTTATCCATTAGAAAATCCTTAATAGCCTGAACTTAATTGAGCATTCGGAAGCGCGGTCGCTTAGGTGTAGCCGCCTCACCCAGTCTCTTCTTGCGATCCTCTTCGTACTCGCTCCATGATCCAGGATAGAAGTACACCTTCGAGTCCCCTTCGAAAGCTAGGGTATGCGTACAGACCCGGTCTAAAAACCAGCGATCGTGAGAGATGATGATTGCAGAGCCGCCAAACTCCAAGAGCGCCTCTTCTAGGGCCCTCATGGTATTGACATCAAGGTCGTTGGTGGGCTCGTCCAGAAGCAAGAGGTTCGCGCCTTCCTTCAAGATCTTAGCCAGATTGACACGGTTTCGCTCTCCCCCCGAAAGGGTTCCGACTTTTTTCTGCTGGGCCTCACCCGAGAAGTTAAACCAAGAGCAGTATTGGCGAGAACTGACTTCCCGTCCACCCAACTTGATCACATCTTCTCCGCCTGAAAGTTCTTCCCAAACGGATTTGTTCGAATTCAAGGTCTCACGAGTTTGGTCAACATAAGCGATCTTCGCCGTATCACCAACTTTGAAATTCCCTGAGTCAGGTTTTTCCTTACCTGTGATCATTTTGAAGAGAGTGGTTTTTCCCACTCCATTGGGCCCAATGACGCCGACGATAGCGCCCCTTGGAATGGTAAAATTCACTTCATCCAACAGAAGCTTGTTGCCAAAAGCTTTCGAGACATCCTGCGCCTCAACAACAACGTCTCCCAAGCGAGGCCCTGGTGGAATATAGATGGACAGATCTTGCAAACGTTCAGGAGTTGGTTCTTTCAACAGGTTCTCGTAGGCTGAAATACGAGCCTTAGCCTTGGCTTGGCGAGCCTTAGCCCCTTGACGAATCCACTCTAATTCACGTTGTAATGTTTTAGACTTTCGCGCTTGCTCACGCTCCTCTTGGGCAAGGCGTTTATCCTTTTGTTCTAACCAAGACGAGTAATTGCCTTTCCAGGGAATCCCCTCACCACGATCCAGTTCCAGAATCCAACCGGCTACGTTATCTAAAAAATAACGATCGTGCGTCACCGCAATGACAGTACCGGGGAATTTGGCCAGATACTGTTCTAGCCAGGCCACACTCTCTGCATCTAAATGGTTCGTTGGCTCGTCCAAAAGAAGGATATCAGGGTTGCTCATAATCAATCGCGCCAAGGCGACCCGACGTTTTTCACCACCGGAAAGATTTGTGACAGGTTCATCTCCGTCGGGGCAGCGAAGGGCATCGATCACCAGTTCGATCTTTTGATCAACTTCCCAGCCCCCCAGAGCTTCCAGTTTTTCTTGGATCTCACCTTGCTTTTCAATCAAGGTGTTCATGACGTCTGGATCAAGATCGGGATCATTAAACTTCTCAGAAATCTCGTTGAAGGCTTTCATCAGCGCGGGAAGTTCACCCATGCCAGCGAAGATATTTTCTTTGACGGTCAGGTTGAGATCTAGCTGAGGCTCTTGTTCGAGGTACCCTACCTTCATAGTTTTGGAAGGAAAAGCTTCTCCCAAAAAGTCATTATCGACACCAGCCATAATTTTTAAAAGTGTGGATTTGCCAGCCCCATTCAGACCTAAAACACCAATTTTCGCACCGTAAAAATAAGAGAGATAAATATTTTTTAACACATATCGATTAGGAGGAAAAACCTTTGAGACACCCTTCATCGTGTAGATAATTTCATGAGACATTTAACACCTTTCCCTTTCGGATGAATCAGAGCCAATGAGTCTTATACACGCAACTCACTGAGAAGAAAAGGGCCTTGTCATTTTACCCTTGGCAGTCTAGAGTTTCTTTCAATATCAACACGCTAGAACATCACGGAAGAGAACGTTTTGGAAAAATTGGATCATAAAAAGGAATCAAAAATATCAGATAGTCAGCCGGATAGGCCTTTAGAAGGTAAAGCCGAAGAAAACATCAATTTAAAAACTCCGATGAAACCCGGCCAACGCCCGGCCCGCTGGCAAATTCTGCAATCCCATTTGGATACCGCTCTTCATCAGTGGAATGAGATTTCCACCCAAATGGAGGGTGAGCTGCCTCCGGATCAAAAGCAACTGCAAGAGGTCAAAAACCTATTGCAACAGCTCAAAACAAAACTCGAACAATTTTAGGACTTAAATTTGCTTCAAGAAGGTAGCCTTCTTGGACTGATACTCTTCCTCGCTTATAGCCCCTTGCTTGTAAAGATCATGAAGCTTTTCAATTGAATCAATGGCCGCAGACGTTTCTACTGATGAGGCCGCAGTTGCGACTGAAGTGGCAGTTGAGGAAGGGGATCGAAGTGGTTCTGTGGGCTGAGCAGGCTTATCATCCACTCGGAAGATAAATTTCATCTGGGTTAACCAAGCCTCCCACCAATTAGGAGGTGATTGAAATTCGTGACGAACCACAACGGCGCCCGAAATAAGATCATGCAGAGTTTGCCGCTTTGTCGTAAAAGGTTGGATCAAATACCCGATACCGCAGACAAGCCAACTTAACATCTTCAAGAAGTGCCGAGCCAAGGCTCGCAAAAAGCTTAAAGATGTTCCGTCCTCGGAAACCACTTTCATGCCCATGACATACTTTCCAGGAGTCGCTTGAATAGATGAAGACTCAAATACTGGAAAATAAGCGATAGCCATAGCCATACCCCCGACGTAGGGCAAAAGATAACCCATGGCCACTGACGGCAGAATTAAGATCATCCAATCAATGACAACCGCGACAAATCGTCTCCAGAAACCTGCGTAAAGCATTCAGAAATTCCTTTCTTAATCATTCCTTTTGGCGGGGCCTAGAGTGGTTTCCAATTCCTGAATATTTGGCTTTCTCCAGACTCTTAGCTCTCGACTCATTTTTTCTTATTCACCTGCTGTTTTAGAACCTCAAGACCCATTCGCACAGCGGAAAGAACACCTCTTTCATCTAGTTTCTTTTCCACTTCCTTGGCCTTTTGCAGACCCAGGCTCACGGCCATATTGGCATAGGGATTTTCAATGCCGAGATTCATAAAGTTTCCTTCATGTTTCCAGTCAGTCACAACCCTGTCCATAACTTTCATGGTGTTTGGCGCATAGGCCCGAACCATCTCAGAATACGGAAATTCAATTCGGTTCACTTGAGCTTCCTGATCTGAGTCTTGATCCGACATCCCCTCACCCGAGGCCTGTGAGTCGGCAGCCGAAGAAGCTTCGAAGCTTTCTTGGAAGCGAGTGGATTTAGTCGTCGACTCTTCTGAGGCGCCCGCTCCCACAATCACATCGGGACCAATTTCTGTCTCAAAGGGATCCGTACTCTTATCGACTTGGCTGGCTTTATCTTTCTTAGTACGAGCCTTCTTGGTCGCCTTGGTTTTAGTTCGTGAAACCTGTCCTTTTTTCTGAGTCATATTTTCTCTCCTAAAAAGCTTGTTGGCCTGGATTTCCACCTATACCAAAATCAATTTTCATTTGGTATGACGAATTCCACCCCCTGTTTTTATTCTCATTGTGAGGCGCCAAACTTTTTGAACTCTGTCACCCAAACACCAACACCTCCTTGCTAATTCCATTTCAAATACAAATTAAACTGTCTCAACTCGAGACTCTAATAAAAACGACCACTTACCCAGTGGCACACCGACTGCAATGTTAAGTTCGTAACTATGTTGGGGAGTCTAGATATGAAGTCGAATGTAAATAAATCCGGAATTTTTGTTTTAGTAGGCGGCCTATGGCTATTGGTGGCCTTCCAAAATTTTCAGATTATGCCCGAGGACTTAGTAGGGCTACAGCCTGTTGATGAAATCTTACGTGAATCCCATGCAAAAGAACTCTTAGGGCATGAATATAAAAAGAGCACAGCCGCCCAAAAAGAACAACTGGCCAACCTTCATTTTAAACTCTATCAGGAAGTCCGACGACAGTTACCACCGGCCAATCGATCCAAAGCTTTTAAAATTACCCAAACCATTCTTCGCGAGAGTGGACGCTACCAATTTGACCCCATATTTGTGGCGGCCGTTATTAAAACTGAATCCAGCTATAATCATCTTGCCCTGGGTGGTGTAGGCGAAATCGGACTTATGCAGGTCCGTCCTAACACCGCCTCATGGATCGCCGCCAAATATAAAATTGCTTATAAAGGGAAAAGTGATCTGAAAGATCCGGTCAAGAATATTGAAATTGGTGTCGCTTATCTTGATTACCTGCGAGCCAAGTTTCCGGCTAAGGCCTATCGGTATATCGCTGCCTACAATATGGGGCCTCGAAATGTACGAAAACTTTTAGCTCAGGATAAAAAACCACAAGTCTATCCGACACGAATCTATAAAAGCTATGAAGAGACTTACAATAGCATTATAACTAAGTCTTTAAATCTTGAGGCATCGGCCAGTCTATAAGGCCATCTGTCGGAAAAAACTAACAACCTCACCTTAGGAGCCATTCGCAGAATCGCTCCTTATTTAATTCAATAAAAATCGAAAAATATTAGATGTGTTGCTTTAGAAATTCCAAGATGGCGTCTTTAGGGTGATTTCCGACTAGCTGGCCGGTTTCCTGCCCGCCTTTAAAAAGAATCATGGCTGGAATCCCACGAATTCCGAATTTCTGGGGTGTATTGTGATTCTCATCGACGTTCATCTTTAAAATTCGCACCTGGCCATCCAATTCCTTGGCAACTTCTTCTAGCTTCGGCCCGAGGGCGCGGCAGGGCCCACACCATTCAGCCCAGAAATCCACAAGTACGGGTAGATTTGAATTAATCACTTCTGATTCAAAACTCTGATCGGTAACAGGATAAGTTGCTGATGCCATATGAGAACCTCCGAATATTGACCGATCCTAAATCATGTCTTCGGTTTGAACAAAGCCTTCACGAACTCTCGACGCAAATCGTCCTGATTCTGCATCTCGTCTTTAGGAATATCCCGGATCATATCGCGCAAACGGCTTTTAGCTTCACGCCGCCTGATGGATAACAGATCCATAGGTGGCATACTCCCGACAATTTGAGCGTATTTCTGGGCTCTCACCGGGTCATGGAGCAATACGGTTTCACTTGATATTGGAATCTTGGGCTTTGACAGAAGGCCTTCCAACTCTTGCAAAACTGGATCTTTAATCATATCCACGGCAAAAAGATTCTCTTCACGCGTGGACTTCTTTTCGGGGTTTACTGTCAGGGGAACCCCTTTTGCCTCTTTTTTCAACGGGTCCTGAAGAGGAAAGCCCTCGTCCTCTTTACGAAGATTCATATCCCCAGAGGGCGTTTCCCTTTCAGAAATGGCCGAGTCTTTTTGAGAGCGGTTCGCTTCGTCCTTGGCGGTTTCGTCCGTTCGCGCTTTCCGAGAGGTTTGCTTTACAGGCGAAGGTTGATCGCCGGTTGCGGCGGGCCCGGGAAACAAACTTTTGGATTTGCCGGTTGAGTCCTTAATCGGATCATTCGTTAAAGACTCCTTGCCGCCTACAACATAAATGGATTCATCATCCTTACGCCTATGAGCTGACTCTCCAACTCCTTCTTCATCCACATCCGCATCTTGTGAGAGAGTCTTAATCAATTTATCTAAAAGGTAATGCGAGTCCAAGCCACCCAATTGGGCCAATACCTGCACAAGCTTCGTGGGTTCTACCGGGTATTCAAGCCCCACATCCATTCGCATTTTTAAAATCTCGGCTGGCTGTGGTTTGGCTTTAGGGTAAAAGATCAGGACACTATGGCCATCCCAACGAACCGACTCTCGCAGCCGACGCCCCACACTGGCTGTTGAAACCTTAGGCGTTTGACCCTGAGCGATAACAACATGGGGGTTAAGAGAAAGGAGCTGTTCCGTGATGGAAAACTCACTCGTAATACCCACAACATCGAAGCCTATTTTTTTAAGCATTCGCTCCACAGTGGTCAACTCGTGAAAGTCGTCGAAGACGAGTAATATCTTGAGCATATGATAATTGTCGGGGACGATGAAAAAGAGGTCAACGATCGGTTCAAACCAAGCTAAGCTCTAGACAGTGAGAAACCTAAGAATTCAGCTAGCCCTTATACTAGAAATGCTCCCCGGATTTTTACTGGGGCTTTCCGTCTTTTTATTAATTATCCTCATGTTTCAGATTCTACGCCTGACAGAGTTCGCTCTGATCCATGGTGTAGAGATCAAAACGCTTCTGGAGATCATTCTTTATATCTGCATTTCCCTATTGCCGGTTCTATTTCCCATGAGTCTGCTTTTCTCGATTCTCTGGACCTATAGTCGGTTAAGTACGGACTCGGAAATTTTGGCACTTCGGGCCTGTGGCCTTTCCATGCCGACAGTTATGGCTCCAGCCATTGTGCTAAGTCTTCTGATCGGCGGGATATCGGCCCAAACCTCATTTGAACTGGCCCCTTGGGGAAATCGACGCTTTGAAGTCCTTTTCAGCAATCTAAAGCAAACCAAAGCCGCCGCGACAATTAAAGAAGGAACCTTTTCAGAAGGGCTGTTCGATCTGGTGGTTTACGCTAATAGAATTGATTCCCAAACTAATACAATGTTGGATGTTTTCATTTATGACGAGCGAGATCCCAAGCAGCCTCTGACTATTATCGCGAAACGGGGTCGATTGAAGCAAGATTCTCTATTACCCGGTCACAAGGCTCAACTGGTTTTGGAGGATGGCTCCATCCACCGCAAGGCCGAAACTCACACCAAAATTAATTTTAAAACCTTTGATGTGAATCTCAGTGATCCCGTTGAAATACGCGAGCGCGAAAAATCCGCACAATCTTGGACCTGGGGAGATATCCAGGAAAAACTGAATAGTGATCTGCCACCAAAGGAAATGATCAAGGTTCGAATTGAATGGCATAAAAGATCCGCTATTGCTGTTCTTTGCGTGGTGTTTGCCCTGATTGGTGTCGGGCTGGGAATTCAACCGAATCGAAGAGCGGGGCGATCTTCCGGCTTTGTCATATGCCTTCTTGTAATCGTGGGGTATTGGATTCTCTATGTCGGTGCCGAAGGGATGGCGCGCGGAGGCCAAATCAGTCCAGGCCTGGCACTATGGGCGCCTAACATTATTTTCGGAGCTCTATCAGTTTATTTCTTAAGGAAAGTTTGGGATTAAACGGATTGGCTAGGAAGTGAGGAGACGTCCTCGATAAAAACAGAGCGATGCCGTAGCGTCCTTACCACAATGGTCATCCGTGACCACATCGCCCCTCCCTTAGATATGATGATAAGCATGGCCATAGCCCTGACTCAACCCATTTTTTCATTCTTTTTAATATTTTTCTAGAATGGCGCTGCCGTAAGAAATCCACCACTAGGGGTAGTATAAATGTCTTACGTTTCAACTAATGGCCCGATATTGCCTGTGGTCACCTGTATTTCACTCTTAAATATTTCGCCTAAGTCGAGAGCATTTCTCGCGAAGCAAGCACCCTCAATGATCAATTGCAGTGATCCTGCAAACTGCGGCAGACAAGGATGTCCGGGTACAACACAGACTGGTTTACTTTCCATCAAAGCGTGATGGGCTGTCATCAAAGTCCCACTTTTGGCACGGGCTTCAACAATCAGGGTGAGTGTACCCATGGCGGCAATCAATCGATTTCGTGAAGAAAAATTTTGCTTTGAAATGGGAGATGCCAACCTCATCTCACTGATGAAAGTGACACCCTCTTCTTCCCACTGGGATGATGGCTCCCAAAAAGGGGGATATTTATTAGCGAGCCCCGATGGCATGATCGCAAGTGTGGGCAGATCCAAAACGATCGCCATTCTATGAGCCCACTGATCAATTCCGCGCGCTCCTCCGCTCACTACAGGCACTCGATGATCTTTCAAGAACTGATAGAATTCCTTTTTCATCCACATTTTAGAAAACTCATGAGGTTCGCGTGAACCCACGGCACCAATGCTGTGCTTTTGAAAGGGATCGAGTGATCCCTGCACGCAAATGGCCAATGGGGGATTAGAACAGTTCATTAACGAAACGGGGAAGTCCGGCTGTCCATAGAACGCAAATCGGAATCGAGAGGAATCAAAAAGCTTTAACTCTTGTTTTTCAATTTTATCGGCATGATCCCTCAGCTCCGCCCACCAATTTTGTGACGGGTGGTGCGACTCCAGGTAGAAAAATACAGACTCCAGAGTGGGAGCTTGAGGAAATGAGGATTCAAGCGCTTTTAAAATATCCGCAAGATAAAGGTATCGATAGGGAGAACGCTGAAAGGCATGCAAAAAACACCAAAGTTTCATGCTTGGCAGAGGTGCAATTCAGGTCTCTCAGTCTAATGTCAACTCTCCATCATCAGAGGCACCACTTTGTCCAGAACCCGAATCTGAATGTAAGACACCCGCTAGATCACCGACGCGGATTTCTGATTTACTCCTAAGGATATAACCAGTCGAAACATCCTCATGGACACGGATAATTTTAATTGTACCAATTTCTCGGTAGGCTTTAACTACCTTGGAATCACTGACTCTGAGGCGAGGGTTCTGATAAAGATTTAAGGCATCGCCTTCTCGCAAGCCTGATGTCGCGCCCCCGTTCAAAAACACGATTGAGTAAGGAGAAAATAACGAATCCGTAGGAGATCGGTAACCACCAACAATTCGCAATAATGGTGCCGATCCCTGAACAGGAACTTCAGAAACATCCACCATCGGAATCGTCCCTGAAATAATCGAGTCTCCTACTTCAACAGAGTCCACAGTTCGGATGATAGTGGCACGGTAAATATTCTCTCGATCATTAATGCGCTCCTTAACACTGATTTCAGCCCGATACTGCACAACATGAGCGCCTGGGATATTATTAGAACTCTTCACTACCGTGTAAACTCCCGTTGAATTTTCAACATCCAACCGGACAAAAATATCCCGCGTGTCTGCGACCATTCGGGCTCCATCCTCAATTTCAACGACTTGACCGCTATACTGTGGACGGCTGGCAACAATTTCTACTGGAAGTGGCAATGGAGGAATAATCGTCAACGCCAAGCGATCAGGTTTTACAATTTCAGGGGGTTTGAAATTGGGAACTTCCGGCACATAAGCCGGTAAACTTGGAGGCACTTCCGCAATGGGCTTGGGCGGCTTAGGGTCGGGTAGCTCCAGCCCTTCAAACTCTGTCACCACCAATGATGGCGGAGCCTCGAGTGTCCCCGGAAAAAATCTTATTAGCCAACCGGGTTCAATCTCGTGGGGATTTAAAATATCCGCATTGAATGACCAAATTTTTGGCCAGAAAAAGGGATCGCCGAAAAGTATATTGGAAATATCCCACAAATTGTCTTGCTCCATCACCTCATAAGTCCGAGGTTGGCTCGCACGAAAGACGCGATTCCAGCTTTCTTCTGATGTGGGCTGTTCGTTGAATTCTTTAAATATCTGATGAAAACGATCTTCTATCAGAAGATTAGGTTGCTCCTCGGCCGTAGCTGTGGATCCAGCCGCAAAAGCCAAGATAAAAAGTAAGACGGCCAAGATATCGGTGGTTTTTAGCGTCATCTGAGTCCTACCTCTTAACGAGGAGCTTAAGCTCGCTTTCGGCGCGGAAGGATTCAGGGCTGCCAGGGTATTTCTTGCGAACACTCAAAAAGCTTCGTTGTGCCAAATCTCGTAGCTTCATATGTTTATAAGCAATTCCCTTTGCGAACTCAGCTGCTACAGCTTTATTACTGGCAGGATACCGCTTTAAAAGTCGGTTGAAGTTGCGAAGCGCATCTGCAAAAGCTCGTCTTTCAAGAGACGAATACCCAAGAAGATAAAGGGCATTGTCGGAATGGGGGCTGTCCTGATATTTCGTAATGAGGACATTCACCGCTTGTCGCATGATTTCGTAATTTTGCGTTTGATACTGAGTTAGAACTTCAACATACAGATCGTCTTCACCTAGCTTCTTTAAATCTCGCCCCGTCAATTCGGCACGAAGATCGATGTCCTTATGGATCTTAGCCATTTTTTTCGGTGAAGATTGTGAAACTCCCGATTCCTTACTCGAAACCGCCTGTGCCGAGAAACACAATAACAATGTAAAAAGAGGCAACCATCTTCCATAGCGAGCGCTCTTCATGCTTCATCCTTTCCTAAGATGACTACGCAATACGACATTGTCATTATGGCATGTCTGGAAAGTGGCTCACAAGATGAAGATATCCACAGAAAATGTTTAAAACTGTCATTCCTTGACCTTGGATGGTCTCAAAATCAAGGGTTTCAGCCGATTGACTACTGAATAAGCACCCATAACTATTTAATTTAACAAGCTTATTTTAAAAACTGGGGGGTTTTGATCTTTGAAACATTTCATCTTCTTAAATCCGAAAACTGGACCCTGAAAGAGTGAGCCAGCAGCCTAAGCTTTAAGCCATTGGTCTAGGGCGTGCTATGTGCTTGATCTATGTGGCTTTTTTTAATTTTCTGCTTACTGTGTGTGCAATTTAAACCTTTTGTCCCTCTCTCCACATTTCAGACCGAACTGATGCTTTTACAGCACACGTGTTTTCACCTTAGCCCCTTCGAATCTGAAGAAAGTCGACTATGGGAAGCTTTAGTCTGCGGTCGATCACTTAAAACTTTAGAGTTCTGGTCGACCTCTTTGAAGGCCAGTGGATTGATCCATATCTTTGTTGTGTCTGGTTCCCATTTTTTGGTTCTAAGATTTCTATTGGAAAAACTCAAGCTACCCCATTTTTTTGTGACCGCACTGCTGTGGCTGTTCAATGGATTCTCGGGTTTCTCGGCACCAGGCACGCGAGCCTGTATGCAAACAACCACGCATGGATTGCTTAGAATGCAGCCTCATCAAAATCTTTTTGTCGCTAGCCTGATGTGCTTAGCTCTTCACCCACCGTGGATAGAGTCTTACTCTTTTTGGCTCAGCTGGTTGGCCAGCCTGATTCTTTTCACATCTCCTCAAGATCCTTTAAAAATTATGACCAACTCCATCTTTTTTTCTGTCTGGTGTTTTCTGGGTTTTTCCATAAGTCTGTGGTCATGGCTCTTAAACATATTCATTGCCCCGATAATTGGATGGGTCCTATTTCCCCTTGCCCTGTTGGCTTTAGTTCCCGCTTGTTCATCCTTCTTTGCAGTGGCACTCCAAGGGCTGGAGTTATTGCTTCGATATTTAGGCCTTCATGATTTTGAAGCTAGTTTCCGTTTTCCAGCCCTTGTGCAAATCAGCTTTATTGTCCTCACCATGCAGGCAGGGATTCAACTTTACCACCTATCCTTTCAAGGCAGACGATTACGGTGAAAGTAAAAAAAAGGAACTTATCCGATTCGAATAAGTTCCTTAATAATTGAAACCTTTAAAACTTATCTTTTGGAGCTTTTTATCTTCTGAAGATAAAAAGCTCCAAAATAACAGGCTAAAGGGGTATTAAGACGGTTCGCAGATTTTTAGTTCAACTTAAAAGGCTTGTATTCCATTTGTAAATCACGGGCGACAGGTTCGTAACTTACATTTCCCCCATAGACGTTCAAGCCCTTATAAAGAGCCTTATCGCGCGCACAGGCTTCTTCAACACCCATAGCCGCTAACATGGAGGCATATTTCAAGGTTACGTTAGTCAACGCATAGGTGGATGTACGGGGTACAACACCAGGCATATTGGGAACGCAATAATGAATGACGCCGTCCACTTCATAAGTGGGGTTTTGGTGAGAGGTGGGCTTACAAGTCTCAATACAACCGCCTTGGTCAACAGCTACGTCAACCACCACAGATCCCTTAGGCATCGCGCTGACTTGATCTTTAGTTACCAAAGTTGGCGCCTTGTGGCCGATGATCAAAACAGCTCCGATCAAAAGATCACATCCATGAACAGCCTCATCAATGTTTTTTAAATTGGAAAAGACGGTGTTGCAGCGACCTTGGAACATATCATCCAGGTATTCAAGACGCTTTGTATTCACATCCAGAATGGTGACGTTGGCCCCAAGACCCACGGCCATCTTGGCAGCGTTTGTTCCCACGATTCCACCACCGACGATGGTCACTTTTGCGGGTTTCACCCCTGTCACCCCCCCTAAAAGGATGCCTTTACCACCGTGATTCTTTTGAAGATAAAAAGCTCCAATTTGAGTGGCCATGCGGCCCGCCACCTCTGACATCGGAGTCAAAAGAGGTAAGGTCTTGTCTTCATTTTGAATCGTTTCATAGGCAATGGCTTTGACTTTTCGCTCGCACAAAACTTTGGTCAGCTTGGGTTCAGCCGCCAAATGAAGATAGGTGTAAAGAATCTGATTCTCTCGCATAAGATCATATTCATCCGGGAGAGGCTCTTTCACTTTCACAATCATGTCGGCCTTGTCATAGACCTCTTTCTTTGTAGGAAGAATCTTAGCGCCAGCTTTTTCATAGTCTTCGTTGGTAATTCCGGAACCAACTCCTGCTTCATTTTCAACAAAGACAGTGTGGCCTTCTTTCACCAGTTGACTTACGCCCGCCTCAGTCATGCCGACCCGGTTTTCAGAAATCTTGATCTCTTTCGGTACGCCGATGATCATAAAAAACACCTCAATAATAGATAGTTAGATTTGGGATCAATTGAGTTTATGGACCCAATTCCCGTTTTCGACAAGAGCCAGAGAGCGCGCTGACGCGCGCCGCCGATCATTCCGAGAAAACGCCGGGAAATTCTTCCGTCAAGTATTGGTGAGTAATGGCCTCGTAAGCTTCAGCCTCTGGTTTTGGATCCTCAAAGATGATCTTGTAAAGCGGTTTATCAATGACAGACGCAAATAAGTTTAACGTCTTCGGGCCCCGAATCATCATTCGCCAATGAGTGGAGGATGGATCGGCGTTATCCGTGAATGCAGACCCTGCCAATCCTGTGTTTGAATTGACCTGGTAATAGGTCTCAATTCTTTTTTCAGACTTGGCCGGGAGGCAGTGATATACCCCAACGGCACCTTCCAAAAATTTGATATCCAGATTTTTGTGAGGCTTGACAACCAGGCAACGTCGAGTCATGGCGTCAATCTCATAACTTCTTTCTTCGGCCGTGATTGTTCTGGATCGATTCACATTTACAGAGTCAGACTTATCAACCTTGACAAGGTATGCGTTGGAAATCTGACTGCCAAAAGAAAATTTTAAGCCACTAAAGTCAGAACCAAAATTAAACCCCATACTAGCCGTTGCCCCCACTGACTTAGAATGGCTCGAAGACCAACTAGTCGTAGCATTCATAGTCATGGTGATAACTTCAGGCTCTCCGACAGCTTTAGCCGTTGGAGAATTCAAACGATCCAGAAACGTTGCAAATTTATATTCTAAATAGGAAGCAGGATTTCGTCGACAAGCGGCTGCCGTGCTCTGAGCACCTTTATCCGCAGGAAAAATAACTCCACAGAGAGTGAAAAGACTTACTTTTACATGGGGCCAATAGCTGGAGGCTGGACTTTTCAGTTGAGCCTCAATGATGGACACGAGTGGTTCACGACTAGAGAAAAGTAACCCCCCATGACGGACCACTTCAATATCTGAACTTAAGGCCCTATAAGACGGATTGCGTTTAAGAAGTGCCAAAGCTGAAGAGGACTCACTCATTTCGTCATTCAGTTTTTTCTGGAATTGTTGGTGCAATTCCGTGGCATCCAAATTCACAGGTATCAAATCCAAACTCGAAAGCGGTCCTGGCTTCAAAGAGCCTGTAAAACTTAAGCTAGGAAGGCCGTCAATTTCGTCGGTGGGAGTTATCGTCAACAAAGCAACCGTTCGCGATGTAAGGCTAACGATTTCTGGAAACAGAATTGAGATTTCAGTCGCTAGCTGACCTGCATTGATTTCTTTTTCGAACTCTGTGCTGGCAATGACATTCTTCGCTGCAAACTGAGTCTCTTTGTTGGAATCTTCCTGCAAAATGACCAATGTGACTTTCAGAGAACCACGAATCAAGGATTCAGGCTTAGCGATATTACTTAATGTGCGACGAAAAACAACCGGTGACAGACGAACATGATAACGATGCGCCACCCGTAAGGCTAAGCGAGGAGTCACTTCATGATGCCTGTGATCATGCCCCAAGAAATTAAAATTTACACCAGTGAGGTTCATCTTGATGCCAACCGTGTCGGGGCGACTGCGGAGGTGAGCACCATGAATAGATAACGAACCCAGCTCCTCAACCTGAACATCGGGCGCGAGTACCTTATAGCGCGTATCTTCCAAAGAAGAGGCGCCATCTAACCAGGGATTAAACGCTCCGACTGCTTCAACACTCCCTTTATAGTAATTATGAGAAGTTATGACCCGTTTGATCCGAAAGTATGTTTCTGGGAGAAGGTAACTGAAACTGTGAGTTTCCGTCCAAACCAAACAGCCTTGGCGGTGTGTTCTTACCATTTCTTTAGTACCCGATGGATCTGATACGGAAAATAAAAGATTAGGCTCTTTAATAGCGGCATTCAGCTGGTCCGTTAAACAAGCCTCAAACGTAAAAACTTTCGCACCAGGTAGCCCGTACGAATTGAATGACTGTAAAGCGGAATGTATCACTCTAAAAGTGCTGACTTGAAAGTTACCCGTATGTTCAAAGTCGTGAGGGCTATTAAGAACAATATCCTTCTTCTTATTGGACTCGGTCGAGCAAGCTGCAAGACTCAAAGTCGCCAGTATTGTTAAAATGATTTTAGAAAATTTCATACGCGACCTCAGCCCCCAGAGTGTAGATTTCCCGATCCATTTGATAAGTGGACATATTCGAGTTGTACCGGATCACTCCCGCCTCATGAATCGCTTGAGCGTTTGTGTATCCTCCGAATATATTAAATTTTTCTTTCGGGAAATTCGCTTTAACATTAATCGCGTAACCTTCACGGTTTGTATAACCAAAACCGGATTGGGCGAAAACCGCAGGTAAACTGTCACTTTCAACATAAAACTGAGTCACGGAAGGCTTGAGTTCCCACTTATCGAATGACCGAGTATACTCCACCTTCACTTGATGACCTTGATTCAAACTGGCCGGAGCTCTCTCATTTCTGAGCATAGAACCTTTCACTTCAACCGCGTGGCTTAGACCGAACTCTTGTTTCAAGGCAGCGGCTAGTTCTTTTCCGCGGAACTCATAAATGAATTGTAAATCACTTTGTCCCATTACAGAGCTTCCAATCTTCAGGGAGTCGGCCGCTGAAGCTGTGGAAAGATCCGTATACTCGAAATGAGCCGCACTTAATCGCACGGTAGTGCCTGTGTATTTGTTAACAAATTTACAATGAAAAGAACCCAGCGTCAGAAGAGGACTGGTATTTTCATCAGTGATAATGTTACCGCTGGATCTAGCCGTTGGAATTGATTGGGATCCTTCAAGAGATGCCGTAAACTGGATATCGCTATCGTTACTCCCCCATGTGTTGGAAAAAACAAGCGCTCCACCCGCCTGCGATTGAGGGTAATGAAGAGAGTAGATCGGGCTAAACTCAACATACAAAACGCCAGCCTTTCCTGTCACCCAATCTGTTGGTTTGACAGAAACCGTGGCCTCGTCCAAGTAAGTTCCACTACCAATGCCGGCTTCAGTGACACTCATCTGGTGGCTTGCAGCTCCCGATGTCATCACCTGCGCCAATGCCAATTTTCCTTCTAACCAGTTTTCGTATTTGACCCCTAATGAAGCTTCAACAATCGCGCGACCGTATCGGCTTTGGACAAAGGTATCATCAAACCTTCTTCCCATCAGCGTGAATATGACATCAGCATGGTAATTTCGGTTGCCAATGTAAGGGTTTTCATCGAATTGAAATTCTTGGCGCAGGGGATTTGTTTGAGCCAGGGCTGAAAGTTGACTGAGAAAAAGTAATAAAATGATTGTTGGGATGCGGAAGAGAATCTTCAAGACACCTACCCCCTTGTGGCTTCTCGGGAGTATCAAGATGTTGGGGATATGGTCAAATTAGCGTTTGTTAGAGTGTCTATAACATGGACAAAAAACGCTTTATCATGAAAAAATTACCTTAGACGTTCGGTTGGGAATAAAATGAAATCAGTGACCTAGCTCAACGTACTTATAAGAGGAGCGATATTCTTTAATTCTTCTAACAAGTTTGTTCATCAAATCATGACCAGCTTTGTACAAAATTACGTGTCCCATAAGCGGCATTTCAAGAGTCACAAGATCTCCCAGAGCGTCCAAAGCCTTGTGCCGGACAAATTCATTTTCCCAACGAAGCCCTTCGGGGTTAAGCACCTTGTGATCATCAAGAACGATGGCGTTTTCAAGACTACCACCTTTAGCAAGCCCGCGAGATTTCAAGGCTTCGACATCTTTCATAAACCCAAAAGTGCGAGCCGAGGCGATTTCTCGGGCAAATGTATTTTCGTCCACATCGATATCAAGACTTTGTCTACCAATGGCAGGATGGGAAAAGTCAATTGTCACTGACAAACGAAGACCATGATAAGGCATAACATACGCGTGCTTATCGCCCTCGGTCAGTTGAATCGGCTCCGTGATATAGCAATACTTTCGGGGAGCCTCTTGCTCCATGGTTCCAACAGTTTGGATTGCGGCAAGAAAGTCGCGAGCGCTTCCATCACAAATGGGTATTTCGGGCCCGTCCAGTTCTATGAATAAATTATCAATGCGAAGAGACGACAAGGCTGAAATACAATGTTCGATGGTCGCCACTTGAAAGTCAGGTCCGCCAATTGTTGTTTGATAGGAAGTTGCCTCTACGTTATAGGCAGCAACCTTCAATGCGGGCGCCCCGTGAAGATCGCGGCGAATAAAGTAGACTCCGGTGTCAGGGGGAGCTGGTCGAAATGTTAAGGTGCAGGGATCACCAGAATGGATACCGATCCCCTTCACCTGAACTGTTTTTCGCAGAGTCTTTTGTAAAAACATAATGGATTAGACTCCCTGATTAGCTCGGATAGTCCCAACTTTTTGACCCCGAGAATCCAATATGGAGGGCTCGAAGTACTCTTTCAAAGCTTCACCTTCTTGGGGGGTGACGCCACCCAAAAGCTGGCAAAGCAGTATCGAAGCCAATTCAGCGGCACGATTGTTTCCATCTATCACCTTTAAGGCAAAAGCATAACCTTTTTCTGGCAAAATACCGGTATAGGAGCCTTCAGCCCCTGGTTTTACGATGGCTCGCCCCTGGCTAACATGGATCAACTTGTGAACAAAATCCCCTTCAGACGAAAGAAACTCCGGATGCTTTTTTAGGGCTGATAAAATTCGTGCGACAGTTCGTTTACGCTTTTCGGGTAAGTCGTCCCTGACGAATAAAGTCATGGCCAAAGCCAATTTTTGCAAAGGAACTCCGTAAGTGGGAATTCCGCAGCCATCACCACCAAAGGGGAGTTTGCTAAAATCCAAGTTGAAAATTTCAGACATAAATTTACGCTGTAAATCTTGAATAGGATGCTCAAAACGGTCGTAGTTAGCAGGATCAATCTTCAAATGAAGGGCCGTTGTTATCATACCCAGATGCTTGCCGGAACAGTTGTGTGAAATGGGTGACTTGGTAGGAGCCGCAGGACCGCAACGAAAAACCGATTCGCTCTGCCCGATTTTTGTTAACCATTCTTGAAGAGTCTCTAAATGATGTTTTTCTGCCTTATGAGAAGCACAGGCCAAAACTAGATGCGTATCACTCAACTGAAAGTGATCTAAAGCGCCGCTTTCCACAAAAGGAATGGCCTGTAGTGGCTTTATGGATGACCGCGGTGAAACAACATAATCAACATTTCCGCTAAAATGAGATATGTATCCCTTGCGGTCCGCAACGACACAGACCACTTGGTGAACGCTTTCGACTAAATTTCCACGGGTGACTTCGATAGTGAGGGGTTGACGGGATTTCATTCAGCGAGAACCTCATGATGAGATAATTGGGTCTTGGCGAATTCAGTCAGAACACGGCCACGTTGGGTTTTTTGAATAAAACCCTCTTGAATCAAAAATGGCTCGTAGACTTCTTCTAAGGTGTCTTTTTCCTCACTTAAAGCCGCCGCCAGTGTTTCAATTCCCACGGGTCCACCCGCATATTTTTCTTTCATCAAAAATAAAATTCTTCGATCCATGTACTCGAGGCCATGGGCGTCCACACCTAACTGATCCAACGCATAGTGGGCCAACTCCTCGTCAATACGGCCATTGCCCTTGATCTGGGCATAGTCGCGCACACGCTTGAGAAGCCGATTGGCGATACGAGGCGTACCTCGAGAGCGCCGGGCGATTTCTTCAGCTCCCCGTTCTTCCATTTCAATCTTGAGGATTCCTGCGGAACGCTTAAGAATCTGCATCAAAGCATCACGGCTATAGAACTGAAGCCGTTCGACAATTCCAAACCGGTCACGAAACGGAGAATTTAGAAGCCCAGCCCGAGTGGTCGCTCCCACCAATGTGAAGGGCACAAGCTGGAACTTCATAGTCCGTGCCCCTAAGCCTTCTCCTGTTACGATATCAATGTAAAAATCCTCCATCGCCGTATAAAGGTATTCCTCAATATGGGTATTAAGCCGATGGATTTCATCTATAAATAAAACTGAGTTTGGTTTGAGGGACGTCAGTAAGGCCGCCAGCTCGCCTTTTTTATCCAGCGCCGGAGCTGAAGTGATTTTGCAATCCACTCCTAATTCGTGCGCCAGAATCTGTGCCAAGGTGGTTTTGCCCAGCCCTGGAGGACCACTGAAAAGGACATGGTCCAAAGGTTCGGCGCGAAGCTGGGCCGCCTTAACAAAGACCTTGAGTTTTTCTTTAATGGTATCCTGGCCAGGAAAATCCTCAAAGCGGGTCGGACGCAGCTCGTTTTCCCACTTCTTCTCACCCTCCATTGGAAGTCCTGCTACCATACTATTCATCTCAATATGACCTTCACGAATTTGTGCCATTTGATTCCCCTCTCATCTGTGAAAGTTGGGAAAGCCCTAACCGAATGCCTTCCTCTGTATCAATGCCGTCCGGCAAGGTCGCTAAAAACTCCTCAACGATTTGCGATTTAAAGCCTAGGTTTGTTAAGGCGAATTGAATCTCTTTGAAGACTTTCGGGTGTTTTTGACCCTTGGGTTCGACCCGAACCAAGTGGCCTTGCAGGGTCAGAATGATTTGTTCCGCTGTCTTTTTGCCGACTTTAGGAATTCTGGAAAGCGCCTTTGCATCTCCTGATTCAATCCAATCCGTGATTTCGTGCACATCTCCGCCCGAAAGAAGGTTAAGGGCTAGCTTGGGTCCGACACCATTCACTTTTAAAAGCTGCATGAAGACGCCTTTTTCAAATTGCGATAAGAATCCAAAAAGTTGAAGAGTATCTTCGCGCACGTGGGTATAAATCCAAAACACCACCTTCTGCGCTAACTGCGACTGAAGATCCAACAAGGCCCTTGCATGAGGATAAACTTCGTAGCCGACTCCTTGAACGTCTACCAGAACGTGATCTGACCCGACTTCGATAAGACTTCCTTGAATCCTTCCAATCATTTCAACTTCCTACTTTCTAAAAGCCGTCTTCCAAACCACTGTTTTTTTAAGCCACTTATGACCTTTCAACCTACTTCTGTAAACCTTGGCTTAATAGAGATTTTGTTCGAATCACCACTAAGTGATGATAAGCCATGGCCACAGCATCGGAAGCATCATAGGAATTGAAGCTTCCAATTGGCAAAAGGTTTTTCAAGGCCATTTCCACCATTATTTTATCGGCATCACCCTGGCCTGTAACGGTCTTTTTGACGGCGCGAGTGGCGTACTCGTGGACATTGGCACCGAATCTCATCGCTTCATAGATGAAGACACCTCGAGACTGCCCTAACTTAAAAGCCGTATCTGCGTTTTTATGAAAAAAGCTTTTCTCGACGACGACATCATGAGGTTTGTATTGCGTTAACACCTGTTGAAATGCTTCTCCTAATTCTAATACTCGATGAGCCACATCTTGTTCTGGATAATCAGGGACCAAAACGCCATGCCCCAAAACACCCACTTCGTCGCCTCTAACAATTAAGACTCCAAAGCCTACAAACTGTGTTCCAGGATCGAGGCCTAAAATAATTTGTGCCATTCTTCATTCATTGCATGGATTTGAGACTTCTGCCACAATGAAAATGCATGGTATCAACGGATGTTATCGAAAAATATCAGCTAATTCTGAGGCATAATCCGAATTCTCAAGTCTTCGCTCCTTTGGCGGATGCCTATATTGAAAGAGGATTGCTACTGCAGGCGGAAGAATTGGCCTTGCAGGGCACGGAGCGTCATCCGCTTTTTCCAGCGGGTTTTCTAGTATTGGGAAAGGCCCAACTGAAAGCTAAGAAATTATCGGATGCCGAGAGTTCTATCAAAAAGACGATTGAACTTTCTCCGCAAAATATTTTGGCCCATCAAATATTGGGAGAGATTTATCTAGAACAGAAAAAACCTCTAGAAGCTTTAAAAGCTTTCAAAATGGTTTTATTTCTAAATCCCTACTCGGCCCGAGCCAAGCAGGCTGTTGAAAAATTGGAAGCGGCCTCGGCTTTAGAATTCGAAGAGGAAACTTTTGCGATGGCCCGGCTTTCGGATTTGCGACAGGTTCAGAAAAATGCCACCGCAACAGAAGATAGAGGGGCTGCCACCCAGGAAAAGGCCCGTAAAAGACTTCTGCAACTTGTGGATGCCTTTCTTATCCGCAATGATGGCATGAAAGCCTTTGAACTCTTGCAGGAAATCCAAAAAGAGTATGGATCTCATCCAGAAATTGAATCACGAATTCAGCGAGCCTTAAAAAAGCCCATCACTCCGCATGCTTCACGACCACCCTTCACACAAAATCGACCCTCCGGTGAGGACCTGACGGCCCGAATCGCTCGAGAAAAGAAATTACGGAAACTCTACGCGATGCTCCGCGCGGTGCATTCGAAATTTCCACCCTCTTCTCTTGAGCCTTCCTAAGAAAGTTACCTTACACTTTTTCATTTAGCTTGTATTTATTGGATTTATTTGGCTATTTTGAACCTCCACTATTTTTTCAACAAGCAGGTCATAGATGTACGATTTATCAGATTTCAAAAAAGGTCTTAAAATTCTAATGGACAACGAGCCCTATACTGTCGTGGATTTTCAACACGTCAAACCTGGTAAAGGAAATCAGTTTACCCGTACTAAACTTCGCAATCTTCTGACTGGCCAAAATCGCGAAATTACCTTTAAGCAGGGAGAAAAGTTTGAAGTTCCCAATGTCGAAACAAAGGAAATGACCTTCCTGTACAAAGATGATGCGGGCTTCAATTTCATGGACCAGAACACTTACGAGCAGATTCTGATGACCACTCAGGACGTTGGTGACCAGGCCTATTATCTAGTGGAAAATCTGAAGG
>CAZETK010000047.1:0-26029 GCA_964515195.1 uncultured Pseudobdellovibrionaceae bacterium
ATGTTATAGCTGGCACCAAGACCCAGATCCGTTTCGATTCCATATACCATTGCGGACGAACCCATCCTGTTTTTATGTCACCGAGCTGGCTGGCCCAGAAACCATGCCTACGGTGGGACAACTCTATCGGGTCAATACGGCTGTACATCACACAGCCATGAACTGTTCTCAAGTTGATCGATATCATTTAGTTTTATCAACTTATTAAACTTATTTTTTTGTTAAGCAAAAGCGACATGTATCTCCTCCGCGGGCAATGCAAGTTTCTAGTTTTACATTCATGCCTGAGGCATTTTCCAAGAAACGAATGTCGAAACGACAAAGTACGGGGTGTTTTTTTGCGACGGTGTGATAGACGCAATTGGTGGCTTCAATGACGGCACCTTTTCGCAGATCGCTTTGTTTGACAGTGGTTCGGTAGCCGAGACTGTTCATGACCTGATTAATTTTAACTAGAAGAGCGGCTGTGGAGCCGATGTTGTAGAACTCGCTTTTCATAGAGTGATAAGTTCGATCCGCCAACGATTCCATAATACCCGCGACGGAGTTTGAACCCATATCGTCAACCAAAAATTCAAGGATGACATTGGAAAGCCAGGAGTATTGTTTAGGAAAAACATCATGGCCTTCAGTCGATAGAAGATAGCGTCGTCGCGGACGTCCTACAGAGCCCTTTGAATCGGCGTAGTCAAGATAACCAAAAGCTTGAAGTTTTAAAATGTGCTCTTTGGCGGCCGTGTTGCTGATCTTAAGATGAGACGCCAGTTCATCAAGAGTGGCTCCATCTTTTTTCTTGAGGAGTAACTCCATAATCAATTGTTGGTTTTTATGGAGCTGTATCAAAGCCACCTCCAGGTCAGGTTTAAACAATTTAAACAGTATTTACTGTTTTTATTGGCTGGGTCAGAATGTAGCAATAACGGAGGCAAAATGGAAACAACTTTATCTAAAAATCTGGGAGAAAAAACTCAAGTATTGAATGGTCGGACAACAGTTTTAGCAGGAATACTAACGGGGCAGGCGGCTGGTATCATTATGGCCGTCGTCGTAATGTTAGTGTTTACACTTTTTCTTGGCAAGGGCCCTCTCTATCCCGTGCAGGTCATCGGATCTGCTGTGTTTGGCGAGTCTGCTCTGCAGGGGACACATTTTGGTGCTGTTTTAGTGGGACTTGTATTGCATCAACTTGGTCCGTCGCTTTTGTGGGGTACCGCCTTTGGCCTAATGGCGAACCAGGTGGAAATTTCGAATTCAAAGACGGCTTTGGGTTTAGGCCTCATTGTGGGGTTAATCTCAATGCTCGGGCCTTATGTTTTAATCCCGTTTATTATGAAAACACTCCATGGCGTTGATTACTGGAATCAAGAGGTCCCCATCCTGTGGGACTGGGCAGCCCACATGGTCTTTGGTGCCTCTTTCGCTCTATTTCCTATGATCAAGTCAAAAGCGTAAGACTGCAGGTAGGGACAAAGATCCGCTCAGTTTTAGGTTGAAGCGGCACGAATCTAATAGCTTGTCGCTCTTTTCGGAACAGAGTACATCCTAGGAGGATGGATGAAGCAGAGATCAAGCAAGTGCGGGGTAGAGCCAAACGGTTGGTTCTGGATTGGGAGAATCGAGCCCTTCAAGAGCTTTACCGGGAATATGCCCATACGCTTAATGAACGCAAGCTCACAATTCGACCAGCAGCTTTAGAGTTGTTTGACTCGAACACCCACTGGGGTCAGTGGGTGAGTGAAATTCGTACCATTCGTCTCTCGCGGAAGCTTCTTATGACAAAGCCGTGGCACTTAGTGCTTGGAGTGCTGAAGCACGAAATGGCTCATCAAATGGTGGATGAGGATTGGGACAGGAAAAATCATGCGGATCAAAAAGTTCATGGTGAGTCCTTCCGTAGCGCCTGCGATAGCCTAGGGCTTCCTCCTTACTTTTCCAGGGCCAGCCTGGATCTGCAAAGTCACTTTTTGGATTGGCGTGAAGAAAAGACTGATAATGCCTCTGAAAAACTCTTAGAAAGGGTCCGAAAGCTTTTAGCCTTAGCGACCTCAACCAATGAGCACGAAGCTCTGGTGGCCATGAACCGGGTTCGTGAAATCTATGCTCGCCACAATCTTGAGCAAATAGAGAAGCATCAGGAACCATCTTTTTACCATATTGTGATTGATAAGGGTTCCAAGCGGATAGAAACCTACGAAAAGAAAATTATTAGTATTTTAGTAGGTCACTTTTTTGTTCAGGTCATTGTGGGACAAAATTATGATGTTACAACTGGCGAACATCATCGCTCGATCGAGATTATAGGCACTCGGGAAAGCGCGTTGATGGCTGAGTATGTTTATCACTTCTTACGGCAGCAAACCGAGCACTTACTACAACAGGCGATAAAGGAAGATAGTCGCAGTTTTTCTCGCGTCGCCAGAAACTCGTTTCGTTTGGGTATTCTTACGGGTTTTGCAAAAAAACTTGAAGAGCAGGAGCGAGCGTCTCAGAGGAATCACGATCTAAAAAGTCGGGGAGCGGCAGCTCTTTCATCGGAAGAAAACTCTGTAAGTCGAGCCCTGGCTCTTTTCCATCAAGATAAGAAGTTGGATTGTTACATTGCGCGTGTTTATCCGCGACTGAGGACTTTGTCATCGGGCCGTCAGTTATTGGATCCCTCCGCCTACAATCAAGGACAGGCAGAGGGCCGAAAAATCACCTTAAACAGACCTATCAGTAAAACCTCCAGCATAGTGCCAGGCCACCTTTCCGGACGCAGAGCATCCTCCTCGTCATTTCCAGAGGTCTAGGACAAGCCACGAAGTTTGCTTTGTACAAATGCCATGGCAAGGCATAGAGCGATACTCCAATCCCTGTACCCCTATAACATCAGTGCGCGCTGTATAAATCGAGAGTGGTTTAATATACCCATTGATAGAGTTTGGGGAATTTTCTGTGAAGAGCTGAATCGAACAATTCGTGAGAAGGGCTTGGTGGTTCATAGTTTTGTGCTTATGTCTAATCACTTTCATCTAATTGCCTCGACACCACTTGCAAACATCAGCGAATGCATGCATCAGTTCATGACTCGGACAAGTCGGCGACTCACTCAGGAAGGGAATCGGATTAATGAAACCTTCGCTGGCCGACATTACAAGTGCATTTTAAATAGCCACCCCTACTATTTAAACGCCTATAAATATAACTATCGAAATCCAGTAGCGGCAGAGATTTGTAGCTCTGTAGAAGAGTATCCTTTCAGTACCTTGCGAGGTTTATTAAGCCCTTCAGAAAGTCGAATTCTTATCTGTGAAGATAGTGCATTTCTAGAGGATAAGACGGGAACTCTGCAATGGCTCAACACGGCTCCTGATTCTGTCAAATTGGAGGCATTTCGTTTTGGGCTTCGACGTCAGTACTTTAAATCGAAAAAAGACCGCAATGGTCGTCTATTGATTGCAGAAGGCGAGCTTCTGTGAGGGAGTTGCCGGGCCGCATCTGGAAAGGCGGCCTGGCACCTATTTCCGGACTAGGCGCTGGGCTATTACGGGTTCGAAATATTTGCGGAACATCATTTGGGCTATTTGAGAGGATTTGATGGTCCAATATTTTTTATTCACGGTGATCGCAGCGATGGCGATACTATTTTCGTCATCAAAGGCATAACCCACAAACCAATCTGTGCGACCTGCCGGGTTGTCACCTGTTAAGTGACCGGTCTTTCCGCCCATTTGCACTTCACGAAATTTTTTGCTGCGGACAAGGGGGCGAAAACTTTTGCGGCTAGTGCCGGATAAGACGGTTTCTTCCATTAAGATGCGCATCTTGCGGGCTGACTCTTCGTCCATGATTTGGCCTTTTTCTAAGGAGCTGCCCCGATAGATGACTTCGCCAGAGTGATCTGTAAGCTCATCAATAAGGTAAGGAATCATAACTCCGCCATCATTAACGATAGAGGCCGCAATCATAGCGCCAACCACAGGGCTCATCCGAGTTAATTTGTTAAAACCCGAGGCCACCTCTGTCAGCTCAAAGTTCTTTTCTGAAGGTACCAGCGCGAAACTCTTTTCCAGGGGAAAGTCGGTGGGAAGTTCTTGATTGAAAAAAAAGCGGTTGGCGTATTCGTTAATTGTCTCAGGCTCAAGCGTCTCAAGCGCAAGCCGCCCGAAAGCTGTATTAAGGGACTTGGAAAAAGCATCTCTCAAGGTCACAGTTCGGGTCCAACGATTGATCCGATCATTCATGACATTTTTCTTATATAAGGTGTAGTTCCCGCCATTAAATCGAATGGTATGTCCTGGTTTTACTCCAGCCTGATCAATGGCAGCCGTGGCTGTAACAATTTTAAAAACAGAAGCGGCTGGGTAGGTGGCTCGCAAGGCCAAGCTTTGATCTGTGGGATTGCCTTTTTCAAAGCTGGAAAGGGCCAACACGCGGCCGGTCTTGGTGTCGTACAAGAAAAGGGCGCCATAGTCGGGCTTATAGCGTTTAAAAATTTGATCCGCGTACTTTTGCAGTGACTCCTCCAAAGTGAACCTCACCTTCAGCCGGATCGTGAGATCTTCCTTATCACTGATAAAGTCTTCAGACCAATCATGGCGTTGAATCTTATTTTCAAGGAGTTCGGCCACCATCAAGCGGGCTTCCAGGTTCTGGCTTAATTGCCGAGCGGCTGTTTCCTCTGGAGTGGGGAAAAGGCTTAGTAAAAAAAGTGCAAGCCCTGCCAAAAGAACCCCTACTCCAATCCATCGAAGTCTGAATATATACCGTATACGCATTCTTTCAGTTTGAACGCTTTTTCCTGATTCTTCAAGGGTTTGAGAGTTGCCAAGGAACTATTGGTCATGACATAAAGCCCAGAATGAAGACAAAAGAGCGAATTTTGGTCGTTTCAAACGAGCTGTTCAATCGAAACGGCGTCCAGGCCATTACCACAAATCACATTGCTAAAGCCCTGAAGATGAGCCCGGGAAACCTGTATTTTCATTATCGCAACAAAGAGGAAATCCTTCAGGAGCTTTTCAAGCGTATGTGTCGAGACACGTATCAAATCTGGAAGTCGAACAGCTCTTCTTTGGTCCAGCCCGCAGAATTCATTGATGCCAACTTTGAGGTCTACTGGAGGTATCGCTTTTTTCATCGTGAAATGTACACCCTTCGTCGCCGAGATCCGCAACTGGCAAAGCTTTGGAAAAAGCACATCCTTCGTATGAAAGGGTTGATGAAACGTCTTTATAAAGACTGGGTCAAACAAGGTGTGATGATTCCTCTGACCTCTATGGATGAGATGACTTATGTGTCTGAATCTCTTTTAGCCATGTCGACGACCTATCTTCAGTTCTTCGAAAATGCGGATCGAATGCCCTCCAAGTCCACAATCGAAAGAGGAAAAAAGCATGTGGCCCGTATGCTGTCTCCTTATATGGCTGCTCAAACACGGGACAGTTTTGATAAATTTTTCAAGAATTAACCTTTAAGATGCCAATGATTGTCTCTCGACACTGGCCCCATAGTTGCTATTTTTAAACAATAGCTTAATGGCAGAATCGGGGGTCAGATATGTCGAAAAGCGGGTTTAAGGCGGGGGTCTTTAGTTTCAAAGCACTCTTCCACATCACTTTTTTAATCGGGTCTATACTGGTCTATACTCCGACCTTCGCGGCCTCTCCTTGCAAAGGCGTGATTCAAGAACTCAAGGCCATGAAGCAGGCGCAAAACCATATCATTATCTCACTGGCCGAGAATCACGATGTATTTGCTACCCAACTCAGCGACCTATCTTTTGAGTTAGCTCTTTATAAGAAGGAAGTCCCCCCTAAAGCTTTAAGTGCCATGGATAAATCGGCAGAAGCCTATCGGCTGCGCTCTCAGCGGGCCTACGACACAGCCCAGAAGCTGGAAGCCTCGACTGAAGACCTGATTCGTCGAGTGCAAAGCTGTCTCAAGCGGTAATGAGGTTCCAAAATTGAGGAATTAAGATTGATACAGGTTTGTGTTAAGCGCGGCTATAACATAATGCATAATCTAATTAATAATGCCTGAAATCAGTAGCTTGTATCGTTTTAAGGCTATTTAAGATTTTTTCTTGCAAAAATTACATAAGTCATTCTTAATGGATCAGTTCCAAATTGGCACTTTGCTCTAGTTTGAGCCAAAGCGGACAAAGCCAAAATTCAGGGGGAGGATTCATGGCACAGGAAAAGATTTCTGAAGGTCTAATCAGAGAATGTAAGGATAAGCTATTACAAACTAAGACAAATCTCCTAAACCGTGTAAAGGAAGCCAAATTAAATTTCGACAACGATGATAAGGGCGGGGACGAAGCCGATCAGACTGTTCGAGTCTTGGCGGAACAAGAGTTCCTGAACATGACAGATCGGTTAAGAAACCAGTTGATGGAAATTGAAAGCGCTTTGGCCCGGATTGAAAACGGAACTTTCGGCCTTTGCGAAGAAACCGATGAAATCATCGAGCCCGAAAGACTCCGCGCTATTCCCTGGACACGCTTGAGCATTGAAGGTGCTGAAATGCGTGAGTCCATGAATAAGCGCTTTGCTCGATAGGTATTCTATTTAGATTATTTGACGCATGAAAAAACGGGAGCGAGGGGCTCCCGTTTTTTATTCCTTGTTAGTAAGCACGCTCCAGCCACACAGTTTGAATAAAACCCGAGCCCCCACATTTCCATCCCATTCGTCGGCATCTTCTGGGTCGGCGCCGCCTGTTGAGACTTCATTAAGATCGAACCCGACGATTCTTTTTCCAGACTTTGAGAGCTCATGGAAAAGAAAAAAGATTTCGTCGATATTAAAGCCACCCGCCACAGGAGTGCCTGTATGGGGGCAATAAGCCGGGTTCATTCCATCAATATCAAATGAGATATAAACATTTTCGGGCAGTTCTTTTAAAACATCCTGAACGACTCGGGCCCAGGGCTCTCCCCCGAGCATCCGTCTTTTAATGTCCAGATCAAAGAAAGTCTTGATGTCAGATCGGCTTTTAACGAACTCATACTCCTCTTCGCAGAAATCCCGGATTCCCATTTGAACGAGTTTCTTAGGTTTCCAGGGGGCGGTCATTATATTGTACATGATGGAGGCGTGCGAATGTGTGAAACCGTGATAGGCCTTGCGGGTGTCGGAGTGGGCGTCGATATGAAGTATGCCGAACTCACCTTGATGTTTTTCACTGACAGCGTGAATGCAACCAAGTGGAGAGGAGTGATCTCCACCAACAAGCCCAAGAAGTTTACCCCCATCCAACACTTGTTTGGATTGTTGATAGACCCAATTATTTAAATAATCGCTGGCATTATTCACATCTTTTCGAAGTTGATCCATTTGCTCTTGGTCTTCACTTTGTTCGGTTACAAGCTGGATCAGCTTTTGAGCTTTAATCTTCATTTTATCGTTGAGATCTTTGATCTCTTTGGGATGCGGAAGCATATGGTAGCCTTGTTCATAAGCCTTCCCCAGTTCTAGATCGAAGAGATCAATTTGTTCACTGGCTTTGCGGATTAAAGCAGGGCCAAAAGAGGCTCCGGCGCCATAGGAAGTGGTAACCTCCCAAGGGACGGGAAGAAGAATAACCCGGGATTCAGCTTCAGACATCGGAATGCCGAAAATTCCAAACTCAGATGAAACAGCCGTAGTGGCATCAAAAGACATAGAGACCTCATTTCTTCAATCATCTCTGGTTATCAGGTTTGCTATTGCTGGGTGTCAAGAGAAGATCAGGGGATGCTTCCAATGCTACGACAAGTGCTGGGAGCTTCGTCAAGGTGGCCGTCGACAACTCAGGTGGACCTTGCAAGAAGTACCTTAAGGAGTCGTTTATGAGTCAATGGACTATTTATCATAACCCTCAATGTTCGAAATCTCGCCAAGCCTTAGCATTGTTAAAAGAAAAAGGTGTAAACCCAGAAGTCATTGAGTATTTGAAACAAAATCCGAGCGAGCCAGAACTTCAGGAGATTGCCACCAAACTAAAGGGCCCAGTGTCCTCTTTGGTTCGAACCAAAGAGGATCTTTATAAGGAACTAAAATTTGATTTAAGCTCTCCCCAAAAAATCATCCAGAACCTGGCCCGCCACCCCCGTTTGATTGAGCGGCCTATCGTGGTGAAAGACAACATCGCCATTATAGCTCGCCCTCCCGAGCTTGTTCAGCAGTTGTTTTGAGCATTGTTCAGCTTAGAAACCCATGGTCTAGAACTAAAGCGTCGCCAGGCGTCATGGGGCTACGGGACTTGATTCTTGGTTCGGTTTCTAAGAATTTAATCAAGTCTTTAACCTAAGGAGTTAACTGATGAAAGCGTCCCAGAAGGTTACCCAGCTTAGTCTTTCCCTAGCCCTTATTTTTGGATTTTCTCTCGCAAGTGCAGCGATTCCAAAATTTGCAGAGCCCAATTTAAAGGCCCCGAAAGGCGGAACCTTTGTGCGCAGCCTGGGCGGTGAGCCCCCGACCCTGCATCCGATTATGGCCACAGACGCTTACTCTCGACGCGTCTGGGACCTGACCGTTGACTCATTGTTGGAAAGAAAAATGACTGACTGGGATTGGGCGCCTCGCTTAGCCGAGAAATGGGAAATTTCTAAAGACGGCAAAACCTTCACCTTCACCTTAAGAAAGAATGCGACTTGGCATGACGGTAAACCTGTTACAGCCGAGGACGTGAAGTTTTCTTTCGACGCGGTTTTTGAGCCTAAGTATATGGCTCAACACTTGATCCCTTATTTACAAGGAATTGATCGTGTTGAGGTGGTCAACCCACAAACGGTTAAAGTTTATACGAAGGACGCCTACTACAAAAACTTCGATTCTTTTGCCTCTATCAACATTATTCCTAAGCACATCTACTCTGACGTGAATAAGTCTAGAAAGATGACCCGAACTTTAGTGGCTTCTGGCCCTTATAAAGTTGAAAAGTTTGAACGAGGTCAAAAGATTATCCTTAAGCGAAACGACAATTGGGCCGCGAAAGAGGACCCTTACTATAAGGGAGCCTTTAATTTTCAAACGGTAGATCTGCGCTTTTATAAGGATGAAAATATTGAAATCGAGAGAGCGAAAAAAGGCGAACTCGATATGATTGAGCTTAGAGCCGAAAGTTTCGTGAATCGCACAAAAGGGGCTCCCTGGGGTAAGTCATTGTTTAAAAAGCAAATCGAAAACGATGCCCCTAAGAGCTACGGATTTGTCGGCTGGAATATGCGACGAGAACTTTTCCAAGATCGTAATGTGAGAGTTGCTTTAGCCCATCTTATGAATCGTGAAGAAATCAATAAAAAATTTCTTTATGGTTTTTCTGAATTGGCGACCGGTCCCACCTTTAATCGCAGTGAATTTGCCTCACCCAATGTGAAGCCTCTTCAGTTTGATCCTAAACAGGCCCAGGAGCTTCTAACAAAAGCCGGATGGGCGGATACAGATAAGGATGGAACTCTTGATAAAGTCATAAACGGTAAAAAAACGCCGTTCCGTTTCACCCTGATTTATCCCACTAAAGAGGTGGAAAAGTGGTGGACCCATTATCAGCAAGACTTAAGAAAAGCCGGAATTCAAATGGATCTCAAGTTTCTTGAGTGGAATACTTTCTTAAAACTTTTAGATGATGGTAATTTCGACGCGGCCACCTTGGCTTGGGCGGCCAATGATATTGACTGGGACCCGAAACAAATTTGGCATTCGAGCTCAGCTGTTCCCGGCGGATCAAATTTCATCTACTATAAAAATCCAGAGGTTGATAAGTTAATTGATGAGGCTCGTTTTACTTTGGACAAGAACAAGCGCGTAAAAACTTTAAGAAAAGTTTATGAGATCATTGCGAATGATGCTCCTTACGTGTTCTTGTTTAACAGTAAGTACGCTTTCTATGCCCATTCCAAGGATGTCGGTTTGCCTGGTGATACAATGAGATACGGTGCCGGCCTGGAGTTCTGGTGGAGAAAGCCTCAATAATTTTTTTCGAGGGCTTACGTCAGGAAGAAAAGAGTAGTTAAATTTGTTTGCCTATTTCCTACGTCGTATTCTGTTAATCATACCCACATTTCTGGGGATCACGCTGATGTGCTTTTTGATCATCAACATGGCCCCCGGAAGTCCTGTTGAGCAGAAGCTACAGCAAATTCGTTTTGGTGCGGCCGGGGCCAGTGGAGACTCGTCTTTTGGGGGCTCTAGCACTACTGGCGTCAATGAGGAAATCATTCAGTCTCTTAAAGAACAGTATGGTTTTGATAAACCAGTGGTTGAGCGTTATTGGATCTGGCTTAAAAATATCTCCCGCCTGGATTTCGGCGAAAGCTTTACCTACGGCGAGCCTGTTTTGGATGTGATTATCAGTAAATTTCCGGTGTCCCTACAATTTGGATTGGTTTCATTTCTATTAACCTATCTAGTGTGTATTCCCTTAGGGGTTAAAAAGGCTTTAAGCGCGGGCAAGGCCTTCGATCGCATTTCTGGATTTATACTTTATTTTGCTTACTCTATACCTCCCTTGGTTTTAGGAATTCTGTTAATCGTGGTTTTCGCCGGCAGTAGCTATGTTAGCTGGTTTCCCATTGGGGGACTTTATTCCGATAATTATGAATCCCTGAGTTTTATGGGAAAAGTGGGAGACCGGATTCACCACTTTGTTTTACCTTTAATCTGTTACATGATTGGTGGGTTTACGGAGCTTTCGCTTCTAACCCGAAATTCGATGTTGGACATTATCAAGTCGGATTACATCCGAACAGCGCGCGCTAAAGGACTGCCCGAAAACGTCGTGATTTATAAACATGCCCTGAGGAATGCGTTGATCCCGGTTGCGACAGGGGTCGGAAGCTTTATGGGTGTTTTTTTGACAGGTTCCCTGATTATTGAAACCATTTTTAATTTGGATGGTATTGGCTTGTTAAGCTATTCGTCGATTTTATCTCGGGACTATAATGTGGTGATGGGATTGATTTTTCTGTCGAGCATGGCCCTGATGTTAGGAAACCTTTTAAGCGACTTTATCTATGTACTGGTAGATCCAAGGATTGACTTCAAATGAGCGGATTCATTGAAAAAAGAATTAACAATGAACTGACTTTGAAGCGCTATCGTCGCTTTAAGCGCGATAAGGTTGCCGTCATCTCGGTATGGGCCTTGATGTTGCTATTCTTCTTTAGTTTCACGGCCGAGTGGTGGGCGAATAATAAACCTCACTTTATGTACTATCAGGGTCGCTACTATGCCCCCATCGTTCGTGACTACCATCCCTCAGAGTTTGGGCGCACCGACATTTACGTCATGGATTACCGAGCTTTGGAAATGGGAAAAGGGGATTGGGCTGTATGGCCTTTAATTCAGTGGGATCCCTATGAATCAAATCCTCATTTAAATCATTATCCAGGAGCCCCTAATTCTCTTAATTTCTTCGGAACAGATGACAGCGGGCGGGATGTTCTCACGCGGCTTCTCTACGGGCTTCGTTACACATTAGCCTACGCCATTGGAGCGTGGATTTTGATGTATATGCTGGGTTGCTTGATCGGGGCTAATATGGGTTATTGGGGTGGAAAACTCGATCTATTTGGTATGCGAGTTGTGGAGGTGATCCAGAACACCCCGGTTTTATTTGTCACTATCACTTTGATCTCGATTTTTTCGCCCGGACTTCCACTGCTAATTTTAATCACAGTTTCATTTGGGTGGACGGGAATTTCTTTGTACATGAGGGGCCAGTTTCTTCATTTGCGTAAGCGAGAATACGTCGAAGCCGCCAGAGCCTTGGGAGCCAGCCACAGTCGTATTATTCTAAAACATATTTTCCCCAATGCTTTGACGCCGATTGTGACATTTGCGCCTTTTACAATCGCGGCCAATGTTTATTATCTATCGATTATGGATTACTTGGGACTTGGTTTAAGGCCTCCCACTCCTAGTTGGGGCGAATTGATGTCTCAAGCGCAAAAGCACTTTACAACATCCGAGTGGCTGGTGTGGTCATCTTTAGGCGCTGTCGTGATCACATTGACGTTATTGATTAATATAGGATTAGCCATAAGGGACGCCTTCGACTCAAGAAACGCTTAATGAATTCAGGCTTGTTCGGGCTCTTCCAGGTAAGTATAGCCTGACAGGCCGTCTTCGTAATGACGGATCAGAAGTTTGGCTTCTTGTTTTGTGATTGTGCCTTTTTGAATACTTTCTTCTGAGGCCTGACGAACGCTGTCCACTAACTCGGGTCGACCATACTGAACGTAGCTCAAAACTTCGGTGACAGTATCACCAGGAATGTAGTGATCAATTGTATAGCCGACATCTGTGATCGAAACGTGGACGGCATCGGTATCACCAAAAAGATTATGAAGATCGCCCAGGATCTCTTGATAAGCACCTGTCAAAAACACACCCAAGTAATAAGGGGTGCCCTCGTTGTATTCATGGATCCGGATAGTCTTTTTGTATTCGCCAGTTTCTGAATCAATGAACTTTTCGATCTTTCCATCGGAATCACAGGTCAAATCCGCCAAGGTGGCCTCATGATCAGGCGCTGTTTCGAGTCGATGAATCGGCATCACGGGAAATAACTGGCCAACTGCCCAAGAATCTGGAACCGATTGGAAAACCGAGAAATTGCAGAAGTAAGTGTCGCAAAGCTCTTCCTGAAGAGATTTGATAATGTCTTCACAGTCGGGCAGTGTTTTGGCCAGGTTAAGCATCTTTGTGGAAATTGCAAAGTACATGCTTTCGCACCAAGCGCGTTGATCCAAAGTCAAAACGCCATAAACAAAAAGGTTTAAGGTTTCATTCTTGGTTTGCATCAAGTCGTTAAAGCACTCGTTGATGTTGTCTTTGTTCACCTTTTCAAAGATATATTGCATGTCCTGCATAATAGAGGGGTCAGATTTGCTAGCAGGCTTAGGAGGTTCAGGTCGCCGTAGGTCATTTCGGCCTGTGACGTTGCAGATTAAAACCGAGTGATGGGCTACGAGGGCGCGGCCACATTCTGTAACGATATGAGGATGAGGAACGCTTTTTTCGTCACACATGGTTTGGATAGTAGAGACAACATCATTTGCATATTCTTGTTCGGAATAGTTTACGGAAGAGTCACCCGTACCGGTACCGTCATAATCCACACCCAGCCCACCACCCACATCGATATACTTTAGTGGGGCGCCTAAGCGGACAAGCTCAACATAAAATCGAGCCGCCTCTTTTAGAGAAGCCTTGATGGAGTTGATCTGAGGAACTTGTGAACCAATATGATAGTGAAGAAGCTCAAGGCAATCGAGCATGTCTTCTTTTTTGAGCAGTTCGATCCCCTCCATAATTTCAACAGTGGTCAATCCAAATTTGGAACGGGCCCCTGAAGAATCAACCCACTTACCAGCCCCTTGGGAATTTAACTTCGCTCGAAAGCCGATGCGTGGTTTGACATTAAATTTTTTCGCTGCCTGAACGATGAGGGGAAGCTCATCCTTACGGTCCATAACGATAATCGTATTCCGTCCCAGCTTTTGGGCGAGAATAGCTGTTTCAATATACTCAGCATCTTTAAAGCCATTACAGACAACTAAAGCATCCTTATTATTCATAAGGGCCAGGACCACCAAAAGTTCAGGCTTGGATCCACACTCTAAGCCCAAACGCAAATCCCGTCCGTAATAGACGATTTCCTCAACCAAGTGGCGCTGCTGGTTTACTTTAATAGGGTAAACGCCCTGATATTGGCCTTTGTAATTGTGATCTTTGAAGGCTTTTTGAAAACACTCGTAAAGAAGTTCAACGCGGGATTTAATAATGTCAGGAAAGCGAATCATGATGGGAACTCGGATACCCCGGTCCATCAAATCTTGAGTTAACTCAAAGAGGTCTAAACTTTTCCCGTTTCGCCATCTGGGGTGACGACAACGTGCCCGGCTTTGTTGATACGAAAGAAGCCTTTGCCCCAACCATCAGTTCCGTAAAGTTTAGCACTTTTTTCCGGATTCCAATCTGACATGTCCTCAATCCCCCTGATTTTTAGGTAATGTGGATCCTAAAAATCCTAACCGATGAGATTCAGTATTTTTCCAGCTTTGTAAATCACTTTTTTAGGATTTTGCCCGTTTAATGCATTTTTCACAGTGGCCAATTGAAGTGCGGCTTCCTTGGCCACTTCCTCGGAGGCATCGGGAGCCACATCGATCGTTCCTCGCATTTTGCCGTTTACCTGAACTCCAAGAGTGATCATATCATCCACGCAAAGATCAGGCTTGAACTCAGGCCAACGATTCAATGAAACCAGGCCTTCACCACCCAAACTTTCCCACAGCTCTTCAGCCAAATGGGGCGCAAAGGGCATCAAAAGCTGAGTCAAAGGAAGCAGGGCCTGCTTAGAATGACAATTATGTTTGTAGAGATCATTCACAAAAATCATCATGGCCGAAACCGCGGTATTGAAACTCATGGATTCAATGCTCTCGGTGACTTTTTTGATGGTTTTGTGAAGCGCTTTTTCCAGCTCAGGAGAAAGCGCTTCGTCTGTGGCTTGCGAGCCGCCTTGATCGGAAATCGCCAATCGCCAAATGCGGTCCAAAAATCGTCGCACGCCTTCAATGCCAGTGGAGGACCAAGGCTTGTCTTTGTCCAGAGGCCCCATAAAGCAGATAAATGTTCTTAAAGAGTCGGCTCCGTATTTTTCGCGGATTTCATCAGCGGGAATAACATTTCCCCGAGATTTGGACATTTTTTCGCCGTCCTCTCCCAAAATCATTCCTTGATGGGCCAACTTTTGAAAAGGCTCATCATAGGAGGTAAGGCCCACATCAAAAAGCACTTTTTGCCAGAAGCGCGCATAGAGAAGATGCCCTACAGTGTGTTCGGGGCCCCCCACATAAAGGTCCACCGGCATCCAGTACCTCTGAGATTCGAAGCTAAAAGGTTCTTTATCATTGTGCGGATCCGTATAACGAAGAAAATACCAGCTTGAGCCCGCAGAACCCGGCATCGTGTCGGTTTCGCGCACACCTAATTCCCCATCGGGGCCTTTGTACTGAACCCACTCTTGGTTGCGCGCCAATGGAGCCTCCCCTTTTTCAGACGGCTGATAATCAGCCACTTCTGGTAAGACAACTGGAAGTTCATCCAAGGGGAGTGCCTGAGTGCCTTTTTTAGAATAATGGACAATGGGAAAGGGCTCTCCCCAATAGCGCTGGCGGCTGAAAAGCCAGTCCCTTAATTTGTACTGAATCAGTTTTTTTCCCAGTTTTTTATCGGTTAAGTGCTGAATCATTTTAGCAATGGCTTCAGATTTTGAAAGACCATCCAGAAATTGCGAATTGACCAAGCGCCCTTCACCCTCGAAAGGAAGTTCTTCTTGGCTTTCCAGTACTCGGCGGATAGGCAACTGAAATTTTTGAGCGAATTCGAAATCTCGGCTGTCATGGCCCGGGACGGCCATAATGGCGCCGGTTCCGTAGTCCATCAAAACATAATCAGAAATCCAAATAGGAATTTTTTCTTCTGTTATCGGATGAAGAGCGTAAGCTCCTGTGAAAACACCACTCTTTTCAGTGGCCGCTTTCCGTTCGACTTCCAGTTTGCTGGCCGATTTTTTGATGTACTCTTCAACGGCTGATTTTTGAGAAGCGTCAGTGATTTTTAAAACCGCGGGATGCTCAGGGGCAAGCACCATGAAGGTGACACCGAAAAGCGTATCAGGGCGAGTGGTGAACACTTCGAAGGTTTCGGAGTGACCTTCAATGGAAAATGAGACCAAGGCCCCTTCGGACTTGCCAATCCAGTTTCTTTGGCCCTCTTTGGTCCGCTCAGGCCAGTCCACTTTGTCCAAGTCTTGCAAAAGACGTTCGGCATAGTCCGTGATTTTCAACATCCACTGCTTCATGGGCATACGGATGACGGGGTGGCCCCCGCGTTCACTTTTGCCGTCGATGACCTCTTCGTTGGCCAGCACGGTGCGCAGGGCCGGACACCAATTGACAGGAACTTCTTTTTGATAGGCCAGTCCCCGTTCCCAAAGCTTCGTGAAAATAAACTGAGTCCACTTGTAATAGTGGGGATCACAGGTGGAGATTTCGCGACTCCAATCAAAACTGAAGCCAAAGTTTTGCATGGTGGTTCGATAACTTTCGATCGCCTTATTGGTGGTGATGGCGGGGTGAATGCCCGTCTGTATGGCATACTGCTCGGCGGGGAGTCCGAAAGCATCATAGCCCATAGGATGTAAAACGTTAAAACCTCGGCAACGTTTGTAACGAGAAATGATATCAGCAGGGGTGTAAGAGGCAATGTGCCCCACATGTAGTCCTGAGCCTGAGGGGTACGGAAACATATCCAGAGCATAATACTTTGGTTGAGTCGAATTGGGCTCAGCCTTAAAGGCTTGGCTGTCGGCCCATTTTTGACGCCACTTTTTTTCAATATCAATCTGTGAATAACTCATAAAAACCCCCAAGAAACTTATACCTGGCAAGACCTAGGATTTCAATGCCTTGTCTAAGGTCCTGCCATCAATAGCAGGCGTTGCCGACTGAGGGCTGAGTGCTCACAATGTGTCGACAAGGTCCATGTCACCCTCAAGGAAATATCATTTTGCGCCGATTAAAAAGTATGAGCTGGGAGCACGGTCATAACTCAAGCACACGTCGAATCCTCGTTGTCGACCAAGACTCCCATAGTTTAGGGGTTTTGCTGGAACCACTAAAATGGGAAGGCTACGATACAAGAGGAGAATCTTCCTTGCGGCAAGCGCTGCGAGTGGCCCGGATTTGGAATCCTCACATCGTTTTGATTGATTCACCTGTCAATTCAGAATCTCGAAGGGCCCTAGAGCTTTTTAAGCGGCGGCTTCCGCATAGCTCAATACTTCTGATTTCCGACGATAGCAGCACGGAGTCCATTATCACCGGCCTGGATTCTGGCGCTGATGATTATATTATTAAGCCCTTTGTGCCGTTAGAACTTCTTGCGCGCATTCGCACTCAGCTCCGTATTCGGGATCTTTCACAACAATTGTTGTTGGTAAATGAAAGGCTTAAGGAGCTTGTTGACACCGACGATCTGACGGGTCTTTTCAATATGCGTTCACTGTACCAAAAGCTTGAGTTTGAAATCGAGCGCGGCAAGAGGTTTCAACGAGGAGTATGCGTTATCATGATGGACATTGATACATTTAAGGGTGTCAATGACGGCCATGATCATCTGTTTGGGTCCTACGTGATTTCACAAATCGGAAAGATCGTGAAGCAAAGCACTCGTAATATCGATATACCAGCTCGATACGGTGGAGATGAATTTCTGGTTGTTCTGACTGAGGTGGGTTACGAGGGGGCCTTTCATTTCTGCGAAAGATTGCGAAAAAATATTGAAAAGACGACCTTCACCAATGGAACCGACACCATTCGTTTAACAGCCTCATTGGGTTTTGCTATCACAAAACCCGGAGAGTCCGTATCGGCCCGTGAGCTTGTTCGACGCGCTGACCACGCTTTGTACCATGCTAAAAGAACGGGACGAAACCGGGTGTGCTTTTTTGACCATATCGGAAAAGGTCAAGAGACTGAAAAACTTCCAGCGCCTCCAAGCACCCGCCGAAAAGCCTCTTGAGATTTTTTACTCAGTGGCTTAAGAATCGAAACGTCATGACCAGACCAGCAAGACCTCAAATTAACAAAACTAGTACCTTACCAAAGCCAACAGAGTATTCCTTGGCGCTGGACAAGGAATACCATGATGTGGCTTTCAGTGAAGAGCGTGCTCCCGCTAATAAGGGAAGATGGCGTGAAGCTCTTAAGTGGAAGGCAGATTCACCTTTGGATGTGGAAATCGGAACCGGTAATGGTTTGTTTTTCACTCATCATGCCCAGAGCCACCCTCAACGGGCGCTGGTGGGGCTTGAGCTTAAATACAAGCCCCTGATTCAGACAATTCGACGTGCTGTTAAGGCTGGCTGTCAGAATGTGGCGGTGGCTCGTTATCATGCTTTCAATCTGGATGAGCTTTTCCAGGAAAATGAAATCAACAATGCCTTCATTCACTTCCCCGATCCTTGGACAAGTCCTAAACGCCCTAAAAATCGTCTCACGAACGCCTGGCTTTTAAATTTGATTTATGAACTTCAAAAGTCAGGATCTTACCTTAACTTCAAGACCGATAGCCGGGAAATGTTTGAATGGTCCTTACAAGAGATTCAAAAAACTCCGTATCGAGTGGAATTTGAAACCTTTGATCTTCATAATTCCGACTGGGCGGACCGGAACTTCGTGACGGGTTTTGAGAAAATATTTTTACAACAGAATATAAAAATTAATTTTATCCGGTTACATAAAGCCTAAGCCGTTGGTCTGGTAAGTGTTTTCATTCATTATTAAAACTTTTAAAATGGAAACATGAGAGTTTTTATTTTCTTAATGGCCTCGATTCTTGTGAGTTCCGTTAAGGCACAAGTTTTCAGTCGTGTGAAGGCCGGGCCTGGTTGCGAAAAGCCCGCCGAAGTTTTTGTGTCTCAAGGAAAGGCGCTTCTCTTTCAGATCCATGTTCCTTTAAACGGAAATTTTGAAATCAAACTCAACCCAGGTAAATATGAATTCGTGGCGATAACCGAAGACGGATGTGAGGGACATCGCGCACTCCACTTTCAAAAAAAGGAAGTCCGGACAGAACTCAAGATTGCTAAAAATAGAAGAGAAGGCCACAAGCGTAAGCCGAGTTTTGCTGGCTCTGACATGGCCGCCAGTGGTCAATCCCCTGTTATGCTTGGGCGAGGTCCCCATTTCAGTTCCATGTACCCATGGTGGTATCCGTGGTCCATGTATATGTTCCCAGCGTCGTCTCAATATCCATGTGTTTGGGCTGTCTGGGGGTGTAACAGCCGGTATTATCCACAAGGAGGTCCCATTGTTATGGGCAAGCCCAATATTTATGTGGAAGGCCCTGATGTGGAGAATGCCAAAATTGAATTGAAAAGAGTCGAGCATCATAAGTTAATGGCGACGGCCCCGGCCCATATGGAAAAGGGTTGGACCTTTTCGTTGACGAACAACAAAATCAATGTGGAAGGGGTTCAGTACCCTTATCTCTTTTACGATTCTCGCGCTGAGCTGAACCATATCCCCAATCAGACAGACGCTTTCTGTGGCGACCGTGATGAAGTTTTGGCCCAGATGAATGAAGTGTTGGAGAAAATGAAATTTCCCAAAACGGCAAGGGCCGATTTTTCGGAACACTGGCTTGCGAAGCTTCCGCGCTTTAAGGAGTTTTGCATTTATCCTCAGGTTAATGAGGAGTTGAACAAGGCCAGCCCTCTTAAAATATCTCTAAGCTCCTATTCACTTTCGAGAGTTTTATTTTTAATAATTCCCAAGCCAGCTCGGCGCGATCAACCAAAGGAGGCGTTCTTACGAGAATTCGTAAAGCGTACACCGGCCGAGTGGGTGGCTCCAGAAGCTAAAACTAATAAGGCTAAGTGGAAAGTCTATGAGTGGGGCGTTGCCTTTCCTTTTGAAGCGGGGACTCAATAGGTACTTGGATTGATATCGCATTTTATGCAATTGGAAGACTGTTTATGTTCAATTTACCAGTAACCTGTATCGATCGTGATATCCCCTAGAACTCGCGTTTGGCAGCTGACACGAAATTGAGAGGGAACTTGGTTTCTCTCCTTAAGCTCCAATTCCAAGTCAGTTTCTTGTGATAAATTTTCGTGGCCATTAATAATTTCAATAACGCACTTGGAGCATATGCCATCGCCCGCGCAACTGGAGGCAACGGGGATCTGGGCATCTGTCAGAGCTTTCATAAGATTCGCGCCGGACTCAACAACCAAGGGAGCTTTATTTTTGACAAAGGAAATGAGGGGCATATAAGAAGTCTACGATGGAATGGATCGAGAATGAAAGAGTTCTTATTCTGGGAGGAAGTCGAGGGCTGGGTGCGGCTCTCCGGCAACAATTGGAGGCTAAGTCCATCCAAACTTTTTCTATCTCTCGTCGAAGTGAAATCAGGGCGGACTTTTCTAGAATTGATTCTTGGGCTGAGGTTTTCCGAGCGATCGCCGATATTGCGCCACGAAGAATTATTTACTGTGCGGGCGGAGGCCCCTACGGAAAATTTTCTAAGTTTGAGTGGAAGGATCATCAGTGGGCCCTTCGGGTAACATTTGAATTTCCAGCCTACTTGCTTCACAGTCTTTTGAGAAACCCCTGGCTTCAGCTGGAACAGGTCATCATTATTGGTTCGGCAGTGGCAGGATCCCGTCCCGATAAGAACGCGGCCGCTTATTGCGCGGCTAAACACGCTCTTAAGGGTCTTATTTTCACGCTGCAGGAAGAGGGAACTGATTTTGATCTCAGATTGCTAAGCCCAGGCTATATGGAAACGGATATGCTTCCACCCCACTCGGGCCCTCGCCAGTTGGGAATTGCGAATAAGCCAGAGCCTGTGGCCCAACTTATGATTCAGAGCATAAGTGATCCTGCATTAAGATCGCATAATCAGAGCTTCGATTGAACCATCAGCCTTTCTGGCATAAACTGCGATTCTGTTTTTGGGAGCGATCAGAATGGAAAAAAAATTGGAAAATGTGATTATTATTGGTTCCGGCCCTGCGGGCTTAACGGCCGCTATTTACACCGCCCGTGCTCAGCTGAATCCGCTTATGATTGAAGGCGAAGAAGCTGGTGGGCAGTTGATGATCACAACAGATGTAGAAAACTATCCGGGTTTTGAGAATGGGGTGACTGGCCCTGATCTCATTAGTGTTATGCGCAAACAGGCCGAGCGTTTTGATACGCGCTTTATCACTAAGAATGTCTCGAAGGTGGATTTTTCATCCTGGCCCTTTAAGGTTTGGATTCGTGACAACGTGTATGAGGCCAAAACTATTATTATTTCAACAGGCGCCAGTGCCCGCTACTTAGGTCTTCCCACTGAAAAACAGTATATGGGACGAGGTGTTTCCGCCTGTGCGACTTGTGATGGTGCGTTTTTTAAAGATGTGGAAGTCGGCATTGTCGGCGGGGGTGACACTGCTATGGAAGAGGCCCTCTTTTTAACCCGCTTTGCAAAAAAGGTCTATGTTATTCATCGACGTGACAGCTTCCGAGCCTCTAAAATTATGCAGGATCGGGTTCTTAAAAATCCGAAGATTGAGGTCATCTGGAATGCGGAAGTTGCCGAAGTGAAGGGCGATGGCAAAGCCGTGACAGGTGTCGTTCTTAAAGACACGGTGAATGGTGAGGTACGAGAAAAGCCACTCCAAGGATTATTTATTGCCATTGGACACAAACCCAACACTCATTTGTTTAATGGGGTTCTCGACATGAATGAGGCCGGGTATCTTGTGACAAAGTCAGGAAGCACTTATACAAATATTCCAGGCGTGTTTGCAGCCGGTGATGTTCAAGATCCGCACTACCGTCAAGCCATTACGGCGGCTGGGACGGGGTGTATGGCGGCAATTGATGCGGAACGCTGGTTGGAAGCCAAGGAAGCTGAAGAGTAATATTTATGAAAAAAATCGGGACTCAAGAACTGATCCGAAAAATCGAAAAGTTGACGAAACAAAGAATGACCTCAGAGTCCGTGGTTTCTTTGGATCAATTTCGTGATCTTAAGCGAAAGCTTGAGCCAAAGACGTTACTTATCATTGAAGATGATGAGTCCATGCAAACAGCTTTGATTCGGATGCTTGAACCTGAAGGTTACGTGTTGAAGATGGCCCGTGATGCGACTGAGCTTACTAACTTGCTTGATGATAGCGCTGTAGACTTGATTTTGATGGATGTAGGATTGCCCTGGATTGATGGATTTGAGCTGGCTACTATGTTGAAGCAGCATCGTGATTTGAAAGAAATCCCCCTTCTGTTTGTCTCAGGGCAGGCCACGGATGAAGATATCAAGCGGGCATTTGATATCGGCGCTGACGACTTTCTTAAGAAACCTTTCAATGTGGATAAACTGAGAAAAACAATACAGGCCCTGTTAAAACCTGATGAGGAGGCTCCCTAGAATACTTTTCTAGGCGGCACGCTTCTTTTTGTGTTCTTTATATTTTTTCTTATAGACCTCAAAGATGGTGGCCATTTTTTTTTGTACCTCAGGGCTGATATCATAAAACATCAAGCGGCGAGGCTCCTTTGAGTCTCCGACAACGCGGCCTTTAAAAAGGAGATGACTGGGGCTACTTTTGTCGGGGAAGGGGTTGATAATGACCACATCCATGACATCGCGAAGCAGGTCTTGAGGAACAGGCTCTCGTAGTAAAGCGCCTCCTAAGGAAATATTTTGAGACGAGGAACGAAACGATCGCCCCTTTTTTGTCATGATCACAATTTCTATACGATGAGGAAATCTTTTATAGATCCGTCGATCATCAGAAGAGGCAGTGGGCTTAACAGCTTTATCCAATTGAGGAAGGGCGGGTGTCTTGTCCCAATTCACACCGTCGGGTTCAAAATCACCTGCTAATTGGGGAGGTTCATTATCCAACGTGATCTCGGTGTAGGTAATTTCGCCAAATGACGAATTGGTGACCGTGTCCTTCCGAATCTTGGAGTTTGTGACCGTATCTTTTCGGACTTTAGAGTTGGCGACAGTTTTGAGTCGTACCTTTGGATCTGTCACAGTTTTATCATCATTCACAGAGGTGGGGGAGGTGATATCGGTGACTTCATCATCTTGATCAGATGGCGCCGGTGGAAGAGGAAAGAACTGGGGGTAAACCCGTAATATTTCCTTGAGCGGAACCCAGGTTTTCCAACCTGGTGTCCAGGCCAAATAATGACGGATTTCTTTTCGTGCCATTTTTAGAACAAAGAAGTGAGCATCTCCTTGCGCTAACGGAGATGTTTGCACCTGAGATCGGACGTTGAAGAAAACCCAAATTTGGCCCTGCGATTTCACACTTTTATAATCGGAAGGTTTGGATAAAAATTTAAGTCGGACTTGCTAGACTTTTATACAGGCGGCGAGATGATCTTTACGGTTTTTAGGCTCTAAAGGTGGAACCACCTGTCGACACTCTTCTGTAGCTATTGGGCAACGGGGATTGAAGTGACAACCTGGGGGTGGATTTAAGGGGCTTGGAACGTCTCCGGTTAAGATAATTCGTTGTTCTTTGGCGCGTGGGTCCGGTACCGGAATAGCCGATAGTAAAGCCTTCGTGTAGGGATGCTGAGGATTTTTATAGAGCTCAGTGCTATCCGCATATTCGACGATTTTACCCAAATACATGACCGCCACATTATGAGAAACGTGTTCCACCACCTTTAAGTCGTGGGCGATAAAGATATAAGTTAGTCCTAAATTTTTTTGTAAATCTACAAGCAGGTTGATGACCTGAGCCTGAATGGACACGTCTAAGGCGCTCACGGGCTCATCGCAAATAATAAGTTCGGGATTGACGGCTAAAGCGCGGGCAATTCCAACCCGTTGCCTTTGACCACCAGAAAACTCATGAGGATAGCGGTTTAAGTGCTCTCGACGAAGGCCAACAGTGTCGATTAGCTCATGAACGCGCTTTTGGCGATCGGCCTCTGAACTATAGAGCTTATGAATAAGCAAGGGTTCTTCGAGGATGGATCCAATGGTCATGCGCGGATTCAATGAAGCATAAGGATCTTGGAAAATAATTTGAATCTTCTTGCGCAGCTCTCGCAATTCATTTCCTTCTGCATCGGTAATATCTTGGCCTCGATAAAAAATCTTACCCGATGTGGGTGAATACAAACGAACCAAGCAGCGACCCAAAGTGGACTTCCCACAGCCGGATTCGCCCACCAGTCCCAGCGTTTCTCCTTTTTTCAGCTCAAAAGAAACGCCTTGGACGGCTTTGACCGACGCCACTTCGCGCTGTAAGACGCCGCCATAAATAGGAAATGATTTATAAAGATCTTCCACCTTTAGAAGAGTTTCACTCATGCTGGATTCTCCTCGACAGGATGGTGACAGGCGACTTTATGGGTCCCTCGAAGATTTTCGAGGCGAGGATCAATCTGCCGACAATCATTCTGAACAGCTGGGCAGCGATCTTGAAAGCGACAACCTTTTGGAAGATTCAAGAGGCTGGGAACTAAGCCAGGAATCGTCTTAAGCTCCTGAAGCTTCTTTCCGCTTTCAAAGTGTGGAATTGATTCAAGAAGCCCTTTTGTATAGTGGTGCTTGGGGCGATAAAAAATATCTTCAACAGTTCCCTGTTCGACAACTCGGCCCGCGTACATCACAATGACGTCTTGGCAGGTTTCTGCGACTACGCCTAGATCATGGGTAATCAGGATCATCCCCATGTTAAAATCTTTCTGCAGCTTGCGCATAAGATCCAGGATCTGGGCTTGGATGGTCACATCCAAAGCGGTTGTAGGCTCATCCGCAATCAACAACTGGGGATTACAAGAAACCGCCATGGCAATCATCACGCGTTGTCTCATTCCGCCCGATAGCTGGTGAGGGTATTCGTGGTAACGCTGTTCGGGCGCTGGAATTCCCACCTTTTTTAGAATTTCAATCGTGCGGTCTTTTACCTGATCTGTTGATAGTTCAGGCAAGTGATTGCGGATAGCCTCATCAATTTGATTGCCAATCGTATAAACGGGATTCAAGGAGGTCATGGGCTCTTGAAAAATCATCGCGATTTCATTCCCACGGATTTTTCGCATTTTATCTTCAGAGACCTTCAAAAGATCCTGGCCATTGAAAAAAATTTCACCTGATTCTATGGTGCCTGGACTTTGAATGAGTCTCATAATCGAAAGGGACGTCACTGATTTTCCACAACCGGATTCGCCCACGATTCCCAAAGTGCGTCCAGACTTTACCGAGAAGCTGACGTCATCAACAGCGTAGAAGCGTCCTTCGTCGGTAGTGAACTTAGTGCGTAGGTTTTTAACTTCTAATAGGTCACTCAAAATGCTTACCTCGGCTTAAACGTTATAAAACCACTGGGGCAAATACTCAATCACAGAATTTCACTAAAATAACTGAAGAGCAAGATGAAGTCTTCCTCGTAGCCTTCCAATGCTATTGTAAGTCCTGAAAATTAGGGCTAGAAATGCCTTACTATGAGAAGCAAAGAAATGACTCCATTCGACCGTTATTTAGAGGAATTGTTGCAACCTTCGATGCAAGGTTTTCTACCACTGGAGCAGCGCGCCCGTCAGAGTGCGGATTCATTTGGTCTGGGAGGTATTTCACTTTCCCGGGCCGAAGCCTCTGTGCTTCGGTGGTCCATGGGGATTGGTGATGTTTATAAAGCTGTGGAAATTGGAACGCTGACGGGTTTATCAGGTTTGTATTTGCTGGACGGACTGCGACCAGGAGGAGTTTTATGGACACTGGAAAAAAATCCGCTCCATGCCGCTAAAGCTAAAGAGGTTCTGTTTCCATGGGCTGAAAGCCAGAATAAGAAAGTACAAATTGTAACCGGAGACGCCAAAGACACCTTGGAAGAGATCAAAATTCATGGCCCTTTTGACTTTATTTTTATTGATGGCAACAAGGCCGCCTATGGAGATTATTTGAAGTGGTCCGAGAGTAATTTAAAAGTTGGCGGGATATTGGCAGCGGATAATGTTTTTCTTGGCGGTGAGGTGGCCTTGGATGAAGGACAGAGATTTTCGAAAAAACAAATTCAGGTGATGAGAAAATTTAATGATCGATTGATGAATTCGTCATTGTGGAAATCAGTGATTCTACCGACTTCGGAGGGTCTTTTAATATCCCAAAAGGTTAAAAATAACGACGAGTAGGTTTCCTACTCGCGAAAGTAGCAATTCCAAAAGCCACCTTTCCCATGGGGCTCATAGCTCAGAAAAGCTCCGCGGGAACCGCCTGGAAACATGTTTGTGCCGGCACTGATGCCAATGGTGACACCATCCCGTGATGTCATCTGGAATCTCTCATAAAGTTCATTATCGGGGCCGGTGTATAGAGCTTTTGTATTCAGCGGCAGACGGGAGCTTCCCGATAGAATCACCAGTTTCGGTTTACCTTCGATATCAAAGTCACATTCAAGCGTGACCTGGGTCTCAAAAAATTCAGAAGGATTGGGGCTCAGGCGGTGACAATCGTAGATAGTGGCCTGA
>CAZETK010000048.1:0-25520 GCA_964515195.1 uncultured Pseudobdellovibrionaceae bacterium
GTGGTGGCGGTGGCGGAAAAAAGTCATCCTGCGGTGGAATTATGTCAGATTCCATCGGCATAGGCGGAGGTGGTGGCAGGTCAAAATTATCCGTTTCTGAAAAGCTGGGCGGCGGTACGTACTCGTCGAAACCCTGAGGCGGCATAAAAGTGGGCCTGTCAGGAGGGGCGTCGGTTGGAGGCGAGAAACCCGATGATGACCCTGTACCGGAGGGAAGCTTTCCGTAGGGAGAGGGGGCTCCGTAGAGTGGCCTATTTTTAACATTAAAGCGAGGACGATTCTCGGGAAGGCCCAATTCTTCCATGGGATCCAAGTTGGCTCTGTCGATAATTTTTTGTTCAGCTCGTTTTTCTTTTTCGTACTCCCGGATAGAAGCTTGATATTGCCGCCTATGATTTTTTTCTAACTCTAATTGCTCTTGATAAGCAGGGGTTTCCTCTAGGGGCTTTTCAGTTCTTTTAAGGCGTTTATACTCTTCAATGTCCCGCTGGTATTGACGATTCTGCTCTTCTACAAGCTTAAGATGCTCTTCTTTCCCTACATCACGTTCCATCTCTGATTTACGTTTTTGATTTTTGTATTCAGGAAATCCAAGAACGCGGGCCACTTCAGGATGTAGTCCTTCAAAGCTTTGCCGTTGAGCTTGGGAAGCCCAAGGAATCACAAGAATGATAAATATAGCTCCCCACCATCGACGCACAGTTCGATCGTAACAAACTTCATCGCTGGTGGGAAAAGAATCTCGACCTCAGTCCCGTTTTGGTTTAAGACTTTTTAACTTCAAAGTGAGGATGACAAATGGATGCGATGACTTTGCTGTGGGAGCTCATAAGTTTTGCTATAAAGGTCGGCATATTGGTATTAGCTATTGGCACTTTGGTGGGCCTGATGGCCTGGTTAGGCCAATCCAAGTCAGCGCATCCCCAAATCAAAGTGGAAAGCTGGAACACCAAGTTTCGCCACATTCAGTCCTTACTTCGCACACATATCTTAAGCTCAAAAGAATGGAAAAAACTCAAAAAGTCTGAAAAGCAAAAGTCCAAAAAAGAGGACGGCACAAAAAAACAACCCAGGATTTTCGTTTTGAACTTCCAGGGTGATATTAAGGCTTCAGGCGTTGAAAATTTAAAAACGGAAGTCAGCGCTATTTTGAGTGTGGCAGAACCCGGAGACGAAGCCGTCGTCCTTGTGGAAAGCCCGGGGGGAGTTGTTCATGGTTACGGATTGGCAGCGGCCGAACTTTTGCGCCTGCGCAAGAAGGGACTGAACCTTTCGGCCTGTATTGATCAGGTCGGAGCCAGCGGTGGCTATATGATGTCTTGCGTGGCTCATAAAATCTATGCCGCCCCATTTGCCATCGTTGGGTCCATCGGAGTTCTCTCTCAAGTGCCGAATTTTCATAAAATTCTTAAAAAGCATGATGTGGATTTCAAAGAGTACACGGCCGGCGAATACAAAACCACCGTTTCGATTCTTGGAGAAATAACCCCGCAAAAGGAACAAAAATTTCTAGAGATGATGCAGGGAACCCACGATCTTTTTAAGAACCACGTTAAAGAGTACCGACCGCAGTTGGATCTGGCCAAGGTGGCCACAGGTGAATACTGGTATGGCACCCAGGCGCTGGGATTAGGCCTGATAGATGAAATCCAGACCAGTCAGGATCTGCTCTTCTCAAAATTGGAAACCCATCAAGTCATTACTGTGAAGACTGAAAAAAAGAAAAGCCTCCAAGAGAAAATTATGGGGCCGATGTCAGTGTGGTTAAAAAACCAAGCAAGTATCACAAACTTACACCCCTGGGACCGAATTCAATAATAACGCCTCGCATCTTTGCTGCCCACATCTCTTTGAATTGGTTATGCAAAGAACTCAATTTTGAAATTTCCTTGTTAAGCGAAATTCAAAATTTGAGAAAGGTACAGCAGGCTTAGCGTGTCAGATCGAGTTCCTACTCTAAAAGTCAATGGACTTGAAACAACCTTCTTTTTGAAGTCCGGACCTTTCAAGGCCGTTCGCGGCCTGTCGTACGCCATATATCCGGGCGAAACTCTGGGCATCGTTGGGGAATCCGGATGCGGAAAATCCGTGACCTCATTAGCGGTCATGCGCTTGATTGAAAAACCAGGCCGAATTACCGGAGGCCAAATTCAATTCGAAGGGCAAGATCTTCTCACTTTATCTGAACATAAAATGGAAGACTTGCGAGGCTCAAAAATCGCCATGATCTTTCAAGAGCCAATGACGGCTTTGAATCCCGTATTGACAGTGGGTCAGCAAATCGACGAGCAAATTTTACGACATGAAAAAGTGTCGGCTCAGGATGCCAAGAAACGCTCTATCGAGATGTTAGGCCTCGTCGGCATTCCTTCGCCGGAAGAGCGATACAACAACTATCCCCACCAGCTGTCAGGGGGGATGCGCCAAAGAGCGATGATTGCCATGGCCCTTTCTTGCCGCCCTCAACTTTTGATCGCGGATGAGCCCACGACGGCCCTGGATGTGACGATTCAAGCGCAAATTCTGGAACTCATTCAGAATTTGCAAAAGCAACTTAATATGGCCGTTCAATTCATCACGCACGATCTTGGAGTCATTTCCGAGATCTCAGATCGAGTTCTTGTCATGTATGGAGGCCAGCTGTGCGAGAGCGCCCCTACACAAGAATTATTCCGAAACCCTCAGCATCCCTACACTGCGGCTTTAATGGCCTCTCGCCCCCACCTTGGAAACCGCCCCCATCGTTTAACAACAATTGAAGGCTCAGTACCAGCCCCTCACCAGTTTCCGAAGGGATGCCCCTTTGCAAATCGTTGTCCACGGGTAAGCCCAGAGTGCTGGGATCAAGTGCCTCCTGTTAAACAGGTGGATGACAATCATGTTGTGGCCTGTTTTCATCCCCTATCTGAATCAAAAGAGGTGCGCGCATGAGCGATGTCTTGATGAGCGCGCAGGGACTTTCAAAGTTTTTTCCTGTTAAAAAAGGTTTTTTTAAGCGTACTGCGGGGTTTGTGAAGGCGGTTCAAGATGTCGATCTTGAGATTTATCGCGGAGAAACTTTAGGGCTTGTCGGCGAGTCCGGATGTGGCAAGTCCACCTTGGGTCGCACATTGATTCGACTCTACGAGCCTACCACCGGAAAAATCGGTTTTAAAAATCAGGATTTCCTTTCTCTGTCAGGCTCTTCTCTACGATCCCATCGAAAAAACATCCAGATGATTTTTCAGGACCCTTATGCATCCTTGGATCCCCGCATGACAGTGGGCCAAATTCTTCAGCAACCTTTGGATGTGCACGGAATTGGAACTCTTAAAGAACGAAAAAAACAAGTTTTAGAACTGCTCGACACTGTCGGTTTAAAAGCCAGCCATGTAAATCGCTACCCCCACGAGTTTTCCGGGGGACAACGTCAACGCATCAGCATTGCCCGCGCCTTGACCTTAAAGCCAGAGCTTGTAATCTGCGACGAACCTGTCAGCGCCCTGGATGTGTCGATTCAGGCCCAGATCCTGAATCTACTTAAAGATCTGCAAGAGCAGATGAATTTAACTTATCTCTTTATATCTCATGATCTTTCCGTCATTGAGTATTTCTGCAACCGTGTGGCTGTGATGTATCTGGGCCGCATTGTCGAGCTGGCAGATCGGGATGATCTTTTTAAAAACCCGCAACATCCTTACACAAAGGCTTTACTGCAAGCCATTCCTCAAGTGGGAGCGGGAAAGAAGACCATAAAACGGTCTTTAACTGGTGAGGTTCCCAGTCCGCTCAACCCTCCATCGGGTTGCGCCTTTCACCCTCGCTGTGCAGAACGCATGGATGTATGTTCACAGAAAGTGCCTCTCTTAACAGGCACCCGTCATCAGCGGGCTTGCTTTCTTTATAGCGATGCCGCTTATGATTCGAAAATGACCACTGAACGACAAGTTATCCTCGACAAGGAGTGATTATGTTACGTGCGTGTCTCGCCCTTTCTCTGATTTTGGCCCAAACTGCTTGGAGCGCAGGCTCTAACAAAGAGTTGAAAATCGGGATCAGCCAGGAATTCGAAAACTTGAACCCAATTATCATGACGATGTCAGCCACCAGCTACATTTACGCTATGGCAGGACGAGCTTTGGTCACGATGGATGCCAACTCCAAATGGGTTCCGCAGTTGGCAAAAGAAATTCCCTCTATCGAAAAAGGTACCGCAAAAGTTGTCACCACAAACGGAAAAAAGCGAGTGATCGCCAACTGGGAAATTCGCTCGGACGCTAAGTGGGGCGACGGAAAACCTGTGGTCTGTGAAGATTTTGCCTTTGGCCGCGAAGTGGCCGCGTCTCCAAATGTCAGCGTGGGTGAAAAAGAAACCTATACGCAAGTTGAAAAAATTGAATGGGACCCTAAAACTCCCCAAAAGTGCACCTTCACTTATGATAAAGCCCGATGGGACTTCTATGCCCTAGGCCGCTTTTTTCCACTACCAAAGCATATCGAAGGCCCTATCTTTAAAAAGCATGGCGCCAACAAAGAAGGTTACGAAAAGAATTCTCTCTATGTTAAGGCTCCCACAACACCCGGTCTTTACAACGGCCCCTATGTAATTTCAGAAGTGAAACTGGGGAATCATGTGACTTTGGTCCCCAACCCTCAGTGGGGAGGAGAAACCCCCAAAATTCAAAAGATCATCGTTAAGCTTATTCCTAACACGGGAACTCTTGAGGCCAATCTGCGCTCTGGTCAGATTGATATGATCGGCACCTTGGGATTGCTGGCCATGGATCAAGCTCTGGGCCTCGAGAAAAAAGTGAAGTCTGAAAGCCTTCCCTACAATGTAATCTTCACTCCTAGCATCACTTATGAGCATATCGACCTCAATTTGGATAATCCCATTCTTAAAGATCAAAGAGTTCGACAAGCTTTGGTCTATGCTGCGAACCGCGAAGAAATGGTCAACGCACTTTTTGAAGGCAAACAACAAGTAGCTGAACACTTTGTTTCTCCTAAAGACCCTTGGTATCCCAATCCAAGTGAAATTAAAAACTATCGTTATTCCCGTCGACAAGCGCAAAAGCTGTTGGACGAAGCAGGATGGAAGCCCGGTCCAGATGGGATCCGCGTTAAAGATGGCAAACGCTTAAGTTTGACTTTCATGACAACGGCTGGAAACAAAAGCCGCGAGCTGGTTCAAGTTTATTTACAAGAACAATGGAAGCAAGCGGGCATTGATGTGAATATTAAAAACGAACCAGCACGTGTCTATTTTTCAGAGACCACAAAAAAACGAAAATATGATGGTCTGGCCATGTACGCTTGGGTGAGTTCACCTGAAAACAGTCCTAAATCTAATGTAACTTCTAAGAACATCCCGACCCAAAAGAACGGATGGAGCGGACAAAACTATCCAGGTTGGGTGAATAAAGTTGTAGACGCAGCCTGCGACTCATTGGATTTGGAATTTGACTCCAACAAACGCAAGCAATTGGTTCTATCGATTGTCAAAGAATACGTGGATGAAGTTCCCGTTATTCCTTTGTTCTATCGATCTGATGTATCAGTTGTGCCTCCGACATTGAAAAACTATGTCCCTACGGGACACCAATTCTCGGAAACAAACGAAATCGAGAAATGGACATTTTAATAAAGGCGGGACTTCACTTTGGCTATCTATATCTTAAGACGTCTGATTCAAACTCTGGTTGTGGTGGTGATACTTTCCTACCTGTGCTTCTATATTATGACTTTGATGCCAGGTGATCCTGTCGAGATGATGATCGCCTCCAACCCTAGGATCACGTCTGAAGACGTGGCCCGCCTTCGCGAACTTTACGGGCTCGATCAGCCAGCCTACAAACGGTACCTGTCGTGGGTTCAACAGATATCTCAGGGAGACTTGGGCCATAGCCGAACCTATCGAGTTCCCGTTAGCGATCTGATTGGGCCCCGACTTATGAACACTTTTGTGTTGTCCATGAGCGCCCTTTTGGTTTCGCTTTTGATTGCTCTTCCCATAGGCGTGTATACAGCTCTGAATCCAGGAGGACGACTGGATTCGGCCATCAATATGTTGGCTTTTGGCGGCATTTCCATGCCGTCCTTCCTGTTGGCACTTTTGTTAATCATTGTCTTTGCCGTTCAATTCGGACTGTTTCCTGCGGGTGGAACTGAATCGATAGGTGTGGACAATTCAGGATGGGCCGGCTTTACAGATCGACTTTACTATCTGATCCTGCCGATTTTGTCCCTTAGTCTTCAGCAAATCGGAAGCTTTGTTCGTTATGGACGTGGCGCCATGTTGGAAGTTTTACGAATGGACTACATTCGTACCGCAAAAGCAAAGGGCCTTAGCTTTCATAAAGTTATTTGGAAGCACGCCTTCCGGAACGCTTTGATCCCCATCATCACAGTGGTGGCCTTAAGTCTTTCGACGATCTTTTCAGGCGCTCTTTTAACCGAGACGGTTTTTGCTTACCAAGGCGTGGGAAAACTGGTTTACGACTCAATTATGGCCAATGACTTTAACGTGGCGATGGTTTCATTTGTCATCTCTGTAAGTATGGTCGGACATCGCTTATGGATTTGTGGATCCTCGAATTTCCTATTCTTGATTAAAATGGGGTTTTAAAAAAATGGCGGAAAATAGCGCACAATTAAAAAGCCAAATTGAAAAAATGGAGCAAGCCCAGCCGCTTTGGAAAATCGTGGTCACACAGTTTGCTGAGCACAAGATGGCCGTGATCGGTACAGCCATCATTGCTTTCTTTATCGTTATAGCTTTAAGTGCTGACTTAATTTCATGGTCGACAGGTCTTCACCCCCACCGCCAGAACGTAGCAGGCCGCTTTTTACCTCCTTTTTCAACATCAGAAGCTGGTTCCTCTGATAAGGAGATTGCGATGGAGCGCTGGATTCAGGATCATCCTGAACAAGCGCAACGGCTTCAAAACGAAATTATATCAAAAAATTTAATCTCCGTTTCGGCTGAGGATGCGCTCTATGAATTGGCTCTTATGCCCAAAAAAGAAATGAAACCCATTTTAGCAGAGCTTTCAGACATTCCCACTTCGTTAAAGCGTATGCTTGATGATTTCGAGCTTTATCATATTTTCGGAACAGATGAAGTGGGCCGCGACGTTTTTATCCGCTTGGTATATGGCGCACGCGTATCCATCGGCGTTGGAGTTTTATCCACTTTCGCTGCGGCTTTGATCGGTCTTCTTATTGGAAGCTTGGCTGGTTTTTATGGCGGCTGGATTGACTCCCTTTTAATGCGAGTAACAGATGCCCTATTATCCTTACCTTTAATCCCGGTGATGATCGTGATCGCAGCCGTGGATATGCAGAAAATTCCTTTCTTCAACCAATATGTGGGATCAGGATACGAAAGTGTATTGAAGATGGTTGTTATTCTGTGCTTGTTCTCTTGGATGACAGTGGCACGCCTTGTTCGAGGTAGTATTTTGTCATTGAAAGAACGTGAGTTTATTCTAGCGGCGCGGACTGTTGGTTGCACGGATCGGACTATTATTTTCCGGCATCTTTTTCCCAATGTGATTGGTCCCATGTTGGTGGCTCTGACTTTGGGAGTCGGCACCAGTATTATTTTTGAAGCCGCTCTATCCTTTTTAGGTTTGGGAATTATGCCACCTATGGCTAGCTGGGGTAATATGCTGAACAACGCCCAAGAAGTGATCTATAAAAACGTTTGGTTGACCATCCTGCCAGGCCTTATGATTTTCCTAACAGTGGTGAGCTTTAACTTCATGGGAGATGGCTTGCAAAGCGCCGTTGATCCCAAAAGCATTCGCCGTTAGTCAAGGACATGGGGCACTCTCTCAGTTTTCGCTCTCAACCCTAAAATTCATTTTTCATATTCACTGACGTACTACAGTAACCCAAGGAAAGTCTTGCGTCTCGGCAGAAGCGAGCGGGCTATCAAGTTTCATTTTTGACAAAATTCTCCAGGGCTTTTTAAAAGTCTCTCAGGAGACAGTAAGCTTAAGGCATCCCTTTTATCCTGGGAGGTCCGTTGTGAATTTCAAAAGATTCCTTGTTCTTTTGCTGTCTGGATTTGCACTTATCGCACTTTTTATTTTGGGGTGCAGCGATGATGACAACGATTCTAACCCCAATGTGCCTTCTCAAGAGGCATCACGAAAAGCAACCCCACGATTTGCCAGAAGTGTTTTTATGACGGGTTTGAACCAACCCTGGGATCTCGTTTTTGCACCCGATGGAACACTTTTCTTTACAGAAAAATGCCGAGGCCTTTCCGTTCGCAAGCGGGACGAAAAAATTGTCCGCCTTTTTGGAACAGCGGGCTCACATTTAGTCGCAGGTGATTTGATTTGTGAGGGGCAGAGCGGAATGATGGGGGTTGCGTTGGACCCTCAGTTTGCCAGCAACCGCTTTATATATGTTTTTATGTCGTCCACCCTTGGCGACCTCACATCTAATCGTATTGTTCGATTGACTGTCAGTGAGGACTTTAACTCTGTATCAAATCGATTGGATATTGTTGATGATCTGGCCTTTAAAAATCGAGCTAACAATTGGGGCCCCGCCGGCCAGCACAGCGGAGGCCGTCTTCGCTTCGGGCCCGATGGATATCTTTTTATTACGACCGGTGATAACCACAATGGTGATATTCCACAAAACTTGAATCGCATGGGGGGCAAAGTCTTACGGGTCAATCGTGATGGGTCACCCGCGCCTGGAAACCAAACCCCTTCAGGTGGTGATGCGCGTATTTTCACCTATGGCCATCGAAACGTTCAAGGACTTGCCTTTCATCCCTCAACAGGACAACCCTATGCCTGCGAACATGGGCCCAATCATAGTGATGAAGTGACCGCTTTGGTACCAGGTGGCAATGGGGGGTGGGATCCCACACCTGCCGAAGGTGTTCAATGTGAAGATAACTACTGTGGTTACATCTCTAACAGGCCTGATGGGCGTCTGACCTCGATGACAGATTTCGAAAAATTTCCGAATGCTTTAAAGCCTATTTATACATGGGATGACTCCCAAGGAGTAGGACCGTGCTATTTTTTAAAGGGCTCGCAGTGGCAAAATTGGGAGGGAGCCTTGTTGGTAGGAGTGATGGCTTCTCAAAGAGTCGACGTCTTGATGATTGATCCTAATGGCGAAGTGTTACAAGTAGAGCGAGCCCATCTTCCCAAAGAGCGTGTGCGATCGTTCACGCAGAGCTTAAACGGGGACCTATTTATTGCAACTGATGGGGGGCAGATTTGGAAGCTCACTGCCTCTCCAGAAAGCCCAGACAGCACGGCAACTCCTAATTCTGATCCAACATCCGAAGATGACTCTTCTGATGACAGCAACTCGTCTCCGATTCCACTTCCGATGCCGGATTACCTGCCTGATCCTAATCCCGAACTTCTTCCGGAAGAGCGTGAGCCGTCTCCGGCTTCGATTAACGCTCCTACTGAAGAAAATGAAGTGACAAACTTTTTAACATTTTTGTTTTGATTACAAAAGCCTGAGCCTACTCTCGAGATGCGTCCCCCTTCTCTGTTAAAATCCAATTCGATTTTTCACGCGTGGGAGGACTCATGAGATCAATTGCCATTCCAGTTTTGTTATTTGCCCTGTCTCTTCAAGCCCAGGATATGTCATCTATGGACGTTCAGTGCCGAGCGGAGGCCAAAGAAATCGCATTGAAGTCTTACCAGGCTTGTGTCGCCACGGCAAAAGCGGCGCGATTGGATCAAATCCGACGTGAATATCAACAAAAGTTGACTGAAATTAAAAAACAATATGAAGCTCAACTTCAAGAACTCAAAAGCAAAGCCGCACCTCTGCCTGCTGCGCCTGCTATCAACTCTGCACCTGTTCCGACAACTTCTTCTGCGGCACCTGCCCCTTCTGCTTCGACTAATCCCCAACTTCAGCGTCAAAGTCAGCCTGCTCCGGTAAAATCCTTGCCAGCCAAAAGCCAAACTCCAGACGAAATGATGGTTGTGATGAAACCCGCCGCTCCATCAAACAAAGTTCCTATGTCATCGGTTCCCCCAACCCGTATCGAATCTCCTGATCAGGAAGAAGGCTCTTTAGAACTCGTTGACCCTACTGCGCTTTAGACTGTTTTTCTATCAAGGCACTATGAAGATTCTCGCCAATGAAAATTCAAGAAAACCTTTGCAGCTTAGCGGCTATTGGTCCTCAAAACAGGATTGATATAAGTTCCGGTTACGCGAAAGCTAAGATTTTCCAAACTCAATGTCCCTTGCAAGGCTCCGCTGGAGGCCACGGTTTCACCCTTTGATTTCGCCCGGGCTGAAGTCAGATTCCACTGTCCCTTGCCTTGAGAGTTTTCTCGCCATTGGAACTGGGATCGACCAAACCGCAAGGGATAGTTCCGGGATTGAAGCTCTTCCGGGAAAAAATCAAGAGGTGCATTGATACGTGTTTGTGCAGAGGTGAGCTGGAAGGATCTTTGTAATTCTTGCCTTTTTACCGTTAAGATTGGGCGCTCGAGACTTATCCATGAGGTCCGAAGCTGTGGCACGGAAAGTACGCTGGTGAAGTCGGAAGATCCATCTTGCTTCCAATTATAGTGAAGGCGCCAGTCCCATTTTTCCTCTAAAGATACGATATTATAAAACTGCAAAATAGTAGCTGGGATAACAAGATCTTGCGACGACCAACTCAAATGACCTGATTTTAGATTTTGTGGTCCCTCGACCCGTAACATAGCAGGGCCTGAGCCTTTGCTGATATCCCACTCGTTAAGTTCGATCTTCCACTGTCCCCTTACGAGGCTTGCAAGAACCTTGGCCTGTGCAATTTGATGTGTAAGAGTTTTGTCGTTACGTTTAATATTGACCTGAGGGCCTTGTATCTGTCCTTGAAAGCGAAATTCGTTTTCTTTCAACCACTGCCCTTGCCCTGACAAGATTCCCAATGACTGCAGTCCCGGTATCGGCAATGCTGTCGAGTGCAGAACCGACGAGGCATCCGCATTTGACAGCGCAAATACAAAGGGCGCCACCCTAAAAGGCTGCCAAGACTGAATCTGAAGATCCGGGATGGATAATTCTCCCAAGTCTCCTTCAATCTTGAGACCTCGCACTAAATGCTTTGAATCTTGCCATTTTGAAAAGGGCTCTAAGGTTTGGCTGTCGAAAGAAAACCACATCGGCTTATCAGGCCAGTTCCAAGGAGTATTCGTTTTAAGAGCTAAACTTTTCAAAAACTGAAAGGGAAAGTAATTAAATTGCGAATTAAAACTCCAGCCGACTTCGGGTCCTTGCCAATTGCCGCGGACACGAAAATTACCTTCACGCCAACGTCCTCGCAATGACGCTTCCAGAAGTTGCGACGGGAATTCCTTATAAACAACATTCAATTGGGCCCGGGACTCGACGCCTTCAGTTTCTGGAATAAACAAATCTGCGTTCGCTTCGATATACCAGGGTGAGTTTTCTTCAATGTTCACATAAAGGCTTCGAAGTTCCCAGTCTGGGAAAATCCAATTGGGCTGGCGTAACTTTAATTTTTGAAAACTAAATTCCTGCAAAACCAAGGGGGGAGGACGGACTGTTTCGCTGGCGGCCCTCAGACGAATCGCCCCTTTTCGGGGAGCTGCTTCTACCGTCGTCGGCTTTACTTTTTCCGCACATTGAAATCTCGATTTAATCTCGAGAAAGGAATCTCGAACAATAATTTTTTTCAGGGGTTCGCCTCTTTCAAAAAAACTTACGAATGAAAAAGGGAGCTCCACCTCATGGGCATACAGAATCGGCTCACCCCAGCACTTCTCTTGAGAGATAATCTTCACGTCACTCACCAGAACGGACAATCGCGGCAACAACCCATTTCTTAAAGAAATAGAGGCCTGGCTCCAGCTGATTTGAGTGGAGTGATGAACATTGGCCACCGCGGCTTCAAGTTCTGAGTTGATAAAATTTGGATGGGTGACGGCGCGAACGAAAAATCCCAAAGTGACCGAGGCAAGAATTCCCATAAAGACAATCTTGCGACCGGGTTGATCCGTAACAAGACTTTCTTTGGGAGCTTTACCTCGGGGAATTCGCTTCATGGATTACTTAAATTCAAACGAAATGATTTCGTACTCGCGATCACCTTTCGGGCTTTGCACAACAACCACGTCACCAGAGCGCTTGCCAATTAAGGCACGAGCCATGGGCGACAAAATAGAAATGAGTCCTTTCTTAACATCGGCCTCATCCACTCCTACGATTCGGTAGCTGGACCTTTCTTCTGACTCAACATCTACAAGAGTGACATTGGCTCCGAATACGATGGTTTCCGACTTCAAGGTACTGGGATCCACGACCTCGGCCATTGCCAATTTGCCTTGGATTTCCCCGATACGACCTTCGATCAAGGACTGGCGGTCCTTGGCCGCATCGTATTCTGCATTTTCGCTGATGTCCCCTTGCGCACGAGCCTCTTCAATGGCACGAATCACAGCGGGACGTTCCTCTTGGATAAGCCGCTTGAGCTCAGCTTCCAACAGGGCTTTACCACGTACGGTCATAGGCAACTTTTCAGACGACATCTAGCACCTCTAAAGTCTTTATAAGAAGGCATAACTGGTTATCAGGAAAGCCTTATTGACGCAATACCGCCACGCATTAGTTGCCCTAAAGTCGTGCTTATATCTTCGCACGGTGCCAAGCCGCAAATCCAAGGCTAAAATAACTCCTGCTGCTTAGGAGTGCCATTGGATCAATTGCTACAATTGCTTAAAAAAGCGGGTTCGATCAACGTCACCACCCATCGCGAGTGTGACGGGGACGGCCTGGGCGCTATGCTAGCTTTTTATCACGCGCTTTTAGCCCTCGGGTTAAAAGCCAAGATCCTGACTGTGGACGAAGTCCCTCGAAAATACACTTTTCTACCGGGATTCGAAAAGATCGTGGTCTTTGACCCCCAAAAACCGCGCCCCCACTCAGACCTTCTAATTGCCTTTGACACCATTGACGCTCGTAGAATCGAGCCCCTCTTTTCCTGGGCTCAACAAAAGGGCCAAGTTGTTTTTATCGATCACCACCCGGTTTTGGAAAAGGGCCCTCACCCCGGCCATAACTCTTATATCAACACCCAGGCGGCCAGCACGGGAGAGATGACCTTTGAGTTGATCAAGTCTTTGAAAATTCCCTTGAATGCCGCTGTGGCTGAATGTCTTTACACCAGCATCGTTTTTGATACCCAATTGTTTCGATTTATCCGAAAGTCCCCGAGATCCCACGAGATCGCTGCCGAGTTGATGGAGCACGATTTTGACCCAACTGAGATCCACCGCCGTTTGTTTGGCGAGCACACTCCCGAGAAGCTTAAGTTTTTAGCGCAAGCTCTTTCCAAAATTGAATACCTTCGCAATAATCAAGTAGCCTATCTCTCACTAGCCTATGAGGACTTTCAAAAGTATGGTGTCGACCCAGAAACTTCACGGGACGTCGTCGACATGATGATGAACGTTCGAAATGTGGAACTGGCGATCTTAATGCGTGAAGACGCCAAACGCCGTATCAAAGTGAGCATCCGATCCAAGGGTCGTCATGAGGTTTTATCTTTAGCGGAAATTTGGGGCGGTGGTGGACACCTCTACTCGGCAGGGGCCACTTTGGAAAACTCGAGTTTCGATAAACTGCGTTCAACCTTAGATGAGTGGGTTGATAAGCATCTTTAAAAACCTATCGTAGGCTTCGTCGATAAGCTCCCCGCGCCAGCCGCACGATGATAAATCATGTCGAAGGAGAGTTATAGGCTTTATGTCTTGGGCGAGCCTAATCGAAATTCTAAAATCTTAATGACATCTGAACGACATGTTCCACAGGCCGTGCTAGCAGAAGTCCAACGGCTGACCATTTCCGGCGTGTGGGCCCCCGCAAAGATCGCCTCCTCCACCGTTGTCAGCGGCACGTTCCGGCAGTGACAAACCTCCGCATGAGGATAAGGATGCTCCCACTTCCCATGGAGTTTTAAAATTAGCTCTTTCAACAAAAGACTGACATGATCAGTACCCTCGGGAAGGGGCCAGCTCGTAATGTCTGGTCCATATTGGGTCTTCATGTCTTGCAATGTCGACCACATCAGTTCGCAACCGATAATTTTCATTTTGAAGGGTTCCAGGGAAGTCACTTCGAGGCGATCCCGCCCCGCGATTTCTACAACCAAGGGTAATGTCATAGAATGAGAATACCGGAGTTCAGCAAAATGTCCTTGGAGTTTTTGGGTGGGACTGGACTTAAGCTTTGGCGTAGAGGCCAACAAATTGACTCATTGTAAATGAGGAAACCTGGCAAATATGAAGAAATATCCTATCGTAATTGACTTCTGAACTCATCTTGACCGAATTTGTATCTAGAACTTCGCAACTCTCTGGACCTGGGAGCTTTTTCGAGCGTATAGTTGCAGGCATCATGGCTCAACCTAAGAAGCCTCGTACACTTCAGAAAATCAAAACAGGAATTTTTTCCCGTGGGTTCTCGTTGGCCAAGATGACCGCTGGCGCTGGCGCCGGTCTTGCTGCTCGGAAAGTCACTGGAATTTTAAAGAGCCAAAATCAAAAGCAAGAGTCCTGGCAGGAGTTCTTAAAATCCCAAGCCCGCATTTTTTCCAATGAGGTGGGAGAACTTAAGGGCTCTCTTATGAAAGCTGGCCAAATGCTTTCTGTCTATGGCGAGTACTTCTTCCCACCCGAAATCAATAAGATCCTCAAAACTCTTCAAAACGATAGCCCGCCCGTCCATTGGGATCGCATCGAACAAATTTTAAAGACCCAGCTTTCTCCTGAAATTTTAGAGGAACTGGAAATCGAAAAAGAGGCTCTGGCAGGAGCCTCTCTGGGGCAGGTTCACCGCGCAAGAATTAAAAACACGGCAGAAACTATAGTACTTAAAATTCAATATCCGGGCGTGGAACAAGCCATTGACAGCGACTTAAAAGCTTTGAAAAGCTTTATTTCTGTCTTAAAAATTCTTCCTCATGAAAGCTCTGTCGATGCCATCTTCGCTGAAATGCGCGAAATGTTAGTTCAGGAAACCGACTACCGACGAGAAGTGGAGCTCATGGAAGATTACCGTCGGTCCTTGGCTGGCGATTCCCGCTATATTATTCCCAAAGTCCACTCTCGGTATTGCTCTGACAAAATTATCGCCATGAGTTTCGAGCGCGGCCTTAAGGCCGATGACCCGCTTGTCCAATCTCTCAGTATAGAACGCCGAAACCGCTTGGCTTCCAATTTTCTGGATCTCTATTTTAAAGAACTTTTTGAGTGGCGCCTGATTCAGACGGACCCGCACCTGGGAAACTATCGTCTTCGCATGGACCCAGCCGGACATGATCAGATTGTACTTTTTGACTTTGGGGCTACGCGCACGTTTTCAGAAGAATTTCTAAAAAGTTACTGGGCCATGATTCGGGGTGCTCTTGAAAAAACCAATGAATTTGAAAGAGCCTCTTTGCAATTAGGGTTCCTGAAAGAAAACGATGATCCTCAACTTATCGAACTTTTCAAACGTTTTTGTTATGAAACCGTCGAGCCCTTCCATCCAGGGCCATATAATTGGAAGACCAGCGATCTCCCTCGGCGCATTACAGAGCTTGGCATCCAAATCCTGAAAGAGTTTCCACTTCGAACTCCGCCCCGAGAAATCGTGTTTTTGGATCGAAAAACCTCGGGAGTTTTTGTTTTTCTTTCTGTTTTAGGGGCTCATTTTGAAGCCCGGCCGATTTTAATGAAATACCTTGAAAAGACCCCCGCTTTCTCTGTATCACAAGCCAGTGACCACCCCTAATTCGAAATATCACCCCCTGCTTCACCGTATGCTCTGGGCCCTCGTGGGCTACACAGTGCTTGTCATCATTTGGGGGGCTTGGGTGCGCATCTCTCATTCGGGCGACGGATGCGGAGATCATTGGCCTCTGTGCGAAGGTTTGTTTATTCCGCAAAATGGCAGTCAAAAAACATGGATTGAATACCTGCACCGCTTAACTTCAGGTTTATATGGTGTCTTTGTTGCGATTCTCATGATCTGGACCTATCGACTCTTTCCAAAAAGGTCAGCTCAAAGGCAGATTTCCCTGATCACCTTTATCTTAATGATCTTCGAGGCGGGTCTTGGAGCGGCTCTGGTTTTAAGAGGACTCGTGGGCGAGAACGCTACGATCTATCGCCTTGTGGTTATGACTTTTCATCAAATTAACAGCCTCTTACTTGTAGGTTCGAGCGTAACCTGGGCGCTTTTTTCTCGTTTCCCAGGGCTTCAGTTCTCGTGGAAAAAGCTATTCACCCACCATAGGGTATGGATTGTTTTTATCCTCATACCGGCTACAGGAGCATGGGCAGCCCTTGCGAACACCCTTTTTCCGTCTTTAACATTGGCAGATGGTTTGATGAAGGACTTTGATTTATCAGCCCCCTGGGTTTTACGATTACGAATTGTTCACCCCTTTCTTGCACTTCTATTGGGGATGGGAATGGTTTGGTTTTTCTATCAGAAATCAGAATCATACTCAGACCCAACTGTTAAAAAGTGGGCACTTCGCGTTTGTGGAGTCTTGGTGACAGCTCTTTTATTTGGCACTCTAACCTTAATGTTTTTAAGCCCCATTTGGATGAAACTTGTCCATTTAACTTTGGCGCAAATCTTATGGATTATGATTTGTGGCTACGTGATAATCTGCCGACTTTCCACAAGTCGGTAAAGGGCATCGATTTTAGCGTCAAGGTTATCCATCTCGAGAAGCATCTGTTGCAGATCATAATCCTTGACAAGATAGCTTGAAAACGCGCCCACAATTTCTTGCGGTCCTTTTAAGCTGGCTAAAAAAAAGTTTCGCTGTTCAGTGTCGGAGATATGGTGGTGAACCCACCGGGCTAAAATTTGACTTAATAAACTGACATGACTGCGGCTTTCCTCGGACAGATCAGTGGTCTCTTCGATGACCTGACCTTCAACAACCAGGTAGGGGGTATTCGTTGGTCTCAGTTCTCCCAGTTTCAATTTCCCCTGAGCTTCGATGAAAATCAGGAGTGTACCGTTAAGCCTCTCCTGGACAATGGTAGGTGTGCCAAATCCCGCCACTTCACGGACGTAAGATAGCTTTTCACCGGGTTTATGGGGCTTGACGCTTTCGATGCTTTCAATAAAGCCTAAGGCAATCGGCGTTCCTGAAGAAATGGAATCCCGAACCATTTGCAAATACCTTGGTTCAAAAATGTTCAAGGGCTTTGTGGTCCCGGGAAACAGACATATATTCACAAGTGGAAACAGGAAAACATCCATCCTTCCATCATTATGACAATTGCAGAGGCGCTGGTCTACTGACTTTCTTTCCACCACTTCTCAATTGCAGGCAAAAACTGCTGATTTCCCGGTAAAAATTCAACTTGCTGGAGTTCATGAAACTGGACCCACCGGGCTTCCTCGTGTTCATTCAAACTGAATTCTGATGAAAGGGCCTGAGTTGCGTAAAGACTAAGCCGAATCGGTTGGCCTCGCGGAGTGACATAGTCACGAGACTCAATCCGTTCTAAAACTTGAATATCCATTCCCAGTTCTTCTTTGATTTCCCTTTTTAAAGCTTCCGCCGGACTTTCCCCTTGTTCTACCTTTCCACCTGGAAACTCCCAAACGGAAGGGTGGGAGTCACTGGCTTTTCGCTTAGCCACAAGGATTCGGGAGTCATTCACTAAAAGAGCCGCTACAACCTCACGTCTCCGACTAAGGGCTTCTAGACTCGTCATTTCATCATCCATTCGTTAGAGTGAGGCTATTGTGAAAATTGACAACGTAAATTCGGAAAACTCGAGCAACAGTACAACAAAAGAAAACGTCTTCCTCTGGAACGTCCTCGCCTTTCAAGCCGGCACATTGAATGCTGGCGGATTCTTAGCATGCCATCGATTTGTCAGCCATGTCACCGGATTTTCCACCATGTTTGGGACAGAAGTGGCCCGAGGGCGGTACACTCAGGCCATTGGTTTTTTGTCCGTACCCGCTTTTTTCTTATTGGGATCGATGATCGCTTCGATTTTTATTGATCAACGCATTCAACAAGAAAAACAGCCTCTTTACCATATCACTTTTGGTCTGTTAACGCTTGTGACCGGTTTAGTTTTGATATTAGGAGTGGTGGGGTTTTTTGGCGAATTTGGTGCTCCATTGGCGTTTGGGCAGGATTACAGTTTGCTCATTTTACTATGCTTAGCCAGCGGACTTCAGAACGCAACGGTCATTTCGGCTTACGGCGCAGTCGTACGGACCACTCATCTGACAGGACTAACCACGGACTTGGGAATCGGTCTTGTTCGCCTTGCCTCTTCGGTGCTGAACTCCCGTTCAGCCCGCCGGGAATTTAAAGCCACAATCATGCGTATTAGTATTATTGTTTCATTTGCCTGGGGCTCGGTGGTATCGGCGGCTTTCTACTTCCGGTCTGAATATTGGGGTTTCGTGATCCCCTTCTGCATAAGCCTAGGCTTATGGCTTTTGAGTCTCGCTTTTAGACCCAAGAAAGGGTAATCTAAATTGCGAGACCATCTTATGATTGAAATTGGGAATTCTTACTTTGTTATTTTACTCGCAGGTATTGCCTTCTTCCATTACGGCATGGGCCTGGCCAGCAAATCTCTTGAAAAGCTGATGGCCTCGCGAATCACCCATCTGATGAATAAGATTTCCCATAACAGCTTTCTTTCTGTCGTTGTTGGGATTTCCCTTACAACTGTGTTACAAAGCTCAGGAGCTGTTACGTCCATGTTGGTCGGGCTTGGTTCGGCAGGTGTCATTAACCTTCGACAGGTCATGGGTGTTATTATCGGGACGGCTGTCGGATCAACGCTCACCGTACAGCTGATCTCGTTCAATATTTCTCACTTAGCCTTGCCGATGTTCAGCGTTGCTTTTGTTTTTTACTTCCAAGCTAAGAAGCTAGGGGTGAAAAGCACCGCTTTGGCCGTAATGGGTTTTTCTCTTTTACTTTTTGGCATGAAGCTGATGAGTATCAGCTCCCATCATTTCGCTCAGAACCCAATGCTCACAGAGTTTTTTCAAAATGTGCGAGAAAATGCTGGATACTCGCTTTTGATTTCAATGGTCTTCTGTGCGATTGTCCATTCCAGTGCTGTCACATTAGGGCTGGCGATGGCATTGGCTTCAGCTGGCGCCATCAATATTGAAGATGCCATGCTGTGGGTTTATGGCGCCAATATCGGCACAACATCCACCGCACTGATTGCAGCGGCTGGATCCAATTACGTTGGCAAACAAGTGGCTTGGGCCCACTTCTTCTATAAAACCATCAGTGTTTTGATCTTTTACCCCTTTACTTCCATTTTCATTGGGATGATTTCGCAGATGGACACAACTCCCGCTCGATTGACCGCCAACTCACATCTTATTTTTAATGTTTTGTCTGCGATTATTCTATTCCCCTTCATTCAGGCGGGAGCCCGCTTAATTGAAAAAATGTTTCCAAAGGGCCCTCAAGATGAGTTTGGCGCCGACTACTTAAATTTAAATACCTATCGGAACTCCGCGCTGGCCACCTCGTACGCTCAACGGGAGATCATGAGAACCGCCGATATTGTCAATTCCATGATTGTTGACTCACTGAATCTTTTTGAGAGTTCAGACCCCACACTGGTGGAATCTGTTAAAGACCGCGACAACAAGGTCGACTTTCTTTACCGTGAAATTAAAATGTTTTTGTTGGATGAGGCCAATAAATCTGAAACCGGCGTACAACAAAACGTACTCAATATGATTATGTTTATATCAGATTTAGAGCGTGCCGCTGACGCCATCGATATAAACGTCACGGCCTTGGCCATCAAAAAGCAGGCCCTTAAACTGGAGTTCTCACCGGAGGGCTGGCAAGACATTCGCACGATGCACGGCCTCGTCGTGAAGGCTGCCTCGCTCTGCATAAACGCCTATCAAAACAAGGAGCTTTGCAAAGATGCCGTCAGGCTAAAGCGAGAGGTGGCAAAACTCGAACTGACATTACGAGAAACTCATATCGGACGCCTCAACAAAGGGATGCGAGACTCTATAAATACAAGCTCTATCCACCTGGATCTATTAAGTGAATACCGACGAATCGCGTCTTTGCTATGTAATCACGCCTACTCTCATGTGGAGCCCCAATTATAAAAACCTTTAAATTTTAATGATTCAAACACCAATTTTTAAAAATACACTTTTCAGAGGTTACTATGAAAGCTGCCGCAGTTTCAGTGCTCCTACTTCTGATCTCCAACCTGTTTATGACTTTTGCCTGGTATGGCCACCTCAAAAACCATCGGACTTCGGCTCTCTACTTGGTCATTCTGGTCAGTTGGGGAATCGCGTTTTTTGAGTACTGCTTTCAAGTTCCGGCTAATCGGATTGGCGCCGCAACCCTCACCATTCCGCAGCTTAAGATCATTCAAGAGGTGATCACAATGGTGGTCTTTGCAGGGTTTTCAATGTGGTACCTGAAGCACCCCTTGAAATGGGATTATCTGTGGGCTAGCCTTTGTCTAGTGGGCGCTGTCTACTTCGTTTTCCGATCGCCAACCTAAGTTAGAAGGTACGAACTTTGCGAGTGGCTGTAATAATGTCCTCGTATTCATCTGAAATAAGCTGAAGAGACCGTGACGCCAAAGCTTGAGGGTCAATTTGAAAATCCTCAAGGCTGCAAGTTTTGACTGGGGTTCCGTCATTAGAAACATTTAAAGCAAAATGCATTAATACGGAATTGGCGGATTTTGTGGCAATACTGATAGACATTTTTTTATCTTCCCAGTAAAGGTCGTCTCCCTTTCGCAGAAGCGATTTTCCAGACTTGGTCTCGATTTCCTTTTGAAGAATCGAGGCAAAAAGTCTTTGTAAAAACACGCCGACCGCGAGTTCTCGGTCATAAATCTCGAAGATAAAATGAAGCATACGCGATCCACGAATTTCTGCTTTTTGCAAAAGATCTTCGCCATCGACCATATGGGAAAACGGAATGTCACAACCGCCAATCCATGAAATGCAGGAATCACCTAAAAGGTTGTGATTAAGGTAATTGAATAATGGTTTTAATTGGCTTCCGTCGTATTTGAATTCTTGCGACAAAAATAAAGTTTTCATGACTGTGTCCTCGGTGGAAAACTTAATTGGTTAGCAGCAAAGGCCCGTTTTGCTCGCTGGCAGGACTCACACTCGCCGCACCATTTTTCAAAGGCTTGATAGCAGGGCCATATCTGATCCCATTTGATATTTAGCTCGATACCGCGGCGAACGATCTCACTTTTACGAAGCCCCGTGGTAAAACATTGGACTTTCACTTGATTCGCCGTGGAGTAAGAAAAACTTTGGGTCAAAGCCTGTAAGAATGCCTGGCTATTGTCAGGAAAGGTCGCCGCCTCTTCCAGGTTAAATCCTGGGATTACGACTTCAGCTCCTAATGATTCCGCAAATCCGGCGGCGATATTCAAAAAGATTCCGTTTCGATTGGGCACCCAAACTGATTTTGCGGTTTCTTGAGAAATCACCATATCATCGATGGAAACCTCATCACCCTGAGGAAGTTCAAGGCTTGAGTTCACTAAACTGGAGCGTCCCCATTCCTTGAAGAACGGGAGCTCAACCACACGATGAGGAATGTTTAAGTCTTGTGCTAATCGATGGGCACAAGCCAACTCCCGCGGGGCCGCTCGTTGACCATAGTCGAAGGTTAAAGCCAGTAAGACTCGGCCCCTTGTATGAGCTTCATAAAAATTAACGGTAGAATCAATTCCCGAAGAAAGGAGAACCACCGATTTCATAGGGATTGCTCTTCAGAGACTGGCACCGATTGGGTCGGCCTAACGTCTTCGATCATAAGCTGTAGAGATTGGCGGCCCATCCACTCATGAACTTGGGTTTCAGCCAATAAATCAATACACTGACCGACCTGTAGACACTGGCGCTGAGATTCAGTGGGACTAAAAAGAATACCTTCGCAAGAATAGCCATCTTGCTCCAGCTGAATCTTCAAGTGACCACCCCGCAAGTCACGAACTGAACTCAATCGGGCTTTCTCAATTAAAAATATCGGCATTTCAAAGCCAACGCCAAATGGTTGCAAACGATCCATCCAGTTCATCATTTCAAAGTTAAATTCCGCCAATTTTAAAGTGGCATGATATTGAATTCGGGTAGGCCTTAAAACTTCGCTCTTAAAAAAATTATGCAGTCCTTCACGTACTTGCGGAACATCCTCAACCATCATTTCAAACCCTGCGGCTTTAGCATGACCACCGTGGCGTAGCAACCATTCAGAAACGCTTTGCAGGGCCTCAACAAGGGAACTATCACGATCCTGCGGCAACCTTGCACTTCCTACAAGCTTCCCTTCCTCTGGGTCAAGGCTCGCGACGAAGCAGGGTTTATTGGTTTTTTGAGATAGACTTGTGGCAATCAAACCAATCACGCCTCGATGAAAGTTTTCAGAAAATACAAATAGTGACGACTGATGAATCTGAAGCTGGGCATGTTCAAGAGCTTCTTTTTCGGCCCCGGCCTGAAGGCTAACACGCTCTTGATTCTGAGATAAAACTTTTGAAATCACAAGCTCAGCCTGCCCGGGGTCTTCAATCAAAAAGACATCCAAAGGCAGAAGTTCACCCTCGAGTCGAGATAGGGCGTTTAGCTTCGGAGCAAAACGAATGGCCACATCTGAACTGGTCAGCTTCTTTCCCGATAGTTTCAAAGCTTGAAGTAAGGAGCGAAGACCAGGGCGCTGTGTCTGCGCCAGCTGGCGAAGTCCCACTTGCACCAAAGAGCGGTTGTCTTCCACCAAAGGCACCATGTCCGTTAAAGTGGCTACTGTGAAACAGTCCAATAAACTTGTTAAATTGAGCCGATCCGGAGTTCCGATTTCATGATCTGTGAAGTAGCGCTTCAAAGCCCTCATCAAGGTAAAGCCAACACCGGCACCACTTAAATACCCCAATCCTGATTTATCATCCGGTTGATTGGGGTTAACAACAACATAAGCATTTGGAATTTCATCCGAAGGCAGATGATGATCTGTAATAATCACATCCAACCCTAGCTCACGAGCGCGATCTACAGCTTTATGGGCTGTAATCCCAACATCACAGGTCACGATTAAACTGACATTATTTTTAGCGAGTTCTTCAACGATAGGAGCATGAAAGCCATATCCATCCTTAAGACGTTTGGGCTGAAAAGGAATTAGGTTTTTAAAGCCAAGATCTTCAAAACCTTTTTTTAATAGGGCGCATCCACTGGTGCCATCCAAATCAAAATCAGCGTATATGCAAACTGTTTCTTGTTTGCGAAAGGCCTGACCAATACGCTCGCAGGCTTCCGCCATCCCTTTTAAAGAAAATGGGTCTTTAAGGCCCTTTAAATCATGAGCTAAAAATTTCTCTAAAGCCGCATCGTCCTTAAAGCCTCGTCGGACTAGAAGCTCACGTAACGGACGAGGCCAACCTTGAAAGGCTGGCCCCTCGACGTTAACATCATCTTTAACGACTTCCCATTGGCGCAAAAGAGGCACTCCTTAGGGCAATGAAGCCATGCGCGCACCACGGAATCTATCAATCAGATAAATAATGGGAGCAGCGACGTAAATGGACGAATACACACCGAAGACAATTCCCACGCTCAGAGCAAAGGCGATATCCTTCACGGTACCTTCTGCAAATATATAAAGACAGAAGGCGGAAGTGAAAACCGTGCCTGATGTGATAATCGTTCTTCCGATCATATCGTTGATTGATTTATTGATAATAAACTTCCACCCGCGGTCACGGTGAATTCCCATGGTCTCTCGGATACGGTCAAACACGACAATAGTATCATTCAACGAGAAACCAATCAGGGTCATAATCGCCGCCATCACAGGAACGTTTACTTCTTTATCCACCAGATTGAAAACTGCCAAAGTGATAATGGCATCATGGAACAAACACAAAACGGCTCCTGGTGCAAATTGATAATCAAATCGAAATCCAACGTAAATTGTGATCACAAGTAGACAGTAAAATACAGCTAGAAATCCGTTCCGCTTCAGTTCAGCTCCAACTTGAGGTCCAACGGAATCCACTCTGCGAAGCTCTGGCCCCTGAGTTTGAAAAGTCGTTTCAATAGTCTGGCGAAGTTGATTCACAGAAACCTGGGCCGCCTCATTAGTTTCTTTTTCAGTGGCCTTAGCTTCAGTCTGGAAACGAATCACAAACTCGCTTTCGTCACCGAAACTTTGAATGCCCACATCACCCAAGTTCAAGCCGGTAACAGCCTCTCGTAAATCATCAATCGCGACATGTTGCTGGAATTTCACCTGAATTTCTGTTCCACCGCGGAAATCGATTCCATAATTAATGCCTTTGACCCCTAAGTAGATCAAAGCTGCGATAACAAGAACCAATGAAATGCCGCCAAACAATCCGATATTACCCACAAAATCAACACGTCCAAAATCATATTTTGTTTTCATTGTTCAAATCCTCAGATGGGCAACTTCTTGATGCCAAGTTTATTAATTAAAGTGTCAGAAATGACTTTGCTGACAAAGACATTTCCAAAAATTGTGGTCGTGATTCCCAACAGCAATGTCACGGCAAATCCTCTTACCGGTCCTGTTCCGAAGTAGAACAGGACAAAAGCCACGGCGGCCACAGTGATGTTAGAGTCCAAAATCGCCGACATCGCCCTATCATATCCTTCGTGGATAGCTGTTCGCCAACTTGAACCCCGCGCCAACTCCTCCTTAATCCGCTCAAGAATCAAGACACTAGCATCCACGGCAAATCCCACCGTCAAAGCGATACCCGCAATCCCTGGCAAAGTCAGGGTGGCTCCAAAGGCTGCTAACAAAGCGACAAGGGTGAGAACGTTGACACACATAGAGGCCGCTGTCACAACTCCCATCGCTTTGTAGTAGATCATCAAAAAGAGTAGAACGAGGCCAGCACCGACGTAGGCGCCCATCTGCGCATTTTGAATGGAGTCTGCACCCAAGGACGGACCCACTCGTCGTTCTTCTAATTGCTCGAGTCGGGCTGGAAGTGCGCCCGAGCGTAAAGCGGCTGAGATCAATTGAGCTTCTTTCAAGGATTCGTTTCTGTTGCTGGAGCCTAAAGTTATAACTGCTGAGCCACCGGCAATTCGATCTCGAATGCTGGGGGCTGACTTAACAACCCGGTCCAACACGATGGCCATCTGTCGATTGACGTTGTTCCCTGTTAGGTCGGCAAACTTCGTTGCCCCGGCGGCGTTGAACTTCAAAGCCACTTCCGGACGACCATACTGATCGTAGCTCACGAAGGCGTTGTCTAAATCTCCACCGCCCAAATCCGTATCCGTACGCAGAAGATAGGGAACAGCTCCCACTTCTAGGCGCTCAGCATTGGGATCCTTTTCAAAATAGACCACGGTGTTAGCAGGAATTTTTCCTTTAAGATCCGCATTCAATTTGTCTACATACTCTGAGTATTTCATTGTGGCCAACGAGTACTGGCCATTTTTTTCGGCTTCTACCACTAGCTGGTTCAGTTGATC